>JAUXWT010000100.1 GCA_030681475.1 Bacteroidales bacterium | reverse complement strand
GGTGAAACTTGTGCCGCCCAGGTAACCGTTAACACTTGTGCCGTAATCGGCCTCGGCCAGGATCGGGGCTGCAGAAACCACCACCGTGACCAGCGCGGGATCGCAGTTGGCCGGGTTCAGCGCTTCGCAGATCTGGTAAGTAATATAATAGGTGCCTGCCGCCGTGCCCGGATCAACCGTTACTTCTCCGGTAACCGTGTTTAAGGTGACTCCGTCGGCCGGGTCGCTCACCGCGGTGATCACCACCTCGGATGGAATGACAGCCACGCCGTTCAACAAATCGTTGTCCAGAACATTGCTCACTGCCGTGCCGCCGGTATAACCGTTCACCGGAGAACCTGTGGCATCGTCGTCGTTTGCCGCGATCGAAGCTGCAGATACCGGTACGTAAACAATAGCCGTATCACAATTGGTGGGATTAAGAACCTCACAAATCTTGTAAATCAGCGTGTAGTTCCCTGCCGCGGTACCTGCTGCAACAACCACGTTGGTTCCGCTTAGGGTCACTCCCGCGCTGGTCGAACTGACGGTAGTCAGCGTCACCTCCGATGGAATCACTGCCAGGCCGTTCAGAAGGTCGTTGCCCAATACGTTGGTGAAGGATGTTCCTCCCGTGTAGCCGTTGACCGTTGTGCCATAGTCGGCATTGGCCAGGATCGGCGCTGCCGATACAACAACCGTGACTAATGCCTGGTCGCAATTCGCCGGGTTCAGCGCTTCGCAGATCTCGTAGGTGATATAATAGGTGCCTGCCGCCGTGCCCGGATCAACCGTTACTTCGCCTGTCGTCGTGTTTAAAGTGACTCCATCGGCCGGGTCGCTCACTGCTGTGATCACCACCTCCGATGGAATGACTGCCACACCGTTCAACAAATCGTTGTCCAGAACATTAGTAACTGCCGTGCCTCCGGTATAACCATTCACCGGGGTACCGCTGGCATCGTCATCGTCGGCTACAATAACAATGATAGGTACAGTAAATATGTCATCTTCATCATTGTCAGGATCGGGGTCGTACTGATCGGATGCAGTTTTAGTGGCAGTATTTAAATAGATGATTCCAGATCCGGGTGCAATTACTGATGCAGTTATGGTAAGGGTAGCAGAGGCAGAAACCGCAAGGCTGCCGACTATCCAAAGCCCTGTAGCGGGAACATAGGCAGTGCCCTGACTGATTGTACTGCCCACATATGAATAACCATTGGGTAAAAGATCTGTTAATTCCACTCCCGTGGCGTTTGCCGGCCCATTGTTGGTAATGCTAATGGTGAAGGTAACATTCGAACCAACGTTCGGAGTGCTGTTGTCCACTTCCTTGAGTACCGCCAGATCAGCGCTACCCGCCACCGCTGTGGCTGTAGCTTGATTGCTTGTTACGGTTTGTTCACCATAAAAAGTAGTTGCTGTGGCGAGGTTCGTAACGCTACCATTGATTAGGTCGTCAGCAGTAACAGTATAGGTCCCCGTGCAAACCACAGTCGCCAACGGAGCCAGCGGTCCGGCGGCACAGTTGGTCAGAGTGCCGATCTTGTCATCCACCACTGTGAAAGGACCAGGTAAAGTCACATCACCGGTGTTTGTAATCGTATAATCGTAAGTAATTACATCATCCACGGCAAGG
This sequence comes from Bacteroidales bacterium, assembly GCA_030681475.1. Lineage (GTDB taxonomy): Bacteria > Bacteroidota > Bacteroidia > Bacteroidales > FEN-979 > CAIVAT01. The sequence continues at coordinate 100,369 of JAUXWT010000100.1, read as the reverse complement.
TAAGGATTGCCACTGGTAATTGATTTGGCCAGACTGATGCCGGGGAGGAGGAAATTAATTGTAGTCTCATCGGTGTAAGTTGCTTTTGCGCCCAATGGCCCGAAACCACCGACAGTTGCCTCATTAAGCCTTGAAGTTGTAGTACCCGGTGTAACAGTGAAGGAAATAAATACAAAATAATCGTCCAGTATTTCAGGGTCAAAAGCCTGACCGGGCGCCAGGATATTGGAAGTAGCGGTGCCATCCCAGCCAGGATTTACAGCCAGGGAAAGTCCTTCAGATGCAACAAAATCTGTCGGACTCAGACCAGCAAACTGTGTGACAATGTCATCAAAAATCTCCAGGTTATTAAGCCCCACATCACCGGTATTCTCAATGGACAGCCTGAATGTTACCCTGTTGGTACCATCAGGGTTGGCAACAACACTTTCAACCGTTTTAGTTATCTCGATAGCAGGATTTTCGAAGAAGGTTACTTCCACCTGATCAGTATTGAGAAGATAACTTCCTGCCGGACTAATGCCAAGGCCAAAAGTCGAATTCAGGTAAGGCCCTCCAAAGATGCCGGGAGTCACGGTTACCGTAAATCTGAGAATTGCGGATTCACCAAAAAGCAGGGTGCCTGGTCCATCCAACAGATCGATGTTCGAGCTACCGTTATAGCTTGTATTGATTGAAAGCGTTGTACTGGCAGGTTGCTGGAAAACACTTTTTGAGTCTACAATGAACCCGGTGGCATTTGCAAATGTTGAATTTAAGTCGTCAACCACCTGTAAATTGTAAAGCGGAACATCGCCGGTGTTTTCTACCTGTATTTCATAGGTCAATGTATAGGTCCCATTTAAATTATCAACCACACTGCCATAAATACCCTTGGTAACGCTTATCTGAGGATCTTCCTCAAAACTAACCGGTGTAGGCAGGGTATTATTGTTGGGATTTCCATCTCCATCAGGGTCTGGATCCGAGCCATCATAAGATACATCGGCAACTGCCGTTCCTCCCGCTCCGGTGGCTGTTCCACTTGCCGAGTTATTGTATATGCCCAATTTGGTACCCGGTGTAACCAAAACCGAGAGACTGATAGTGGCTATGGTATTGTAAGCCACATTGCTGTTTGGTGCAGAAAGTAAATTGGCAACACCCGAACCATTATAACCGGGGAAATTGACTGTCAACCCCTCAGTGGCTGAAACGTTTTGCACTAAAAATGAGGATGCGCCGCTAAAGGTTGTTGCCAGGTTGTCGCTTACCTGCACATTTGTGAGCAGCACATTGCCCATGTTCTTGACATAAATGGTATAGTCCACAGTGTAGGTTCCATCATTGTTATTTGTAACGGTGGCGACCGATTTGGCTAGTCCCATTTTGGGCGCTTCAGTAAAGCTAACAGGTGTTGGATCACTATTGTCGGCAGTACCGTTGTTTTCGGGGTCAACGTCAATACCGTTATGCGAAACATCATCAACCTCAGTGCCAAAAATACTTAAACCACTGGCTGTGGCGCTGTTATTATACGGGCCAAGGTCTGAACCAGGTGTCACCTTAACTGTAAGCAGGATGGTATATTGAGCGCCCACCGCCAGGATGTCGGATCCGGTCAGCAGGTTAAAATTACTCGTGCCGTCATATAAATTGTTTATGTGGAAATAGGCGCTGCTCAAATCTGTTTTCACTACCGGTTTACCGCTGAATGTTGTTGTCAGGTTATCTGTAACCTGCACATTTACCAATCCCACGTCTCCGGTGTTTTTAACTGTAATTTCATAGGTTACGGAGTAGGTTCCGTCATTGTTATTCACAGGTGTTCCAACCAAAAGTTTGGCCGCACCAATCTCGGGATTTTCAGGAAAGGTGACAGGTGTCGGGACATCATTGTTTTTCGGATTGCCATCGTTATCCGGGTCTGGAGAAATACCATCCTGTGAATCATCAGTTGCCAGCGTACCGCCCGGGCCATAACCGCTTGCGGCGGCAATGTTATAAAAGGTACCGGTGCCGGAAGGAGTTACCCTGAGGCTCAGGGCGATCGTATTGACTTCATTCACAATCATGTCATCCGTACCAAGCAGGAGGTTCAAATTTGTTGTACCATTGTAGCCGGGACTGTTCACAGCCATGTCGGAACTGGTGAGACTCAACACTGTTATTGTGGCGCCAGCCCCAAAAGCATTTAAGAGGTCGTCGGTTACCTGAACATTTTGTAAGGGTACATCACCGTAATTTCGAACCTTAAACGTGAATTCGAGGTCAAATGAACCATCTGGGTTGATCATGGGGTCGCCCGTCAATTGTTTGGCAATCCCAATTACCGGTGATTCGGTAAAATTCACCTGTACCGGTCCATCATCGGTGGAAGGCAACCCATTGATATCCGTACCACTTCCGTAAGCCGTGTTGGTGTATGATGAAGAAAGGACGCCGGGTGTTAACGTTAAAGTAATATTGATCAAACCCTCTTCACCGGGTATCAGACTTTGACTGGTAGCCAGCAGGCTGATATTTGGAGTGATCCCGGTAAAAGAACCAAGCGCAAACTTTGCACTGCTGGTGCTGACCACGGAAAAAGCTGCAGGAGCAGGGAATGTTGTGATCAGGTTATCTGTTACCTGGATATTAAACAGGTTGGTATTGCCGGTGTTTTTCACCTTTACCTGGTAGGTCAGGCTGTAGGTGCCATCCTGGTTGTTTAGGGGTCCTTCAACAACCGATTTTGCAACCTCAATGCAGGATTCTTTCACTGTAAAGTTCTTTCCGGTTTTACACCCCGCAGCATCTGTAACCGCAACGCCATAAGAACCGGGCAATAATCCACTGATGTCTTTGGTGGTAGCTCCGTTTGACCACAGATAAGTATACCCGGCTGTACCACCTGTTACTGTTAGTGTAATGGTACCACCAACAGCAGGAGAGCAGGATGTATTGGTAACCACTCCGGAAACAGAAATGATGGAGGGTTCCGTTATGGAGGCTGATGCTATGGTTTGACAAGCATTGGCATCGGTCACGGTCACTGAATAATTTCCCGGACCTACATTCATCAGATTCTGGGTTATGGCTCCTGTATTCCATAAATAGGTTCTTGGAACAGTGCCACCGGAGACGCTCAACGAAACCGAACCGTTGCCCTGGTTATAACAAGTTACATTGGTCACGGAGGTCGATGCCGCAAGCGCTGCTGCAGGTTGTGTGATGGCAATACTCGAGTAAGCTTTTGCTCCTACATTATCAGTCACAGTAACAGAATAAGTCCCAGCCGTTAATCCTGTAAGATCTTGTGTTGTAGCGCTGTTCGACCAAATGTAACTATACGGTGTTGCCCCGCCAATAACCTCAAGGTCAATGGTCCCGGTGTTTTGACCATAGCACAGGACATTGGTTTTGGTAATTGAACTGACCGACAGAGGGCCGCCAATCTGGTTTATGGTAAACGATTTAATAACCTGGCAGCCATTGGCGTCTGTAACAGTTATGGTATAGCCCCCCCCTGCAAGTCCCGTAATGTCTTTAGTCGTAACGCCATTGCTCCATGCATAAATGTAAGATGGAGTGCCTCCGGTGGCAGTAATTACAACCGAACCATTGGCTGAACCATATGGGTTTTCATTGGTCACAACACCAGATACCTGCAATGCTGTGGCAGGCTGGCTGACGGTTGTACTTCCGGTCGCAGCACAGCCGGATTTATCGGTAACAGTTACATAATATATACCGGAAGACAGACCCTCCGGATTTTGAACGCTGGCGCTGAATCCAGGGCTGCCTGATTTTGTCCATGCAAATGTAAAGGGTGCAATACCTCCACTAATACCCAGGTCAATTGATCCACTGTTATAACCATTACAGGCAACATCATGGGGAGTCAGGGTTAATATCGGTTTGCTGACAACGATGTTCACGCACTGATCTGTTCCCGGACCGCAATTGTTCTCGGGTTTTACACATACCTGATGCGAACCAACCAAAACACCGGACCAATTTACGCTAATTATCGGACTACCGGTTACAGTTCCTGAAGCAGGAATGGCCCCGGTCGGCAATGTCCATATATAACCAGTAGCACCTGGTACGGCATTAACACTAATTGTACTGGATCCATCCTGACATACATAATAGGCAAACACGACCTGTATGGTTACTGCTGCAGAAGCGCATTGTACCGGAGTCGGACATCCATTATCACAAACCTGATATGTAAAAACATCTGTGCCTTCAAAACCTGAAAATGGTGTGTAGGTAATCGTATGATCAGCGTTTATAATTGCTGAGCCATAGGAGGGGCCTGAGGTAATCTGCGAAACTGTCATGGTTCCATCCGGGTCGGAATCATTTGCCAAAACGTTTATCACAACCGGCAACTCCGAAGTGGTATTCGCAGCGTCAGCTACAGCAGTTGGCGGCGTATTCACTACGGAGTAAAGAATGGATACCGTGGCATCGGAATAAAGGGCCGGGTAAGCTATTTCTGCAACGCGGTAAACGAATGTTACCGTATTATTTTCACTCATGGCAATGCCGCCCAAAGGATTAAATTGAATTGTCTTATCTCCGTTAACAAGGACCGAACCTTTTGCCGGACCCGAAACAATGGAAACATTGTACAAAGCAGCATTCGCCGGAACTGAAAGAAAACCGACCAGATCAGCGTCTGTATCGTTACTTAAAACACTTAACGCTGTGGATGCCTGGAGGCAATATGAGTCTGCATTAGCAACAGGTGGTTGATTGGTAGTAAAGTTAACCGTTGATGTTTGCGTGACCGCCACATAGTTGAGGTTATCCTTGGCGTTTTCCACCCTGGCAGTATTGGCAGCCGGATTGCAAGCGCCAACCACTTTCATGGTCAGGGTAACATTGGTTGTACTGCCAGGAGTAAGCGTACCAATGTTGTTCCAGGTGATTACACCCCCGGAAATATTGTTGGGAGTAACAGATGAGCTTACATATTGAAGGCAACTTGTGGAATACAGATCTTGCAAAGGTAAGGATGTGAGGGTCGATTGCCCTGTGTTCTGGATTGCTATATTATAAACAATATTACTATTAATGGTATATGGGCCGCTTGCCGGTGATGATATGGTTTTATTCACAGTCAAAGAAGGTTGTACGACCTGGAATCCGGTGATGGTTGAAACAGCTGTTACAGTGCCTTCGGTACCTTCAAAAGCAGTGGCTTGAATGTTGTATGTGCCGGAAACAGTAGGTGTCCATGCATATTCATAGGTGCGTGTACAACCCGATGTATTCACAGAAGTGGCGGCGATTGGAGCGCCTCCATTGATGACGAGGTTCAGACCGGTAATATCGCTAAATCCAAACGGGTCGCTAACCACGGTCCGTATATAATTAGTAACACCCACGGCTCTTTGTGTAATAGTGGAACCTCCTGAATAAACTGAATTGTAAACGCTGTGGTTATTGATGTTTATATATGTGGTTGTTGGTAATGTGACCCTGGATTGTTTGCTCGTTGCATCATAATCTATCCGAAATTGTGCGGATGTATAATCATTATAAAAATTCAGGGTAAGTACGCCGGAAGGAGGTACAATGTAATCAGAACCAATGGTTCCTGCCCAGGTCAAGGTTCCAGTTGTACCATTCGCACCTAATCCTGAATTCGCTGCAATACTGCTTGTGAAAATTGTTATTGCTCCATGTTTCAATACAACACCCACGGGGAGCGTTGCCCCGCTTGCTGTACCCGACGTTACCGCTGCATTGGCCAATATGGTGATGGTTTGACCTGCCTTAATGGTAAATGAGCCGCACATAACAGGACTTTGGGCAAAAGTAACATCATTGGATTGACCTTTAATGGCAACTCCTATATGGGCAAAGGGACATGATGAGAAGGTCCAGCCCATGGAAGTACTCCCGGCTATGCCAACCTTACGGCTCGAAGCAGTTCCAATTTTATTTGAAGTTTCATTGTAATTTTGTATTTGTGGACTAACTGCTGTCATTACTGACTTCACATCTCCAATGGCATCAAAAATAAAATCACCGACCTCCGAAGTGACATTGATTGTCGAATTTGCCAGACTTCCTGTGGATTTAGCCACAGGTCCGAATGGAGCATCAGGGTCTGTGTCATTTAATGTAGTTACGCCTGCAATGAGTTGCAGGGCAGTAGTAGGTGTCCAGTTGACAACAACATCGGCCGTAGAAACAGCAGGATTTTTCAAATACCAGAGCTCGACTTTTACATTTGTCGGATTGATTGCCTCATCAAGTTTGGTCAAAGCCACACCTCCGTATGTAACGCTGGTAACAACAGAGTTATTTGGCGGGGAAACATTTTCCGGGTCAGAAACTACCGTTACAATCATCAGGCGGTTTGAACCTGCCGGGGTAGTATAGCTGCTGATGGTCAATGGGCTTGCCGCGCCGCCCCCTGGAGGAAAAGACTTAGCAAAAGCTGGTGTGCCGCTGATGGATGCTGTTTGCTTGAATAAGTTCACCGTAGATTGGAATGACCCACTCGTGGGAACTACCCGGTCAAGCAGCCCTCCTGTTTTCAGGTATAACTGCTTATTCACCGGCGCCTGCGCCTCAGCAGGGTTCGCACCCGCAAATAACAAGGCCGCTAACAGGACTATTGTAATCAATTTGCCAGAAATCAGTTTAAATAAAAGAGCGGGAGCCATTATGGAGTAAATATTTTTCATAATCATGTTGGTTAGATAATTTCCTGCATGGGGGTGACTATATGTGTTTTTTGTTTTCATTTTTTTCACACTGAGGTTGATTTGTTCCAAAACTGCATTTAGTTGTTTTCAATAGTTACTGTCCCGGGAGTTGGAGGCACCGCTGAAACGCTCACCGAAATGCATGAAGGACTACTCAGGCAATCATATATTTTCCCTTTCACACATATCTGACCGCCGGCAGTTGAAGTCCAGGTAACATAAATGGAATTGGTTCCCTGCCCGCTGTTAAGGGTGGCGTTTGCTGGCACTGCCCATAAATAGCTGTCGTAAGCGAACAGAGGTACGGTATAGGTTACGGCAATACCGACACAGGGTGTCGGGTTACCAGGGGTAATTGTTCCCGGCGCCGGGGGGATGCAATCGCTGTCATCGCAATTGTTCAGCCCGTCTCCGTCGTTGTCAATGCCATCGTTGCAAATTTCGGGTTCGTAAATAAACACTGAAGCTGTTTTGGTACAGCCGCTTGCATCGGTAACGGTGACTGAATAGCTGCCGTATTTCAAACCGGTCAGATCTTTTGCAACGCTGCTAAAACCACCCGGTCCTGCCCAGTTAAAGATATATGACGGAGTCCCTCCGGTAACAGTCAGGGTGATTGTGCCATTTCCCACCAGCGGATCGGGGTCGGTGTCGTTTGTTTTTACAATGGTGGCAGATATGGCGGTTGGTTCTGTGATGGTATAATTGCCAACAGTCATGCAACCGTCTGCATCCGTAACGGTAACCGTGTATCCCCCCGCTCCGATATTGAGCAGGTTTTGCGATGTATTACCGGTTGACCATAAATATGATAATGGCGTTTGACCTCCGCTAATGCTCAGGTTGACAGCGCCGTTTTTAAATCCGAAGCATGCAGCATGGGTTAGAGATGGTGTGATGATAACCGGGATTCTTGGCGCCATAATGATTCCTCCTGTGGTTATCTCGCAGGCATACGTGCCTTTGATTGTTGCCGCATACGTTCCTGGTGCAAGACCTGTGATGGTAGGGTTGGCAGTGGTGGTGTAAGGACTGCCGTCCTTGGTCCATGAGAAGGTATAAGGCGGTGTTGCCCCGGTAACAGTAACTGTAATGGAACCGTCATTTCCGTTACACGACACAGTTTTGGTAATCACAGGTGGTTCATTAAAGAATGGTTTTGAAAGATCCATGGGTATCGTTATGCTCCGAACCTGGATGGGGCAATTAGTTGGCAAAGTTACTGTTAACGTGTATGTTCCGGGTTTGTTTACTATAATTTCCCATGGGTTTGGGGTGCTTACAATATTTCCACTTAGGGTTGACCAGGCGTAAGTGACATCACTCCTTTGCGGATTGGCTGTAATAGTAATGAGGGAGACGTCGCATGAGATATAGGGGTCGCTTGCGCTAAGGGTTACGTCGGGCTGTCCCCATCCATACGGTCCGGCAAAATCTTTCAGCTGGGCGGTGAATGATGCAGAGGCACGAGTTTTAATAATATACGTATTAAGCGGAAAGTAGCAGGGATCAGCTCCGGATAATGAGGAGTGATCCATTCCCAAAGCTGTCAGATTTATGCCAACTTCTGCCAATGAATAGGGTTGATAGGTTGTGCCCCAGGTATTGGTTTTGGTGTTTTTGGTCCCCCAGGGTGGCGCAAGCGGAGTTTGCCCTGCTGCGTTCACATAACCACAAATTTCGCCGGATCCCAAAGGTACAATACCTGCATATCCGTATGGGGACCCGTTAAAAGCGCCATCGAATGTTCCCGCCCAGTTGAAAGTTAGCGGTGTTATGTTCATCCAGTCGGTCCTGCTTACCCATATCCGTGTTTCAACAACGGTGCCAGTGCCGGCTTCAAGCGCCACGCTAAAAATAAAGTCGCCAACTTTGCTGATCTTATGTTTTCCGGGATTTAATGGATCAGGTACAAAGTTGTATGCCGTATGCCCTAATTGCGGTCCGCCGGAAGTAAATTTAATTCCTCCCCCGGTTTTGGGAACCAGACTTACGGATTGCACATAAAATTCAAAATCCATATACGATGTACCCCCTGGCTCAGCCATGTTAAATAAGCCGACAAACCAAAGATCATCGAAATTAGTGCCTCCGCTGCGGAACATGTGGCCCGCAATGTCGATAATATCGTTCTTCCCTAAAACGTTCGCGGGTCCCGGATCCCATATGGCAGGATCTTCACCGTTTTTACTGGCCGTATTATAAGATGTTGGATCAATAAATCCTGTTCCTCCAAAATGATCCCTGGCAAAAACCGCATCAACAAGAATTTGCCCATCCACAATGCTGACCTTTGGATATGACTGTGTTCTTAGATAAGTTGGGTTGCCCGGTGCTTGCAATAACGCCTTCATGGCAGCTACATCTGTCTGATCAATTACCGCATGCCCGGAGGGCCCAAGAAACCAGTCATTTGAATTCAAAGCCGGAGTACCGGCGCCATATTCAACAATGCCCGAATATAATCCGGCATCAATGCCCCATTGTGCGGAGACACAACCCGTGTTAGATACTTGCGAATACCCCTCGATACTCGCGAACATCACCATCAGGATGATTTGCGCTTTTATAAAAAAGTCCAATAATCTTTGTTTCATGATAGTTTTGATTTAATGCGTGTAACTTTATATCTATAAATTGTGCTACTTTGGTAATTCAAAATTTGACCTTATGTATGCCGGTATGACATTATTGATTATACAATGTTATGCCAACAAAGGTTTCATGATCAGAAATAATAAGTCATTCATCCATTAATCGTGTGCACGAATATTTACAATTTCCAATAAAAACATTCAAGTAAGTCAATGGGAAATTCAAATACTCATTGGTTAAATTACTTATATTCAAATGAATATATTAAAACTATCTCAATAGATATTGAAGTTCAAATCTTCACAGGAACCCATCATACATATGTTGAAATTGAGGGCTAATATAACAATTAATGTTGTTAGCCTAACAAATTGATATGTTTTTTTATCCTGACAGAAAACAAACCATAACAACATCTGTCAAAATACGAAATGGATGTGTTTTTCGGAGAAAAATTGGAAAATTGGACAAGCGGACAAGCGGACAAGCGGATGCGTTCACTCACTCAACAGACATCTCACCGAACTCCCGGTAGTCTTGTAATTCAAATACCGGCCAATTCTTTCATTGGCTGAGCCGAGGGTGCGGATCCACACATCGGTCTCATTTTCAGTTGTTGAAGACCAAAAGTAGCCGACTCCGTGAAGTTTATCAAAATAGTAACTGCCGGTGGCATAGCTGTAGCCTCCCGGTAAGGCCGTGAACCCACTTTTGTTTGTCGCCCCGAAGTTGGGTGTAAGATAATGGGTACTTCCGGCCTCTTTCATCTTTCCGCCGGCAGCCACATCACCCCCGAGAAAAGCAACCAGGGTGTCCCATTCTTCCTGGTCAGGGATATGCCAACCCGTGGGGCAGACCCCTTGTTCCTTCGGTGAAGTCTTATATTGCATCACCTCATTCCACTGGTATATCCCGCCATAAACATCGCAGTTTTCATCCAGGTCGTCATAGCAGTATTTCTCGATGATCCCATTGTCTGCCTGCTCCTGGGTTCCTTTGATCCGGCTGCCGATGTTGAGGTTCTCTTTCATCCAGCACTGGCTGCCTATCAGCACCGTATTGTATGTCTTTTCATCCCGCGAATCCTTGAAAGTTTCACCGCAAACAAACCGAGGAGGTTCTGTTTTGTCAGCATTTGATTGTGGAAAAGCCGGAAAAACAGAAACAACATAAAATGCCAGCATTAAGAAAAGTGTTTTCATGATCGATAAATTTACAATTTACTACTATTCCACAAATTTACATAATATAGCTATATCCGTAAAACTTTTTAATCAAAATGTAAAAAGCCCCCGCTCAGTGATGAACGAGGGCTTGGGGATGGGGTGATTTTTGGATAAGTAATCCGAGCTTTATGAGTAATCCCGATTTAATTTTTCAGACACCGCACCGGGTTTCCGGTTGTTTTATAATTGAAGTAGGTGCCCAGCGATGCAACCGACAATGAAACACTGCGGAAAACTACGCCCGATGGCTGAGAATCCGTTGAAGTATAGAAATATCCTGTCTGGTAGATATTGCTGAATATGCTGTTGTTGTAGCTGTATCCCGAAGGCAGTGCGGTAAATCCAAATTCATTGGTGGCGCTGGTATTGGGTGGCCTGAAGTGTAACGTTCCCGCCTCTTTCAGTTTTCCTCCCGCTACAGGTGCGCCGCCAACATAAGTTGCCAGGGTAATAAATTCGTCCTCCGTAGGTACATGCCATCCGGATGGACATATCCCCTGCGCGCCCTGGGTGGTTACGTACTGCATCAACTCATTCCACTGGTATAAACCTCCGTAAACATCACAATTCAACGTGGAGTCGTTGTAGCAATACTTTTCAATGACAGCGTTGTTGGTCTGCACAACGGTGTTGCTTATCCGGGTCCCGATGTTAAGATTCTCCCTCATCCAGCATTGTGTTCCAATTTGAACGGTATTATAGGTCAAACCACCATAGGATACCGTCGGAAGCCCGTTGCAAGGCGTCCCTGTGGTATAAACAATCATAGTGAGTTTGTTTGAGGTGGCGGGATTGTTTGATAAGCAATTTGAGGAATGGCCAGAGGTCATTACACAAGTTACTTTATCCCCATTGTTTGGGTTGTAAGCATATGTGTCGCTGTTGGTTCCGACAGAAGCGCCATTTACTTTCCATTGGTAGCTTGGCGATGTTCCTCCGTTTACGGGATTTGCCGTATAGGTTACCTGAGTGCCAGGCATTACTGCATAAACACTGGCGGTTATGGAAACACTGACCGGCACAACCGGGTTAACGGTCATGTTCTCCACGTTTGAAGTTGCCGGACTCCCTGTTGAACAAGTCGCATTGGATGTCAGCACACAGGAGATCGCATGACCATCGGCCGGAACGTATGAGTATGTGGAATTGGTTGCCCCACCGATAGGTGATCCGTTCAATTTCCATTGGTAAGCGGGTGGTGAACCACCATTATCGATGTTAGAACTGAATAAGACTGAAGCCCCGGCACACGACGGATTGGCAGATGGGTATATGGTAATGGTTACCGGTAAAATCGGATCCACAATCATATTTATTGAATTGGATGTTGCAGGATTGTTGGTCGTGCAGGTTTCACAGGATGTTAGTATACAAGTGACTGCATCGTTATCAGCAGGTACGTATAAGTAAGTTGCATCCGTTGCACCTGATACCGCAATTCCGTTGACCTTCCATTGATATGACGGGGTCGTGCCTCCATTGGTGACGGACGATGTGTATGTCACACCCGTGCCGGCACAAACGGGATTATCCGATGGTGAAACAGAAATGCTCACCGGTAAAACAGGATTTACCGTCATGGTTTTTTCATTTGAAACAGCCGGAATTTCTGATGCACAAGCCTCATTTGATGTAAGATGACAAACCACCACATCTCCGTTAACCGGTACGTAGGTGTATTCTGAACTGTTTGTCCCTGCATTGACACCATTCACTTTCCATTGATAAGTGGGCGATGCACCTCCGTTTACCGGAGTCGCAGTATAAACAACCTGTGTACCTGCACATACAGGTCCGGCAGGAAGTGCGGCAATACTTACACTTGCCGGATCAGGAACAGGGATCACCGACATCGGAATGATGTTCGAGTTTGCCGGGTTATTTGTAACATAGACCAGGCTCGAGGTCATCACACACTTTACTTCATCACCGTTTTGCGGTGCATAGATAAATGAAGGACTGTCGATGCCCGTATTGTTTCCATTGACTTTCCACTGGTATGCAGGGGTTGTTCCTCCGTTCACCGGGATTGCGGTAAAGGCAATATCGGTACCGGCACACATTGCTTCCGTCGGGTTGGCATCAATGGTGACATCGGCTTCTACGTATGGGTTGACCGTGATAGTAACCACATTGGTCATCAACGGTCCGCCACAAACACCCGAGGCATTTTGTACCTGCCGGTAGTAGGTGGTCACAGCGAGTGAACCCGGCTGGTAATTCAGCGTGGTTGCTCCGTTTATATCAGAGAAGGAAATGTTGTCGGTAGAATGTTGCATCTGGTATACCGGTGATGTACCGTTCAATGGCGGAACACCAATCAGTTCAGCAGGGGTCGTATTCTCCCCGATTGATTGATCGGAGCCTATCGAGCCAACAGCAAGTAAGGGAGTTACACCCATCGATATGATATTTGATGTTGCCGGATTTCCGGTCGGGCAAGCGGCAGTAGAGGTAAGAACACACTTGAGCTGATCGCCATTGACCGGGATCACCTGATAGGTTGCATTGGTAGCGCCCGGAATGCTAATATTGTTCATCAACCATTGATAAGTTGGATTTGTACCACCATTGACCGGTGTTGCAGTATAAGTTACCAAAGTACCGTAACAAACAGGATTATCGGATGCCACAATCGATACACTTACAGGAACCTGTGAGTTAACTGTCATAGTCACGTTGTTGGATGTTGCCGGATTTCCACTTGAACAGTTTGCATTGGAGGTCAGTACACAATTGAGATAATCGCCATTGACCGGGATATAGGAATATGAGGCGCTGGTGGCGCCCGGGATATCAGTCCCATTCAATTTCCACTGATATTGTGGTGAGGTCCCTCCGTTTACCGGGGTTGCTGTGAACATAACGTTGGTTCCAGGGCAAACCGGATTAACCGATTCTGCAATCGATACGCCAACGGTGACCGGTGGGTTGACTTCCATAATAACAAGATTCGAAGTAACCGGGTTTCCGCCCGGGCATGTTACATCTGAGGTCATCATACATTTGATGGCATCATCGTCTGCCGGAACATAGGCAAATGAGGCATTGGTAGCGCCCGGAACATTCGTTCCACAAACGCTCCATTGATATAATGGTGCAGTTCCGCCATTAACCGGAGTGGTGTTGAAGGTAACCTGGGTGCCGGTGCAAACCGGATTGGCCGATTCAGTTACCAAAATACTGACAGGTAGCAGAGGATGAATGGTTACCGTATGTTCTGAATATTTAGGTCCGTTACACCCGTCAGCACTTGCTGTAATCACAGAAGTACCCGTCCAGCTTGCCGTATAGTTCACCTCCCCGGTGTTTGTATCGATGCTGTTTCCCGCTGCTGTGCTGATGGCATCAAGGCTGTAAAGCATTCCGGTTGAATTGGCCGCGGTCGCAGTGTATGCATAAGTTGCCATTCCCTGACAACGGGCTGAAATAGCTCCATCTGCAAAAATGGGGATCCCCACTTCACTGCGCTCACTAACATAGCCATTAATATAATATGAGGCAGTCGGTTGATCATTCAACACCTCCTGACCACCATCGCGATATTGACATGATGTTCCATCATCATACCAGTTCAACTCAGTCATACCGCTTACATAGGCAAACTCCAAGGTGAATAGTACCGTATAATCCGGATAAGTGACACCCTGGGTTGCGAAACCTGTTATGGTAACCTCTCCCGGCACAGTGCCATTAAATGATAACCCCGGATAGCCGGATGAATTTGAAGAGCCGACATAGGTAAGCGCGGATGAATTATATTGGAGAGTTAACGAAATGGCGCCAATATTGATAAAGTCTGTAACAGTTATCGGAATATTGGTGGATGAATTGGGGCATGTTGAAAGAAGCGGGATCCTTGTGACCGGGGCTCCGTAATACGCGCCTGTTGAAAATGCCTCTTCATTCCCGTAACTGGTTCCGGCATCATTGGTTGCATAAGCCCTGACATAATAGGTTGAACTTGGATCGAGCCCTTCAATATGGACGACAAAAGCGCCTGGCCCGGTTCCATCCGAAATTTTGTCATCCTCCGTCGTTGGATTTGGAGATGTACTCCAGCACACACCGCGTTCAATAACAGGCGACCCTCCGTCTGAGGGAACATCTCCTCCGCAATCAGCGCCACTTTGCGTGATGTTTGCAACAGGTACGGTGGTCACTAAGGCAAAACAACCTCCCCAAACCGGCACACCATCACAAAAAGATAGTTTTTGACCATGTGTTCCTCCGGGTATCGTCACCCACGCAGATCCATTCCAAAAGAGCATTTCTCCTGGATTAACGCCTGAAGGAGGTGTAACGGCAACCCATCTGCCACCATTCCAGTAATAATAACCAGGAACCACGTTAGCGGGCGCATCACCGTTTGTTGCAGTATTATACACCAGCAAACCAACAGCGACCGGTGATGCGACCGGAGCAGTTGTATGAAGCGATGTCAACGCAACACGGGGTGGTAAAAAGCCCTTAACTGCCGATTTAACATCGAGCATGGCCGACGGATCAGGCTGACTGCCATCAGTGTTAATTCCCACCTGTGCATAAAGCCAGTGAGAGAAAAACATAAACAAAAATGTCAAACCGGTCATTAATAATTTCTTTTTCATATCGATTTATTTTGAGAGGTTAATTTATATATCACTTCATATATTATTATTATCATTTTTTTTTAGGTGTCATCAATTTAAAAAATCTTGCTTCCAACTGAAATCATTCCGGCCTTCTGGTTGATGCATTTTTATAATTACCTCTAAATCGGTAGGTTCTACGAACAAACCTGTTTAGGGTTTCACTTTGAAGGAAAAAAACAAGGAGAAAGATCTGAATTTCTTGTATTAATAATCTTTGAAAAAACAGATATAATGTTATGTTTCCGGTTCATTTTGCCTTGCATATGGTTCATCAGGATCTTCATTATTAAAAAATCCATTGAAATAAATATTTTATTCTGCACAAAATTACATCGGATATAATTGATTGTCAATTGGGTAAACCCGTAGAAAAATCTTCTGGATAAACGGTATAAAAAACTCAGGACAATCTGTATTAAACTATATATCAAAATGTACCATAAGATTTATGGCGTACATTTATTTTTCCCGGAATTAGAAAAACAGGGATATTCAGACAAATAGGTAACGGGTAAATTACTTTTTTGGAACCAGGAACCGGTTAAACAACAATAGCCCGATGATCGTGACAACCCCGATCATGCTGAAGGTTAACCATAATAAGGAAGGCTGGTTCATCTTTTCTACGAACCTGACATAAAGTGCAGCGCCAAGAATGCCACCAACCCCGCTGCCGATCACGCCGTACATGAACGACCAGCCTTGATACAGCGCTTTCTTATCCTGCGGGGCGATCAAACCCACATAGGCAATGAATTTTGGATGGGCGATCATTTCCCCGATGGTGAAAATAAACATGGAGGCCAGAAAGATCCACCCACTGGGAGAGATGGCCAGCATTCCCATGCCGATCGAGCCAAGTAAAATGCCAAAAATCATGGTGGGGAGCGCTTTTGTTTTGCGTACCAGACTGGATACCAGGAGTTGAAGTAAAATGATGGCTCCCGCATTCATCACAGTGACATGTTCAGCATCGAATTTCCAGTTGGGTCGGTCGATAAACAAAGAGAGAATACCATTGATGAAATTGTTGAAACCCGTCATGTCCACCCGCTCGCTTAAATACCACAGCACTGAATCATAAACCTGAAAATACATGATCCAGAATCCCGAATAGATCACGAGCATCAGGATAAAACGATAATCACGCAAAATGGTGAGCATCTCTTTAAAGACCTGGCTGAGTGGTTTTGCAACCCGGGATCCCGTAGGCTCCTCAAAAACGAAATAATTCAACAACAACAACCAGCCTGTGCCGATCGCTGCCATAAAGAAAATGTAATTGTAGGATATTGATTTCAGATAAGGTACGAGAATCAATGGAAACAGAAAAGCGCCCAGATTAATAGACCAGTAAAATATTCCGAACCCCAGCGATGAATTTGAATCATCAGTCACACGTGCAATGGTTCCCGAGATCATGGGCTTAAAAAAACCAGCGCCCAATGCCATCAGGATCAGGCTGCCAAACACAGTAACATATGTAGTTGAAAACCCGGCAAATAAGTATCCAAGGCTCATGGTAAAGAAAGCGAAGAATAGCACCTTACGGTATCCGAAGCGGTCACCGATGGCGCCTGATAAAATTGGAAGAAAATAGAGCAATGGTGTAATGGTGCTTTTAATCACACCCACGCTCTCTTTAGAAAAGCCCAGACCTCCGTCATTTTTCGACAACACAAGATATACCGACAAAACCGACATTACCCCGTAATAGGATCCGCGCTCGAAAAACTCCATCGAAACGGCTGTCCAGAAGTTTTTGGGAAAGGAAGAAAAACTTTTTGAAGAAGAAGAATTTGTCATAACGTATGTCCGGTTTATTTGCAGCGAAAATACCGAAAAATTTCTTTGTATTTTTGATCCCGATTAGCTCCGTGTCCTCCGAATCGAAATTGGTGGTGTTGATAAATTCAATCATTTTGCTAAAATCACATTCAATATCCTGCTTATGCGTCAAGTTCCGTTTTTTTTGTCCCTGTTTCTGATCACTTGTACTGTTCAGGCAAATAATATTATCGATTCAACATCGGCCGCAGTTGTCCCCAAACCGGTGATGATGAAAACCGGCAAGGGTGAGTTCGTAATCAACAGAACTACCCCGGTACTCGTGAAGGGTGATCATGAAGCAGTGATGAAGATAGCCCGGTATTTTGCCGACAGGATCAGTCAATCGGGAGGTCCGCAGCTTGAGGTTAAAGCGTTGACCAAAGAAAATAAAAACCTGCCGGCGATTGTATTTGGTTTAGGGTTGAACCGAACATCGGTACCCGAGGAGGGTTATGACCTGAGGATAAGTCCAAAACAGGTTCATCTTACCGCAAAAACCGCCGCCGGCCTTTTTTATGGGATGCAAACGCTGTTTCAACTGTTCCCGCCAGAATTCTATGGAAAGGATCTTTCAGCGACGATACAGAAGTTGCACCTGAAATCGGTCAGCATCAAAGATTACCCAAGATACCCATATCGGGGAATGCATCTGGACGTTTCACGCAATTTTTTTTCCAAGGAATTCATCAAACGCTACATAGACCTGATCGCCATGTACAAGATGAACACTTTTCACTGGCACCTTACAGATGACAATGGATGGAGGATCCAAATAAAAAAGTACCCGAAACTGACACAGATTGGAGCATGGCATGTTGACCGTGAGGACAAGCCCTGGAATGAACGTCCTCCTCAGCAAGCGGGTGAAAAGGCAACCATCGGTGGTTTTTATACTCAGGATGATATCAGTGAAATCGTACAATATGCTGCAGACCGGTATATTACTATTATTCCTGAGATCGAGATGCCGGCACATTCCCTTGAAGTACTTGCCTCCTATCCGCAATTTTCATGCACCGGCGGGCCGTTTACAGTTCCCCCGGGCAGTTACTGGCCCAACGTCGATATTCTTTGTGCCGGCAACGATTCGGTCTTTACTTTTCTGGAAGATGTACTTTCAGAGGTCATGGAACTATTTCCTTCGAAATACATCCATATTGGAGGAGATGAGGCGGACAAAACCAACTGGAAAAATTGTCAGAGATGTCAGGAACGGATCAAAACAGATGGCTTGAAGGACGAAAAAGAGCTGCAAAGTTATTTTATCAGGCGGATCGGAAAATTTATTGCATCAAAAAACCGACGGTTGATCGGATGGGACGAGATCCTCGAAGGCGGCCTTGCTCCGGAGGCAACAGTAATGTCGTGGCGTGGTGTTGAAGGGGGTATCGCTGCAGCAAAGCAGGGACACGATGCCATCATGACCCCGGTTTCTCACTGCTATTTTGACTATTACCAGGCTGATCCGGCTTCAGAACTAAAAGCCATCGGCGGATTTACAACACTGAAAAAGGTATATGAATATGAACCTACGCCTGCAGCGTTGTCCGGCGAACAGGCAAAACATATTCTGGGAGCGCAAGGGAATGTGTGGACGGAATATATCCCCACCCCTGCCCATGCTGAATACATGGCTGTCCCCCGCATGATTGCGCTGTCGGAGGTGGTGTGGTCGCCAAAGAAGTTAAGAAACTGGAGCGATTTCCAGTATCGTATGACCAGCCAATTCAAACGGCTGAATGCCATGCAGGTCAATTACAGCAAAGGATCCTTCAAAGTAGATGTGCATACGGAATTTGACAAAAAGTCAAATGCTGTCCGCGTGATCCTTGGATCTGAACAGCTTGGTGTACCCATCCGATACACCATCGACGGAAACGATGTAACACCATCCTCCCCTGCCTATTCCGGACCGTTTGAAATAAAAACCAACGGGATTATCAAAGCAGGGGTTTTTGTTGACGGGCAGTTACAAGAGAAGATCACAGAGATGCCGCTCATTTTTCATCATGCCATAGGCAAGCCGGTAAAGTATATAACGAATTTTTCCGAACGTTATGCCGGACAAGGCATTGCAACACTTAACGATGGGTTGCGCGGATCAATAAACCACCGCAACGGTCAATGGCAGGGGTTTCTTGGGAACGATCTCGACCTGATCATAGATCTGGGCCGGGAGATACCGGTCAATTCAATTCAGATGAATTTTCTCCAGAATCAGCGAAGCTGGATCTTCCTGCCTGTTGTAGTTGAATACGCCTTATCATCGGATGGTAAAAAATATCATTCCTTCAATGAAGTTTCCAGTAAAATCTCACCAAAGGAGGAACAGGCGTTCATTCAACCATTCAATTTTCAGTTCATGGCAAATTCAAAGGCAAGGTACATCAGGGTAAAAGCTAAAAACCTTGGAAAATGCCCGCCATGGCACACCGGTGCAGGAGAGCGCTGCTGGATGTTCACTGATGAAATCGTTGTTTTTTAATTCTTGACGATCTTCCTCGTTATGACAGTGTTGTCGCCCGTAATTTTGAGAATATAGAGGCCCTTTGAAAACTCCGATACATCTATTTCGGTTCCGGGGCCCGTTACGGAGCTGTTAAATAAGGTAACTCCGTCGAGTCTGAATAATTCAACCCTGAAAACTGAATTCACAGGCACAACAAGGTTAAGCTTCTCACTGGCAGGGTTCGGATAGACCAGGATGCCTGTTCGGGCATCTTCCCCGATTCCCAGTGGCGCTGCGGCAGCCGTATTGGATATCACGCTCAGGATCCCGTTGCTTTTCATCGAAGGGTTGCAAGGTTCAGGCCGGAGTACCTCTATATAATAGGTGGTGATCCCCGGTGTCGTATAAAAATCCGTATAGGAGTTCACGTTGCCTGCTACCGAATCAATAGTTTCCCATGAGCCGGAGTTATACTTCCGGTGAATCCTGTAAGTCAGAAATTCAAAGCCTTCGTAATGGTTCCAGATCAGGTTAAACCCATAGATGCCGGCATTGATGTTCAGGTGAATGGTCTTGTGAAATGGACTTTTCTCACTTTCATAGCCGGCAGAGTCTGTGACAGATATTTTAAACTTATCCGACTTGATCAATGGATCAGAGGAGGGATCGGTAAAAACACTGAGATTTGAAAAAGGCACCTCTCCGATTTTTACGAACACGTTGTTCTGATAGGTTTCCCTGAATATATTATAGTGCGACAAGTGATATCCGGGATGCTTATTCCAAATGATCTTATTTTTACTTGTGGCAGTATCAAATGTCACCATGCATATTACCTGTTGCGGAGGTGGTAACGAAGCAGTCACAATTGCATCACCTTCCATTTCGCGTATGCATTCAGATCCATCTACTGCAGCAATGGCCGAATAACTGCCAGGAACAGTTTGAAGGCCGAAACTGATCGCCTGGCCGGAACCCTGAACGACAACACCTGTATTCTGTCCGTTGCGCCTGAGTTTATATATGATCCCGGTCTGCGATCCGCTTAGGCCCACGCTGACACCGGGTGATCCAGGAATAACGACCCCGCCGCCTGTCATATGGAACAAACCGGGCTGTTCAATGACCACAACTGGCTTGGTGGCGGTACAAAATTGGCTTTCAAAATGAATGGTTAAGACAATATGTTTCTCACCAACAGTTTCCCATTTTACATAATAGGGGCCCTGGCCACTGCCGGAAATGATAACTGCACCGTCAAAGTTCCATGTATAGGTTGCGTTGGCAGAGACCCCGCCGGTGTATAACACCTTTACATGCTGATTAATACATGCTTTAACGGCAACAGAAAAGTCGCAATTAAGCGGGTTCTGGGCCTTTGCAGAAATGGCCGTCAGAAATAAAATCAAAACAAATATGTAGCTCTTTTTCATGTTGATTGAGTTAAAATCGTTAAAAAATGATTTCATCCGATATAATAGACGGCATACCTGAAAAAAAGTTGCCCGCTATACCGTCATGATATCCTTTTCTTTAAGGTCGATGATCTTATCGACTCTTGCACTGTACTCATCTGTAAGTTTCTGTATATCAACCTCAAGTTTATCTGCCTCATCTTCAGGAACCCCTTCTTTTTTTAGTTTTTTTGCAGTTTCATTGGCCAGCCGGCGAATATTCCGGATACTGATTTTTGCCTGCTCAGCCTCCGCTTTTGCTTTTTTTACCAGGTCACGTCTTCGCTCTTCGGTCAAGGGGGGGACAAGGATCCGTAAAATTTCTCCCTCATTTTTGGGGTTGAATCCCAGATTAGCAGCCTGGATGGCTTTGTCGATCAGGCCAAGAACGCTTTTATCCCATGGCTGTACAATGATCTGTCTGCCATCAGGCACACTTATATTGGCGGCCTGATCAACAGGGGTCATAACACCATAATAATCAATCCTCACGCCATCCAGCATCTGTGCGCTGGCCTTGCCTGCGCGCAACTTCTGAAGTTCCTTCTCAAGATGCTGTACTGCCAGGTCCATTCCCTCGTTGGCCTCAGCAAGCGTAAATTCTATCTCATCGTTCATACAAGATGGTTTAAGATTGATAATTTAAAATGCAAGTTGCAAAATGCAACATGCAAAATTTCGATTCAAAGATAAAAATAAAAAAACTCAATGTAAACTGTCATGCAACTTCTGCATTGTTTTCATTGCCTGCATTGTTTTCATTGCTTGCATTCCCTTTCACCTGATGATCGTACCAATATGTTCTCCCTGCATTAGTCTGAGCAGGTTTCCCTGATTGTTCATGTTGAACACAATGATGGGCATTTTGTTCTCCCGACACAGAGTGAAAGCCGTTAAATCCATGATCTGCAAACCTTGTCGATAAGCTTCGTCAAAGCTAAGTGCGTCAAATTTTTCAGCCGAGGGATCCTTTTCCGGGTCTGTGTTGTAAACTCCGTCAACCCGGGTTCCTTTAAGAATGGCGTCTGCCTGAATTTCTATGGCGCGAAGCGCAGAAGCGCTGTCGGTGGTGAAATAGGGATTCCCCGTACCACCGGCTATAATGACAACATATCCCCGCCCGAGGTAATTGATAGCCCTGCTCCTGCTCATTGCTTCGCAGATGGGATCGATGGCAATCCCCGAAAGTAATTTTACTTTCACATTCTTTTTCTCCAGTTCTGCCTGCAGCGCCATACTGTTGATCACGGTGGCCAGCATTCCCATGTAATCGCCCTGTACCCTGTCCATCCCTTCGCTTGTTCCCTGTAAGCCCCTGAATATATTACCGCCCCCGATTACAACAGCCACTTCAACCCCGGCATCCACCACCGAATTGATCTCTGCGCTGTAAATTGCCAGGCGCTGTGGATCAATGCCATAACCCTGACTGCCCTCTAGCGCCTCGCCAGAGAGTTTGAGTAGAATACGTTTGAATTTTAACATTTTGTATTTGCCTTTTGCAATTGTTACACACCCCCGTGACAGTTTTTATATTTCTTCCCCGATCCGCAAGGACAAGGATCGTTGCGCCCCACTTTCTTCTCGACTTTGACAGGCTGGGCAACACTTTTTTCCTGTGTGTTGGTGTTGGCTTGTGATAAAGGGTCGGAACGTTCTTCGCGCAAACGTGAGCGATCCAGTTTTCGAGGCGCCTGCGCCTCCTTTACGTTATCAACCTGGATCGGGACATCTGCCTTGATCAGGAAAGAGGTGATCTCCTTGTTGGTTCGCTGAACCATACTCTTGAACAACTCAAATGATTCAAACTTATAGATCAGCAAAGGGTCTTTTTGTTCGTAAGCCGCATTCTGAACCGATTGCTTCAGTTCATCCATTTCACGCAGATGCTCTTTCCAGGCATTATCGATCATGCCAAGAACGATACCCTTTTCTATGCTGAGCACCACCTCCTTGCCTTTGTCGTTGTATGCTTTTTTCAGATTTGCAACCGCCTGCATGGTTTTCAAGCCGTCAGTCACCGGAATGGCGATATTTTCGTATCGGGTATCATTCTCAAATACATCTTTGATGACCGGGTATGTTTTTTGAGCGATTTGTTCACATTTTGATTTATATCTTTTATAAATGTAACTGTAAAGGTTATCGCAAAGTTCTTCGTTATTGAGGTTTCCGAAATCTGATTCCGAAATCGGGGAATCTGCGGCAAATTCCCTGACCAGGTCAAGATTAAAGGTTTTAAAATCACGTCCTTCGCGGGCATCCAATACAATCGTTTCGCACACATCATAGATCATGTTGGAGATATCAACAGCAAGCCTGTCGCCAAAGAGGGCATGGTGACGCTTTTTGTAGATGGCTTCACGCTGGATATTCATGACATCATCGTATTCAAGTAACCGTTTGCGGACTCCGAAATTATTCTCTTCGACCTTTTTCTGAGCCCGTTCGATCGAGTTGGTGATCATGGAATGCTGGATAACTTCGCCCTCCTTGATCCCCATTCTGTCCATGATCTTTGCAATCCGGTCGGAGCCGAACATGCGCATCAGGTCGTCATCAAGTGATACAAAGAACTGCGAACTGCCCGGATCCCCTTGCCGTCCGGCTCGTCCGCGCAACTGCCGGTCAACCCGGCGCGATTCATGACGTTCGGTACCGATGATGGCCAAACCACCGGCTTTTTTCACTCCTGGTCCAAGTTTGATGTCGGTACCACGGCCTGCCATATTGGTTGCAATGGTTACCGTACCTGCCTGGCCTGCTTCGGCAACAATATCCGCTTCGCGGGCATGAAGTTTGGCATTAAGCACATTATGCGGAATATTCTTTCTTTTGAGCATGCGGCTCAGCAATTCCGATGTCTCTACTGAAGTAGTACCCACCAGACTCGGTCGCCCCTCACCTACGAGTTTCTCAATTTCATCAATAACGGCGTTGAACTTTTCACGCTTGGTTTTGTAAACAAGATCCTCCCGATCATCCCTGACGATCTTTTTGTTGGTCGGTATAACCACCACATCAAGTTTATAAATATCCCATAACTCTCCGGCTTCCGTTTCTGCCGTACCGGTCATCCCGGCCAGCTTTTTATACATCCGGAAGTAGTTTTGAAGGGTCACCGTGGCATATGTTTGTGTGGCGGCTTCAATTTTTACATTTTCCTTCGCTTCTATGGCCTGATGCAATCCGTCTGAATAACGCCTTCCCTCAAGAATCCGACCGGTCTGTTCATCAACGATCTTGACTTTGTTGTCCATGACCACATACTCAACATCCTTTTCAAACAAAGCATACGCTTTGATAAGCTGATTTACTGTATGAACACGCTCGGTTTTGATGGAATAGTCAAGCATCATGGCATCTTTCTTCTCAAGTTTCTCAGCGTCAGAAATATCCAGTCGGTCCAGTTCAGCTAAAAACAACCCGATGTCGGGAAGAATGTAAAATGTAGGATCTTCATACGATTCAGTCAGCAGATCGATGCCAAGATCCCGCAATTCAATGGTATTGTTTTTCTCATCTATCACGAAATAAAGCTGATCATCGATGACATGCATATTTTTCATCTGTTCAGCCATGTAAAAGTTCCCGGTTTTAAGCAACAACGCCTTCATCCCGGATTCGCTGAGAAATTTAATGAGCGCCTTGTTCTTCGGCAAACCATGATGTGCACGAAGTAATTGTTCGCCCGCTTTTTTCATATTCTCATCATTTGCCGGATCCTCAGAAAGCGCCTTGGCTTCGGAAAGCAACTTGGTTACGAGATTTCGCTGGGCATTGTATAGTTTGGTAACATTCTGCTTTAAGTCGTCGAATAGTTGGTTTTCGCCTTTTGGTGTCGGGCCTGATATGATCAGCGGTGTACGGGCATCGTCAATCAATACAGAGTCAACCTCATCCACAATGGTATAATTATGCGGACGCTGTACCAGTTCCTCGGGGTTGCTGGTCATGTTGTCGCGCAGATAATCAAAACCAAACTCATTATTGGTGCCATAAGTAATGTCGGCCAGATAAGCATCGCGGCGTGCCTGGGAATTTGGTTCGTGACGGTCGATGCAATCCACTGTTAATCCGTGGAATTCAAACAGCGGACCCATCCATTCAGAGTCTCGTCTGGCAAGATAATCGTTTACAGTAACAATGTGTACTCCTTTGCCTGACAGTGCATTAAGATACATAGGCAGAGTGGCAACCAGTGTTTTTCCTTCACCGGTGGCCATTTCGGCAATTTTTCCACTGTGCAGCACTACTCCGCCAATCAACTGGCAATCGTAATGCACCATATCCCAGGTGATCATGTTCCCACCGGCCATCCAACTGTTTCGAAATCTGGCAATGTCCCCCTGAATTTCCACGCTGGCCTTACGGGCGGCAAGGTCGCGGTCACGCTGAGTTGCAGTCACCTCAACAAATTCATTTTCAAAAAACCGCCGCGCAGTGTCTTTCATCACGGCAAATGCCTCCGGGAGTATCTCATTGAGGATGTCCTGGGTGAGATCATAAGACTCCTTTTCCAGTTTGTCAAGAACTGAATAAAGTTTTTCCTTCTCATCTATTTCTACTTCATCTGAATTGAGTTGCTCTCTGAGTTCTTCAATTTCTTTTTCTTTTCCTGAGAGGTGCTCCCTGATCCTTTGCTTAAATGTATAGGTGTAGTCCCGAAGTTCATCATTCGATACGGTTCTGATCACCTCCCACGATTCAAGCGCTTTTTGCACTAATGGATTGACATCCCTGATATCACGCTGAGATTTATTGCCCAGCATTTTCTTAAACAAATCGAACATGATATGGTTTTATTTCTGTAAAATCCTTTGAATATCTTCTTCCAGACCGTTGCTCGGTTGGGCAGCCGGATATTTATAAATATTTCCCTCTTTATCGATCAGCACAAACAAGGGATACGTCCTTACATCATAGTCTTTCAAAACTTCCGATTGATCGCCGATGTTAACGAAAGTCCACACATAATCCTTCTTCAGGTTGATAAAATAAAGCATTTTGAAAAAGGATTTATCCGCTGACACGCTGACAAACTGAATATTTTCCTGATACTTGTCAAACAGTGGTTTTATTAGATCCATTTCTGCCAGACAACCTTCGCAATAGGTTGTCCAGAAGCACAGCACAACCGGTTTCCCAAGTAAACTCTTTAATGAACGTTCCTTTTGGTCGCGGTCAAGTAATGTGAATTCCGGGGCTTTGGTTCCCGGGGTGAGTTTTGTAAGAAATTTGAACATATCTTCAGCAACCACCCGGTTTCCCTCAAATTTTGATGTTTCCGCGGTTGTTTTGAACACAGCAAGAACTTTCGCCTGATCAAAGGCCGGGGCCTGATATAATTCCATCAATCCCTTAAGCATAACCAGTTCGCGTAATTGCTCATTTATTAATATGGAATCTATGGTCATGGCTTTCATCATCGATCTGTACGGATCGGGGCTTTTGAGCAAGGAAGCGATATCAAGTTTCCGGATCGTATTGGATGTGACTGTCATATATTTGGAAAAAAAACTGTTAAAAAATTCCATGTACTCCAGGTTATTATAGAGGATGGGCTTATCGGTAAAATATTTTTTTGCAAGTTGCGCGTTGTTGTAATAACGTGTGAGTTGTTCCAGCGCAGCAATTTTATAGGATGCATAATCAAGAAAATAGGCATTCTTTACAGCGCCGAAGTGTTGGTTGAGCCGCAAACGAAGTGTGTCGAGCAACTCCTTTTTACGGTCACGGTACAGGGCATTGAAGTTTTCCATCAGGAAACTGCTGTAAACTGTGTTGAACACACCAATCAGGGTGTTTAACTCCCCGGGATCAGGATCGGCCATTTCGAGCATCAGATTCTGTGACTGGATAAATGGATTTACCTCGGTATAATCATCATATTGCATCGGGGCGATCTGGAAATTGTATGTTTTACCGGGTTCAAGAAGAATTTCAGTCTTATGAAAATCGATGGAAATAACAGCATTGATCGTTTTATCCAGATCAACTGTTAAGGAGAAAAGGCCGGTTGAGTCAACGCGGGATGTACCAAGTTTATTTTCCCAGAAAGTGATAAGATCTCCGGGTGTGGTTATCTGGATAATTTTTCGCTCCGCACCAGGCGCCACACCATTGATCACCGTTTTTTGGGCAACAGATATGAAAGAAAATATCAACACAAAACCTATCAAACTTAACAACCTCATAAATAAAAAACTTAAATCGTAACACGTGACACGTGACGCGTGACCCACACTTATAAAATAATTCCTTCGGGCACAAACTGACTCACATCCCCTTTATGCCTGATAATATCCCTCACTATTGATGAACTCAAAGAAGCATATTCCGGAGCGCAAAGTAAAAATACCGTTTCAACATCGGGATACATCATTTTATTCATTTGGCCGATGCCACGTTCAAATTCGAAATCAGCAGATGTTCGTAACCCGCGAAGAATAAAACCTGCTTTTTCGCTGCGACAAAAATCAATGGTAAGTCCGGTATAGGTCTTTATTGTGATCCTGGATTCTTGTTCAAAAATCTGGTGCAACCATTTCAGTCTGCAGTCTAAAGGGAAAAAGGTGTTTTTATCTCCGTTCTCACCAATGGCAACAATCAACCGGTCAAAGAGCGGGAGCGCTCTTTTGATGACCGATTCATGTCCACGGGTGATGGGATCAAATGAGCCGGGGAAGACGGCAATTCTTTGCATTTTTCAGCGTTTTACCTGCAAAGATAAGAAAAATAGGAGGATTGCAAGATTATTCAAAAGTGAATGAAACCTGGAATATTTTTGAACTCACTTTATCGATTGACTCCGTGTAGATGTTATTTTCTCGTGTCAGAACATCCGTAAGTCCATACATCATTTTCAGCTCCAGTCCAAATTTAAACCATTCATTGTAAAAATCAAAACCCACACCTGCCTCCAGGTAAATATCATTCTGGTTTAATTTCACGATCTTCTCATTCCTGTTTTTTTGCTCTCGTTTCTTGGCCTGTGATGCAAGGTCGAGTGAATATTGTACCCCGGCCAGAAGGTAAGGCCTGAAATTATTATAGCGTATTGATTTGTACTTGATCTCCAACGGGAAATTGATATAGGTGGAGGGGATTTTCTTGACAAGCCCTATCCTTTGTACCGGTTCTGTTTCCCCGGTGCGATACCTGTAGGTTTCAATATCATAGTTGATCGTCCGGTCGCCAAAAGATAAAGATGGCACAAATTGCAACTCAAAGTGTTTTCCCATCTGCATGTTTGCCACGATACTGACCACAAAACCAGGAATGGGCGTTGAATTGATGGCAAGTATCCTTGCCGAATCCGGTAAGGGCAGTATATCCGGAATGTAGGTAGAATCAAAAACGCGCAAATGCAGGTCACTGATTGGCCTGACGGTGACCAAACTCTGATTTACACCCAGTACAAATCCGAAATGGAACATGCTCTCCTCGTCATAATTTGGCATATTCAACACGATCGATCGCTGGCTCATTCCTGTGTTAGGAATGCAAAGGATTGATAAAAACAGAATGGTAAAAATGAACCGGACGGTCTTCAATGAGTTTCAGTAATGTTGTTAAGAGAATTTAACGCAGATTAACTGATTTTATTTTTCCGCCATATATATGGATACGATCCCCATACTCAGGCTTACTTGCCTTGTATTTTTCAACCCCTGCTTATCCAAAATTTCAAGAAAAGGCCTCCCGCTTGGGAAGGCGGTTACTGATTCCGGTAAATAGGTGTAGGCTTTATTGTTCCCGGAGATCAGGCGCCCCATCACCGGGATAATATAACTGGAGTAAAATGAATAGAGTTGTTTCACCGGAAATGACTCAGGATGAGAAAATTCAAGGATTATCATGACTCCGCCGGGACGGAGTACGCGGCTCATTTCAGCAATTCCCTGTGAAAGATCCTCAAAATTCCGAACACCAAATGCAACAGTTACGGCATCGAATGAATTATCGGAGTAAGGGATTTTTTCGGCATCAGCCTGTTGGAGGGTGATGGTCTGCTCCAGATTTTTTTCGATAAGTTTCCGTCGGCCGATCTCAAGCATTTTCTCAGAAATATCAATTCCGACAATTTTCCGTACTCCAAGACTTGAGATTGCAATGGCCAGGTCGCCGGTTCCCGTGGCTACGTCAAGAACGTTAACCGGTTGCCGGTTCTTCAGAATAACTACGAGTTTTTTTCGCCAGATCCGGTCAATGCCAAGAGAGAGAAAATGATTTAGAAAATCATACTTTGGCGAAATGTCATTGAACATTCCACGGACGATCTCCTTTTTTGAAACATCAACCATGATAAAAAATCAAAATGCAAATAGCAATTAGCAAATTTCAAAATATAAAAAAAGGGATTACCCAAGCTATCAGATAATCCCTTCAGACTTATGAAAAAAAACTAAACGCCCAATTGAAGTCGTTTGAATCCGGTCACGGCCAGGTCTTTTTCATTTTCGGCAATATACTGGCGGACTGTTTTCTTTGTATCCTTGATGAAATCCTGGTTCAGGAGGGTCATTTCTTTAAAGAACTTCTGAAGTTTTCCCTGGGCGATCTTTTCAACCATCTCTTCCGCTTTGCCCTCCTGGCGCGCCATTTCCCTGCCAATTTCAAGTTCACGGTCAATCGCCTCCTGGGTCACCTGATCCTTATCAACGGCAACCGGACTCATAGCAGCCACCTGCATGGCCAGTTCACGGCCAATTTCCAAAACATTCTTCGCATCCTTACTGTTCAATCCTATTACGGTTGCCAAGCGGTTTCCAAAATGGTTGTAAGCAAATACGACTGGGGCTTCGATCACATTATAGTGGGCAATCTGGATCTTTTCGCCAGTCTTGCCTAAAAGTTCGTTCAGTTTTTCCTCCACCGTAATTCCTCCGAGGTTCATAGGCATCAGGTCGCTAACAGTGTGTATCCGTTTTGCAAGCCCAAGATCAAGTAAATCGTTGGCAAACTTTATGAACTCCTCCGTTTTACCTACAAAATCAGTTTCACAATTGACCATGATCACCGCGCCATAGGTTTTATCATCCGTTGTTCTGGCAGTCACAAAACCTTGGTTTGCATCACGATCGGCGCGTTGTCCCGCAACTTTTTGGCCTTTTTTCCGAAGGAAATCAATGGCTTTATCAAAATCGCCATCCGTTTCCTGCAGGGCTTTTTTACAATCCATCATCCCTGCACCAGACATTTGGCGCAATTTATTAACATCAGCAGCAGTAATTGTCATTTTTATAGTTTTTTGATATTAAACAATTTTACAGTAGCGAGGTAGCGAGGTAGCGAAAAAAAATCGTTACTCGACATTCGGTATTCGTCATTATTTCTTGTTGCTTCGGCCTGCAGGCTTACTGATCCGTTTTCTTGCAGGTTTGTTTTTATCATCGGGAGCGGGCTCCATGGCCTTCATTTTGGACACTTTTGTATCAACGAAATCCTTTTTCACGATCTTGATGCCATCCTCATCCACTTCATCATCGTCGTCGTCGAGTAAATGAGTACCCATTCTGCTCTCAAATTCGTCGCCTTCGCCGCGTTCGTCGCTTGCTTCTTTCTTATCGCGATCGAGTTTACGTTCCATCAGACCCTCTTCCATGGCCCTGACCATCGTATCAACAATAAGAGAAATTGATTTGGAAGCATCATCATTGGCAGGAATTGGAAAATCCACCGTCCTTGGATCGGAATTGGTATCGACGATCGCGAAGGTGGGAATGTTGAGTTTCTTTGCTTCCGCAAGTGCGATATGCTCTTTCAGGATATCAACGATAAAAATGGCAGAAGGCAGGCGATTCAGATCGGCGATGGAACCAAGGTTCTTTTCAAGTTTTGCCCGCTCACGGGTAATGGTAAGCCGCTCTTTTTTTGAAAGATTGGTATAGGAAGGGGAACTCATCAGCTTGTCGATGGAGATCATCTTACGGACAGCCTTCCGGATGGTGGCAAAATTGGTAAGCATGCCACCCGGCCAACGTTCAGTAACATACGGCATGTTAATCCTCTTCACATGTTCTGCAACGATGTCCTTCGCTTGCTTTTTTGTCGCAACAAAAAGTACCTTTTTCCCGGCCTTGGCAATCTGTTTCATGGCTGCGGCGGCTTCATCTACCTTGGCCATGGTTTTGTAAAGGTCGATGATATGGATCCCGTTGCGTTCCATAAAAATATAAGGCGCCATGGCAGGATTCCATTTGCGGCGCAAGTGACCAAAATGGACACCTGCATCTAATAATGTATCAAAACTCGTTCTTGACATATAATAATTCTAAGAATTCTAAAATACTAACGTTTACTAAACTGGAATTTTTTACGGGCTTTTTTCTGTCCGAATTTCTTTCGCTCGACCATTCGCGGATCGCGCATCAGAAGTCCTTTTGCCTTAAGGGGCGGCCGGTGTTCCTCGTTGATTTCACACAAGGCGCGTGCGATTGCAAGGGCCAGCGCTTCTGCCTGTCCCCGGATACCACCGCCATCAAGATTCACCTTGACATCGTATTTGCCCTGGTTGTTGGTTACCTCAAACGGTTCGGTCACCTTGAATTGAAGGATCGGTGTCGGAAAATAGTTCTTGAATTCACGGCCATTCACGGTAATCGTGCCCTGACCGTCCTTCAGATAGATTCGTGCAACGGCAGTTTTCCTTCTGCCGAGTGTGTTGATAACTTCCATATTACTTGATTGAGGTTAATTTCATTGGTTTCGGTTGCTGGGCGGTGTGCAAATGGTCGGGACCTGCATATACATAGAGGTTTCGAAACAATTCGCGGCCCAGACGGTTCTTTGGGAGCATCCCTTTAATGGCTTTTTCTACAACTGCTGTCGGCTTTTTGGCAAGCAGCTTGGCTGGTGTCACCTCTCTTTGTCCGCCGGGATAACCCGTATGACTCAGATAGACTTTATCCTCCATCTTGTCGCCGGTAAGCCGGATCTTTTCGGCGTTGATGATGACAACATTGTCGCCACAATCGACATGTGGTGTGTAGTTGGTCTTGGTCTTGCCTCTCAGCAACATGGCCACTTTGGCTGCCAAACGGCCAAGAACCTGGTCTTCGGCATCAATAAGCACCCAATCTTTGGTCACGGTGGCCGCGTTTGCGCTTATGGTCTTGTAACTTAACGTATTCATGCTTCTTCCTGATTTTTAACGATGAACCTTTTTCTTTTAAAAGGGCTGCAAAGATATTGCTAATTTTCTATCCTGCAATGCCATTTAATGAATAAAATGATATAATTTTGCATTATCCTTTATTTTGTAGCCTTTTATTTATATTATATGGTTTATTTTATAGCATTAACTAAGAAAATTGCATAAAATCATACAGCACACATAAAAAAATTCATTTTTCATGTATTACCTTTTCGGGTTAAAACCGATTAAGCGTAGAAGAAAATCAATTCGAAAAGTTATGGAATATCGTCAAAATGAACAATTGCGCCTGGCAACAGAATTCGTTCAATTCACCAATCTGAACATTTTTTTAACCGGGAAAGCAGGTACCGGAAAAACAACTTTTTTGCATAATCTGAAGAAAATCACCCCAAAACGTATGGTGGTGGTTGCGCCTACCGGCGTGGCGGCCATCAATGCCGGAGGGGTGACCATTCATTCTTTCTTTCAACTGAACTTCGCCCCGGCCGTGCCTGATTACAGCCTGAACCGGGCTTATGGCGCACAAACAGAGGGCTTCCAACGGAAATTCAATCGTGAAAAAATTAAACTCATCAAATGCATTGATCTGCTGGTTATCGATGAGATCAGCATGGTGCGCGCCGATATATTGGATGCGGTTGACGAGGTATTACGCAAATACCGCAATCGTGCCAAACCTTTTGGCGGGGTGCAACTGCTTATGATCGGCGATCTGCATCAGCTCTCCCCTGTAATTAAAGAAGCTGAATGGCATATTCTGCGAAACTATTACAAAAGTGTCTATTTTTTTGACAGTGTGGCGCTGAAAAAGACGAATCCGGTTACCATTGAATTAAAAGAAATTTTCAGGCAGTCAGATGCTTATTTTATTACATTACTCAACAAGGTTCGAAATAGTGCACTTGATAATAGCACACTCAATGAGTTAAACTCCAGATATATCGAGGATTTTAAACCCGGGGATGATGAAGGATATATTACCCTGACCACCCACAACGCAAAAGCGTTTGAAATCAACCAGGCCAGAATGAGTGCACTGACCGGAGATTCACATCTTTTTTCTGCTGAAACAGAGGGGGAATTCCCCCCATACGATTTTCCGACCGAAAAGGAACTTGAACTGAAAATTGACGCACAGGTGATGTTCATAAAAAATGATCCTTCGCCGGAGAAACAATTCTATAATGGAAAGATCGGAAAAATCACCCGGATGGAAAACGATCTTGTTTATGTGAAATGTACCGCCGCGGATGACGAAATCGCTGTTGCCCCGCTGAAATGGGAAAACATTAAATATTCCCTCAACGATGAAACCAGGGAAATTAAAGAGGAGGTTGTGGGCAGTTTCACACAGATCCCGCTTAAATTAGCCTGGGCAATAACCATTCATAAGAGTCAGGGACTTACATTCGACAAGGTTATTATTGATGCCAATGCCGCCTTTGCCTTCGGGCAGGTCTATGTGGCGTTGAGCCGCTGCAGAACCTTCGGTGGTATCGTTTTAAGCACGCCTGTTTCGGTAAAAGGAATTAAAACCGATGCGCTGGTGTTGAATTATTCCCAGGATGCACAGCAAAAAGAGCCCGGTCCCGAAATGCTGATGGCTGCCAAACATCAGTTTCAGAAAGAGTTGTTTCTCGAATTATTTGATTTTAAAATAAGTCAATACAGGTTTAAGGATTTATTCAAACTTCTTCAGGAAAATTCAAAAGTAGTTGATCCCGGACTGATCTCTGAACTGGTGGCACACAGAGACACTTTTGAGGCAGAGATATTTCAAATTGCAGAAAAATTTAAACAGCAATTGTTATCCCTGATGCAATCTCCCGCACTGCCTGAAGAAAATCCGGAATTACAGGATCGAACTAAAAAAGCAGTCCTCTATTTTTCGACAAAGATCAAATCTCACCTTTCCGGTTACCTGCAAAATATCCGGTTCGACCTGGATAACAAGGCCATAAAAAAATTGTTAACCGAATCTCTCGAAAAACTGCAGAAAGAGATCTATATAAAACTGGCATGTCTCGAAAACAGTAAATCCGGATTTGAAACAATATCCTACATCAAAATCAGGTCAGATGCCGAGGTGGACTTCCGCCCTCCTTCAAAACGAAAAACACGATCGGAAGGACACTCAACAAACCTCCCTCATCCAGAACTCTATCAGGCGCTCAGGCGATGGAGGGACAACCTGGCCGATGAAAAAAACGTCCCCTTGTACATGGTCCTGCCACAAAAATCAATCAGGGAACTGATAAAGAAATTACCAACCACCATTCCGGAATTAAAAACAATTAAAGGGATCGGGCAGGTCAAAGTGAAACAATTTGGCGAGGATATCATCACCATCATCAGGGATTATTGTTCTGATAATGATATCAATTCTGCACAAAATGTATAATCGTCTGTTAACAGAAAGCCTGCCGCTCAGCAGATCTTTCTGCCTCCTTGGCGCCAAAGGGGTGGGCAAAACGACCCTGATCAGGGATTTTGCAGCTAATTTTATCAATCCGGTTCACCTCGACCTGGAAACCGCTGAAGATCGAGGGATCTTTCAACCGGGAATGACGAATGATGAAACCCTCCGGGCAATTTGCTTTTTGAAAGGCAAAGAGTTCCTTGGGAACGGGACGCTGATCGTGCTTGATGAGATTGGATTGTGTCCGGAGGCTATCAGGTGGACAAGGGGACGGGGGGACAAGGGGACAGGGGGACGGGGGGACAATGGGACAGGGGGACGGGGGGACAAGGACGGTCCGATGATTGTGGCAACTTCGTCATTCTTGTCAAAGGAGCTGATGACACTTACCACTCCTGAAAATGGCCTCATGCAGTCCTTTTATCTGCATCCGTTTTCCTTTGAGGAGTTCCTCATGGTCTTGAACGATATTCCTGCATTGGAAGCTTTCCGCGAGGTTCCGGTTCCTTACTATGCTTATGAAAAACTGTTGAACTATTTTCATCTCTATGCCCTGATCGGCGGGATGCCCCAAATTATCGCGGCTTACACGGCAAACCACAACCTTACGGAATTGAAATACATTTATGATAAGATCCATGAGGGATTTGTTCAATGCTTGCAACATGCTACTGCCGCCAGGAAAAGCCTTGTCCTGGCTGTTGACGTTTTGCAAAACGCTTACCCTTACGCTGCTACACGGATCAGTCTCAACCGTTTCGGGAATCTCGAAAAAGGGAGCCGGGAGATCGGCAAGGCTTTTAAAGCGCTCGAACACACCTTCAGCCTCCGGATGATTTTTCCGGTCACAACCGCCAGGCTGCCGCTGATGCCCGATCTGACCAAATTCCCGAGGCTGCAAATGCTTGATACCGGATTGGTCAATTACTTTTCGGGTATCCAGAAGCCGCTCTTCCAGTCACACGACATGAATGCTATTTTCGAAGGACAGATTGCAAGGCAGGTCGTTGGCCAGGAGATACTTGCAACCATGCCCGAAGCATCCGGACCGTTCTTCTGGGTAAGAAAAAAGGCGCAATCATCAGCGGCCGTTGACTTCGTGGTTCCATTTGATGAGCTGCTCATTCCGGTCGTGGTGCGATCTGGTGAAGCCGGAAGGTTACGGTCATTGCACCAATATGTTGATGAGTCGCCCCATCCTTTTGCGGTAAGGCTGCATGCCGGGAAACTGACCATTCAGCAATCCGTCACCATCAAGGGAAAGAGATTTTTCCTGATGAACCTCCCCTATTTTCTTGCCGGCAAGATCAGGGAACATCTGGGGGGATTTAAAAAGTACGTTGAGGGATAAGGAAAACGCTGCGTAAATCTGCGAGAAATTAAAAATATGTAACTTCGGGCCATGAACGATAGTGTAAATACATCCCTGGGATGGATCATGTTGTGGGTTGGCATTTTCGCGGTCTCCATGGGTTTCCTGGAAAGCGCCGTAGTCGTTTACCTGAGAACCATTTTTTATCCTGAGGGGTTTTCGTTTCCGTTAAAAGCCCTCACCCGTGAAATCGGCATCACGGAATTATTGCGGGAAGCAGCAACGATAATCATGCTGGTGATTATTGGTGTCGTATCCGCCAAAAAATTCATCATCCGCTTTGCCCTGTTCATTTATGCATTCGCGATATGGGATATATTTTATTATGTCTTTCTCTATATATTGATCGGCTGGCCATCATCGCTGCTTGAATGGGACATCCTTTTCCTGATCCCGGTCACCTGGACAGGCCCCGTTATTTCCCCGGTGATCAATTCACTGACCATGATCCTGCTTGCAGGTTCCATTGTTTACGCTGAACGACGAACAGGAAACGCGAAGATTACAGTTAAAGAGTGGCTCCTGCTCATTCTGGGTTCCCTGGTTACTATTGTGGCATATACACTTGACTATGTACAATTCATGCTCCACGATCATACAACATCGCTGGTTGCCAATCCGTCCATGAATTATATACCGCAGTTTTTCAACTGGTGGTTATTTGCGACCGGTGAACTTTTCTTTGTTACCGCGATTTTAAGTTTTTGGAGAAGAACAAATCGGAAAATTTAAGGATCAACCCATTTTAAATACCTTTGCAATTGTATTCAATCATTCCCAATCATGTCGATCAGTGTTTTAAACATCACCAAAATTTATGGCGTCCAGAAAGCGCTGGATGACGTTTCGCTCGAAATAAAGCCGGGTGGCATAACCGGGCTGCTTGGCCCCAACGGCGCAGGCAAGAGCACCCTGATGAAGATCCTCACATGCTTCATCCCCCCCACTTCGGGAGATGCCATGGTTTGCGGTTTTGATGTCCTGGAACAGTCTATCGAAGTGAGAAAAAAAGTCGGCTACCTGCCGGAGAACAACCCGCTTTATCACGACCTTTATGTGAAGGAGTTCCTTGGTTTTATTGCCGGAACGCACCAACTGAAAGGCAATATCGCCGGCCGGGTTGATGAAATGATTGAAATGACCGGACTGCAATCGGAACAGCATAAGAAGATCGGGGCGCTGTCGAAAGGTTACCGCCAACGTGTGGGCCTTGCACAGGCCATGATCCACGATCCTGAAGTACTGATCCTCGATGAACCCACTTCCGGGCTTGATCCCAACCAGTTGCTCGAAATCCGTAACCTCATCACCGGGGTTGGCAAGACCAAGACAGTGCTGATGTCAACCCATATCATGCAGGAGGTGGAGGCCATTTGCAACCGTGTCGTCATCATTCACAAAGGCCGGATCATTGCCAATGATTCAACGCACAACCTGCAAAAACTTGCCACCGGCAAGGCGGTCATTAAGGTAGAGTTTAATACACCGGTGATGGGGGCGCTGCTCTTAGGGATTCCGGGAGTAATTGAGGCTTTGGTGCCGGGCGAGGAAAAGGAATATCGAATATTGAACAACGAATCAGGAATTACGAATGAAGGGAATCGTGAGTCTGCCGGGGTCAACCACGAATCCCGCGTATGGCATCTCATCTCCGAGCCTGGCAGCGATATCCGCGCAGAGGTATTTCAGTTTTCCGTTGACAACAAACTTACCGTCCTCTCCCTGCATCGTGAAGAGCAGAAACTTGAAGAGGTTTTCCAGGAACTGACCAGGAATTAGAAATCCCCAATCGTTCAAAATCTTTTCTTTTTCGACAAGTGTACCTGTTAAGTCTCACTTTTCATAGTCATAACCTTGATTTTCTGCAACTATAACGAATATTTACCATAACATTTACTTGTAAATTCCCAATTTGCTCAAATGCAACATTAATTCCCCCAAAAAATAAAAAAACTTTTCGTGTACATGGAAATCATTATCCATATATTTGCCTGTCAAATATTATTCACTTCTAAGCTGTTTCATGGCTCCGGGCATTCATATCATCTGGTCATTCATGTTTGAACATTTTAACACCAGCTATTCCTATGCAATCAATCAATCAATCAATCAATCCTGGTATTGCTAATGGACAACTGCTTCTTGTACAGATTTCCCCGCTAAATAAAACTTCGTGGCTTTTCTGGAACCAAAACAGGTTTTTCGGCTATTCTGCAACCGCGGCATTTAAACACAAAAAATCGATAACTGACCTTATATCATGGTTATGCAGCAGGGAATTTGAAAGTTTGTGCCCCACGGATATTTTTAACTGTGGGGCGAGGATTAATATCATTAGTCAATCCGATTTTCAAAACCCAATTAAAAACTAATATTATAAACTCACTGAAAACCATTTATATATTTTTAATTACAATGTTCCTTTTCGGAACATTTCAGGCATGTACAAAAGAAAAGTCGAAGCCTGTTGCAAGCAATGAAAAAAACACACAAGACGCACGTATTACGCGCATCCTGCTCGCATTTAAAACCAACCTGCTACAAAAATCTACAGGTAGTATGGAGATGGATAGTGCCATCTGGTATACCGAAGGACTTTTGAATCTGGATAATGCGAACAATACTCACCAATTCATAAACGCTTTCTCAATTAAGGATTCAATGTCAGTTGTTCCAATGAATGGTTCAATTACTATTGATCAAATCAATGAGATTTATTCTGCCTTTCAAGATAAAATTGATTCTGCAATTGGGAGTAATTCAACAATAAAAGCTGATGCTGTTGATATTTATGTATCCCCGACTATCTTAAAAGATGGGAGTGAAACTTTTTATTTAGATGCAACAATCGGTGAGGAGGTTATAGAAACAAATTATCAACCTTTTGGGCCGAATGATAATTGGTATTGGTATATGCAAGCAGGTCGTTGCACAGGGGGAGGTACACCCTATGATGCAAGAATTTTACTGCAAAACAGGTTCAACAATCCAGTCGGCAGTTCTGAACTCGGATATTTCACTGATGTTGAGTGGGCTTATCTTCAACCTTATGCCTATCCCGACCCATCGAATCCAGTTGGGGGTTATATGATATTTGCAAACGGTCTTTATAATCCTTTAACATGTATTGGATATCAGGAATTGAATTATTATCTGAGTGTTTTCGATTATTTGATCAATGATAATCTAGTTCCAGGTAAATCATTCAGTCACGTTAATGTTAAACGAGATGTGATTTTGACCCCTCCGCCAAATCCTCCATTACCAGATATATACGCATACTGGATGTATTACGGAGTATTTCATGAAGGAGTTCCTCCTGATTAACATCATAATTTTATAGGAGGTCCTATAAATATGGAAACTATCTTCACCGCTAAGATGCTAATATGCAACGCATTAAAACTCTGTGAATATTTTTGCGTCTTAGCGGTGAATAGTGGCATTTGAGGTACCCTCTTATTTTCATTTATTTTAGTTTATTTCAAATTTATTTTTACAAAAACATATAAAATGAAATCCATTTTCAGTCTTTCTATTCTACTTATAATTAATATCTTATCCTATTCACAAACGACTTTTTTTAAGTATTTCCCATCACAATACTCGGAAAGTATAAGCGAATTGATTCAAACTAATAATCAGGAATTCATATTAGTAGGAGCAAAAGGCCCAAATGATGTGGAATCACGTGGATATTGTGTTAAAGTCAACAACATCGGGAATATAATTCAAACATTAGACATTAATTCAGATAATAAAATATCACGACTGGGTACAATAAATCCATTTCCAGGTTCCCAAAACCGATTTGTAGTAAGCGGAGACCAAGAATTGGATAATTCCAATCCGGTTCAGTCAATGCTCACATTCACTGTTATTAACGATTCACTTCAGGTAATCCAAACTAAGGAAATTATAATGGAATCTGGCAGGAGGGTTAACGTCTGGAAAGCAACAATTGTTGATGATTCCATTCTTTATTTACTTGCCCGATATGACTCTGTTTCAGCAAACCAAGTTGATTTTATCGTTCTCAAATTGAATCTGCAATTTGATATAATCGGAAGATATCATCATCCGTCTACTTATCCGATGAATGTTCCGCAAGATATTTTCTTCGTTAAATCAAATGAAACAATATATGTTTACTATTTCGGCCCGATTATTAACGACATCACCTCAACGAATAATGTTTTGTGCCTCGACCGCGACCTTAATTATCGTTATGGAGCACCCGCTGAAAGGATGATCACCGTAAACATATCAGCAAGCCCATTAAACGACTCCATCTTTTTCGTCACAGGTTCTGCATTTTCAAATCATACTGCAGATAATCGTGATATTGGTCTTTTTTTAGTAAATGATTCGAACAAAACAATAAAAGTCTCGGAATTCTGGGAAAGCTACGACACATTGGTTTATCCTTCCCGTGGTGGAGGGATGGTCTCCGTTGACAAGAAGAATTCCGTAATCTATCTTGCCGGTATTTTTAACATGAATTTTGATAATTATCCTTATTTAACAAAGCCTACTTGGGTTCAGTTTCTAAAAACAGATTTCGATTTAAACATTAAGGGACATACGCTATTTGGTGGAGATGCCGTGTATTTCCCAAGTGATATAATTGATGTGAAGGAGAGTGGTGCTTTAATTGTCGGAACTCGATTTAACCACCTGACGCCAGACAATAAACATGTTAATATTTTCATCCTGAAAACTGACACGGCTGGCAGAGTCTTGTCCCTTCCCGAAAACCAGAAATATTTGATGTCGGAGGCGATACTTGCACCGAATCCGGGTAGTGAATACTGCATCGCATTACTTGGGCCCCAATATAAATCGGCCACCCTTCGCATGTATGATATGAATGGGGGGACGGTATTGTTTACGGAAATCAAACAGCAAAAAACAAAAATTGACCTGCCTGGTTTGGCTAAAGGAATGTATCTCTACACGTTTGAACATGACGGGAGAATTATCGGAAGGGGAAAATGGATTAGAGAATGACACTTCATTCCAAACCTCCTTTTGAAAGAGAGAAGGTAATGAAAGAACAGAAGAAAAACTGTTACCTTTGTATTCACAATAATTTTGATTTCATTATGTTTACTCCAAAAATGGTTTTAATAGAATTGAAGCGATATTTGGTCGCCCAATTCGGCGATGATATTCAAGAGGTGATTCTATTTGGTTCTCAAACCACCGGAATTTCGGCAGAAGATTCTGATTATGATATTCTGATTGTCTTATCAAATGATTATGACTGGAAATATCAGAATCTTATATTTGATAAAGCATTCGATGTGGGTCTGAAATACCAGGTATTATTTGATCTCCACCTCTTATCGGAAAATGAGCGGAATAATTCCTTGAAAGGGAGAGAACCAATTATTATTAATGCTTTAGAGAGAGGGATTCACGCATGATTGATGAAGAAAGCAGATCAGAACTTATCACTTACCGAGAAGATCAGGCTAAATCAACTGTCCGGGAAGCTGAATTCCTGTTACAGAACGACATGCTGCGAGGATCAATGAACAGGATGTATTACAGCATGTTTTACATGTTACAGGCATTATCCCTGAAATATCAATTTGAGTCATCAAAGCATACACAATTGTTAGGTTGGTTTAATAAAACCTTTATCCATACCGGGAAAATAGATGTGAAATTTTCCAAGATTATTACAAAAGCTTACAATCTTCGTACAAAAGGAGATTATGCAACAGTCTTTGAGCTGGACAAGCAGGAACTTTTACAGATGTTTGGTGAGATGACCGAATTTATCAGAGAAATGGAGCAGTTTCTAAAAGCACCATTGGACAATTAAAATTTTTATTAATTTTGCAACCTGAATAGTGGAAAGATTTGATTGATTGCAACCACTGGAAAAAAATGCTAAACCAACATTTCCTTCCTTCAATCAATTGTCAAGTCTTTTCTTTGTTATTATTATCCTTGTTGAAACTGTTTTAGTAACAGGGTGACAAGGTAACAGGGTAACAGGGTAACAGGGTAATATAAAGTCATTTATAATTCTTAATTCGTAATTCGTAATTTTTTTCTTATGGGATATTTATTTACATCGGAGTCTGTATCAGAGGGACATCCGGATAAAGTGGCCGACCAGATATCAGATGCCTTGCTTGATGAGTTCATGAAGTGGGATCCGGAATCGAAAGTGGCATGTGAGACTTTTGTGACTACCGGGCTTGTTGTCTGCGGCGGTGAAGTGAGAACACAGGGATGGGTTGATGTTCAGGAGACCGCCCGCCGTGTGATCCGGGAGATCGGTTATACCAAAGCCGAATATCGTTTCGACAGTGACTCCTGCGGCGTGATCTCCACCATTCACGAGCAGTCAGCAGATATTAACCAGGGCGTTGTGCGTGAAAGGAAAGAGGACCAGGGCGCAGGCGACCAGGGGATGATGTTCGGTTACGCCTGCAATGAAATGGAAAACCTCATGCCGATGTCTATCGAACTGGCCCACATTTTCCTTCAGGAATTGGCGGAAATCCGGCGGGAGGGAAAACAGATGAAGTATTTGCGACCCGACAGCAAATCGCAGGTCACCATTGAATATGATGACCACGGGAAACCGTTACGCATAAATACCATCGTGGTGAGCACCCAGCATGACGAGTTCATCCAACCTGCCGGAAAAACAGCTAAAGCTGAAAAAATCGCTGAAAAGGCCATGCAGGACAAGATCAGGGATGATGTTCAGAAAATTCTCATTCCCAGGGTTAAAAAGACCCTGCCTGTCAAAATCCAAAAGCTCTTTCAAAATGACTTCAAACTTCATGTGAACCCTACCGGAAAATTCGTCATCGGCGGACCCCATGGCGATACCGGTCTCACCGGCCGGAAGATCATTGTTGACACCTATGGCGGTCACGGGGCTCATGGCGGCGGCGCTTTTTCGGGAAAGGACCCTTCAAAGGTTGACCGTTCGGCTGCTTATGCTGCCCGGCATATTGCAAAGAATATGGTCGCTGCAGGTGTTGCCGACCAGGTGATCATCCAGGTTGCCTATGCAATTGGCGTTGCACAGCCTGTCGGACTTTATGTCAATACCTTTGGCACGGCCAGAGTGAAAGATAAAAAGGGAAAGATTTTACCGGACAGTCTGATAGCCGAAAAGATCAATAAATTATTCGATATGCGTCCTTACGCGATCGTTGAACGTTTCGGCCTGAAGAATCCTATTTACCAGCCAACGGCATCCTATGGCCATTTCGGTCGTGATCACTACGCGAAGGAGGTTGAAGTTTTTTATCCTGTTAATGGTTCAAAACCCAGGAAAGTTGATGGAAACGGAAAGGATGTTTACAAGAAAAAGATAACATTCTTTGCCTGGGAAAAGCTTGATTATGTAGTCAAACTTAAAAAAGAATTTGGGTTATAATCCGAAGCGGATTTCGGTTTCACCGGTATCCGGAACGGATCAATGCTTTACGATCAGCTTTTTAGTCTGGCTTGTAGAACCATCTACCAAAAGTGTACAGAAATAAATTCCGTCACTCAGATTGGTGGTATTGATGGTTACGTAGCCGGAATTGGCCGGAAGAGCTTGTGCAAGTATAGATGTTCCCAACATGTCGCGGATGATTATCGTCCCATTTGATCCGGGAGGAACTGAACAGCTGATCCTGGCAACCGCGGATGCCGGATTCGGATAAATATTCGAAAGCGCCCCCTGGCTGGCCTTCTTCTGGTCAATACCCAATGGATAGGTGGTGTATTTTACCGTCAAACTCACTGAATCGTTCACATTTGACTGGTCATAGAAAACCCACCGTACCACACTCTCGCCCGATTTAATAGGTCTGAAGGCAATTTGTGAGTAATGTCCCGAAAAATCAGTGATGGTTTCACCGGCCGCAATGGCCTGGGCATTTGGCGAAACAAAAGTGGTTGATGAATAACAGCCACCTGCCCAACATATGGCAACTTCAGTTGAATCGATTATTTTCAATTCAACTTTTTTACACAGTATATTGAGGGTGTTGCTCCCTGTGTTTTTAACATTAAGATAGGTGATCAGCTCCGTACTTTCAGGAGTGCCGGCCTGAATAATGGTTGAATTTGCTGCGATCGGGCCATTGTTGTCAGACAGCATCAGGTTTTGAGAATAACCATAAAAAGCAATTGCCGCGAACAAGCAAAAGGTCAGTGTCAG
Organism: Bacteroidales bacterium; assembly: GCA_030681475.1. GTDB lineage: Bacteria > Bacteroidota > Bacteroidia > Bacteroidales > FEN-979 > CAIVAT01. Next base: position 56,349 of record JAUXWT010000100.1, on the reverse strand, counting down.
ACTTTTCATAAGTATATTTTTTTCGGAGTTATTCAGCAAAGTTACGATTTTTTTCTCCAGAGAAGATATCCGGCCATAATATTTGATATATTTGTAATGGTTAAAAGCAAATCCTTTTATTATGAAAAAACTTATACTGTTTTTTGCATGTTCCTGTTTTCTTTATGCAGGATATTCCCAGTCTCCACGATTGGTGATGCTGGAGGAGTTCACCTCGGCAACATGTGGCCCTTGCGTTAGTAAGAACGCACAGTTTCATACCTGGCAGACGCAAAATCCTGACAAATTCACGTCGATCTACTATCATGTGAACTGGCCAGTTGCCGGCGATCCGATGAATTTGGACAATCCCGGCGAGGCATCAACACGGGTCAGTTACTACATGGCGCCCACGAACATGTATGTCCCTTATTCGGTGCTTGACGGGAATTATTACAATGGAAGCGCCGGTGGATGGAACATGGCAACCATTGACAACAGGTTAGCTGTTCCCTCTCCATTTGAGATCCAGTTACAGCACCAGGTTTCAACCGGCCAGGACACTGTTTTCTCAACCATACTCGTTAAATGCACGCAGAATGTGAGTGCAAGCATGACGGCTCATAACGTTATCATCGAAAAGTGGATACACTTTGCCTACGCCCCTTGCGCAAGTTCAAACGGCGAACGTGATTTCTATAACGTGATGAAGAAAATGCTGCCCGGTTCCGGTGGCACTACTTTACCGCTGTCGATGGTTACGGGCGATTACGTATTGATTGAAGGTATGTGGAAAGTAGGTACAGTGTATAGCTTTGCGGAGGTTGCATCGGTAGGATTTGTCCAGGATAAAGGCACCAAAGAGATCTATCAGACCGCCAACAGTTCGGCAGGTCCCCTGACCCTTCCCTACAATAATGATCTGCAGGTGCTTGACGTCGTGAATATTCCGCCGAAAACCTGTAACAACAATCTTTCACCACAGGTAAGAATAAGGAACAACGGGAGTAATCCTGTTACCAGCATGACCGTCAAATACAAAATAAATGATGGGGCCTTGAACAGTTTCACCTGGAACGGTAACCTGGGAAGCATGCAAAAAACCGTGGTTACCCTGCCCGGATACCTGTTCGACCTTCTTCCCCAGAATAAGCTGACCGTTTATTCCACTGATCCGAACAACACTTCAGACCAGTATCCGAAAAATGACACCCTTGAATTCAACTTCACTCCCGCCCCACTTTCAACCGCCCAGATAAAAGTTGCAATAAGAACCGATAATTCACCGCAGGAAACGACCTGGGAAATTAAGAACTCACTGGACGTTGTGGTGGCCAGCGGCGGGCCATATCCCGAAGCGAACAAACTTTACCAGCAAACCTACACCATGCCGCAGGCCGACTGTTATTCCTTTACCATCAAAGATACCGGCGGCAATGGCATTTGCTGCAGCAACGGCAATGGCGGCTATGAGGTTTCCTCAAATGGCGCTACCATCAAACAAGGTGGATCATTCGGGTATTCCGAACTCAGTGAATTCCGGATGGAGGCCCCTGTGTCTGTTTCGGAAGTCAGCATTCGCAATCCTTTGATCGTTTACCCGAATCCAATGGATGGTCCCGCCAGGGTTTCATTTTACATGAAGCAAAGTGGCGATGTACAAATGAGCCTTTACAGTGCATTCGGACAATTGGTAAACTCACGTTTATTGGGATATATGAATGCCGGCCAACACACAACCAAACTGGATAACAGCAATTTACAGCCTGGCGTTTATATCTTGCAGGTGAACACAGGCACGGAGGTTTATTCCCGTAAAGTATCTGTTATCAAATAATAGCTTCATTATGCGGTATCCTGATCTCCAGGGCGCCGATTCCATATTTTGACATGGGGGCATCGTTATAAGCGATGCCCTCTTGATTTTTAAGTAAATCAAGAAGGACATTCCGCAGGACACCGTTACCTACCCCATGAATAAAAATCACTTTGCGAAAATTACCCGCGAGTGCACTGTCAAGACACTTCAGAAAATGGTTTTTCTGGAATTCGAGGATCTCAGATTTTTCCAGATTGGCGGGATCATCAATCAATTCATGAATATGGAGGTCAACCACTGCTTCTTGTGGCGCCACCTGGTAACGGGTGATCAGGGTGGCAGCATTTCCCGGACGCCGGTTATCTGCTTGTGAACCAGGATTGGCCTGCCTTTCAGCATTGAAATATTCAGTGAGTGAAAGCACTCTTACTACGATACCTCTGGCTTGCATGACAGAATTATCACGATAATTGCCCTCTTTAAAAAACTTTTTTCCATCAACCCGGAATTCGGAATTGAATGGTGGAAGCAATGACTTGCATTGCTCCTTATGGAATAGGAATTGCATGCATCCCTCTGTCCAACGTGTCAACTGTTCACGATTAACGGTATCCAGCAACAGCTTAGAATCGGGAAAAATACTACCATAATCAACTCCGCTGTAATGACCGGTAGGAGTCAGACTGAATATATTATACAGTATATCATAAGAGCTGTTGTTGACCAGGAAAATATCCAATGGTCCGGTAATAAGCCATTTTTGATCATGCGGAACAAAAGCAAGGTAGATATCTTCTGATTTGCGGTCGGTTTTAACATGAGCCGGAAGATGAGTTAACCGGTCATCTTCAGGTTCAGTATGGTCGTTATCAGTTTGCGCGGAAAGATCAATGTTGTAATGTTCTTCAAAAAAGCGTGCAGCCGGTTCAGTGGGATCGATCTTTATCAGTTCACTGATCATGGTCGGGATCTCAAAACCATCTTCGATCATGACACTGACCATGCGGCTGTCGATCACTTTTGCTACGATCCCTCCACCTGACGCATTCAGGAATTTAACTTTGTCGCCAACGTTGAGCATAAGGGTTTAGAGGTTTATTGTTTATTTACGTGCGGACGAGCGGACAGGCGGACAAATCAACCAGGTTACCTCGTTTCTGAAAGGAGACAAAGGTACTTAGATTTTTGTACTTTATCAATGCATCTCCACCAACCCGCAAGTTGTTTAAGTGTAATGCTTTTTAGTCCGCTTGTCCGCTTGTCCTCGTACCACTACTATTTTATCACGTGATGCCCCACAGATATGAAGTAGTTTGCATATTAAAAAAAATAGTAACTTGCGCGCCGATTATTAACCAAAAAAAAATCAATATGAGGAGATTTACAACCTTGCTGCTGATCGTGTGTTTGGCAGCAACCACGTCATTTGGGGGTGGATACCAGGTAGGTTTGCACAGCATGCGAAATATCGGCATGGGGCTTATCGGAACATCGCTCAGCTATGATGCAAGCAGTTTATTCTACAACCCGGGTGGCTCGCCGTTTATCAAGGATCAGTGGAGTTTTTCGGGTGGAGTCAGTTTCCTGCTGGCGCGCACAACATTCCAGCCGCTTAATGTCATGGAGCAGTATAATTTAGAACATAAATTGAATACTCCGTTCTATTTTTACGCCGCCTATAAACCTACGGCCAACCTGAGCATCGGGCTTGCGGTGAACACTCCTTATGGAAACAGCCTCTCGTGGGGTGAAACCTGGAAGGGCCGGTACCTGATCCAGGATCTATCGTTCAGGGCCATTACCTTCCAACCTACTGTTTCCTATAAAATCAAGGATGTCGTTGGAATTGGTGTGGGATTGGTGTATGCCTATGGAGCTTTTGACATGAACAAAGCCATACCTCTGCAGGGATCAAATGGAGACGGTACCTTGAACATTAATGGCAGCACCGGTAATTTTGGATTCAATGCAGGGATTATGGTGCATCCAGAGACCGGATGGAGTCTTGGTCTTAGTTATCGTTCCAAAATCGAAATGAGCGTGACCAGCGCCAATGCTGACTTTACCGTACCACAGTCGTTAAGTTCCAATTTCCCGAAAAACAAAGTAGATGTCATGTTGCCTTTGCCCGCCAACCTCGATTTTGGCGCCTCATACGAATTCGGTAAGGACAAACAATGGATGATCGGAATGAACCTGTGTTATGTATTCTGGAGCACGTACGACTCTCTGATATTCGATTTTCAGACCAAAACCGCTGCAGTTAACCGCACAGCCACACCTGCATTATATACTGACCAACTGATCATGCGAATTGGAGCTCAATATAAGGCCAGTGATTTGTTAACAATCAGGTTGGGTGGCTATTATGATCCAACGCCTGTCAAGAACAGTTATCTTAACCCACAGACCCCGAGCATGAACCAGATCGGAATGACCTGTGGAATTTCCATTTACCCAACCAAAGGACTTAGCATTGATGCAGCATTTCTGTACATTTTGGGTGTGGAAAGAAGCGGTACATACAGCCCTGACAATTTTGCCGGCACATATAAAAACGCTTTATACAGCCCCGGGATCGGTTTAACCTACTCTTTTTAACTTTTAATACACGAACATTATGAAAAAAATTCTTTTCATCATATTATCCCTTGCAGTATTTACATCCTGCGAAAGAAAGATCGATGAATTCAAAGTCGAAAAAGGATCCGCGAACTTTTCAACCTATATTGCAGTAGGCAACTCCATGATGGCCGGTTATGCCGACGGAGCATTGTACCGTACCGGACAAATGTATTCTATTCCCAACATTATAGCAGGCCAGTTAAAGTTAGCCGGATCCGGTAATTTTGTGCAGCCAGTGGTAAACAACGATTTCGGAGTTGACTTCCCCGGAGCCAGGCCAAAACTGATCATGGGATACCCGGTTGATTGCAAAGGGACCGTTTCATTGGGGCCGGTTCCGGCTACCGGAACACTCGAACCCGCCGCACCTGTTGGATATCAGGTAAATAACCTTGCAATTCCCGGCGCCAAATCATTTCATATGCTTTTCCCCGGATATGCACTTTTCAATCCTTATTATGCCCGGTTTGCCACCAACGCGAATAACATGGTGGTACAGGAAATTGCCCCGCTAAATCCTACCTTTTTTACCCTGTGGCTCGGGGATAATGATGTATTAGGTTACGCACTTTCGGGTGGCGTTGGCGATACGATCACAAGCCCGGCTTTATTCCAGCAAGCCATGGGTGGGGTGATAACCGCGCTTGTTGCAAACGGCGCCAAGGGCGTGCTGGCGAACATCCCTGATGTGACTGCCATACCATTTTTTACGACCATTCCTTATAACGGATTGGTACTCACCCAGAGCCAGGCTGACTCCATCAACATGGCCATGGCGCTTTACCAGTTGCCTTTCCACTATTCCGCAGGTCCGAATCCTTTCCTTGTTAATGAACCTAATTCTCCGCATCCATATTTCAAAGTGCGTCAGATGCAGCCGGGAGAATTGGTGCTTCTTTCAGTTCCCCAGGATTCACTCAAATGCAAGGGCATGGGAATCATCGATCCGGGCAATCCATTCCAGCCTTATCCCATTCCTTCACAATATGTCCTGACCATCAATGAAATAACAATGATCAAGTCAATGACCGCGGCCTACAATACTATTCTTTTTAACCTTGCAGCAAACTTCAACCTTGGTTTTGTTGATATGAGTGCAAATTTGCGCCTCTTGCAAAAAGGGATCGTTTGGGATGGAATTAAAATGACTTCCACGTTTGTTACGGGCGGAGCCTTTTCTCTTGATGGCGTTCACCTTAACCCGAGAGGATGTGCGGTCGCAGCCAACTACTTTATTGATGCGATCAATCTTAAATACGGCAGTACCATACCTCAGGTGAATATCACCAATTATCCGGGAGTTATCTTTCCATAATGTAAACGGGTCAACAGGTAAGCCATTTCACCATTTTTTCAACTGCCCGTCCACGGTGGCTTATCCCGTTTTTCAGATAGGCCGGCATCATGGCAAACGTTTGCCGGTGCCCGTCAGGCAGGAATACTGGATCGTACCCAAAACCGTCAGTACCTTTACGTTCAGTGGTAATAACACCATTGACACGACCTTGAAAAATGTGTTCCTCACCATCCGTGATCAAACAGATCGCACAACGAAAACATGCTTTCCGGTTCTCAACTCCTGTCAGCTCACGCAGGATTTTGTTGATGTTGTCGTCAAAGCTGCAACCCTCACCGGCATATCGTGCCGAGTAAACACCCGGGCGTCCGTTCAGCGCATCTATCTCTAACCCCGTATCATCGGCAAAACAATTCAACCCGGTCAGTTCGTAAACAAACCTGACCTTCTGAACCGCATTACCTTCAATTGTCTCCTGCGTTTCGGGGATATCAATATCCAGTTTCACGTCTTTCAGACTGAGTATACGGAATTCATTGCCAATAATCTCCTGAATCTCGCGGAGTTTATGGGAGTTGTTGGTGGCAAAGAGGAGATCGGACATAATTAAATAGCGAAATAGCGAAATAGCGAAATAGCGAAATAGCGAAATAGCGAAATAGCGAAATGGCGAAATTGTGATTTCTTAGATAGTTTCTTTGATTAAACGGGTTAAAAGTTCGGAAAAAGTCCAGCCGTAGGCTTTTGCCATTTTAGGGATAATACTCTCTTCGGTCATCCCAGGAACTGTATTGACTTCCAGAAAATAAAAGTCATTGCCTGAACAGATATAATCAAACCTCACCAGGCCTTTACAATTTAATTGTTTATAGAGCAATTTTGAAATATTCTGACAGGTATCAGATAGTTGGCTCGTAATGTTGGCGGGAACGATCTCATCAGCCATTCCCTTTTTATATTTGGCTTCAAAATCAAAGTATTCTTTCCTGGTGATGATCTCTGTCACAGGGAAGGCGATGATTTTTCCCTCCGATTTGAGCACACCGCATGTAAGTTCACGGCCGCTGATGAATTCTTCGACAAGAACCTCTGAATCTTCCCTTAAAGCTCTGTCCAGCGCGGGCTTTAACTCTTTTCTCTGTGTTACTTTTGTCATCCCCACGCTGGATCCGCCGTTATTGGGTTTCACAAAAACCGGAAGTGTAAGATCAGCGAGAATTGCGGAATCCCTGAGGTCTGAACCATCTTTAAATAAATGCACAGATTTTGCTGTTTTAATCCCGTATGAACGAACCACATCCTTGCAAAAACTTTTGTTAAACGTTATAGCAGAGGTAGTTACATCACAGGAGGTATAAGGGATATTAAGCATGTCGAAATAACCCTGCAGTTTGCCATTTTCTCCCGGCGTGCCATGAATGGCAATAAATACGGCATCAAAACGGATCTTCTTCCGGCCAAGGGTCAGACTGAAATCATTTTTATCAATGGGAAATTTTTTTAATCCGATCCGGTAATTCCAATGTTTTCCACTGATCTCGATCAGAAAAGGGGCATATTTGTCCCGATCAATTTGCAGCTCAACTTGTTTTCCGCTTTTGATGGAAATACCGTATTCTCCGGAATCCCCGCCTGCAACTATGGCAATATTCAACATTTTCGGTAATGTTTAAGGTGCAAAAGTAGCACAAAAATATTGCGTATTGTCCGAAATTCAATTTTTGTGTAAGTTTGTAGCTTGTTAGGAAAATACAATAAAACAGACCTTTTCAGGTTATCAGATAAAGCGGCGAATGGATTTTTTAAGATTTCTTTTTTCAAAAACATTTCTTAAACATCTTCTTATCCTGGTGGGAATATCGCTCATTTTGATCTGGGTTGCTTTGCAATCGCTTGCCTGGTACACCAAACATCGCGAATACATCATTGTGCCCGATTTCAGGGAGCAGTCATTTACCGATGTACTAACCGACCCCGGGAATAAAGATTATCAGTTCAATGTGATTGATTCGGTATTTAGTTCGGATAAACCTGCACGATCGATCCTGTCGCAGGATCCTTTTCCTGGCGCAAAAGTCAAGAAAAACCGTATGGTTTATCTGACCATCACCTCTGTCATTCCCGAAAAAACGACCATGCCCGAACTTCGCGACCTTACACTGCGGCAGGCACAATCCATGCTTGAAGCGTCAGGTTTGAAACTTGGGAAATTGTTCTATATCAATACTTTTGATGAAGATGCTGTGCAAAATCAACTTTTTAATGGAAGCATCATCAAAGCGGGAACTGAACTGGATAAAAGTTCTGTGATCAATCTTACGGTTGGCATGGGCGCTAAAGCGGCCGAGGTGCAGGTTGATACATTGGGGGTGGATAGTTTGCAGTAAACAGGTGGCGAGGTAACGAAATAGTGAAATAGCGAAATAGCGAAATGGTGAAATGGTGAAATGGTGAAGGATTCCTATAAATTTTTTCTAAAACAGATATTGTGATGCGTTTTTTACTGATTATATTTCTTTCTCTGTTCTTTGGGTTAGTTGGGTTTACCCAGGAGGCGCTAACGGGATTGCAGTTTAACCCCATGGTCAAGGCCAAAGCAGGTGATCTTAAACGGATGAGTTATTTGGCCACCGGATTGGACACGATCCCGGTCACGATCCCGTTTTTTGATGATTTCTCGTCAAATGGCGTGTTTCCTTCGTCAAAGCGCTGGATTGACCATTTTGCCTTTGAGAACGACGACCTTCCGGTCTTTCCGGTCAATCTGGGCGCCATGACCCTCGATGCCATCAATGATTCCGGTAACATGTATCCCAATGCCGTTCCCGGCCCCATGAATTTCATTGCTGATTACCTGACATCACGCTATATCAGACTTGATTCTGTTTTTTCACCTGTACCAAGAGCGCTTACGTTGGCGGATTCTGTTTACCTGAGTTTTTTTTACCAACCACAAGGCCGGGGAAAAGCGCCGCAAAAGAACGACTCGCTGATTTTGGAATTTCTGGTTGTTCCTGCACACGACAGCATCACTCAGGATGATACGATTCCGGTTCCAGATTTATGGCGAAAAATGTGGTTTGCCAACGGGATGCCACTTGACACGTTTTTTCTGAGGAACAACAAATGGTTTGTGCAGGTGATGGTTCCGGTTAAGGATCCGGCGTTTTTCAAAAACAAATTCAGATTCAGATTTTTCAACTATGTAAGCCTTGCCGGTTCTTCCGAGCCAAGTTGGCAAAGTAATGCTGCCCAGTGGAACCTCGACAATGTTTATCTCAATATCGGCCGCAGCAGATATGATACCATTTATCCCGAATTGCGATTTATTTACCGGCCTCCTTCCATCCTCCACCGATATGCATCAATGCCTTATACCCAGTATAGCGACGACCCGACCAATGAGATCAGGGACACACTCGACATCCTGATGAGCAACAGAGACATCATCCCCCACATGTCATCCTACAATTATTATATTACAAATCCGAACAGCAGCTTTTCAAAATCATACAATGGTGGAAATTATAATATACAGCCATATTTTAATGTTCCATATGTAACGTACCAGAAATTCGCACACCCTGCAGTCCCATTCCTGATACCGGTCAGCCAGGCCGACAGCGCTATTTTCCTGATGAAACATGTTTTAAATCCTCTAGTGCCGGGGTCTGTTCCCGGTGACACGATGCAGGCATACCAGAGATTTTATAATTATTTTGCATATGATGATGGTACGCCGGAGGCAAGCTACGGGCTCAGTCCTGCCGGCTCAAAACTTGCCTACCGGTTCAGGCTAAATAAATCGCCCGACACGCTGCGTGCGGTCAGGATGTATTTTAACCGGACGTTGAGCAACGCCAGCAAGCAGTTCTTCTATCTTTGTGTTTGGAATGACAATGCCGGTAAACCGGGGGATACCATTTACTCTGAACTTGTCATGCCGGAGTATGCAGATAGCATAAACAAATTCGTTACCTACCATCTCTTTCCTCCATTGCAAGTTACCGGAACCTTTTATGTGGGCTGGATACAAACTACCGGCGACAATCTTTCGATCGGGTTCGACAGTTACAACAACAGCCAGAATGAGATATTCTGGAACTCCGCCGGGGTATGGAATAACTCCACCTTCGCCGGATCGCTGATGATCCGCCCGGTGATCGGAAAACCGATTCCGCTTGGTATCAGTGATCGTGTTTCACGGAATTTGAAGATTACCGTTTTCCCGAACCCTTGTACGACCAACATGATGTCGGTCAGGTTCCCGGAATTAACTGATAACAACGAAATTTCAAAGGGATGCACCATGATCATTTACGACCTCATTGGCAATATCCGTGTTAACACAGAATTCCGGCAGGTAACCGATGTAAGTTCCCTTGCCAATGGACTCTATTTTCTTGAAGTCAGGAACCGGTCAGGAATCCGGGTTGGCAGTACAAAATTCATAATTTCACGGTAAAGCAATAGCCTTCCAGGTGCACTCCTGAAAAGTTCATTCATCCGGAGGAGATATAAGCTATGGACGATAAATCTGAAATTCCTGACGAATCCGGTGAACTATTTGAACATTTCCGGTTTATTGTCGACCGAGGACAAAAATCCTTGCGCATCGACAAATATCTGATGGCAAAAATTGAAAATGCCTCCCGGAACCGTATTCAAAACGCAGCTCATGCCGGAAACATCTTTGCCAATGAAGTGGTTGTGAAGCCTAATTACAAGGTTAAACCTCTTGATGTTTTAACAATCTTAATGTCTTATCCACCGAAGGATACCGAAGTATATCCCGAAAATATTCCGATTACGGTTGTTTATGAAGACCCTGATATCATGGTGGTTAACAAAGCTCCGGGTATGGTCGTGCATCCGGGACATGGAAACTTCACCGGCACCCTTCAAAACGCAGTACTGTATTATCTGCAGCAAAACAATCCGGGTGATGCCGAAATAAAGCCATACCTTGTCCACCGGATTGACAAAGACACAAGCGGCATCATGTTGATTGCCAAAAATGAACTGGCGCAGTCGAAGATCGCGAAGCAGTTTTTTGATCATACGATTGAACGCACATATGTAGCGCTTGTTTGGGGGAATATCGACCATGACGAGGGAACCATCACAGCGAATATAGGCCGGGATAACCGGAACCGCCTGGTTCAGGCCGTGTACGATGATCCTGACAAAGGCCGTCATGCTGTTACGCATTATCACGTGCTTGAGCGGTTTGGTTATGTTACCCTTGTGGCGTGCAGGCTTGAGACCGGCCGAACGCATCAGATCAGAATCCATTTTAACCACATCGGACATCCCTTGTTCAACGATGAAAGCTATGGTGGATCCAGAATACTGAAAGGTACCACATTTACAAAATATAAACAGTTTGTGCATAACTGTTTTACCTTGATGCCACGCCAGGCGTTGCATGCTAAATCGCTGGGATTCATTCATCCTTCAACAAAACAATTTATTCATTTTGATTCGGAATACCCACCTGATTTTGCAGCCGTTGTGGATAAATGGAGAGCTTATGGCAACAATATGAATTTTAATCGCATGGAAGGAGAGATCGGATGATTGGTAAAAAAAACCGGGAAAGAAGAATCCTTCAATTCTTTGCATCAGTCTATTTTTACGTCTCGTTGTTTCTCGTCTCTGGTCTGTTGTTCCCGGTTACATTGTTAATATGGATTTCAACGGTGTTATTCGATCGCCGGAGGTATATTTTGCATCAGTTTACATGCAGGTGGTCCGATATTATCCTGGGCATAAATCCCTATTGGAAAGTACATGTTAAAGGTCGTGAAAAAATTGATCCTGAGCAGGTGTATGTAATGGTCTCAAATCATCAATCGGGCTTAGATATATTGGTACTTTACAAACTTCACCGTCATTTCAAATGGGTAGCAAAAAAGGGGTTGTATCTCATTCCGTTCATCGGTTGGAACATAGCTATGAACGGGTATATTTCCATTGAGCGCGGCCGCGGGAGGAGCAGACTTCAAATGATGGACAATGCTGCCGAATCAATTCGGGCAGGTAATTCAGTCATCATGTTTCCCGAAGGAACCCGTTCTCATGATGGTCATTTACAAATTTATAAAACCGGCGCTTTCAGGCTGGCCTTAGAGACACAATCACCGATCCTTCCAATTGTTATTAAAGGGACCCATCATGCCGTTAATAAAACCCGTTGGCTGATCAAAAAAAACGATAAGATTCAATTGGTGATCCTCGATCCCATACCATATAAAACTTTCGGCCACATGAATGCCAAAGAGTTGTCATTACTTATTCATGAAAAAACGATGAGTGAACTTAACGCTCAGGTTTGACGGGCTTTCCCTCGTTATTAATCTTTATAACGAGATATTTTACTGTCATTTTGACGCAAAAAACATCGAATAAAATGCCGTTTTGTCTTGTTTGTTTTTAAATTTTTTCACTGGTACGTTGTTTGACTTTTTCAGGGAAAGAAACACAAATCCAATTAAAAAAAAGGAGGTAAACCATGACACTTATTAAATGGCAACCCAGAAATCCCTTATCGGATATGGTAAGCAACATCTTTGACAATGACCTTGGCGATTTTTTCGGCAAGCGTTTCAGCGATCCTGCTGCCAACATCATTGAAAACAACGATTCGTTCCACCTTGAAATCGCGGCTCCGGGAATGGTCAAGGATGATTTTAAGATCAACCTTGAGAACAACATTCTGACCATCTCAGCAGAAGTTGACGACCAAAAGCGTGAAGATGGAAAGAATTACTCAAGAAAAGAGTTTTATTACGGCTCATTCAGCAGGTCATTCACCTTGCCCAAAACCATCGATCTTGATAATATCCGGGCTGACTATGAAAACGGGATATTGAAGATCGCGCTCCCAAAGAAGGACGAGGCAAAGGTTGAGACCAAAAAGGAGATCCCAATCACCTGATGAAAAACACCCCCAGGGCACACCTTGCCTTAATTGCCACCACGCTGATCTTTGGCATGCATTATTCGATCGCAAAGAGTTTGATGCCAGACGATTTTACGCCTAAACAACTAATATTTATGAGATTACTTGGGGGCATGGTGATCTTCTGGGGGTTTACACGATTCTTTATCCGGGAAAAAGTTGCAAGAAAAGATCTGCTGAAACTGGCACTGTGCGGATTGACCGGTTTTGCTTTGAACCAGGCGTTGTTTTATGAAGGCTTGAACCTTACCAACCCTGTTGAGGCATCACTGATCCATATCCTGAATCCGATCATGGTCATCGTTTTGGCCAGCATCGTCATCAGGGAAAAATTTACCTGGCTGAAATCAGGGGGTATTGCCCTTGGCGCTTCCGGTGCGTTGATCCTTATCCTTTACGGGCGATCTGTTCATTTCGACGGCAGTCATACGCTGGGAAACCTGCTGGTTTTTCTGAACATTCTATTTTACGCCATGTATCTTGTTTTGATCAAACCACTGATCGGGAAATATCATACGACAACAATTTTATTACAACTACCTTCAGCCATTTGTTGCAGCCGTAATGTCGGTATCCATCGGGCAGGACAACATTACGGTTCCGAAGGTCATTGCAGCCCTGCTGATCTTTTCCGGAGTCTATGTGGTTAACCGGTCAAATAAGCTGGAACACATATCAGAAAAAGTGCCGGAAAGGCAATAAAATCCATTCGAAAATCTTTTCGATGAGTGGCCGTCGCTTCCACCCCAGGTAATCCATTTCCTGCGAATTCCTGATGGTTTCGGCAATATGTTCTCGCAATTGACTTAGAATTTCCGGTTCCGATCCAATAAGAGCGATTTCATATTGATACCTGAAACTACGAAAATCAAAATTGGCGCTTGAGATCGAGAATATCTCATGATCAATAACCAGGAGCTTCGCGTGCAGGTTATGAGACTGATAGAACATCAGCTTAATGCCGGCATTGTAAAGCAAGCCCAGGTATTTATTTCTGAGGATATCGACCATGCGTACATCTGAGTGTTTTGGCATGATGACCTCCACGACCACTCCGCGCTTGCTGGCATCCATCATGGCTTTACGAAGCAAAAACCCCGGAAGGAAATAGGGGGTTTCGATAACCACCGAATGTACAGCCTGCCTGATAAGTTGGGTATAACGCTTTCTGAGTCGCTGAAACTGAAGGGAAGGAACATCGCGGATGATTTCAAAATCACCAAACCTGATCTTCCGCGTATATGTTACCTTGTTTGTAATGATGAACAGATTGAAGGCATTAAAATTCTCGAGGAAAACTTTTTTGAAAGAAACTGCAATCTCGCCCTCCATGCGCAGGCAAAGTTCACGCCAGTTAAGGTTATAACCTGTGATGTTGGCAGACCCGATATAACTGATCATATCATCAATAACCATGATTTTCCTGTGATCGCGCCTGTGTCCGCGGGTAAAGATATCATTGTTGATCTTGATCTTTTCGAAAAATTTCACCTCGCCCCCCATGCGGATAAGCTCCGTGAAAAACGTTTCCGAAACCGGCCCCCTGCCCCATGAATCGATCAGGATTTTAACTTTTACCCCTTCCCTTGTTTTTTTTGTGAGTGCGTCACGAAATCTAACCCCCATGTGGTCGTTGGCGAATTTGTAGGTTTCGAGAAATACAAATTCCTTCGCATGCGCAATATCATTGAGCATCAGGTTGTATAATTGCAAGGTATCGTCAATGACCCTGTACTTCATGCCGTAACAAGATTTCTGTTCAAAATTAACGAAAAGGATCAATACAACACAGCCGGTATCGTTGAAATGGATAAAATTTGTGTAAGTTTGCTAAAAATAGAACAACATGATCAAATCCATGACCGGCTACGGAAAAGCTGTCCTCGATATCCCCGGTCGAAAACTCACCATCGAAATCAAGACACTTAACAGCAAGCAACTTGATCTTAATCTGAAGATACCAGGCTATTTCCGTGAAAAGGAGTGGGAAGTGAGAGGTATGCTCACCCAACGATTTGAGCGGGGAAAGATCGATTTTACGATTGTTACCGAAGTTACCGGCGAGATGCTGAGTTACTCTATAAACCATCCGCTGGCAAGAAAATACCATGAGGAGTTAAAAGGTCTTGCTCATGAACTTGATGCAGGAAGTCCGGCAGACATCCTTTCCCTGATACTCAAAATGCCTGATGTAATGCAGACCAGCCGCGATGAGATGAGTGACCACGATTGGGCTTCCATCACCGCAGCCATTGATGAATCTATAAACCAGACAGACAAGTTCCGGATCAACGAAGGTAAGGCGCTGGAAAATGATATGATGAACCGCGTACATGAAATCCTTCAACTTCTTGCTGAGATCGAACCATATGAGAAGAATCGAATCAACGATCTTCGCGAGCGGTTGCAACGGGATTTTTCAAAATATTCAGGTGATTTTACCGGTTCAGCCCCCGATCAGAACCGTTTTGAACAGGAACTGATCTATTACTTTGAAAAACTGGACATTACAGAGGAAAAGGTGCGGTTGCAGAAACACTGCCAATATTTCCTGGAAACGTTGCAGGAGCCGGTTTCCCAGGGTAAAAAACTTGGCTTCGTCACCCAGGAAATGGGCAGGGAAATAAACACTATTGGCTCCAAAGCAAGTGATGCGGAGATTCAGAGGATCGTTGTGCAGATGAAAGATGAATTGGAGAAGATCAAGGAACAACTGGGAAACATACTTTAAATAGCGAAATGGCGAAATGGCGAAATGGCGAAATGGCGAAATAACGAAATAATTTAAAGACTATGTCTGGGAAGGCGATCATAGTTTCAGCGCCGTCGGGGGCTGGGAAGACGACCATCGTGAAACATCTGCTGACGGCCATTCCTCAGCTTGAGTTTTCTATTTCCGCCTGCAGCCGGTCGAATCGTGAAGAGGAAAAGAACGGAAAAGACTACTATTTCATATCTGCTGATGATTTCAGGGAGAAAATCGCCCGTGATGAATTCGTGGAATGGCAGGAGGTTTATCCCGGAAGTTACTATGGAACCTTGAAATCGGAAATGGACAGGATCTGGTTGCTGGATAAAACACCCATTTTTGATGTTGATGTGGTGGGCGCTGTCAATTTGAAAAAATATTTCGGCGAAAAAGGGCTGGGCATCTTTATTCACCCACCCTCTATTGAAGAGCTTGAACACCGCTTAAAGAAGCGAGGCACGGAATCAGCGGAGAATTTGCGTAAACGGGTTGACAAAGCAGCCTTTGAACTCACCTATGCAGAACACTTCGATAAAATAGTCATTAATGACAACCTCGAAGTCAAATGCAAAGAAATAGTCGACATGGTAAATGACTTTATCTGTATCTGATCACATTCTTAATCATCATTCGTAATTCGTAACCCCAAATGTCTTCATCCAAAACCGGCCTCTTCTTCGGTTCCTTCAACCCGATCCATTCCGGTCACCTGATGATCGCTTCCTATATGGCGGAATTTACCGACCTGAAACAGGTCTGGTTCGTTGTTTCCCCTCACAACCCTTTGAAGGAGAAATCAACGCTGCTGGCTGATCATCACCGGCTTGCCATGGTGAACCTGGCCATTGAAGAGGATCAGCGGTTCAAGGTTTCCAATATCGAGTTCAAACTTCCTCAGCCATCCTATACCATTGATACGATGACCTATCTGTCGGAAAAGTACCCCCTTAAGAAGTTTGCCCTGATTGCCGGCTCCGACATATTCCCTACATTTCACAAATGGAAAAATTACGAAGAGCTGCTAAAACAGTATCATTTCTATATCTACCCACGGCCCGGAACCGGGAAAAGCAAATTTGACGGGCACCCGGCCTTCACCGGTGTTGATGCGCCAATGATTACCATTTCTTCGTCCTTTATCCGCAACGGGATCAAAGATGGCAAGGATATGATCTATTTCCTGCCCGACAAAGTTTGGAAATACATCGCCGAGATGCACTTTTATAAATGACGAATTAAGAGTAACGAACGAAGAATGACAGATTACTTGTCATTTGTTACGAATGATTTACAGGATCCTTTTAGCGAATGTGGCAATCGCCTCACAGGTTTCTTCCGGATATTCAATATATCCCATGTGACCACATTCGCGCAAAAGAAGTGTTTCGCTCAAGGCAGGTAACGCTATCATTTCCCAAAGCCGGGCCATTGGCGCTTTTGAATCCTTTTGTCCAAGGATAAACAGTACAGGTAGTTTGGTCTTTGAAAGCACCTCTGATTGGTCTTTTCGTATCTTCATCCCTTCGAGGGCAGCCACAACACCCTTCTTTTCCATTTTTGAAGCACGCCGGATCAGCAACTCAATATCTTTTGAAAACTTCTTATGCACATCAACCGGGAACAGACTTGGGATAAATTGGGCCAGATAGGTGAATTTATCCTGATTGACAACAGCGATCGTACGGTTCCTGTTCTCCTGCTCGGCAGGCGAATCCGCAAAACAATGTGAATGGAAAAGGCTGAAACCTTTGAGCTTTTCAGGATATTTCGCTGCGAATGAAAGCGTTACGTACCCTCCCATCGAATGGCCGACCATCAGGCATTTCATGACCTTCAGCTTTTTCAGTACACCAAAGATCATATCGGTCATAAGGTCCATGGTGTGAACGTTTTCGAGGCATTCACTGTTACCATGACCGGGCAGATCAATGGCGATCACCCGGTACTTTTTTGACAACTTTTTGGTAAATCTGTTCCAGATTTCCAATGTTTCAGTAAACCCATGGATCAGAACAATGGTTTTCCCTTTGCCTTTGTCGGTATAGAAGATGTTCTTTTTTTTATATTTAATTGCTTGCATTTTATTATTATTTACCAATGGGGCTGAAGCCCCTGATTTATCAATTATCCCACTAACAGTCAGCTAAAGCTGACTGCAATAAATCTCCTTCTTTCAGATCAATGATCAATCCTTCATTTATTGCAGTTGGCTTTAGCCACTTTATTTCATCAACTCTTCAATCTCTGCCACGGTCTTGGGAATCGGCTTGCCAAGAACACGATAACCATCGGCGGTGACCAGGATGTCATCTTCAATACGGATGCCGCCGAAATCCTTATAAGTTTCCACAACATCATAATTGATGAAATCTGCCAGTTTACCTTCCGTTCTCCAGATGTCGATTAATTCGGGGATAAAATAGATGCCGGGTTCGATGGTCATCACGAATCCTTCCTGCAGTTTACGGCCAAAACGTAAAAAGGCGAGACCAAACTCCTTGCTTCGCTGAACTTCCTCATCATAGCCGATTAGATTCTCTCCAAGACCTTCGAGGTCATGCACATCCATTCCCAGCGGATGGCCCAATCCATGAGGAAAGAAAAGGGTATGTGCGCCTTTCAGCGCAGCTTCGACCGGATCGCCCTTCATAATCCCCAGGCTGGTCAATCCCTTTGCAATCTCTGTGGCTGCCAGCATATGAATTTCCTTGAACGGGACCCCGGGTTTCACAGCTTCGATGGCAGCGAGGTTCGCGTTCAGCACCACTTCGTAAATTCCCTTCTGACGGGCATTGAATTTACCTCCAACCGGTACGGTGCGCGTGATGTCGCTGGAATAATGAAGGTCATTCTCGCAACCGGCGTCGATCACCAGCATCCTCCCCTCCACAAGTGTATTGCCGTGATAATGGTTGTGAAGTGTCTGGCCATTGATGGAGAGGATTACCGGGAAAGAAACAGGTCCGCACTGTGACAGCGCGATCCCTTCAATTGTTCCGGCAATTTCCCGTTCAACTACGCCTGGCCTGGCCATCTTCATGCCGGTGGTGTGCATTTTCCAGGCAACATCCACCATCTTTTCAATTTCAGCCACTTCCATGCCGTCTTTTTTCATCCGGAGTTTGATGATGGCCCTGATCAAAGGTTCTGATGTGTTTGCTTTTAATTCCAGGTGAGGAATATCCAACAAATCCGAAAGCCATAAAATCGTCTCACCGCGGTAAGGCGGAACAAAATGTATCTTACGACCTGTTGCAAGTGCTTGTTTAATCACTTCATTGAGGCTGGCCAGGGGCGCCGCATACTCCACGCCGGCCTTCGCGGCCTGATCCTTAATCGTAGGCTGGACACCCATCCAGATGATGTCATCAATATCCACATCATTTCCGAATATGCTATCAGTACCCTCATCAAGGTCAATGATCCCTGCCAGATCGGGATGTTCAAGTCCGAAAAAATAGGAGAAATTACTGTCCTGTCTGAATGAATAGGTATTTGCCGGATAGTTAAAGGGAACTTCCTGATTGCCTAAAAATAAAATAAGTCCGGAAGAAAGTTCATCGCGGAGTCTTTTCCGACGAGCGCTGTAAACGGTTGATTGAAACATAATTTAGACTGGTTTTGAATTGTGAAATTTTCAGATGAATTTATATTTTTATTAAAAAATCGTTCTAATTTTGAAACAACGAACAAATATATTAAAAGCTTGTTATGAATTTCTCTTTTTTACGATTTTCTTCGATCACAAAAAAGATCTGGATGGCATTTCTGGGTCTGTTCCTGATGATCTTCCTGGTGGTACATCTGGGTATCAACCTATGTTTGTTGCGTGATGACGGGGGCGCATGGTTTAGAGCGGCAGCCCATTTCATGGGAACGAACTACATTATAAAGGTATTTGAAGTTGGACTGTTTGCAGGGTTCATCCTTCACATCCTGATCGGGATCGTCCTGCAGATACAAAACTGGATTGCCCGGCCGGTGAGGTACATGGTAACAAATAAGACTGAAACGCCCTTTCTGTCGAAATACATGATCTATACCGGAGGCATCGTGTTGTTCTTTCTGGTGGTGCATATGGTGAATTTTTATTTCATTAAGCTGGGGTGGGCATCAAACCCAAATATGACTCCCGATGGAGAACCGGACTTTTATATTATCGCACAGCAGTTGTTTGCAATACCGATGTATTCAATTCTGTACATCGTCCTGTTCATCGCCCTTGGTTTTCACCTGAACCAGGCTTTCCAGGCTGCATGGCAAACGCTTGGGGTTAACCATCCGAAATACAACAGTTGTATTCAATGGTTCGGAACTTTTTATGCCATCGTAGTTCCATTAGGCTTTATCATCATTCCCGTATATTTTTTACTTATCCGTTAGTCATCATGGCTGAATTAAATTCAAAGACTCCCAAAGGACCGCTGAACTCAAAATGGACCCTTTATAAAGACCATCAGAACCTTGTTAATCCCAGCAACAAACGCAAACTCGACATCATCATCGTGGGTACCGGGCTGGCTGGTTCCGCCGCTGCCGCATCGCTGGGAGAGATGGGCTTTAATGTGAAGATATTCTGTTACCAGGATTCACCGCGCCGCGCACACAGCATCGCGGCCCAGGGCGGGATCAACGCTGCAAAGAACTATCCGAATGACGGCGACAGCATTTACCGCCTGTTTTACGACACCATCAAGGGCGGTGATTACCGCTCGCGGGAAGCAAATGTTTACCGGCTGGCTGAAGTGAGCAACGCCATCATCGACCAGTGTGTTGCACAGGGTGTGCCCTTTGCCCGTGAATACGGTGGATCACTTGAAAACCGTTCGTTCGGCGGAGCTCAGGTTTCACGTACCTTTTTTGCCCGCGGACAAACCGGGCAGCAACTTCTTCTTGGCTCTTACAGCGCACTCAGCCGCCAGATCAAACTGGGAACAGTTAAGCTCTACGACCGCCACGAAATGATGGATGTGGTTATTGTGGATGGAAAAGCACGCGGCATTATTGCGCGTGACCTGATCACCGGTAAACTTGAACGCCATTTCGGTCATGCGGTGGTGATCGCAACCGGTGGCTACGGGAATGTTTTCTACCTCTCCACCAACGCGATGGGCTCAAACGGCAGCGCCGTTTGGCAGATATTCAAAAAGGGAGCGTGGTTTGCAAATCCTTGTTTTACACAGATCCATCCAACCTGCATCCCGGTACATGGTGATTACCAGTCGAAACTTACGCTGATGAGTGAAAGCCTTCGTAACGACGGCCGGATCTGGGTTCCGAAAAATAAGGAAGATGCTGGAGCACATCGCCATGGAAAGCTGAAAGCTAACGATATTGCGGAAGAAAACCGCGACTATTTCCTCGAACGCCGTTACCCTGCATTCGGGAACCTGGTTCCCCGCGATGTGGCATCGCGCGCTGCCAAAGAACGTTGCGATGCCGGCTTTGGCGTTGGTGAAACCGGTCTTGCTGTGTTTCTCGACTTCAAGGAATCGATCGGGCGTCTTGGAAAACATGTTATCGAAGAGCGGTATGGCAACCTCTTCCAGATGTATGAAAAAATCGTGGATGAAAATCCCTATAATAACCCCATGATGATTTACCCTGCCGTGCATTATACCATGGGGGGCACCTGGGTTGACTATGAACTTCAAACCACGGTCACCGGTTTGTTTTCCGCAGGTGAAGCCAACTTTTCCGACCATGGGGCCAACCGCCTGGGAGCATCAGCATTGATGCAGGGATTGGCTGATGGTTATTTTGTGTTGCCAAACACCATTCAAAATTATCTTGCCGGTGAAATCCGTGTTGCCCGAATGTCGACAGATAAACCTGAATTCGCCGATGCAGAAAAAGCCGTCCAGTCACGCCTTGAAAAACTTGTGGCAGTCAAGGGGACGAAATCGGTTGACCATTTCCACAAAGAGTTGGGAAAGATCATGTGGGAATATGTTGGAATGGCCAGAAACGAGGCCGGGCTGAAAAAGGCAATTGAACTGATCAGGAAATTGAGGGTGGAGTTTTGGAAGGATGTTAAAATTCCGGGAACGATGAATGAGTTGAACATTGAACTCGAAAAAGCCAGCCGTGTTGCCGACTTCCTGGAAATGAGCGAGCTGATGGCCTCCGACGCCCTGAACCGGAATGAAAGCTGCGGCGGTCATTTCCGCGAGGAATACCAGACTGAGGAAGGTGAATGTATGAGAAATGATGAAGATTTCAAATATGTAGCTGCCTGGGAATACAAGGGCGAAGGCGAATTTATCCTTCATAAGGAGCCGCTGGTGTATGAAGAGATTGAGGTGAAACAGAGAGTTTATAAATAGAGATGAATCTCGAAGGTTGA
Source organism: Bacteroidales bacterium (assembly GCA_030681475.1). Lineage (GTDB taxonomy): Bacteria > Bacteroidota > Bacteroidia > Bacteroidales > FEN-979 > CAIVAT01. Next base: position 34,570 of record JAUXWT010000100.1, on the reverse strand, counting down.
TAAAAATTACGAAAATAAAGTTACTTGTCACGTGTCACATGTCACGTGTCACGATTTTTAAAGCTTAGAAAAATGAAACTGACACTGAGAATCTGGAGGCAAAAGGATGCGAAATCCAAGGGAAAGTTTGTGACCTACTCCCTTGACAATATTTCTCCGAATTGTTCTTTCCTGGAGATGCTGGACATTTTAAATGAACAACTGATACAGAAAAGCGAGGAACCGGTAGTATTTGACCACGATTGCCGGGAAGGCATCTGCGGAATGTGCAGTTTGTATATTAACGGACGGCCTCATGGTCCGGATGATGCAGTTACGGTTTGTCAACTTCACATGCGAAAGTTCAGCGATGGCGATACCATTGTCATTGAGCCATGGCGTGCCAAACCCTTTCCGGTAATCAGGGATCTGATGGTAAATCGTTCTGCTTTTGACAAGATCATACAGGAGGGCGGCTATATTTCTGTGAATACAGGAGGCGCTGCCGAAGCAAATAACATATTGGTTAGCAAAGAAAATTCTGAACTGGCCATGGATGCTGCATCCTGTATTGGATGTGGCGCCTGTGTCGCCGCTTGTAAAAATGCCTCTGCCATACTTTTTGTATCGGCAAAGGTTTCGCAATTCGCTCTGCTTCCCCAAGGGCAGATCGAGGCCAAACAAAGGGTTGAAAAGATGGTCAGGATGATGGATGATTTGGGATTCGGAAACTGCACAAACACTTACGCCTGTGAGGCGGAATGTCCTAAACTGATCTCCAGATCCAACATTGCCCGTCTGAACCGGGAGTTCATGTGTGCGAAGGTGATCTGACAAATTGTTAATAACTTTTTCCCAATTACTGTATTACCTTTTACCTGTTTTCCGGATTAAGCTATAAAACTCTTTATGGCTACCCTGATCCGTTTTAAAATTGTCGAAATTGATTCAAGCATTAGTTTTATCGGCAAAAAGAAAAAAACTCTGAAATATCCTGTTCGTTCTACCGTGCTGGTTCCTGAAACTAATTTATCTGCCAAACCGGTTTGTCTTGATGGTTTGCCTGAAATATTCTGGCAGTGACCCTTTTCATTTCAAAGTATAGGGTTGAAACAGCCCGTCGTACGTGGTGGGATTATCATACGCCGGGATATCAAAAACAATCCATCTGAGTGGGGCAAGGAAAAAGAATTCGATAAATTCTCCTGTTTTCCGAAAATGCGACTAACCATAGTCATGTATTTTACAGAAAACGGCATATACCATCCTTCACTGATGCTATTATCAGTGATTGTTGCACAATAGCGTTGTGTTTTGTTACACGAAGTGAAAAGAAGATCGCACGAAGTTACACGAAGAAAATTAAGCTGTTATGGAATTTGATCTTGTATCAAAAAAAATCATTGGCTGTGCAATTGAAGTTCACAGACAACTCAATAGATTCACTGGCAGCGATTCATGAAGCCCAGATCCTGACATATATGCGATTCTCAGCAGTAAGAACAGGATTGCTATTCAATTTTAATGTAACTGTCCTGAAAAACGGATTAAAAAGATATGTTTTATAACCTTCGTGGAGCTTCGTGAATTCTTCGTGGAGCTTCGTGAAAGAAACTGAAAAACATTATACTGCGATACGGTCTCATTAGGGTGTCCCAACGCTGAAAACAGAAAAAACAATCCAACTGAGTGGGGCAAGGAAAAAAGAATTCGATAAAATCTGGTAAATTTGCAAAACCATCCAACCATTTCAGCGTCAGAAAAGGTTGGGTATTGGTGGCCCGTTTATGAAATTCAGCGATATACCAGGAAACCAGCAAATTAAAAATAAACTGATTCAGACAGTCCTGGATCAAAGGGTAAGCCATGCCCAATTGTTCTTTGGCCCCGACGACAGCGACAAACTCGCCCTAGCCATTGCGTATGCCCAGTTCATCAACTGCACCGACAAACAGGGGCTCACACTGGCTCCAGGTAACATGGAACAGGAGCTTGCCGTGTTGCCTGATTCGTGCGGAATCTGCCCGTCATGTGTTAAATACCAGAAACTGGCCCATCCCGATCTGCACTTTATCTACCCTGTTGCAACGACAAAAAGGATTAGCAGTAAACCGCAAAGCAAACACTTTATCGAGGAGTGGCGGGCATTTCTGCTGGAAAGTAATTTTGTGTCCGGTTTGCAAAACTGGTACCAGGCTATTGGCATTGAAAACAAACAGGGTATTATCAACGCCTATGACTGCAACGAGATAATCACTACGCTAAGCTATAAGAGTTATGAATCCGATTATAAAGTGATGATCATTTGGATGGTTGAAAAACTTTACTATTCCGCAGCGCCAAAAATCCTGAAAATACTTGAAGAACCACCTGAAAAAACGCTCTTCATCCTGATTTCTGAAGAACCTGATCAGATTATCAAAACAATACTTTCAAGAACGCTGATGATAAAAATTTCAAAATCGTCGTTGAGTCGCCATATAAAAAATGAAGATGATCCGATGCATTTTGTAACTTTTCGCCAGTGGATGCGAGATTGTTATGGGGCCAAAATAACAGAATTGATCAAATTCGCCACTGACATTGCTAAATCGGGAAGGGAAAAACAAAAAAGTTTTCTAATCTATTCCCTGAAAACCATTGGTTCCTGCGCATCAATGAATTATATAGGGCAAATACCCAAAGGGGTTGAAGGGGAAGAGTTGAAATTCATCAACGATTTCTCCCCGTTTATAAAACCGGAAAGCCTGGTTGAGTTCAACACACTGCTCAACGATGCCACGTTCCACATCGAACGAAACGCCCATCCTTCCACCCTATTCCTCGATCTTTCCCTGAAAATCGTTCGACTATTCAAACCGAACTTCATTTCCTCCCGCTCCACATAATTATTTGACATCAGCGCCCAACAGCCCTGCAGTCTTAATGTCATCCATGGACTTCTGATGCATTCCTGCCTTTTCGTAAGCTATTGCACGGTTTATATAGAGTGATGCTCTCGAGGGACTTATCCTGATTCCATGTGATAAATCATTGATAGCCAATTGTAACGATCCAATGCTAGTGTATGCTACACCCCTCCATTCATAAACATCGGGATTATCAACGGTGGCGTTTAAAACAGTTGTAAAATCCTGTATGGCCATTTCCCATTTTTGAAGCGAGCTGTAAGAAACGCCCCTGTTTAAATAGGCCCCGGTATTAGACGGATCTACCACAATCTTCCGGGTGCAGTCTTCAATGGCCTTTTCGTATTGACCCAACCTGAAGAACAGGGCTCCACGGTCTCCAAGGGAGGCTGCAAGGTCGGGGTTGATTTGATATGCCGTGTTGAAATCCATCAAAGCCGAATCCAGAACACCAAGTGTAGCATATGCATTGCCTCGACCGGAAAGGGCCTTTACATGATCGGGGGCCATCGACAATGCTTGGTTATAATCATCAATGGCCTTCCGGGGCTGGTTTAGCAACCGGTACAGACTACCTCGATTATTCAGGGCATCAACAAATGCAGGCAGAAGTTCGAGCGATTTTGTAAAATCCGGCAACGCCTCCTCCAACATATTCTCATTCACATAATAATAGCCTCTGTTGTTGTATGCCGTGTGACTCTTCGGATATTTTTCAATGACATCCGTCCAGAGCGTTTCACTGTTTCTCCATACAGCAACCCGTTGAATGGAAATAATGGACATCATACCAAAAAACAAGACCATTATAATATACAGATAAGATTTGTTTACTTTTTTACTCACGACGAAACGATTCATCAGCCATGCCATCCCGACCAACAGGCCGATATAGGAAACATAGGTATAACGCTCGGCAATTACAGCGCTTCCAATCTGCATGAATTGAAGAGTAAGCAATATATTCAAGAAATAAAACAGCAAACCGAAAAACAATATCCGGGTATATCTCAGGGAATTGAGCACAACACCCACCAGGGCGATATTGAACAATGGTGCAAAATAATAGACCCATGGCATGTCCAGTGATGTGTTAAAAACCGGAACAGGGTGTAAGGCAGACAATCCGGCAGGGATCAACAGCTTAAAGATGTATATGAAAAAGCCGAAAGAAGCAAACAGGAATTGCTGCACTGCATTATATTGACTTAATGCAACTATAGATTTATCCTCCTGGGCATGCAGGGTTGCCAATCCGATACCAATCGAGATGGCAATAAACGGCACTTTTTCGACAATCAGCAATAAGTTAAACTTTCGTTGATAAAGAAAATCCACCGCCAGCAGGATCAAGGGAAACACCACGGATGAAGGTTTGGATAAGCCGGAAAAGGCAAACAGGATCAAGGCTAAAAGATACAAGTACCGGGATCGTTTGGTGATAAATTTAATCCATGTGATCATCCCGCCAAGGAAGAAAAAAGTGTATAACACATCTTTGCGCCCGGAGATCCAGGCAACCGACTCGACATGCATTGGATGAACGGCAAAAATTGCCGCGACGAATAAGGCTAAAACCTTATTGCGGTCAAGTAGAAGAAAAGCAAGATATAAGGTCAGCAATGTATTGAAAAGATGCAGCAGGATATTCACAAGGAAATAAGAAAAAGGTTCAGCGCCAGAAACCCTGTAGTTGAGCGCCAGGGAGAGAATCGTAAGCGGGTGATAGTTCAGGGCGATTGGTTTGGTGAAAATATATTCAAGATTGGCCGGTGAAAGCGACCGTATGTATGGGTTTTCAGTAACATAATCATTGTCATCCCAATTTGTGAATTGATGATGCAAAACGGGAGTGTAGATCGCAAAAGTCACCAGGACGACAATAGCTAACAATATGAAATCCATATGTTTTATAAAAAAGCCCTGTTTATTTATTTTCGGGGGGACCGTGTCAGCGGGGATCCTGGCATTCCTCTTTCTATCCTTTTTATTTGCTTTCATATAAACTGTTCTTGACCCGACAAATTTATAAAGAAATCCCTCCATTTCTGAAAGGGAATGATCCCGTAGGGGTCAAGGTTGATGACCAGAATACCTGCAGAACGTTAATAAGGGAATACCAAACATTGGTAATTTGCAGAAATAAAAAAGATGTGTATAAAAAGTAGTCCATGCAACGGAGAGGCATAAGTTTCTGATGAACTGTTTTAAAAACCGAAAGAGATGGTTGGAATAACTTGGAGCTTATACAAAATGTTATCCATGTTAATCAATTATTATATAAATTTGTGACTGAATTCTGTTGACAGGGAATTATGACTGCACACGAACTCTATTGCGATTTAGAGAAATTCGGCCAAAAAAACGCGAACCCTGCCATCGTTGAAAAATATTCCAGGTATTTCAAAGATGGGTATAATGGGTTCGGACTGAACCATGAACAGGTCAAGGGCAAAGTTGACGAGATACTTGCATTGCCAGGCATCTCCCAGGAATTTATCCTGGAATCCTCTCTCCTGCTCGTTAAATCTCCTAAGTATGAAATGACGGCCATTTCAATTCAACTGCTGCTCGGGTTTCGTAAATCATGGACTGTCAGCGCCTTTAAAACTGTTGAACAGTGGTTTTCCATTGGGATTACAAACTGGGCGCATACCGATTATATTTGCGGGGAGTTGATGAACCTGTTTTTCAAAAAGGAACTTGTCGATCTCCATTCAATCAGACACTGGCGGACAGCAACCAATAAGTTTCAACGAAGGGCTGCTGTAGTCAGCCTGATCAAACCGATGAAACTTTCAACCGACTTCACTCCATTTTATGATTTCATCGAACCGATGATGCATGACCCCGAACGTGAAGTGCATCAGGGACTTGGCTGGTTCCTTCGCGAAACCTGGAAAAAACAACCGGAATCGGCTGAAGCGTTTTTAATGAAATTTAATGATACGGCTCCCCGCCTGATTTTTCAATATGCCACGGAGAAGATGACGGCAGAAGGGAAGGAGAGGTTCAGGAGGAGTAAGCGGGGGATCGGGTGAACGAGGGGACAGGGGGCCAGGGGGACAGGGGGACAGGGGGACAGGGGGACAGGGGGACCAGCGGACAGGCGGACAAGCGGACGTGTCACCTGTCACCTGTCACGCGTCACGCGTCACGTCTTCTCACCAGGTCAGAATAACCGCTGCAACTCCTTTTTTATCTCTTCAAGGGTAGTTTCAACCGGTAATTTCCCGCGGGATATGGCAACTTCGAAAACCCGCTTTACCAGATCAGATGCCGGTGCATTTTCAGCTAAACCTGATGATGCCTGGTTGATCATGGCAATGGACTCCTCCTTTGCGTTTTTAATCAGATCCCATGAATTGCCTGAAATATAAAGTTGCTGGGAAAGGTTATATTCAAACTCTTCACGAATGGTACGGACAAGCAATGATTGCAGTTGCAACGCCGACAAGTCCGGACTGTTTAAACGTAAAATAAGGTTCGACGGGTGAATACGCTCCAGAAAAAGAACAAACCGTTCATAAGCCTGCAAGCGCAATGGAAGGATCATCTGGTGATCCTGGCTTCCACCGGCAATCGGGGCCGGTTTTCTCGTCTGTTTGAGGTAATACCACAACAGGAAAAAAGCGCCGCCGAAGACGATCAATAACTTGAGAAATCCACCAACGACGGTAAACATGAACGGGAAATATTCAGTGGTGTGCATATGCTTTGTTTTGAGACAAAGATATGAAAACAGGTTGGATGTATAACACGTGACAGGTGACGCGTGACAGGTGACGAATGTGAAGTCCCCTTGTCCGCCCGTCCGCCTGCCCGCGTGTAAACCAGTTCACCCGTTTACCCGTTTACCTGTTTTTTTACAATTCTTAAGTAGTACTAACTAATTTTTTCTAAATTTGTTCTTTTTTATCAAAAAGCTCATTTTCATTGTTTTACAAAAATGGTAACAGGGTGACAGGGTAACAGGGTGACAGGGTAGCAAAATAGTGAAATAGTGAAATAGTGAAAGAAATTATGGCAGATGAATTAAAGATATACACGAAAGGGGGCGACAAGGGGGAGACCTCGCTGATCGGGGGTACCCGTGTTGCCAAGAGCCATGAGCGGGTTGAGGCATATGGGAATCTTGATGAATTGAACTCTTTTATCGGGTTGATCCGCGATCAGGATATTGACGCCCACTACAGGGATGTCCTGATCCATGTTCAGGAGAACTTGTTCGTGGCTGAAGCATTGATTGCACGAGACCCGGAAAAACAAGCAAAGGATTTGCCATCTCTTTCAGAGGATGATGTGGTTATGCTGGAAAACGAGATCGATGCCATGAATGAACATCTTCCGGCCCTGACGAACTTTATACTCCCTGGAGGACACCCAACAGTCTCACTCTGTCATGTTGCCCGTACTGTTTGCAGGCGTACCGAACGATCGCTGATCCGCCTGAACCAGTCCAGCCCGGTTGAAGATATAATAATTCAACTGCTGAATCGTTTATCGGATTACCTTTTTGTTCTGGCGCGAAAAACAGGAAAAGATGCAAGTGCAGTTGAGACGCCATGGATCACAAAAAAATAACTCTTGTAATTCTGATTTATTTTTTTATACTTTTGCACGAAATTCAAAAACATATCAATGTACTGGACACTCGAATTGGCTTCAAAACTTGAAGATGCTCCCTGGCCTGCGACCAAGGAGGAATTGATCGATTGGGCCATCCGATCAGGCGCACCTCAGGAGGTTATTGAAAATTTAAGGGAGATCGAAGACGAAGGTGAATCTTATGATCGGATCGAAGATATCTGGCCCGACTACCCAACCAAAGACGATTTTTTCTTTCATGAAGATGAATATTAATCGGCCCGGGTATTCCCCTTTTTAAAGAAGCTGAAATTCACGCTCCCGTATTTCCTGTGCGAATCAAAGAAGGTATGTTTCTCAAATTTATAGCCTGCACTGTGTTCCAGGATCAATAATCCCTCATCAGCAAGCAGGGTTGATGACAAGATCAGATCGGGGATCGCTTCGATGCCTTCCAGGTCATATGGAGGATCAGCAAAAATCAGATCGTATTCCGAAACCGTATGTTTGAAATATACGAAACAATTTGATTTTACGGCGTTAATGTTATCTGCACCAAAATGCTCCGCTGTTTTATTTATGAATTCGATACAACGGTGATTTGAATCTATTGCAGTAACTTCAATAGCGCCCCGCGACAGGAATTCAAAAGCCATACTTCCGGTTCCTGTGAACAGATCGAGTACCCTGAGCGATTCAAAATCGACCATGTTATTCAATACATTGAACAATCCCTCCTTCGCAAAATCGGTGGTTGGCCTTACCGGTAAATTTACCGGCGGCTTGAGCCTGCGCCCTTTGTATTTGCCGCTTACAATCCGCATGAGAAAAAATTCAGCAACGGAAAACAGGTCTGCGGGGGCAACTGGTTCAGCATATAACTATACCTGTAAGCCTCGTTCCTCCTAACGGTTTCGATATTGCGTACATACTTGTGCAGAAGTTCACACAAACCATCCTCCAGATCAACATGACCCAACAAGATCAATGGAATGGTTTCGGGATTAAAATTCAACTGTTCCATGACAAAAATGAGGTAATAGGTCACATCTTCCGCATTCTGAAAGGAGAATGTATTGAAATAAGTCATCCGGCACCCGTCAAAAATCATCATGTCAAAAAGATGTTCACGAACATGCAGAAAGACATGGGGTTTATTGATCCTGTTCTTATAGTTGATCCAAATGCTTTCGATCAGGAGACTGGAAGAATGGACAACCTTTATGCCCGGGAAGACCGCACTTGTGGTTTCCAGGATGAATTCAGGAACGGCAAACACTTGCCAGGCATCCAGGGGCTTCAGGTGATCTCCGAAAACCATATCCTCCTGATCCTGTTGAAAATTAAATCTGAAATAGCGCTCTTTTTCGCCCGGGTCAAATAAAAAGGCAGGTACAAGCGTCGTTTCCTTACCATCAAAGGCTATTTTAACCTGTTTGAACGGATTCTTCATCCATGGCAGCGCTATGAATACGCCATCAACAAATCCTTTGAATGAAGTGTCAGTGTTTACGGGGGCTCCCATAGACTTCGAATCCACGCGGTTGAAACGGTACAATCCCAGGAATTTATTCCTCCTGAAATCGAGGGTACAACAACTGATACCATATTCATTCATGACAAGGGCAAGTCCGTAGTTCCCGGTATCCTGAGGATTGAACGACTCGTCTTGTAAATTTAATGCGATGGTATATTGGTCGGGCATAAGGGTAAAAACACGAAGTTGATGGCCTTGATCGTAACTGCAATGATAAGAAGAAAACCCTGAATCCGTGACAACGGGATGGTGAAATTGTTCACTGTTTTAACACTTCATAGGCAGGTATCTCTTTTAAAAAGGCGTATGTTTTTTTTTCATGATCGATCCTGCATGCAAAGTGGGATATTCCATTGGTCACTGCAAGGTAATCAACCGTGAGTGTCATATTATACATGGCAACCTGGTCGAAAACCGCCTGTGTTATTTCCACGGCAGGACTTTTGCATTCAACCACCAGGCACGGATTGCCATCGCTACGATAGGCGAGGATATCGAACCGCTTCAACATGTTGTTGTATTTAAGCGCTGCCTCCACAACGATGAGCGATGAAGGGAAACCGAGATGGTTGATCATAAACCCGAGGAAATGTTGCCTGACCCATTCCTCCGGGGTCAGTCGCACAAACTTTTTCCTGGACTCGTCGAATATCTCCTGTTTTCCGTTTTTATTCACCCAGATGCGGGCGGTTATGTCTGGCAGATTGAGTTTTTCCATGATTAGAGTACTACAAATGTAAATGAAATCTGACAAATATCTTAACTTTGCGTTTCATGCCATGACCCATCCAGGGTTATCCGGAATAAAATTAAACCTGATGAAAACTAAAAAAGATATTGTTGATGACTGGTTGCCTCGTTATACGGGAACCAAGCTCGAAGAATTTGGCGATTTCATCCTGCTGACCAATTTTACAGGATACCTGGATCTTTTTTCCAAATGGTATGATGTACCTATAAACGGCAAGGACAAAGCCATGCCCACTGCGACCCATGAACGGATCACCATCATCAATTTCGGCATGGGAAGTCCGAATTCAGCTACCATTATGGACTTGCTTGGTGCGATAAAACCCAAGGCTGCCCTCTTTCTTGGCAAGTGCGGTGGATTAAAAAAGAAATGCAGGGTGGGCGATCTGATCGTTCCCATTGCTGCCATCAGAGGAGAGGGAACATCTGACGATTACTTTCCGGCGCGGGTTCCGGCCCTTCCAGCCTTTAATCTTCAAAAGGCGCTATCCACCGTTATTCATAACCTGGATAAAAACTATTGGACCGGCACAGTTTACACCACCAACCGGCGCGTATGGGAGTATGATGAACAATTCAAAAAACATTTACGTATAACGCGTGCCATTGCCATTGATATGGAATCGGCCACGCTTTTCATGGTAGGCTTTGCCAACGAAATTCCGACCGGTGCGGTACTTCTCGTATCAGATCAACCCATGGTGGGAAGCGGCATTAAAACCCAGGCCAGCGACAGAAAAGTGACAGAAAAATACACCGAGGAACATCTTCGTATCGGTGTGGAGACCATGAAGGATCTTATTGACAGGAAACTAATTGTAAAACATCTCCGGTTTGATTAACAACAGGAGCATCCCTGCCGGATGCATCTCCTGATAAACAAATATTTCACGATCCATGGCTGAAAAGAACAGCATCAGTTTTGACAACCTGATGAGCGACCTGAAAAATCAGATTTATCATCCGGTTTACCTGCTGCATGGCGAAGAGTCCTATTTTATTGACGTTATTTCCGATTTTATCGAAGAACATGTTTTAAGTGACATGGAAAAAGAGTTCAACCAGACGATCGTTTACGGGAAGGATTCCGATGTTTTAACCGTGATGAGTTATGCCAAACGATTCCCGATGATGGCAAACTACCAGGTGCTGATCGTAAAGGAGGCTCAAGACCTCGCAAAAATTGAAGATTTTCAGCCCTATATTGAGAATCCCCTCACATCCACCATCCTGGTCTTGTGTTATAAATACGGTAAACTTGACAAACGCAAAGGGCTGTACAAAGCCATTGATAAAAATGGAGTGGCTTTTGAATCTGCAAAATTTTATGACAACAAGGTTCCTGATTGGATCAACGATTACGTACGACAACGCAACTATTCCATTAATCCCAAAGCTGCTGCCCTGCTTACTGAATTCCTGGGAGCCGACCTTGGAAAGATCGCCAATGAGATACAGAAACTTCTGATCAACATCCCTCCGGGGACTGAAATCAATGAGGATTATGTGGAGAAAAACATCGGGATCAGCAAGGATTTCAATGTATTTGAACTACAAAGGGCGCTGGGAAGAAAAGACATTGTTCAGGCTAACTACATCATCCGCTATTTTGCTGCAAACCCACGCGAGAACCCTTTGGTGAAGGTGATTCCCATATTATCATCCTTTTTTACAAAGGTACTCACCTACCATTACCTCCCTGATAAATCGAAAAACGCTGTTGCATCAGCGCTTTCGGTAAACCCTTATTTCGTGGCAGATTACCAGCAGGCCGCTAAAAGTTTTCCGGTGGGTAAAACCGTCTCTGTTATTTCCAGTCTCCGTGAATATGACCTGAAGGCCAAAGGAGTTGATAATTCCTCAACAAGCGACGGCGAACTGATGAGGGAGCTGATTTTTAAAATCCTCCACTGAGGCTATTCGACCCGGTAGTTGAATTCAGGTGTACTGTAAATCTCCTCGATGATCTGACTGTATTTCTCAACAATAAATTTACGGCGTAGTTTGAGTGTGGGGGAAATTTCGCCGGAATCGGTGATCTTTAAAAACCTGCCATCCTCGATCACCCCGATGTCGCCAGTATGAAACCACCCCGCTGAATCAATGACTTCGGCCGTTTTTTCAGGCCTGTTCATGTAACCTAACATGATGTTAGGCCCTTTGCAGAGTATTTCTCCATCTTCGGCAATCTTCATCTGATTCCCGGTAAGGAGCGGCCCGACTGTTCCGAATTTCATGCCATTACGGCCAAACCTGTAGCATGTCACCCCGGGTGATGTTTCGGTAAGTCCATATGCTTCAAGGACAGGGATTCTTGCTGCCCAGAAAATGCGGGCCAGGCGTGGGTGCAATGAAGCGCTGCCTGAAACAATGAATTTCAGCTCACCACCGAGAGCCGAACGCCATTTACGAAAAACAAGCAGGTTGGCCATGAACAACTTCACGTCATAAACCCACCCGCGAGCATGATCCGGTTCAAATTTATGTCCCTGCCGGAGCGCCCAAAAGAACAACACCTTCATCGGCAAAGGAAGTGCGCGCCCTTTGGCGACTATTTTATCATAGATCTTTTCAAAGACCCTTGGCACGGATGCAAATCCGTGGGGCTTCACCTCCCGGATATAATCACCGAGTTCATCAATGTTCTGAACATAATAGATCGAAACCCCGAACGATTGATACACATACCCTGCAGTTCGTTCGTACACGTGGCAAAGCGGCAGAAAACTCACCGCCCTGTCATGCATTTTCAACGGAGGGATTTCAGCGAGGGCTTGGTAATTGGTCACAAAATTATGGTGCGTCGACATCACCCCTTTTGGCCGGCCCGTTGTTCCCGATGTGTAGATAATGGTGGCCAGGTCGCCAGAAAGAATGGCATTCTTAACTGCTTCGAGTTCATCCGGGCGGGGATAATTTCTACCTGCTTCAAGAATCTCATGCCAATTGCAAATTCCATCCATTGGTTCAATGGAAAAAACCTTTTCAATCCGGGAATCTCAGGAAGCACATTTTTGATTCTGTCATAAATCGCCTGGTCAGAAAAAATCAGGTATTCTACCTCAGCATCCTGGAAAATATAACGGTAATTATCCTCGCTGATCGTCGGGTAGACAGGAACCTGAACAGCGCCAACCTGTAAAATACCCATGTCGAAAAAATTCCATTCCGGACAGTTGTTCATGACCGTTGCGATGCGTGATATGCATCTTATCAGCTTAAGGTGAACGCAATAATTTATGCGAAGAGATTTGCAATTTTATCTTCGTGTTTCTTTGCAATGATGTTCCGCTTCAGTTTCAACGTGGGAGTCAGTTCTCCTGTATCAAAAGTCCATTCAGAATCAAGAAGATCCCAGCTTTTGATTTTTTCCGTGTCGCCCAAAAATTTGTTGTACTTGTCAATTTCGGTCTGAAATCGTTTCCTGATCCGGGGCAGGTTGATAATTTCAGCGTTCGTGGTGAATGGTATCTCCTTGACCCCGCAATATGATTTCAGGAAAATAAAATCGGGGACAATGAGCGCGCCAGCGAACTTCTGATTTTCGCCAACCACCATGATCTGATCAATAAACATTGATTCCTTGAAAGTATCTTCAATAGGTTGCGGGCTGATGTATTTGCCAAATGAAGTCTTGAACAACTCTTTTTTTCTTCCGGTGATTTTCAGATGGCCACCGGATTCAAGATGTCCCAGATCGCCGGTATGAAACCATCCGTCGGCGTCAATCACTTCACCGGTCATTTCCGGCTCCTTGAAATAACCTGACATCACTGTCGGGCCTTTACACAATATCTCTCCATCGTCGCCGATTTTGACCTGCACGCCCTGCACCACCTTGCCAACTGTACCGAATCTCCTTCCATTTTCAGTGAGATCGTTTACAGAGATCACCGGGGAGGTCTCTGTCAATCCATAGCCTTCCAACACATCGATGCCGGCACAGGTAAACATCCTGGCCAGTCGGGGCTGCAGTGCGGCTCCTCCCGAAACCATCAGCAGATGTTTTCCTCCCAGGGCATCACGCCATTTGGAATAGACAAGTTTGTCATAGAGTTTCCTTTTCGTTTCATAAAAAAAGCCATTGGAACCATTGAGTTCATATCGCAGGGCAAGATGCAGCGCCCAGAAAAAAATCCACCTTTTAGCTCCGGTCAGCTTATGGCCGGTGGCGAATAATTTATCATAGATCTTCTCGAGTAACCGTGGTACTGTCGAGATTATATCGGGCTTCACTTCCTTCATGTTTTCCGTGATGGTTCCCAGGTTCTCGGCATAATATATCGAAAATCCAAGATAATGATACAGGTAATTCAGCATCCTCTCATAAATATGGCATAAAGGCAGGTAGCTTACCGCCTTAGCCTCCTCGCCAAATGGCGGGATATGGGCGCAGACTGTAAAATTCGAAATAATGTTATGGTGGGTCAGCATCACCCCTTTTTGTTTGCCGGTCGTACCTGATGTATAGATGATGGTTGCGACATCATGTGGTTTTATTGCTGCTTTCCGGGCTTCGAGCAGGGCATTGTCGGCATTTCTTTTTCCAAGTTCGATCAGTTCTCTCAGGCGCTTGTGCTTATGCTGGTCCTTGTATGTAAAAACTCCTTTGATGTTGGTTATCTCAGGCAGGATATGGTCAATTTTCCGTAACAACTCCTGGCCGGAGATAAAGACATAGCTCACCTCCGCGTGATTCAGGATGTATTTGTAATCGGATTCACTGATCGTGGGATAGATGGGTACATGAACCGCCCCAACCTGGAGAATGGCCATATCCACGAAATTCCATTCTGCACGGTTTGAACTTATCTGCGCAATTTTATCACCAGGTTGTACTCCCATGGCAAGAAATCCATAACTGATATTGTCAACGATCTCACGATACTGAGCAATGCTGTATTTCACCCAACTGCCGTTCTCCTTCGAAGCAACAACATCATCCTTGGGTTTGAACTTTGACTCGTGATATGGCAGGAGATCAAAAATGCGGGTTACTTCCATGGCGTTGTTATTAACAAAAATTAGATAAGAATTTTTGTGCAATAATACAAAAAGAAATCGGGTGACAGGGTGACAGGGTAACAGGTTAGCCTTTGTGAATATTAACTGCACTGGCCTGTGCTGTTGGCATCAGCACCATGTCGTTGATATTTACATGGGCGGGAAGTGTTGTTACATAAAAAACTGCATCGGCAACATCCTCTGCCGTAAGTGGCTGAAATCCATTATAAACACTATCTGCACGGTTTTTATCACCTTTAAAGCGCACCAGCGAGAATTCGGTATTGGCGGCCCCCGGTGCAATATGGGTCACCTTGATGTTGTGCGATACCAGGTCAATCCGGGTGCCTTTGGTAATGGCATCCACCGCGAATTTTGATCCGCAGTACACATGTCCCATCGGATAAACCTCCTTGCCTGCAATGGAGCCGATGTTGATGATGTGGCCCTGTTTACGGGCGACCATCAGCGGGGATACATATCGGGTCATATAGAGCAGTCCCTTGACATTGGTATCAATCATTCGCTCCCAATCATCAATAACCGCCTCATGAATTTGATTCAGTCCTACCGCCAATCCCGCGTTGTTAACCAAAATGTCAATGTTTTTCCATCTTTCAGTCAAGCCTGTAATGGCTTCCCCGACCGCTTTCAGACTTCTAACATCAAAACAAAGGGGGAACACCTCCACGTTAAAAGTGGTGATCAACTCTTTGGCAAGCTCATCAAGCAGTACTTTTCTTCGGCCGGTGATGATCAGGCTGTGGCCGTTTGCGGCAAATTTCCGGGCAATGGCCATGCCGAAACCTGCTGTGGCGCCTGTGATGAAAACGATTTTAGTCATAAAACATTTTTAGATTGTGAAAAAACGAAATACAAGATTAAATCCCTTTGTACAGGTAATCAACATATCGGTTAATGAGATATTGAAGACAGTTAATGTTGTTAATTTTTGCGATGGGTTCAATTTCTCTGTTTTGAAAAATCTGCTCTAATCTGCTGATCAGCTTCTCATTCAATGGGGAAAGTGCATTTACAATCACGGATTTCTTCTCGAGGATAAACCGCTCCATCACTTCGTTAATAACTGGAAACGCCATCAGGGTTTCCCATGATGCAAGTTTTGATTTCTTTAAATATGCTTGAACTAAATCAGCAAGATAAATTGCATCCTCTTGTGTTTTACATTCAACTTCTATTACCTTATTGTCATTGGTAATAAAATCAATTGAACATCCAAAGCCATAGTTTCCAAAATCGCCGGCATCATTGAACAAAGACTCTATGCGGTCAGCCTTTACACTCTTGATATGAATATCTTTTGTGGTTGTTTTTATAAAATATGTGCAATTTGACAACAAGGATTGTAATTCCGTTTTCTCAGTTGAGTTAAAAGTATAAAGCGTAGGATCTTTAATCAATGAAGGATAAAACAGCATTGCATCCCGAACAAATTTTATTTGTGCCAGATGATTAACCACAAGAAAATCAGCTAACTTATTCAGATCAACCCGAATTGAATCAGGATTTGTTACTTCCTTTTCGGGATCAAACTCAAATCCGATATTTTTCAGGCTGTAGATTTCATGTTTCAATGAAATAAAATAATCGGTTAAACCTTTCTGCCGGATATAAGTTTGGGTAATATCATCGAAATGGTAACCAGGGTCTTTAGGCTCTTGGCTTGTATAGTATCCCCCCAGAAAGTCGTGGACGAATAAATCATCAACACTTTCGAAATCAATTTTCCGGATTGGGATTTTTGACATGGGTGTAAAATAAAATTCCCGCATGTTCCCTTTCATTTTGGTATTTTTTCCATACCATGAATTCAGAAAGTCTGAATTAAGCAATGCAAAGAGATATTTTAAATTTTCCCTTGTCTCTTCCTTTGGAGTTATTAAAGTGATGTCCGATTGCGGATAGGTTCTTTTATTCTCATACGCGAAAGTATTTTCTTTTGCCCTCCTTGATGTGACAAGCTTTTCGCTTTCAAATATGTTTTTATTCCTTCCCCGATGCAGGTTAAACCATCTGTAATCTTCTTCATATCTTACCAACCGATCCCGAAGTAAAGAACCGAGCCGATTAAAATGATTTTTTAATGATGGAGTTTCTTCAATATTGTCAATGTCATCAGAATAAATGACAAATTGTAACTCATTAAAATCAACAAAACCCCGATGTATCTCTGAATTTTTGTAAAAGGGTTTTATATATTTAAGTTCATTCTCTGAAAAATGCCTTGTCTCTAATTGATCCAAGTCAAATATGAAAATTGGATCACCAGGTTTAATATTGTAATCATTCTGCTCAGTCACCGGTATCTTTTTAATATTCTGATTGGTAACCTGATCAGCCCCTGAAACAATTCCTTGATTTACATTGAACAAATCAGTCAGAAAAGCGAAATTTCCATCAAGCGTAACTGGTTTTTCTCTGGAATAGAGGTACCAGGCATTTTCATCGAGTTCGCCCTGGATGGTTCCACTATAATAAACATCAGCTATTTCACCCCGATTGTCTTTTCCTAATGCAAAATTTGATCTGTCCGGATCAGCAAAAAGTTCAAACTGGGTTGGGTGAGTTAGCAGGTCAATAAAACGATCATAATTTGTTATGACCTGGTTTTGGGCATTGATGTATTTTTGATCAGAATTAGCCCATTCACTGAAAAACTGAATGATCTTTATTTTATTACTTGTCCTTTCAGATTCAATACTGCACTTTTCAAGAATGAAAACAATATTTTCCTGTCCCTGTGCTTCCGGAAAAAGCTTTATCCCTTTAAAATCTATGATCTCAATGATTTTTGCATGTTGAAGGATATAGTTTCTTAAATTCCCCGCTCCATCGGCTGTCAACCAGTATTGGGTAGTAATAAATCCCAATTTCCCGCCTTCGGCCAATTTACTTAACCCAAGAAGGATAAAATAGTACAGATAATCGCTTTTCCCCTGATAAAGATGTTTCCAGTATGAATGAGATTGTAAAGGGCGAAACAATTCTTTATGCCCCTTTTCGCCAACATAAGGCGGGTTCCCGACCACAAAATCAAAATCGTTTTTACTGGCAATCAAATGAATAAAAACGTCTTTATAGGTTGATGTAAATTCAGAAGTGTCAAATGCAACCTTATCAGTTTCCCCGAATTCATCATGGTTGTATAATTTCATTAATGAGTCAGTCGTACAAACCCTGAACGATTGGGTTTGCCGTTCTTCATCATTCTCAATTCTTTTTACAAGGGATAAAATCTGGATGATCAGGTTGAGTTCTGCCAAACGACTTGCGAAACCGGTTATTTCCGATCCATGAAGATTGTCCACAATGCTGCGTTTGGCTTCAGTTTCACGGTTCATTCCTTCTTTACGCAAACGAATGGCTGCTTCAACCAGAAAACTGCCGGAGCCGCATGCAGGGTCGAACAAAGTTTTGTTGTTGGGTTTGTCCTTGATTTTTCCCAAAAACCCCACCCTGTTTAAAATAAATTCCACAATATAATGCGGGGTGTAAAACTGACCTTTATCCTTCCTTTCATCCTCATTCAGGTAATGTTCATAAAGGTCCCCAATCAAATCAAAATTAATTTCGGAAAAATTGATCTTGGAAAGTTCAAACAGTACCTGGATAAGGAGGTTATCATCTTTAGTTATTTGAAAGTTATAAGGAAACTTATCTTCAAAATATGAGAATAATTCTCCTGCCTTGACTCTTGCATCCAGAAGGATCTCTTTGAATGTCATACTGAACGGAGGTTCCAGTTTCTTTTTAAACCCTCCATTATATAGGTTTGGTGGTATAAGGTTATTATCTTCAAAGATTCTGATCAGGATAAACCTCAATAAAACTACATAACTGATTTGCTTGACTAATTCTTCGGTTGCAACCAAATATCTATTCTCACCTTCGGACAAATTAATTTCACGACTCAATTTATCCAATTCATATCTGAGTTGAATATGGTGATTAAGATCTTTGGACATCGGTAAAATCTGCCGACGAATATTTTCCTGTATTTTATCAACCAACCCATAAACCAGTTTCTTTAAAAATTTCTTATCTGGAGTTATCAGGTCTTCCTTGTGCCTGTTTTTGATTAATTCAATGTACTCTTCTGGTTGTATTGTTTCAAATTTAAAATTATTATAAAACCATGTAAAGTTTTCATAATCTTTCGTTCCTCCATGAATATTACCGGAGAAGTCGTGAATTAGCTTCACGAGGTTTATCGTTCGATCTGCCAAATGTCTGACACGAATCAGGTCATTTTCGGTCGTTCTTATAAAAAATTCAAATCGATGGAGGTTGAACAAAATACCATACTCGTAACCCTTAAATGATTCAAGGTATCTTTTAATCTGATTTACTGCTGATTTCGAATCTCCTTCATTTTTTATTTCCGTGCCGGTGGACTTTGCATCAAGAATAAATTTGTTGGTTTCGGTCGTCCTGAAATCAGGTTTATCTCCGTCCTGACTGACTTGTTGCAGGATGTTAATCCCTGATTTATAATCAAAGAATTTTAGTATTTCAAGGAGGATAGGTGTGACTACAATATCTTCATCGCCTTTATGCTCACGTTCATAATCTCTCAGCTTACAATAATCATCATAAGAAACCTTATGACCTTTGACATTCACAAATCTGTCTTCAGAGAGAATAGAAACTACTTTTTTTAATATCACAGTACAGTCATCCATTTTCGATGGTCATTTTTCGCAGGTCACAATTCTATTTTTGTTTTCAGTTGGATCCAATCCCTTGCATTGACAAACGCTTCGATCCACGGAGTTATTTCATCGTTCCGACGCTGTTCCGGGTAAAAAGGCCATTGCCAGGGAAGTACCGAGTCCTCCAGGTGAGGCATGATGGCCAGGTGCCTCCCGTCGGCTGAAGCGATACAGGCCGCATCAAACTGCGAGCCGTTGGGATTGCCTGGATATTCGTGATAGCTGAATTTTGCAGGGATGTGGTAGTTGTGCTCTTCCTCCGGAAAGTTGAATTTCCCCTCTCCGTGTGCCACCCAAATCCCTAATTTAGACCCCGCAAGGTTTTTCAGCATCACCGAGTGATTTTCCAGAATGTCAACACCAACAAAGGAACATTCATATTTGCGCGAATCATTCCATGACATCCATGGGCGCCGTGCACGTTCCGGGTAGATCATCCCAAGCTCGACAAGCAACTGGCAGCCGTTGCATACGCCAAGGCTCAGTGTATCATCGCGTTTAAAGAAGTTGTCCAGTGCAAGTTTTGCCCTTTCATTGTAGAGGAACGCCCCTGCCCAGCCTTTGGCTGATCCCAGCACGTCGGAGTTGGAAAATCCGCCGACAAAAGCGATCAAATTGACATCTTCGAGGTTTTCCCGGCCTGCGATCAGGTCGGTCATATGGATGTCTTTGACATCGAACCCCGCAAGGTATAACGCCCAGGCCATGTCGCGGTCGCGGTTCACCCCCTTTTCACGAATGATTGCAGCTTTCACCCCCGAGGGATTCCTCCTCGCAGGATCAGTACCATATTGGGCATTTGTGCCTGAAAATTGTGGAGGAAAACTGAATTTAAGTGGTTGTTGCTTGTAGTTCCGGTACCTTTCCATGGCCAGTTTTTCACCCGACTGCAGACGGTCGAGCAAATAGGAGGTTTTGAACCAGGTATCGCGGAGGGAGTCGATGTCAAATTGATACAATTCACTATGCAATTTGATTTTCATGGTTCGCTCCCGGGTTATTTTACCCAGAGGTATGGCAGTAACATTTCTGAATATCGAATATTGAAAATTGAATAATGGATGTCGAAGGACTTGGCTACTTTCAATTTGCACAACCAGGCCGGGTTTTTCACTGAAGAGAACCCTGACAGGATCGTTGTCTCCTAAAAGATCGAGGTTTAAGTCGAGTCCGATGTTTTCGACCGGGAAGGTTATTTCCAGCAGGGTTGTTATCAATCCGCCGGCTGCCACATCATGTCCTGCCAGAATTACACCTTCATTGACAAGTCGTTGGATAGTCTCGAAAACCGTGACAAAATATGTTGTATCGCTCACATCCGGGGTTTTATCGCCAGTTTGGTTCAAAATCTGGGCGAAGCTGCTGCCGCCCAATTCAAAGCCGGGGTCGGAAAACGGGATATAAACCAGAACGGAATCGACATCAGGCGCCAGATCGGTACTTACCACTTTTTTAACGTCCGACACCTCTCCTACCGCTGAAATGATCACGGTTCCCGGAGAATAAACCACCTTTCCGTCCGGATACTTCTGGGTCATGGAGAGTGAATCTTTACCCGTTGGTATATTGATGCCCAGCGCAATGGCAAAATCACTCACCGCCTTAACTGCAGTGTAAAGACGGGCGTCTTCACCGGGATTTTTACAAGGCCACATCCAGTTTGCGCTGAGTGAAACGCCTTTCAGTCCATGTGTAAGCGGAGCCCAAACGATGTTGGTCAGCGCTTTGGCCACAGCAAGCCTCGACCCGGCAGCCGGATCGATGAGCGCGGCAACCGGCGCATGGCCCAGCGCAGTGGCAATGCCCTTGATCCCCTGGTAATCGAGCGCAGTCACGCCAACATTGTTAAGCGGCAGTTGAATGGCGCCACAGGTCTGTTGCCGGGCAATTTTTCCACTCAATGCACGGTCAACTTTGTTGGTCAGCCAGTCTTTGCAGGCGACGGACTCAAGCTGGAGGACTTCGATCAAGTATTGCCAAAATTTTGTTGCATCGTATGAGAGTGACGCGTGACGCGTGACGCGTGACGTGTCGGTCATTATAGTTTTTGGGGGTTTTCCGAAAAAGTCTGAGATTTTCAGGTCGATGGGCCGGATATTTTCACGGTTGTCTTCAAAAATAAGTTGCTGATCGCCGGTGGTCCGGCCGGCAAGGTAAACCGGAGCCCGCTCCCGATCTGCTATTTCCCGCAAAAGCAACACATCCTTTTCGGCCAGGATCAATCCCATCCGTTCCTGGGACTCATTGCTGGCGATCTCCCTGGCCGACAGGGTCGGATCGCCGACCGGCAATTTATCGATCCGTATGGTTCCGCCGGTGGTTTCTACCAGTTCCGACAGTGAGTTCAGATGCCCTCCCGCGCCGTGGTCATGAATGGAAACGATCGGGTTCACGTCCATTTCGGTCATTGCCCTGATGGCATTGAACACTCTTTTTTGCATCTCAGGGTTAGACCGTTGCACGGCGTTCAGTTCAATGGCATTGCCGTATTCACCGGTAGCGACCGATGAAACAGCTCCGCCTCCCATTCCGATCCGATAGTTGTCGCCTCCAAGAACCACGATGTGCTGATTCGCCTCCGGTTCGTCTTTCAGACTGTCCTCTTTTTTTGCAAATCCAATCCCGCCGGCCTGCATGATCACCTTGTCGTAACCATACAAGCGATCGTCAGCATTATGTTCAAAAGTAAGCACGGAACCGCAGATGAGTGGCTGTCCGAACTTGTTGCCAAAATCGCTGGCGCCATTCGATGCCTTGATGAGTATCTCTTCCGGAGTCTGATAAAGCCACGGCCGCGCCGGTATGTTGGTTTCCCACGACCTCCCGCCATCAAGCCGCGGATAGGAAGTCATGTAAACGGCTGTGCCAGCCATGGGAATGCTTCCTTTTCCACCGGCCATGCGGTCGCGGATCTCGCCCCCCGAACCGGTAGCAGCGCCGTTAAAGGGCTCAACAGTAGTTGGAAAATTATGGGTTTCGGCTTTCAGAGAGATGACCGACTGAATGTCTTTGATTGTAAAAAAATCGGCCACATGCTGCATCCCCGGGGCGAACTGCTCAATTTGGGGACCGAGGATGAATGCTACATTATCCTTATACGCTGAAACCAGGAAATTCGGATGTTCTCTGGCTGTTTTTTTGATCAATGCAAAAAGCGATTCGGGCATCTCCTGACCATCAATGATAAACATGCCATTGAATATCTTATGCCGGCAATGTTCCGAGTTGACCTGTGAAAATCCAAAAACCTCGCTGTCAGTTAATTTGCGGTCAAGTTTCTGGCTGAGCCCGATGAGATATCCGATTTCATCATCACTAAGCGCCAGTCCTTCCTGTTTATTGTAAGCGGCAATATCGTCGATGAAAAGAACTGGGTCCGGTTCGTGGAGGATATGAAAGATTTCCTGGTCGAGGCCATGGTAAACGTGTTGTAGCATTGGATCGTGACTAGTAACACGTGACACGTGACACGTGACTGCCGACTGCTGACTGCCGACTGCCGACTGCTGACTGCTGACCGTAGACTTGTTGTTTGTTAATCGGAAATCGGAAATCGTAAACTCTTCAATCCTGCTGATCCCGCTGACCCCCATATTCTGCGTAATCTCTACGGCATTGGTACTCCACGGGGTGATCATCTCACGCCTTGGTCCCACAAAGGCACCCGGTAAAACAGGTTCGGCGATGCATTCTGCACCGCCGAACAGCCAGTTTAGTTTCTCCGTGTCTTTACCGCCAAGTTTTTCTCGACTTTCTACGGCATAATAAAGGTCATTGTTCTGAAAGAAAGTGATCATTGTGTGGAAAATTCAATTTAACTTGAAAGAAACCTTTCCGCCTCAATCGCTGCCATACACCCGGTTCCGGCTGCCGTAACGGCCTGGCGGTAATGGTGATCCTGTACATCGCCGCATGCAAATACCCCTTCCGTGCTGGTTTGTGTGGTTCCGGGTTTGGTTTTGATGTAGTTCAATTCGTCCAGTTCCAGTTGGCCCAAAAACAGCTCTGTATTGGGCTTGTGGCCGATGGCGACAAAAAATCCCATCACCATGATATCCCTGGTTTCACCTGATTTCACGTTGCGCACCCGCACTCCGGTTACGCCGTTCTGGTCGCCTAACACCTCTTCGGGAGCGCTGTCCCATACCATCTCAAGGTTTGGCGTGTTGAAAACTTTGTGTTGCATGGCTTTGGACGCACGCAGTTCATCGCGGCGATGGATCAGATAAACCTTCTTGCAGAGTTTTGCAAGATAGGTGGCCTCTTCGGCAGCGGTATCGCCGCCTCCCACAACGGCAACCTCCTGTCCGCGGTAGAAAAATCCATCGCAGGTGGCACATCCCGAAACACCCTGCCCCATGTATTTCTTTTCCGACTCCATCCCCAGCCATTTTGCCGAGGCGCCGGTGGCGATGATCACAGTTTCGGCCGATATGGTTTTTCCATCGTCGGCCTTTACAATAAAAGGCTGTTTTGAAAGGTCGGCTTCGGTCACAACGCCAAAACGGACTTCAGTACCAAACCGTTCGGCCTGTTCTTTGAATTCTTCCATCATTTCCGGGCCTGTGATCCCTTTGGGGTATCCGGGATAGTTGTCAACTTCGGTGGTGATGGTCAATTGCCCGCCGGGTTGCATTCCCTGGTACATCACAGGTTTGAGATCTGCCCGTGCGGCATAAATGGCCGCGGTGTATCCTGCCGGACCCGATCCGATGATCAGGCAGCGGACGCTTTCCATGTTTTCGCTCATAAATCTGGTTTTGTCCTGCAAAAATAGCAAAAAAAAAGGAGGATGTTTATGTCCCCCTTTTTCATCAAACGTACAAGAACTACTATTTATGGAAAGTAATTGCTTTTGTTGCCAATTCCTGCATTGTTTTCTTCGAATATATACCACCAACGCCTGCAGTATCTTGATGACAGGAGTAGCAGGCAAAATCTAAAGTAGTACCTTTTCCGTCGAGATTTGCCCACGTACCTGAACCGTCTGTTGTTAAATAGGTGGCTGTTGCCGATGTGTTAATCTTGAAGTTGTGGTTTGGAGCATCTCCTTTGTATTTGTTAAAAGAGATCGCGTTCTTTACCGTCTTCGACATGTGGCAATCAATGCATGTGGCGCCATTGTGTACGTTCGCATTTATGGTGTTATGACAGGAAACACAGGTTTTGCTGATCCCGTTTCCTTTGGCCAGGTCATCTTTAACCGTCGATGAGTGAACTTCGTGACAGCTATTACATGTCAGGGTCAGATTGTGTTTGTTGGTTAAAAGTTGTTCAACCTGGCTTCTGTGCATTTCCCATCCGTTTGAAACCTGTTGTTTGACATCTCCGTTGAGTTTTCTCCTTTGATGACACTGAGAGCAGGCTTCGGTCGTTTTATCCAGGGTGATATCAGATTTTTTCTTGGTGACAGCATGAATGTTACCCATTCCGTGGCACTGTTCACATTGAACTCCGCCTGCAAAGAAATTTCCGTCCATTCCCGGTAATCCGTCTTGTGGTGTACCCCCGTCGGCGATGCTTTTCCATCCGGTGGTGTGACATCTTCCACAGGTGTACTTTTCAGTTCCGTTAGGAATAGCGCTGTTATAGATCGTTTGAGTTAAATTACCCGGATTAAACTGTGAACCGGCAACCTGGGTGATAACATACCCGTTTTTATCAATAAAACGAGCTTTCCAGCCATAGCCGCCAATAATATAAGAAAGATCATTCCAGGTGTATCCGGTCGGGGTTAAAATGGTTGGAGCGAATGGAATCGTAGGCTGAGCCCCGGATACTTTTTGTAATTTATATGGATGTCCGCTTTCCATATATGAGGAGTGTATCCCCGAGTGACAGGATTTGCAACTTTCGGTACCGGCAAATGCCTTTACAGTCGGAACTATAACATCGTCACCGTCATCCTTGGTACAACCAGGTAATCCAAAAATGAGTAAAATCGCAGGAAGAGCACATAACAGGAGGAATAGGTTCTTTTTCATTGTATTTGTTTTAAGGTTCAACTAAAGCGTTTTGCAATATTAAAACACTTGTTTTACCTGTACAATCGCTGAATTTACTTAATTTTATATACCATGGATTACGTAGTTCCCGACCTTTCTTAGCCTCCTTCATATAAGAACATGAATCCTTGGTAACCGGTATACCAATGGCGAGATTAACAATCAGTGGAGAAACGGGGATTCATACATCGGCAATGCCATGTTTTACAGCATATCTTACCAGCGCAACAACATTTTTCACATTAAGTTTCAGCATGATATTCCGGCGGTGTGTTTCCACTGTCCTTAGACTGATATTCAGTTTTTCAGCAATTTCCTTGTTGCTGATATCCGTAGAAATGAGCTTGATAATCTCTATTTCCCTTGGTGTCAGGATGATCTTGTTTTCCGGGATTACGGGCTCTGTATTTTGCGATTGATACAAACCTTCTGCGAGAATTGAAGAGACGTTTTTACCAAGGTATTTTTCATTCCTCAATACTGTCTGTATTGCCTCTATCAATTCTGTCCGCTTACAGTTTTTCAACAAGTAGCCATCAGCGCCGGCTTTAAGCATTTGCATGATATAATCAGTTGATTCGTGCTGTGTTAGCGCAATGATCTTTACTTCCTGATATTTCCTTTTTATTATTTCAGTCGCCTCAATTCCCGACATCTCAGGCATTGAAATATCCATGATTACTATATCGGGGCGTAACTCTGATGTCTTTTCGACAGCCTCCTTCCCACTATTTGCTTCGCCTATCACACGGAATTCATTGGCTTTGGCAAGCATCGTTCTGAGTCCGTCGAGGATCAGATCATGGTCGTCGACCAATAAGATGTTATACATAACTTTATTCGTCATATATTTCGATTAGAATTTCGGTTCCGGCGCCTGGTTTTGAAGTAATATTCAACAGCCCGTTGAAAGAGGCAACACGTTCATGAATACTGGTAAGGCCGAGCCCTTTATTGTTGTAACCATGGGATATCCCTTCAGCATTGAATCCTTTTCCATCGTCAACAACTATCAGCGAAATTGAATTGTCGTGTTTAATCAGTTGAACCTGCGCTAGTTCCGCCTGTGCATGTTTTACCACGTTGTTCGTAGCCTCCTGTACAATCCGGTATAGCGCCTTTTCCAATTTTTCATCAAGCCGGCTGTGAATGTTGAATTCAGAGAAAACAAATTTTGTCTTTTGCCGGGCATTTAAGCGATCGACCATAACAGCAATGGCGGCAGACAAGCCAAAGTCTTTTAATTGCATCGGGATCAAATCATATGCAATGATCTTTGATTCCTTAATGGCAGCGTCAATTTGGTTTTGAATGTTATCAATATGTTCACTCAATTCGGAGCCGGGTTCAGCTTTTTCGCTGAAATTATTTTCAACATAATACGAAATCCCGGTTAACATTTGTCCTAATCCATCATGCAGGTCCTTTGCAATTCTCAACCGCTCTTTTTCCTGAACATCATTCAGGTCTATCATTGTTTTTCTGCGGATGAATTCAAGATTTCTTTCGGCCGCCCGTATCTCTGTTATATCTGCAGCAACCATGATAAATCCGGTTAATTCAGCCATTTTATTACGCAGATCAGCATATGACAACAGAATTGGAATTTTTTGTCCTGTTTTGGTTACATACTCATTTTCTATGCATTTTAACGAGGTCAGCTTAAGAACATCATCCCGGCTATATGCACCGGATTTCTCAAAAAGCAAGTCAACCGGCTTTCCCGGTAATTCATCATCATTATATCCAAGCAATCGGCTCGCGGCATTGTTAACCAGAACGATCCTGCCATCTACATCAACCACCACAACAAGTTCCTGCATGCTGGTCAGGATATTATTAAATAAATCCATGGAAACCGTTGTTAGTCGCAGATTATCAACCATATGGTTAAATGCTGCAGCCAAATCCTCCAGTTCGTTGCGTGAACTGGTTCCGGCAATCACATCCAGATTACCATCGGCCACCTCCCTGGTAAACGAAACAAGATTTCTCAATGGCTGTACTATTTTCCGAACAAATAAGCTGCCTATGATAAATCCGATGAGGATTACACTGCACGAAAGAAGTATAATTGTAACTGAACTGTGGGTTACCGCTGTTGTATTCAACGCGATACATTCATCAATTTCCTGTTTGGTTTCAAAAATAATTTGTTCAATCATTTGAGTTGAACTATCGATCAGATCGTCTAATATTGGAATAAGCTTTCGGTTTTTAATTATATCAAAATCTGTGTTCTCCGTATTCAGAACCATGTTCTCGAAATATGCCAGATGATTCTCAAATGTTTCCAGTAATTCTTTGGAGTGGGTTTTAGAAAGAATCGTTTTGCAGTAATCCAGATGACGGTGTGTTGAATCAAGCCTTGATCGGAAATGGAGAAGCTCAGCCGGTTCATGGTAAATCAGATAGTTATATGCCGGGATAAATGTTTTGTTGAATGCAAGTCTCAGCTCCTGAACTGCATTCAGTTCGAGATATTCAAAAACGATCTTGTTGCTGGTCCGCTTCAATACGGCAGTAACAATGATTCCGGAAACAGCAATCAATGACATCAATAGCAAAAGAACAATCAGTCGTTTGAATAACTGCGTTCTTAATGTAGTTTTTTTCATTGCCCGATTACTTTTTCGATTACCGGAGGAAGAACTTATCTTCGGGTGCCAAAGGTATGAAAGATAGCGCTGTCAAACAGGTCACTATAAGGAATTTCTAAATAAACATTGGGATTTATCTCGACGGGACCACACTTTCCTTTAACCAGATGTTACTATTTGACTTTGTCGCGTAATTAAAGCGGTAAACCCATCGTAATTCAATATTAATGATATTTGTCCCTGTGAATTAAAATTGCTCACATTTGAACCAAAAGTCGTTGCCGGAACTATATGCAATGTATAAGTTTGCAATATCAGGCGTTTGTCATTCGCTCGACATTGAACGAAATTGATCATCGCCAGTCAAATAATTCAGGAATAATTTAAAAATAATAACATGAAAACAGCAATAAAAGATATAAACGTGTCCGTTATTGGAGGCAGATATGGTTCTGGCAGATGGTTCATTTGTTACGGTAAATGCTGCTCAAAACTCCGATCTGTTTTGGGCCATTCGCGGCGGAGGCGGAAATTTTGGAATCGTGACTTCATTCAAATTCCAGGCGCATGAGGTAAAAACTGTTTTCGGAGGCCCTTCCCTGTGGCCGATTGAAAAGACCGAAGAAATAATGGAATGGTATCACGGTTTTTTGAACAAAGCGCCAGATGAGATGAATGGTTTTATCGCAACGCTGATTATCCCTGGCGCTCCTTTCCCGCCCCATCTGCACAACAAGCAATTCTGTGGCATCGTGTGGTGTTATACAGGCGACATGGTAAAGGCAAAAGAGGCCTTCAAGCCTGTATTAGCGATGAACCCGCTCTTTGAACATATAGGCGAAATGCCCTATCCGTGGGTACAGACTTTATTTGACGGGCTATTTCCACCGGGAATACAGTGGTATTGGCGCGCAGACTTTTTTAACGACCTTGGCCCCGAGGTAAGGGCGCAGCATTTAAAATTCGGTTCCAGCATACCAACTCCACTTTCTCAAATGCATTTATATCCGGTGAGCGGTGCAGCCGGCAGGGTTGGGTCGGAAGATACGCCATGGGCATATCGCGATGCAAAATATGCAGGTGTGGTTGTAGGCGTGGATCCGGATCCGGCAAACAGCGATAAAATCACCAAATGGTGTAAAGAATACTGGAATGCAACGCACCCATTTTCATCGGGAGGAGCATATTCCAACTTCATGATGGACGAGGGACAGGATCGCGTTCAGGCCAGTTACAAACATAACTACGACCGTTTAACCAAAATTAAAAAGAGATACGACCCGGATAATTTCTTTCGTGTCAATCAGAATATTGCCCCGCATAAATAAATAAGGTAGCCAAGTCCCCTGCTGTATTCATTGGAAAGATCAGATGCCTGAGTTGCACCAGGGTATCTGGTCCGTTTTTCAAATAGGCAGTTGCCGGAAATTTCAGTCAAACCAGTTTTTTTTATTCATAATGACCACATTCACAGGCCAATCAAAAAAAATATTTATATTATGTATATTTAGTCTTAATAATGTTTAACTTTACAAACAATTAATAAGTCTGTTTCGTGGGAGTAAACGGTCATGGAGTTAAAAGTAAATTCAGTCATATTTACGGTCCGTATTATTTTCACTGTTTCCCTGCGAATATTGTGCAATTTATGAACCTAAAAAATTCTCATTATGAAAAAAATTACCATTTTTTTATCCTTGTTGTTATTCATTGTATTTACCAATTATATGGCAGCACAGCCGTGGACAGACAATCTTCCACAAGAAAAACTACAGAAAGGCAATTTGACTTTTTATGAAATTCAAAAAGCATTCAATGATTACTGGACCCCGTTAAATGTTAACAACGGGTACTATAAAAATGACAAAGGTGAAGAGACCAAGGCGTTCGGGTGGAAACAATTCAAACGCTGGGAATGGCACATGGAAAAAAGAATTGTCAAGGAAACCGGCGAATTCCCTAAAACATCAGCCGGTGAGGAGTTTGCAAAATACTTATCGGAAAATCCCGAAACAGACAGTCCGGCTGGCAACTGGACAAGTTTAGGGCCTACCAGTTCGCCGGGCGGATATGCAGGATTGGGACGGTTGAATTGTGTCGGATTTATCTCAGGAGACAACAATACCTTATATGTGGGATCCCCCTCAGGAGGTATCTGGAAAACTTCGGATGGCGGAACAAACTGGACACCTCTTGGTGATCAGAATGCCGTTTTGGGGGTGAGTGACATTGTTGCTTACCGGCCGGTCTCATCCCCCGACGTTATTTATATTGCCACGGGAGACAAAAACGGCGGAAGCATGTGGAGTTTGGGTGGCGGCCAATACAATGACAATAACAGCGTGGGTGTTCTTAAATCCACCGACGGGGGAACGACCTGGAATGCAACCGGATTATCCTTCACAGCCAATCAGTACCGTCGTGTTTACCGGTTGCTGATTCACCCGTCAAATAACAGCCTTTTATACGCAGCAACCTCCGTAGGTGTTTACAAGACTATTAATGGCGGAACCTCATGGACTCTGTTAACTGCCACTGAATTCGGCGATATGGAATTTAATCCTGGTAATCCCTCCATCATCTGCGCATCCACAAGAACCGGGGATATCTACCGGTCAGTTAATGATGGTTCCACTTGGGCTGCGACACTCAGCACCGCCCACTACAGGACAGAAATTGCTGTTTCACCAAACAACGCGGCCATCGTTTATGCGGTTGTGAGCGATGTTAACGACGGCCTTGCCGCAATTTACAAATCAACAGACAATGGTGCAACGTTTTCACCGGTTTTCCTCGGTACAACCATCAACATATTACACAATCAGTGCAGCACCAATGCTACAGGAGGCCAGGCAGGTTATGACCTGTGCATCGCCACCGATCCTACCAATGCCAATACTGTGTTTGTAGGCGGGGTTAACACCTGGAGATCTACTAACGGTGGCACATCATGGACAATGAGCAGCCATTGGGCAGGAGACTGCGGTGTGCAGGAAGTGCATGCCGACAAGCATTTCATGGCTTATCAGAACGGCGCTTCAACCCTTTTTGAATGTAATGATGGCGGAATCTACAAGACGACCAACAGCGGCGCCCTATGGACCTATATCGGAAGCGGGTTGATTACCAGCCAATTATATCGTTTAGGTGTTGCACAAACAGTTGCTAATGAGAATATTATCGGTTTACAAGACAACGGCACCAAAGCTTTCCTTTCAGGCTCCTGGAGTGATGTATTGGGAGGAGACGGCATGGATTGTGCGATCGATTATACCAACCAGAACACCTTGTATGGTGAATTCCAAAATGGGGCGTTGAGAAGATCTACAAATCATGGGGTCAACTGGTCATCGATTACGGCAGGCCTGACCGGGTCTCCCTCCTGGGTTTCACCCTTCGCAATTGACCCCAACGTAAATACAACTGTATATTTCGGATACCAGGATGTTTTTAAGTCAACAAACCAGGGTACCACATGGACTAAAATAAGCACATGGGGCGGTTCGAATATTCTAACCATCACGGTAGCTTCTTCAAATTCAAGCTACATCTATGCTGCAACATCATCTATTTTATACAGGACGACCAATGGCGGAACTTCCTGGACGAATATAACAGGAACTATCCCGACAGCTTCGGGCGACATTACCTCTGTTTGTGTTAAAAACAACGATCCGAACACCGCTTGGGTTACCCTGGGGAATTACAGCAGCAACAGGGTCTATCAAACGACCAATGGCGGCTCGACCTGGGCCAGTATCTCAACTGGTCTGCCAGCGCTTCCGGTGATGAATATAATTCAGAACAAACAAAACACCGGCCAGGTGGAATTATATGTCGGAACCGATTTAGGCGTTTATGTTAAGGTTGGCGCTGCAAACTGGACCCTGTTTTCAACCGGGTTGCCCAATGTGGTTGTCAATGAACTCGAAATATATTACAACGCCAGCCCTTCGCTCAGCAGGATCAGGGCCGCCACTTCTGGAAGAGGATTGTGGCAATCGGATTTGTATTCCACCGGTGCATCAGCGCCTGTCGCCGATTTTTCTGCAAGCAACACGAACCCATTCATAAACGCCCAGGTTAATTTCACCGACCTGTCAAGCAACACGCCTACAAGCTGGAGCTGGAGTTTTGCGCCGGCAACCGTCACATACCTGAACGGAACAACCTCAACTTCACAAAATCCACAGGTAAAGTTCACCGCTACCGGTTTGTATTCCGTAACCCTCACCGCTACCAATGGGTATGGCAGTGACCCGGAAACAAAGACCAACTATATTAATGTGACCAACTGTACCGTCACATCGTTCCCCTGGAATGAAGGATTTGAGAACGGAGGGTTGATCCCGACTTGCTGGACACAGGAACAGGTGAACGGTTCAGGGATAAACTGGGACTTCGTAACAGGAAACGGGGGCATTCATCCTGCTGCGGCCCATAGCGGAACTTATAATGCACGTCTCATGGATGCCACTGCAGCTGATAATAAAACAAGGCTGATCACCCCGGCATTAAACCTGACCACCCTATGCAGCGCGCAGCTCAAATTCTGGCACACACAGGAGTTATGGTCCCCGGACCAGGATCAGTTGACTGTATTCTATAAAACTTCGGCTGGCGGCAGTTGGATACAACTTGTCTCCTATACATCAAACTTCGCAACCTGGACGCTGGAAGCAATACCGCTGCCCAATCCGACCAGTGATTATTACATCGCATTCGAAGGGAATGCCAAATATGGCTGGGGGGTTTGTATCGATGATGTGCAGGTTGGAGATGGTCCGGTTTCAGCATTCCCATGGAATGAAGGATTTGAGAATGGGGGGGCAATACCTGCCTGCTGGTCGCAGGAACAGGTAAACGCTTCAGGAGTAAACTGGACGTTCAGAAATGGAAGCGTATATGGCAATCCCAGCACAGCCCACAGCGGGACATATAATGCCAATCTCTTCGTTGAAGCTACCGGGGATCATAAAACAAAGCTGATCACCCCGCCATTAAACCTGACCGCCGTCACTACCCCGCAACTCAAGTTCTGGCATACCCAGACGTACTGGGCGCCCGACCAGGATCAGCTGACGGTATTCTATAAAACTTCGGCAGGAGGGACCTGGACGCAGTTGGCCACCTATACGTCAGATATCTCGACCTGGACGCAGGAAACATTAGCACTTCCAGGTAAGACGGGTGATTATTACATCGCCTTCGAAGGGAACGCTAAATATGGCTATGGGGTTTGCATTGACGATGTACGGGTCTCCGACGGTTTGATTCCAGACAACTTCAATGCGCAAAACGTCACCATTTCTGCGTTAGCGAATGTTTGTTACAATGCGCAACAAACCATAACCCTTGCAGGCGGCGGAACTACATTTGCCGTTCAGGGCGCAGGCAGCATCACCATGATCGCCGGACAGAACATCCGGTTTTTACCCGGAGCCTCTGTAGCATGGGGGGGATACCTGCATGGTTATATTGCACCAACAGGCCCCTGGTGTTATATTCCTCCTGTACCCGCCAGTCCATTGACCGGCACAAACCCGGTAATTACGGACAAGGAACAGGAGTTCTACAAGGTTTACCCGAATCCGACAACAGGTTCATTCACACTTGAATTGGGTGAAGCATCACAAAATTCTGCCGTGAAAGTTGAAATTTATGGTATGCAGGGTGACAAGATCCTGAATTATAATTTCACAGGCGAGAACAAGCATGTATTTACGCTTGACGGAAAACCTTCCGGGATTTATTTCATGAGGGTATTTTCCGGTGAACAAACAGGTGTTGTGAAGATCATTAAGGAATAAATTACCCTCTTCACTGCGAAGACGCAAAGGCGCAAAATGTTGAATTTCAACAATTTATTTTGCGGGTCTTTGCGTCTTCGTGTTTTTGGGATGGAGTGGGTTATCTGTCACGAAAATACGCGTCCAGACTTCCAAATCCGCTCGCTGCTATTCAATGACAATCTTCCGGCTTACCAGGCAGCCCGGAGCTTTGATCCGCAGAAGGTACTGTCCCGGCCGCAGGTCAGCAACGCCTAAGGTGATTGTTGTATCCGGTTCGCGTTTATCAAGTCTGCGAACTATCTTACCATCAGATCCATACAGTTCAACCACTCCGGATTTAAAGTTATATTCAGAGAGTGAGCTAAAAATTATTTCATGGGCAGGGTTTGGAAATACGTGTATTTTGTTCCTCTGTTTAGCTAATTACTAAATGTGAATGTAGCGGTACGTGTGTACTCCAATATCATTATTCTAAAATATTGTTGTACAGGATATTAAAAGAGTATTCTGGGAAGGATAAGCAAATAAAAAACCACTTAGGGTCTGTTAATAAATAACATTGACATTTGAAATAATTTGTATTATATTTGTGGGCATGAAAATGTCCATAGATAAAAAAATCGAAAAGGTGTTGCCATTTCTAAACGAGAAACAGCAACGTATTTATTTAGCTT
>JAUXWT010000089.1 GCA_030681475.1 Bacteroidales bacterium | reverse complement strand
GGACAAGGGGACGGGGGGACAAGGAGACAAGGGGACAAGGGGACAAGGGGACAAGGGGATGAGGGGACGAGGGGATGGGCGGACGAGTTAGCGTTGGTTCGGGAATTTTGAGTACTTTTATCGGTGAATTTATTTGATATGAAGATTGAACGGGTGAGGTTGATTTTGGTTGGAGTTTCGGTAATGCTGTTGCTGGTGGCAGGGTCTTGCACAACCCAGCGATATCCGGCCTCGCACCGGACTGGTCATCCGAGGGGGTGTGATTGTCCGAAATTCAAATAGGGCGATATTTTGATGATTTATTATTAATTTTGAAAAAGATATCCGGATTCAATGAAATACCTGTTTTCTCAACATGCCACTGAACAAATGAATCTTAGGGGTATTTCGAGAGAAATAGTGGTTGGAATACTTAACAGTCCAGACGAGACGATTGAGGTGGATAACCTGTTGATATTTCAAAGTATTGTCAAAGATGTGCAGGAGCCACGATTCCTGATCAGGGTTTTTGTTAATATGACAAAGATTCCACCACTTGTTGTAACGGTTTACAAAACTTCGAAAATAGAAAAATACTATGAAAATAAAATATGATAAAGAGGTAGATATCCTTTATATCCGGCTCTCTGATGAACAAATCGGGGAGAGTAATGAAGATAAGCCCGGAATCATCCTGGATTATAACAATGCTGGAAATATCATTGGGATTGAGGTATTGAACGCATCCAAGAAAATGCCACAACCAATGAAATTTGAATATGAAGTTGCCTGACAATTAGAAATACCAAGTGCAACTATCTCTATTTCAGATAAAACCTCCTCCAGCCAACCCGGCACACGCCCATCTTGAAGAAAAGATCCGGTCGGCGCTTGGCCCAAGTCTTCCCGCGGCCTCGGTGGATGATATCATTGCTCAAATAACAGAAAATCCCGTCAGCATAAAAATTGTCCGCCAGCGCACCTCCAAATCCGGCGATTTCAGGGCGGCCCATCGGAATCACCCAGTGCGGATTACCGTGAACGGCAACCTGAACCCCTACGCGTTCCTGATTACACTGGTGCACGAGCTGGCTCACCATCATGTAAATCTCGAGCATGAAAGCAAGGTGAAAAAATTCTCACTTCGCCGCAAGTTCCGTCCGCTGCCACACGGAAAAGAGTGGAAAGAGAAATTCCACCTGTTGATGGATCCCTACCTGCACACGGCGGTCTTTCCTGCCAACATTCTGCCGGTCCTGGTCCGGTACCTCGAAAACCCAAAAGCCTCCTCCTCAGCCGATCATCAACTATCCATCGTGCTGAAAAAATATGATCCTCCCGATGCCACACTTCGTCTGGAGGAGCTCCCCATGGATGCGGTCTTCACGCTTCACGGGAGAAGGACCTTTCGGAAAAAGGAGAAAATCCGTACCCGTTACCGCTGTATTTGTCTGAATACCAACCGGATTTACCTGGTAAGCGCCGGAGCGCCGGTGGAGGTGGTGAAATAAACGGTTTTTATGGCTCACAACAAAAATAATGTCATCACCCGTTCTTATAGCGGAAGGTTCGGCAATACCTGCTTGCAATCCAATGGAGTGATCCTGGCACTTGCCCGGGATCTGCCCGGGAAGGTTACGGAGAAGGTATTGAATTTCTCGTTTCGATAGGTTTCTTTCGGGCTGAAGCCCGCGTCCCGTCAGGGTCTTCAGAGGGTGTCTCAAAAATCCTTTAACCGCAATGTGCGCCAAGTTTCTCGCAGAGTGCGCAAAGTGTATGCTGCAGAATATCTGATCTTTGTGTCCTTCGCGTAAAAACTTTGTATGTCTAAGTGTCCATGCTGTTGCCATGCTGTTGCCATGCTGAAACCATGCTGCTGCCATGAGGCAAACATGATGAAGATATCAGTCCTGTAGCTTTTGGAATGTTGATTTACGAATAAAGTGCGCCGGCCTAACCCAATAATCCAAGCTAT
This sequence comes from Bacteroidales bacterium, assembly GCA_030681475.1. Taxonomy (GTDB): domain Bacteria; phylum Bacteroidota; class Bacteroidia; order Bacteroidales; family FEN-979; genus CAIVAT01. Next base: position 5,263 of record JAUXWT010000089.1, on the reverse strand, counting down.
CCCTTAATTCCAAATTCGTTAATCTGAATTCGAAAATTCATTCGTCATTCGTAAATCTTGTTCATTCGTCATCCCCTCCTGCTATCGTCTCATTTTATTATTAAGATCTTCCCGTTTTGCCGGCGATTGTTTTGTACAACTCCATAAAAATAGATTCCCGGCGACAGATTTCTGGTATCCAAAGTAATTTTCGTGTGCCCGGGTAACAGGACTTCTTCTGCCACCGGTTTACCAAAGAGATCATAAAGGGTGATCTTTGTATTTCTATCGGGAAAAGCTACCCCTAACCGAAAAGTAATGTAGTTGGTTGCGGGGTTGGGAAAAATCGTTATCCCGGGTTCATCACCACGATCGCTGATATTACCAAGGGTCCCGTTTGCATCGGTTTTGATCAGCATGCCATGATAGGGATCGGTATTGCTGAATTTAACTCCCCCGCCTATGATAAAACCGTTGTCGCCGGTACGCTCGACCGATTGCCCCCAGGCATCGTAGTAAGACCCAAAACTCCTTTCCCATATCAGGTTCCCCGTGGCATCATACTTCACAAGCGATACACTGGTGGTGTCATCCGGACGGGTGAAGGAACCGCATGCAACGGCTCCCCCGTCAGGGGTTGTCCTGACACTATAAAAACCTTGTTCGGCGGGAAGGTCGCGCACCCGGGTCCACAGGGTATCTCCCACGCTGTTCATTTTCATGATCATGAAGTTGGGATCAAATGTCCGCTCTATCCCGCAAACATAAAAACCCTGATCCCCAATGGTATCAACAGAATATACCGGTGAATCGGGAAACCAGTTGTACTCCCTGAACCAGAGAGAATCGCCTGTCGGCCCGATCTTCATTAAGTAGGGTTTGCTTGTGAAGTATCCCGTATGGAGGTTTCCGGCCACAACAAACCCTCCGCCCGGAACCTCCCTGATGGCTGGCCAGCCTTCGGGCCATGCAGCAATATATGTCGGCTTTGGTTGATACTCCCCCGACCATAACAGGTTTCCGGAGGAGTCGGCACAGCTTACCTGGAACCTGGAAATCGTGTGCCATATCCGGTGGCGATATAACCATGCCCTGTGGTGGGAGCAAGCGAAAAACAATTGCGTGAAGAGAGCTCCTTTTCCCAGACAGAATCGCCGGTAGCGGTGGTGTGCATAAGGTTGGCTTTGTCATTGCGGTTGCAAATGAAAGTAAACCCGCCGGAGGATGTTTGCACCAGGGCGCGGTCACCTGTGTGTTGGTCTCCGCCGTAAAATGTTTTCGTCCATGCGGTATCTCCAAAACTGTCGGTTTTTACCAATAAAAGGTCATTTCGCGGGGAAGTGGTTTGGCTTAGGACCACCATGGCATAACCCCCGTCGGAGGTTTGAATGACCGATAATATTTTCTCAAGAGCGCCCACTGTGATCACCTTTTCGAAAGTGATCTGTGTTACCGCCGCATTGCCGATCAGCAAGGCGACAACCAATAATGTTACTTTTTTCATATAATGGTGTTTAGTATGAATTAACTATCACTTTCTCATCCGCTACCATCGTTCCACCGTATGAAAGCCTGAAAAGGTACATCCCGCTTTTCCAGGCAGACACATCAATTTGGAACTCTTTTTCCAAAGGTATGATGATTCGTTTATACACGCGTTTTCCGAAAATGTCATAAACCTCAAATTCCAGGTTTTTGTGCCATTGATGAAATGTGGTGATCACTTTGAAATGCTCTGTTTCTGCCTGTTTTTGAATACGTTCTGGCATTTTAACATGAACGATCCTGTGGCCAGGGTTGGGATAGACCTTCATTCGCACCTTCTCTGTTGTGATACCCTGCTCACCCGTCCCGACCGCAAGGTCGCAGTTAAAGTACAGTGTTGAATTGGTTATGGCGTGGGGACACAAACTGTCGTACACCATCGGTTGGGTGTAAACAGTATCATATCCGAGGTCCTGGTTTAATTTCCACAAGTAAAAGATATACTTGTTGCTCACAATATCCACGGCAGTGATCAGGTACTTGTTATCATGTGTAACGATTGCATCCCTGGGAATATAGTCCTTATGATTGAGTACTTTTTCTGCAATAATGTTGCCCAGAGTATCCGTTTTTAAAACTGAAAGATTTGGAGGAACAGTGGGGATTTTATACCAGGCGCCGATGAATAAAACGGAATCCGACAATTTATTTATGGTTGAGGCTTTTCCAAAGGCGGTATTAGGTATTAAATCATGGAATGAAACCGGCTCACCGGAAGGTGATGTTTTAATCAGGCATGGAGCATAATTTGGCGCCTGACCGTGATAATTGCTAATACAGGTGTAATAACCGGATTCTGTTTGCACCGATTGGAAACCCTCACCACCAACTTGTTCAGGAAAGGGTAGTGTATAACCCCACGCGGTTTCCCATACGGCTTCGCCGGTAGAATCGGCCAGGATCATCATCGGCCAGAGCCAGTAGGGCTGAACCTGCCCCGAAATCGGACGGTAACAGGTACCGGTCACAAGATAATTACCATCGGATGTTAAGTAAAGATCATTATCAGCATATGGGACAACCAGCGTGTCACTCAGAAAATATTCTTGTTCCCAAATGATTCCGCCGTTCACATTCAAGTGCATCAGCCATACGCTGTTAAACTCCTCACCCCAATCCTTGACCAGAAAAATATAACTATTATCGGGCAATGTCTTGATTTTACACCCAAAGTCATAATCATTTACATTGTTAAACACACGACACCATTCGATTTCTCCACAGGCCGATAATTTTACAACAAATGGGTCCCCCCATCCATTATCCAGCGTATCACAAGCGCCTGCAACAATAACTCCCCCGTCTGGTGTTTTATCAATACCAATTACGCCCCACTGTCGGGCTCCATTTCCCAGTCGTTTTTCCCATAGTATATTTCCGTTAATGTCTGTCTTAATAATCCAGCCGATTTTCATTATAGTACCGAAACTCAGATTAGCTCCGATAATTATTCCTTTGTCATAATCCTCGAGAAGTTGGTATGAAACCGTCTGATAATTATTGCTGCTGAAAATTTTAATCCATTCCTGACAATCTGCGAATTTTGGAATTGCCAGAAATGACAATAGTACCAGTGTCGAAAAATAATAAGATATTCTCATAATGTCAGGAATGGATTTTTTCTTTAAATTATTTTATTATCAGTTTTACCTGCTCTTTTTGTTTGGCATTGACGTTCAGTCCGATGATATAGGCTCCTGCATTTAACTTTTCCGTTGGTATGACAAACCGGTCAAAATTCTTGTTGAGAGGAAAGTTAAAAAATTCACGCCCCTTTATATCTGTAACTGTAATAGAAAGTTTATATCCGGGGTTTATTTGTTTTATGGAACGGTATTCAACAATGAAGTAATAATTTGCCGGATTTGGATAAACTTTAAGCCAAAAATCCTTATCGTTGCCAAGTGATGGATTATCTGAACCTGACCGCCATTTCTTTGATTCTTTCAGCGATGAAACAAGTAGAATTGGTTCTTCGTACTGCAATAGCCCTTTTTTTATCAGCAGGTTTCTTGCATAAGCGCCAGGCAGACTATTATCATTTAAAGCAAGAGTGTTTAAGACTGAGATCTGTGTGCTGTCAAGCGACCATAGCCCATTTGAATCTGAAACAACCTGATAAAGATATGGAAATAAGGCAACATACAATTCATGGGTCAGTTCCTGATTATCGGACAAGGTAAACTCGGATGGAATTGTGTTCAAAATATAATTTCCTGTTTCAAATGCACATTTGCTATAATACAAAGATACGAGATCATACCTGGTTTGTAAAGATCCATCGTGATTAATCATGGAAATCAAGCTATCTGTGCCATACGTTCCTGTCGTATCCTGATCGTAGAGCCGGATTAGATTTTTCATGGCTACGGCGTATTTACTGTTCCATTTTATCAACTCCTGTTCTTGTTCCTCTTTGGCTCCAAAAATACCTTCTCCCTCCATGATCTGCGCCATCATAGAATCAGGCATCGGAATAAAACGTTGATCGAGAGCCTCGATCAGTGCATCAGATTTGGCAGATTGCGGATTTTCAACCAAAATGTCGCGGATCATGACATTGGGCAAAACATCCTCTTTTGCAATAGCAGCCTGCATGACCGAGTCGGAAAGATATGGGGATTGAGCCATCAGGTCATTTCTGATTTCAAAAGCCTCCGGGGGTGTGCTCGTTTGTACTTCTGAAATTAGTTCTTCGGTTGAGCCTCCATCTATCAAACCCATGAGGATGGTCTGAACACTATCCGCATTGATGTCTGCTTCAGCTAATTCGGCAGTTAACTCTGGTATGTCGATCAGGGTTTTAAAATGCGATGGACAATCAGCATATTTATTATACCATGATAATTCAACAAACTTGTTGGTTACACCGACAATTGGATATGGCGTAATATTATAACCATTTGAATGCTGATCTTGAAAATATTGAATTACATCAAATGGATTATAAATATCATACCCCTCATTATTCCCACCTGTGAATGTGTTTTTTGCAGCATGCGTTTTGTTTCCCTGTGAAAGTGATATGCCCTGATCACGTGCTCCCGGAGGGGCGTCTGAAATCACGAAAATGTCATTTTCATTTTCGAAGAAATCGTTGCACCTGTAACACAACCCTCCGTTGTATGGGTAACTGTAACGGTTGCATCTTTGTGCCTGTGTCGCATAATGAAGGTTGTGGAATGAATTGTTGTAAACCTCATTATCATTTGTGCCGGATTGATTTATGATTAAACCGTAACCTTCGGGTCTGTCATAAACCGTATAAAACTCGTTCTTCTCAACTGTGAACCCAGAGCAGAAATCAAGATACAATCCATAAGTCTGTCTTCCGCCTGCACTGACTGAATTCTGAACCTTAAAAACAGAGTTTTGGAATGTGATCTTCATCGGGTTTATAGTTATAGTTATAAGGAAGCTTCTAACGGGCATCTCTGAAAATTGCTTTATTAAATAATTTCAATACTTATATACTGTTCTACTTCTGTAAAATGGTTTCATAATAACGATCAATGTTTTTTTGCAATCAAAAGCTATATGTCATTTACTGATAACAATGGCAGACTATTCGATCCAAACATCCACCTCTATTTGCGATTCGCTTGCAACAAGCACTCCCCATGGCCTCCCGTCAATCGGAACTACCAGGGTTTCTCCGCACAATACCGTAAACGGTCCGAGAATATCCTGCCCATCAAGGCTGTAAATCCATACGGTCGCCTGGCAGCCTGGCAGTTCG
>JAUXWT010000088.1 GCA_030681475.1 Bacteroidales bacterium | reverse complement strand
TGAAGAGACGGTCACCATTGCCATTGATGATCTTGAATTCGGATACGGAACAATTGTTTTCAAGTACCATGCAGACAAATTAAATCAGGAACTGGAATTTGAAATTGAAAATGATCAGATCCGCCCGGAGTTTGAAGTGTTAAAGCCGTATTTTTCAAAGATTCTGAAGAAACAGCGTGTCAATGTGCTTATCCAGGCCGAGTTTCAGGAGAAAACATTGATTTCCCAACTGGCGACATCTTCGGACCTGGAAAAAATAAACGTTGAAATCATTGATATTGCCCGGTTCCGGTTTGTGTCAAAATTCCTGCCGGGCAGTAGTTACAACAAGTTCAAGGGGAGCTTATTGGATATAAAGCAACTACAATCCCAGGAGGATGCAAAATCTTCATTGTATGAATCCGGGGAACAACTGCTCGAAGACCTTTTGAAAAATAAAAAGGTAATCCATTACCGGCAACTCCGGTATCTGGCCGAAAAACACGCAAGTGATGTTCTTAAACTTCGTTTTGTTCTGAATCCGTTTTCATTTGTTTTCCTGTTAGCCGGGCAGGAACAGTTTCATCTGGTGATGGAAACACTTGACACTAGGGAAGCAACATACATCTGGCATATTGAAAAAGACAAACAGGAACTCCGCAACCAGCTACAGGCGATAGACCGGCAACTGAATATGATCCGAATTGATGGGCGCCAGGCTTTTCTTGAATCGCAGCCGGTGAATTTTAGTCGCGTCTTGCATGATTATTCAGACGAGCAAAAAGGATTTATCCTATGGAAGGATTTGCTTGAAGAAAGGCTGTTCTGATGTTCAAAAAAACAAATTCTCTAACAGATTAAAATATGATGATATCGTTACAAAAATTTGAATCGCAAATCGATGAAATTATTGTGGACCGTGGACTTTCATACTGGGAAAACGGAAATGTCATAGAGCTGGAACAAACAGCAATCGGTGAATTTGAAGCCTTAGTTTCGGGCAATGAAGATTACGAAGTCAAGATCAAGGTGGAAGGTGATAATATTCAAGACTTCGATTGTAACTGCCCTTATGATAAAGGCCCGGTTTGCAAGCATGTCGTTGCCGTTCTGTTTGCAATACAGAATGGAAAAACCAACGGATTGAAAAAAACTAAACCTAATAAAGCGAGGAAGGGAAAAATATCCGAAAAACAATTGTTGGAAAATCCATTTGAGAATATCCTTACTCGCCTTGATAAAAATGAAATGACCGGGTGGATCAGGACCTGGGCGGAGAAGGATGAAAAGTTCAGAAACTATTTTATTGCCAGATTCAATGAGAATAAGGAAAAAATTGACATTGAAAGATATGCCAGGATCCTTGAAAAGGAGATAAGCACAGCTGAAGACAGATACGGATACATTGATTACTATCATGCAGGAGATGCTGCGGATGAAGCTTCCCAGTTACTTGGCAACACCGAAAGCAGTTTCAAAATCATTGGAACTGCAGAAATCTTTTCGGTATGCTTTGCTGTGATCAAAACTGTAGCACCGGCTATTAATAATTCAGATGATTCGAATGGTGAAATTGGAGGGGCAATTGAGCATGCTGTGGAGCTGATTGTCAGGACTTTTGAAGAAAAAGATCTTTCAGATAGCATGAAAAAGGAACTTTTCGAACTTTGCCTGAAATATCAGAATACAGAAGGAATGGACATCAACAATTGGGATCTTGATCTTCTGGATATTGCGGGTGAATTGGTTTACTGCCAACAGGAGAAAGAGCGTTTGTTCTTGTTACTTGACCGAAAAGACACGACTGCATCGTGGCATCACACGAATGAGTTGACTGCACAAATACGCCAGAAGGTGATCGGATGTCTTGAAGGCAGTGCTGCGGCTGACAGTTATATAAAATCAATGCTTCATTTACCAGGGATCCGCAAGCAGTTTGTAGAGAAGTATATCCGGGAAAAAAATTATTCAGCCGCAAAGGAACTCTGTAATAAAGGGATCATCCTGGATGAAAAATGGCCGGGAATCGTGGGCGACTGGAATAAATTTCTGCTCACCATTGCAGAAAAGGAAGGAGATATCACAGAGATATTGCGGACTGCAACATTACTATTCCTTGGTAAATTCAACGCCAAAGAATTCTATCCCATTTTGAAGAAATATACTTCCTCAGACAAATGGAATCAAACGGTTGAGTTTCTGATCCGGGAATTGGATAAGAAAAATGGCGATGAATATATCACGTGGATCTATATCCAGGAAGGAATGTTCGAAAACTTACTCTCGTTCATTCAGGAAAATCCGCATCCCTTTAACATTGAAAAGTTTGAACAATATCTGACACCGATATATCCCGATGCAATAAAAGACCTTTACGAGAAAGCCATCCTGAGATATGCCGCTCACGCTTCAAACAGAAAAGCATATGCTGAGTGCTGCCGGTTATTGCGAAAAATGAAGAAGCTCGGCGACAAGCACAGGGTTGATCTCCTTATCAACGATTTAACAACAACATATAAATCACGACCTGCTTTCCTTGATGAATTGAAACGGGTTTAGGTTCGGGAACAATCAATACCAACAGGGAAAAGAACATCAATTATTTAATACTGAATATTTACACACCGGACATATGCATTACGAATTCTCCAAACCAGAAAAAAAGATCGTCCGCCAGGTTATTGAAACCGGACTGCAACGGGATTTTGAATCCTGCATCCTTGATATTGACAATATCATCCAGCAATGGAAATCGAAAAAACTGGACAACAGGGCGACTTATCATGAAATCTACGGAAAAGTTAAAGCAAACGACAAGTATATTGCCAGGATATATGATGATCTCCGCGGATCAACCTATATGATGGTACTGCAGGGGCTGCTCGCAAATAAAACTATTTCTGAAGCTGACCTGGGCGGCTTCAGCGAAACAACCAGGAATGCAATACTTGAAATAAAACGAGTCTTTGGTAATGATGAGCCCAATCAGGTTACGGCTCAAACAAGATGAACATATGGCTCAATTATGATTGCTTTTGAGCTTTATTTTGTATATTTGTGAGCCATAAATACTTCAAGTATGACAAAATCGGGTTCTCAACAAGCGGGTGTTATCATAGATTACATTAGGAACCACCCTCATTGTTCATCGAAACAAATTCATGAGGGTATCGGGCAGGAATGGGGTTATGCTACTGTCAAACGATCCATCCAAGTCTTGCTGTCTAAAAAACTGATTGTCACTCTTGGTAAGGGTAAAGGAACAAAGTACGATATCAGTCTGACCTATGATTTACTGATCCCAATCGATCCGGACAAGTACTTCCAAAAGGAAATCGATGAACGTGCGATCAAGGCAGACTTCAACCTTGGTTTGATCTCTGATCAACTCAAGGGAGTTTCACTTTTCACTGACCAGGAACATGCGTTCCTGGACCAACTGCAAAGCACGTTTAAGAAAAACACAGAAGGCTTGGCACCCGGGGAATTTAAAAGGGAATTTGAGCGCCTGGCCATCGATTTGAGCTGGAAATCTTCCCAAATAGAAGGAAACACCTATTCTTTGCTGGAAACAGAACGCCTCTTAAAGGAACAGGAAACAGCATCAGGAAAAACTAAAGATGAGGCCATCATGCTTCTCAATCACAAGGCCGTGCTGGATTTTATCCTGGAAAACCCCAATTACATTCAACCACTTTCCGCCCCGGTATTGAAGATATACACAGTCTTCTGATCAAAGACCTGAATGTTGCCCGGAATATCAGAAATCGAAGAGTCGGCATCACGGGTACCAATTACCGTCCGCTGGACAATGAATTTCAAATCAGGGAATCACTTCAAAGCATGGTCGTTTTAATTAACGGGCGCAACGATATTTTTGAAAAAGCATTGATGGCGCTGGTGTTAATCTCCTACATCCAGCCCTTTGAAGATGGCAATAAAAGAACAGCGCGTATTATCAGCAATGCGATTTTGATGAATTTCCAATATTGCCCGTTATCCTTCCGGACGGTTGACCCGATCGACTACAAAAAAGCGATGCTGATATTTTATGAGCAGAATAATATCAGACATCCAAGACCTACTGTTG
>JAUXWT010000069.1 GCA_030681475.1 Bacteroidales bacterium | reverse complement strand
GTGCAATATCTCCGTGAAAGAAGGAGGTTCTCTGATTGCGGGAGGACGTTTTAACTATCTCAATCCGGATGATAAAAGACACAATATTTTCCTTCTGAAAACTGACACATCCGGCAGAGTATTGTCAATACCTGAAAACCGGAAAGAATTGATGTCGGAGGCGATACTTGCGCCGAATCCGGGAGGCGAATACTGCCTGGCATTGGTTGGCGCACAATATAAATCGGCAATACTCCGCCTTTACGATTTACATGGGAGGTTGGTGTTATACCGTAAAATTCAAGGACAAAACACCAAAATTGACCTGCCTGGTTTGGCAAAAGGGATTTATCCCTATACCTTCGAACACAAGGGCAGAATTATCGGAAGCGGAAAGTGGGTAAAAAAATGATATCTCATCGGCAGATATCATTTTTTGGTTCAGTACGCAATTTTGTGATAATCCTTATTTGCTTTCAGACAATCGGGAACTTATTTGTTCAGCATGACCGGCATGACAAGCATCAAAATATCTTCGTCCTTATTTTCATTGTTTAGCGGTGTCAGAATACCTGCCCTGTTGGGAGCCGACATCTCAAGGCAAATTTCTTCAGTTTCGATGTTATTTAACATTTCGAGCAGGAATTTCGAATTGAATCCGATCTCCATATCTTCCCCGTTGTAAGAACAACTGAGCCGCTCTTTAGCTTCATTGGAAAAATCAATGTCTTCGGCGCTTAAGATCAGCTCCTGTCCGGAAACTTTGAATCTTATCTGGTGGGTAGATTGATTTGCAAAAATGGAAACGCGCCGGATCGAAGTTAGCAGCGCATGACGTTCAATTGTAAGTCTGTTAGGGTTTTCCTTGGGTATCACCGCATCATAATTCGGGTATTTCCCGTCAATCAACCGGCAGATCAGATGAATGTTCGAGAAGGAAAAGAAGGCATTTGTCTTGTTGTACTCAATGGCTACCTGTACTTCCAGGGTCGATAAAATATTTTTCAGCAGGTTCAAAGGCTTCTTTGGAAGAATAAAAGAGGCAGAATCAACCGATTTCAGGTCGGTGCGTTTATACTTCACCAGCTTATGTGCGTCGGTGGCGACGAAGGTGACATCATCGGGCGACAGTTCACAGAATACTCCGGACAGTACCATTCGTAATTCATCATTTCCCGTGGCAAAAAGCGTCTTGTTGATGGCCTGTGAAAGCAGTTGTGAATCAACGCTGATGGAGGTAGTATCTTCCAATGAAGGAGTGTGGGGATATTCTGCACTCTTGTGACCTGAAAGTTTATATTTTCCTTCTCCGGCAGAAATTTCAACCATCAGCGTGTCTGTATTGATCGAGAATGATACAGGGATATCCGGAAAAGTTTTTAAGGTCTCCACAAGTATCTTGGCAGGTATGGTTATACTTCCGGGTTCCTCGGCTTTGTCGGGACTAATGGTGACGCGCATCGTTGTTTCCAGGTCGGAGGAGGTGATCGTAATGAGGTCGTCTTTGAGTTCAAAAAGAAAATCATCGAGGATGGGCAACGTATTATTTGTGTTGATCACACCCAGGATGGATTGCAGATTTCTTAGTAATAATGTACTGGAGATGATAAATTTCATGGTAGTTTGTTTTATTAAAATCGTTCCAAATATACGATAAAAAATTGTCGCTTAAAGTTATTTAAATTAAGGTTGATTTGCCTTGCGGCCTTTTTTTCTTCGGAAGTCAAATTTCTGCTCCTCACCTTTCATCAGCCTTCTGATATTCTTATGGTGAGTGGCCGGGATAAATATCGCAACCATCAGGGAGAGTGCGATCAAGCCGGGATGCCTGACCCCAAATATGAAATAAACCACCAGGGGAAATGCCAGGGAGGCCAATATGGATGAAAGCGAAACATAATGAGTAACTGCAAGAATCAGGATAAAAATTCCCAGGGCAACCAGGATGGCCAGCGGAAACAACGAAAAACCGGCGCCTGCAATGGTACCAACGCCTTTTCCGCCTCTGAACCCGGCGTAAACCGGAAAGACATGGCCAAGAACGGCAACCAGGGCCAGACCTATCCGTACATAGATCATGATCTCCGGACTCAAACCCGGAACGGGAAACCAAATGGCAAGTTGTACTGCCAGCCATCCTTTGAATACATCGAACAACAGTACCGGGATGCCTGCTTTATAACCCAGCACCCTGATAACGTTGGTGGCGCCCGCATTTCCGCTTCCATGCTGACGCACATCAATCCCGTACACCAGTTTACCGATCCATACGGCAGAGGGGACAGAGCCGATCAGGTAGGCTGCAAGAATTTCAAGTAAGATACAGGTAACGGTCATTCACGAGGGGATCAAGATATTCGTTTGAAAGTGCAAAGTAATAAAAAATCTTGTTAACTATTCGGAATCTTCCGACTGATATTTTCTCAGAAAGTCACGTTTCTTGCGTTCGGCGGCGACCGTATAGATAAACCCTTTTGCAAGCCCCCCCACTCTTTTCTGCTCGGCTCGCGATTGCGCCTCTTCCCTGATGATGTCGTTGAATGTAAGGTCGGAAGAGAGCGCCATTAAAACGTTGTTGCGGTAATTAAAGTAAAACCAGTCATTGGCCGTCAGCTCGAGATAGATTGTAAACTCATCCCCGTTGCGTTTCTTGCTGAATTCGATCAGTCCGCTGGTATAACGGTTTACCTGATTTTTTCCGACATTGGCAATCCCGATATCACCGTACGACACATAGGCGCGGTTTGTTGAGTCCCATTTCATCGAGACATCGGCAATAAAAATAGCCCGCTCTAAGGCCTCAGGAAATTTCTTGTATTTTCCCAGGAGGGCAGTTTCATTTTGTAAACGCTCAAAATCTTGTTTTTCAAGCATGTTCTCCATGGCCATGGCATATGGCGTGCTCATAAGTTTAACGCCGGGCAGGTTGACAGATCCAAGCTGGGTACTGAACCTTTGCAAACCATTTTCAGAGAAGGGGAAGTTCAGCGTCATGGCACAATGTAAACGGATGGAGTCGGGGATGATAAAATAGTCCAGTGTCCCGTAATTTTCAATCTTCAGATTGCCTGACTTCAGGCTAAGATTCAGTTTTCCTTCGCCGCGGACCCTGCAATTGATGGTATTCAACGAAAGATAGTCTCCCTTGACAGAAATGTCCTTCAGCTTATCCTTTCGCGCAATCCGGAATTCATTTGCCGCGAGGTTGAATTCCAGCAATCCCTCGGCCGTGATCATCGTGGTATCGCTGAAACTGATCTTACGCCTGAAAAATGAGGGACGGATCTTATCCTCGGTGTTGTAGAACATCAATCCAAGGTTGATCGGTTCATTATCCATATTTTTCAACGGAAAAACAACTGGTATCTGCACGTGTTCAGGATCGATGGGACTGTTGAACTTGATCCATTCCGGAGTTTCCTGCAAGCAATCTGTAATTGGATGGAATCCTCCGCTGAAGATGAGATTTTTTTGGGCTGCCTGCAAGATCACGGCACCCTTGTATGCAAATTCGGGACTCAGCAGAAAGCTTGTTGAATCACTAATATAACCAGAGGCGGCGGTTTGCCTGGAGGAATCGACCCTTATTCGGTCGAAACGGATCTTGTTCCGTTCACCGTTTCGTTGCCGGTAATCGTAATCACCTGTCCCTGTATAGTTCTCTCGTGATGCGATGGAGACATCCGCGTTATAAAACTGATGAAATCGAGATTTTGTATTGGCAATGATGATGGCATGTTTGAGACTTGGCATTGCGGCATCCTTGAGGATCATCACTTTTCCGGAATCAGGGTAAATGGCAGCATCGGCAACCCTGATGATCTTTACCTCCAGTGCATTGATCACATTGGTTCGCAGGTTGTACCTGGCTTTTGCAGCAAAGAATTTAAGGGAATCCTGCAAAGGATGTACAGAGATAAATTCCGAACCGGTATAGGCCAGGTCGATGTATTGTGCCAGGCTCAGTGAATCCGGAACCTGTTTTTTGCTTTGTTCATTTGACAATAGGATCTCCTCACTGTCGATCAACCAGTCGAAACGGTCCATTGAGCAGATATATTTGTTGATCGGGAACTCTACCTTAGAAATGCCAACATTAGACTTGAATTCACCTTTTCTATTGTCAAAGTCGAAATGGGTCTGGTAATTTTTTGTCGAGATGGTGAGGTCAGCCAAATCGTATGATTTGATCCGGAAATTGGCAATCAGGGCGTCGTAGGTCCTGCGCTTGAATTTAAAACCTTTGGAATCCATTTCCGCATCTTTGATCCGAACAGTGCCATCTCCGCTAAGTAACTGTGGTGTAAGTGATAACCTCCCACTGAATGTTGACTGGTCATTGTACATCGCCAGATCTTTTTTAGTACTGTTTATCACAAGGGAATCATGATAAGGCAGCCAGAATTCCCGGACAGAATCTCCACGAACAGCCGGGAATTCAACTGCTCCGGCGACCTCAGCCATGGTGAAACTCTTAGCGATAGTCTTCATCGAATCGGGCAGGAAAAGGAAGTCATGAGAATAGGATGTTGAATTCAGGTATCGCAGTGTCCCGTCACCACGCAACCCACGGTCGCTCAGATCAATTTTGGCAATAAAAGTACCCTTGCCGCCATAGACAGGAAATCCGCTGCTGTCGGTAATCTTCTCTAATCCGAGTGAGTTGTCGGGTCGTACCTTCAAAGGTTCGGCAATTTCCGGAAATATTCCGGCAGAAGTCAGTGAACCTGTAAATTTCAGACTGTCGGTGGCCAGAACATCCAGGCTTTTAATGGTAAAGGGATCGACTTCATAATAAAAATCATCCTTTGCATATACCCCTTTTTGGATGGAACCCTTGCTCCAGGTTACAAACGCGTTGTTCCTGTTGGTGAAGATCGGATACTGCGGCAACCTCTTCATTCCCGATTTATTCAACGGATCATCAATCAGCAGGTTCCCGCTCAGGTTGGTTATAGCAGTTTTAACCTTAACAAGTGGGTAAATTCCTTTTTTGGGATCGAATGTTTTACTTCTCACATAGAATAACATGGAATCAACGAATGGAAGATTAATCCTGAAATTATTGTATTCGAAAGAACAATCCCTGGCATAGAAATCAAAAAGTCCGGCCTCAATTTTCCCGGTAAAGACAAAATCCATATCTTTTTTCAGGATTACTTCAGCATTCTTTGGATAAACAATAACTTGCTGGGAATCACTGAGTACGATCATGGGGACCCCCTGAAGTCTGAGGTCAAAGGAGTCAAGGCTCAGCACGCCATTCGCAGCGTTGGTAACAAATGAATTGAAAAATATAACATCGTAGTCTGCTTTGCCTGCCTGAGCGTTGACGTAATCGATTAGTTTTTTATTGACATGAGCTGTCTTTTCATCAAAATCATAGACGAGAAAGCCCCGGTTCGCAAGTGTAAGTAACTGAACTTCAACCTGTTCTATCGGTTTTTTAATGTATGCCGTATATTCACTCAGGGTAAAATCCTGTGTTTTATTTTTGGTGATAAAATTCTTCACAAGGTTTAGAGGGTTAATTTCATCAATACCCTTGAGTTTCTCATAACGGTGCAGGGAGTAATAGCTGCTGGATTCAAAAACAGCTTTGCTCTCTTTTGACGGGCCTTTCATCATTTCGAAACTTATCCTTGGTTCTCCGACTTTCCAATACAACGCCTCACAATATATTTCAATCTTATGGTAGGAATCGAACCAGGGGCTGATGGTTATTACCCGTTCATCTTTGTTGAAGGAAAGTTCCTGTTTTTCATCCAGGTATTTCAGATGCAACCCCGGATGAAAAATGGAGTCGTTTTCATAGTAAATCGTGATAGAAGCCTCATTGGAGTTTATACGATCGGGGCGGATGGTAAACGATTTTGACCGGGCAACGACAAAATCCTTTCCATCCCGCTTAAAAAAGAGCATGGCCTTTGTTGATTTTCCGCCGGAACCAATGATCCTGCTTCCCTCCATCGCAAAACCGCCCAAATAATCTATATTGTTGAACAATCGGGTGATCCCGATCATTTTGTCATAAGAGTCGAATCTCGGATAGGAGGCCTTTTCCTCTGTAACGTCGGCCAGGACCTTGTCGGTATATCGTCCGGTGATGGATGAGGGAAAGTATTTTTTATGTGTAAAACTGACTGAGTCGGCTGAAAATTTTGAAAACCGCATCTGGATATCATAACGGGTAAGCGTGGCAAAGACTTTATCCGGCTCCTCTCCTGCCCTCTTCCAATTAACCATCCCGTCCTGACCTTCCCAAATGTTTAAAAGTGGATAATAGATGCCTTGGGTAGCATAAATATTCAGGCTGTCATCGTTCGCATAACAGACCATATCTGATTTCTTGAACTCAATAGCTGGTACGGTATCGAATAAAAAGCGGTAAACCGGTTGAATGATCTTCCATTGGGTGGTGTGTGACTTATAGAGCAGGTTCTCCGCGAACAGGTTGGCAGTAGCATCGAGAAATGCCGTAAATTTCCGGCTGTTCTTATCCGCGATCAGTTTCATCAGGATTTCTGACCAGGGAATAAATGAATCATCCGGTTGATTGCTGCTGATAAAAACATTGAGCGCTTTTATATAATTGAAAAAATCGGGAAAGAGCCGGATCTTTTTTTTCACCATCTCATTAAAAAGCACGACGATGATCTTCTTTTTTTCTGTGCTTAACTTTCCCTGGTCCCAAAGCTCAATAAATTCATCAAGGACAGGTTTGATGATCTTTTTTTCATTGTCGGGCCGGGTAGAAAATATGCTGTTCAACTCGCCGGCAAATTTTGTGGAGTCTTCTGAAAACCAGGCCTCCTTTTGGCCAAAAGTTATTGTTGTGAGGCAAACACATACAACAGCCGCCAACAGCTTCAGGTTATTCAGAAAGAATATTTTCTTCATTTTATAAATTTAGCCCCAACCCAATTGTTTTCCGACCTGTGGTTGTTATAAGTTAGTCCGGCCCTCTTTGCGGCAACACTGATCTGTTCCAGATCCTGCAAGTAAAAACCACTGAGGAGGAGCGCTCCCTGATTTTTCAGGAATCCGGCATATACGGGTATATCATTGAGAAGCACATTCCGGTTGATATTGGCGATAATCAAGTCGTATTCAGGCATTGGAATATCTTCACGCTCGCCCTTTATAACCTTCACAGCCATGGCGTCATTCTTTTCCATATTATCCAATGCATTGGAATAGGCCCATTCGTCGTTGTCGATGGCAACCACCTGTGCAGCCTTCATTTTATGTGCAAGGATCGCCAGCACCCCGGTTCCACACCCCATGTCGAGGACACGTTTGCCGTTCAGCTGTTCCGACAACAGCAGTTCGATCATCAGTGATGTTGTTTCATGATGGGCAGTTCCAAACGACATCCTGGGTTCGATCACGATCTCATATTCCATTCCCGCCAACGGTAAATGAAAAGGCGCCCTGACGCGGCATTTTCCGGCAATAATCACCGGTTCGTATTCACTTTCCCAAATTTCATTCCAGTTTTGAGCCTCGATCTTTTGTATATCAGATAGAAGTCCATGATCCTTACAAATGTTTTGAAGATATTCATTGATTGCTGTCTCGTTGTACATGTCTTCGCTGATGTAACCCTGGATTCCGGATTCAGTTTCAGTAAAACTTTCAAAACCCAGATCGGCCATCTGTGCGATGACAATTTCCGGATCAAACCCTGTGAAGTTGGTGATGCTGACTTCGATGTAGTCCATGGTTAAAAGGATGTCGCTATTTGCAAGAATTCATCTGCTTTCAGGGAAGCCCCGCCGATCAATCCGCCATCGACATCAGGTTGTGCAAAGAGTTCACGCGCATTCTTGCCATTGCAGCTTCCACCGTAAAGGATGGTGGTTGAACCGGCGGTTGCAGGATCATATCTCGCGGCGATCACACCCCGGATGAACGAATGCATCTCCTGTGCCTGTTCTTTGGTAGCAGTTACCCCTGTACCGATCGCCCACACCGGTTCATAAGCGATCACCACCTTCATGAAAGCCTCAACAGGAAGGTGAAACAGCGACTCTTCCAACTGTCTTTTTATCACCTCAAAATGTTGATTTGCTTCTCTTTCGGGCAACACTTCACCACAGCAGAAAATCGGAATAATATTATGTTTCAGCAATGATTCCACTTTTGATCTCAGGAACTCACTGGTCTCGTTGAAATATTTCCTGCGTTCAGAGTGGCCGATGATGCAGTAGGTTACATTCAGTTCCTTCAACATCAAGGGGCTAATCTCGCCTGTAAAAGCCCCGGAATCAGATGGGTAAACGTTCTGGGCGCCAACCGTAAAATTTGATTCGAATGCCACATCCGTGGCCATTTCAATGTAAAGCGCCGGGGGGCAAAGAACGACCTCCGCACCTTTCAGATCCACCTCATCCAGCGCCTCGGCGATTTCGGTGATCAATATCTCAGCTTCGGAAAATGTTTTATTCATTTTCCAGTTTCCTGCTACTATTTTTTTTCTCATGGTTAATTGTTTTATTGACTTAATTATGTTTGTCTGGTGAAAGTGCTAACGTCCGCCCGTCCGATTGTCCGCCTGTCACTGCACCCTCACCCTCGGATCCAGCAGTCCATATACGATATCCACAAAAAAGTTGATCATGATCAGGATGATCGAAATGAACAGTACCGCACCCATGACCACCGGGAAGTCATATTTATCCAATGCATTCACGATAACCACGCCAATGCCCTTCCAGTCGAATACAAACTCCACGAAAACCGCCCCGGCAAGCAGGGAAGCCAACCAACCCGAAACGGCAGTTACCACTGGATTCAGTGCATTTTTCAGAGCATGCTTCAAAATGACCCTTGACTTGCTTAATCCTTTGGCCTTTGCTGTACGGATATAATCCTGTGTCATGACTTCGAGCAGTGAATTCCGGGTAAGTTCCACGATAATCGCCAGCGGACGGATCCCAAGGGTGATTGCGGGAAGGATCAGGTTTTTCAGATCAAGAAAAGTACCGCGTCCGAAATCATCGACCCCATAAAGGCTTCCTGTCATGTTAAGCCCTGTGAACTTTACCAGCACAAAAGCAAATATCCAGGCATTCAGGATGGCAACGAAGAAGGAAGGCAACGACATGCCGAGGACAGAAAAAATCAGGGCAATCCGGTCAATGAAGCTGTTTTTGTATATGGCGCAGATGATCCCGACCGTGATGCCGATCGCGATGGCAAACGCCATGGCCACGATAGCCAGAATGATGGTGTTGACAAATCCTTCGGCGAGAATTTCAGAGACGTTCCGCTTCGACTGGTACGACCTTCGAAGGTAGGGTTTCTTGATCACCACAGATGAACCTCCAAAATTAAGCAGCTTGATGGCGCTTCCATATTTCACGGGATCGAGGAACAAGAAACTCTCCCTGTCGGTAGTGTTGTGGACAGATACCGGAGACAGGTCGTTAAGATAGTTTAAAAACTGCATGGACAGTGGTTTATCCCGGCCTAGATCCTTGTTGATGGCAACCACCGAGGCGCTGTCGGCACGCTGGCCCAGCATCATGCGGGCAGGATCTCCGGGAAGTACATTGAAGAGAAAAAATACCACAACGATCACACCGAAAATGACAAGAATACCGTACCAGAAGCGCTTTAAAATGAAACGGACCATCGGGCAAATTTATGATTTGACGACCTACGATTAACGATTATTTCTGAACCGTAAATTCTCAAAATCTCTTATTTTTTCAAATATTCTTCGCTGACCTGATCATAGGTCGGAAAATCACGGAATCCCCACTTTGCCAAAACCACACCATCCTTCATAAGGATCAGACCGGGGCTGGAACGCACCATGGTTTTAAGCGCCACATCATCAGAATTATAATAGTCGAAGGCTGTACCATTGTCCATCCTGAATTTTTTGATCACATCAGGCAGCGAGTTAGTCAGGCAGATGAAAGAGTATCCATCAAACATGGCCTTTTTATACAATGGGAGAATTTTATGGAAACCTTCCAGGTTGGTCTTTTCCAGGTCATAAGCCACGAAAATAAAATGGTAATCGGGGTTATCAAGCACTCCCGAAGTATAATCAGCGCCATGCTGATCTTCAATACGCAAAACGGTTCCCTGTGAAAGGTTCGGATCAACGACCCTCTGGCTAGTAAAAATCCAGTTGGAGAGCCACACAGAATCATTCCATGGGTAATTTGGTGATACATATTCTTTTTTCTCACCGGTGAGTCTGTTCTTATAGGTAACATAGAAAGTTACAGGCAGGGATTCGGTTTCATTGACCTTCTTTCCGACCTTCCAACTCATGAAATCGATCAACGGTAAATGGCGGTAACAATGGATGGACAAAGTGGAAAAGACGATAGCCGTGATAAGCAGAACCACCAAATCGCTCCGGGAAGAGAGCAGACTTCTGAATTTCATGCGCCATGCAAAAATTGGCAGGATCAGTGCGATCAAAACAATGTTTTTAATAAACGTTTGCATATTGGTGATTTTCAGTGCATCACCAAAGCATCCGCAATCGGGAACGAGGTTAAAAAAGGCATCAAAGAAAGTCAGGATAGTAAAGAAGATCATCAGGGGAAGAATGACCCAAACGGTTTTACGGATCCAGAGATTAAAAACAAGGCTGATACCAAGTAAAAATTCAAGGGTACATAAGAAAATTGTCAGATATAGGCTGAACGGGATAAAAAAGGGAATGTTGAAGGCAACAAAATAATCATCCATCCGGTAAACGGTTCCCAACGGATCTATCCCCTTAACGAATCCGGAATATACAAAGACAAGTCCTACGAGGATCCTGAAGATATTTCTAAGAATTTTCATATTTCATCATGATTTAAGTGAAAACAGTGCAGGTTATGATCAGGATGGTAAGCATTTCAGAGGCTAAAATTAAGAAAATTCCTTGGTTCGCGAGATATTTGAAAGGTTGATTTTAACAAAGAATTAACACGAGTCCTGCGGAAAGACAGACTGGTCATGCCTTGCTCACCTTTTTGTAAACATTCGGGCTGGCATAGCCTGTATATCTTTTTATCAATTGTTAAATAATGTTAATATGTACCACAATACATAAAACGAACGTATATTTGCTTGGATTAATTCCAAATAAACCATCGCATTTAAAAAGTAATCCTTGATTTTCCAGAGAATGATATTTCGGGCTATATCTGATTTAATATTTGCCAGGAACCATTTTATTCAATTGTGTTTTATGAACAACTTATGAATCAATGACTTTATCCAACATTAAAAACCAAATCCATGAAAAGAGTATTTATCCTGCTGATTCTTCTGACTATTTGTACCCTTACAGATGTCAAGGCAACCAATGTCTCAGGTGTTATTTCATCCAACACAATCTGGGATCCTGCGGGCAGTCCATACATTGTCACATCTACCATCACTGTTAACAACGGGGTGACATTAACCGTTCAAAGTGGCGTAACAGTTAAATTCAATGATTCACAGTATATGCTTGTAAATGGCACAATGAATGCCACCGGAGCGACTTTCACTTCAAACAATGCTACGCCTGCACCGGGCATTTGGAACAATATCCAGACAGGAGGCGCTGCTCCCGGCGATATCGGGGCAGTGACCATGAGTGGCTGCCAGGTTTTATACGCATCCTCTTTTTATGTTTACAGAGGCACGGCAACTTTGACCAACTCCGATTTGCTCAATTTTTTATACTATGGCGCTCAGATCAACGCGTCGGGGACCTTTAACATGACCGGCGGATCAATCAACACAAACAGTTCATGGGCGTCGACCAATGGCAGTTGCATTCTGACCAGTGCAAATGCCCATACGACCTTATCAGGGGTCACCATGCAGAATACATTTTATGGGATTTATATTGCAAACAATGCTGGCGTCAATATAACAAATGTTACCATAACAAATTGTAAATGGCCTATCTGGTACGCCTCATCCGGAGATCTCACGGTTAGTGGGACGAATACATTCACCGGAAATGTCAATAAAGCCGTGGCTATGGGGTTTTCAAGTATAGCTGACACACTGATATTGCCACCTATCAATATCCCTTACTATTTTCCGTATGGCATGACAGTCAACTCCGGCGGCAGGCTGGTGATCGGATCAACCAATATCCTGAAGTTTCAGATCGGTTATGCACTCGACGTGAATGGAGCGCTGGTAGCAAATGCAAACCCTGGTGAGAATATTTTTTTCACCTCTTATTATGATGATAACTGGGGCGGAGACACAAACAATGACGGGACTGCCACAGCGCCTGCGCAAAGCAACTGGTACGGTATAAGGTTTAACGATCCGAGCAATGACGCCGCCTGCCTGATGCGGCGGTGCAAGGTCCGCTATGCCGGTGCAGGAAACATAGGGGGCATATCGATGTTCAACGCCAGCCCCACTATCGATCTCTGCGATCTTTCCAACAATTATTATGGAGTTTACATGCAATATGCTTCAAATCCGGTGTTTTCCGGTAACACGATTGGTTCAAGCCAGTTCACGCCGATCGCCATGTCCTTTGAGGCAAACCCTACCATGCCCAATAATATCTTGTCCTTTTCAGATAACGCGTATGATGCGATCGGCCTTATCGGTGGAACGCTGTCTGCAAATGCGTTGATCATCAAACGTTCAGTGACAACAGTACAGAATATCACCTACCTGATGCTTGGTTCTATAACAATTCCGGCAGGTAAAACACTTACCATCAACAAAGGCATTGTGATCAAATCATATTCATACTCACACAGGATCCTTGTCGACGGGACCCTCAACGCGAATGCCACAGCCGACAGCCTGATCACCTTCACATCTTCAAAGGACGACAACTATGGCAACCCCGGCGACAGCAATAAGGATGGTACTATAACCTCTCCAGCCATCGGTGACTGGGGAGGGATCATCTTTGACCCGGGGAGTACAGGCACCCTTAATTATTGCCGGATAAAATATGCAGGCAACTGGAATTACGGGTTTCCGACCTGCAGCGCCACTGAATATGTAAATGCTGCAGGGGTTTCCATGATCGATGCAAGTCCGACGATCTCGAACTGCGAATTCAAGGACCTGGATTATGGCATATCCTGTTACCGGGTCTCCAACCCGGTCATTTCCAACAACAGCATGATCAATATCAATTATACTCCTTTCTGCATCTCCGGTTCCTCCGATCCTACATTTACCGGGAACACCCTGACTAACGTGAAGTGGAGGGCAATCGGGCTGCTGGGTGGAAACGTTTGTCAGAACGGAACGATCAAAAAAAGGAACGTTGCAGGGTATACAAATATCACCTACGTCCTGCTTGCCGACATGACCATTAAAAGCGCAACCAATGTCAATGTTGAACCGGGCGTTGTCATTAAAGTGAACGGATGCAATCTTTACTTGGATGGAGGCTTTAAAACCGATGGTCTTGTCAGTCAAAAGGTGGTGTTCACAAGTTTGAAAGATGATAATGAAGGAAATCCCTTTGATACCAATGGCGACGGCAATGCCACTGCTCCGGCGGCCGGGAACTGGGGCAATATAAAATTCAGGGCAACGAGTGATGATGCTTATTGCAAAATAAACTATACGACTGTTAAATATGGAGGCAGTACAGGTGAAGGGGCCATCACATTTGAAAACGCAGGTGGCCAGATCAATAATTCGACCATTACCGACAGTTACTATTACGGCATCTATTGTAACGGTAATTCGACGCCTCTTGTCGATAACCTGGTAATTCAGAATTGCCGTCTCGATCCCATCGCCATGTCTCTGCTTTCCAATCCTACCCTGACAAATATTTCTTTTTCAGCCAATGGAAGCAAAGCCATCAAGATCATCGAGGGGACCCTCTCCTCCGATGCAACACTTGCAACACGGAATGTGGCCGGGATCACCAACATAGCCTATATCATTACCAATCTCACCATTTCAACAAATGCCAAGCTGACAATTCTACCTGGTGTCGTTATTAAATTCAATATCTGGTACGCAAACATTAATGTACTTGGACACCTTATTGCCAAAGGCCTTCCGGGTAATAAAATATATTTCACCTCCTATGCGGATGATTCCAAGGGCGGTGATTCCAATAACGACGGAAATGCCACGGTACCTAATAAAGGTGACTGGGGCTATAGTACCGGGGGAATAAACTTTGTCGACCATGCGAACGACAGCCTGACCTATTGCGAAATTTCCTATCCGTTAATGGGGATCTATTTCAACAATGCTCATGCCGTTTTGAATAATTGCGTGATCCAGCAGGTTGCGAACTGCGGCATTGATATTTTCGGGTCGTCAAATCCCGCGATCACCAACTGCCAGTTCAACAACATACAGAATTCGCCCATCCGGTTAAGCATGTTCTCAACTCCATCCTTTGCCAACTGTACCTCCCTGAACGTGGGGAGAATGGCACTCACTGTTCGTCCTGAAACATATTCACAGAGTGCGACCGTTCCGGTAAGGGACTTTGGCGGATACACCAATATCACCTATTTCATGGAGGGGACCTGCACCATCAACTCCGGAACAACCATAACGGTTCCTGCCGGCATCGCATTTAAAGCAAACGGCGCTTACGGTTTTGCTGTGAACGGCAGGTTGAACATCCTTGGCACTTCAGTGAATAAAGTTAAATTTACCGATTACCGCGACGATATCGTGGGAAACCCTCCTGACATGAACCAGGACGGATCCGCCACCTCTCCTCCCGCCGCCAACTGGGGCGGGACCTGGCTTACCTTTAATGATGTTTCCAATGATTCAAGCACCATTCAGTACGCCAACTTTAAATATGGCAATGTTGCCATTGCATTAACAAGCGCTTCACCCACTTTGAACAATCTGCAGATCATATCCTGTAATTATGGCGTTGACCTGAACGGGGTATCGCAGCCAAAGATTGATAACAGCAAGTTTGTGGATTTGTTATACTACCCCTTGCAGATATCTCTTGTATCCTTTCCGGCCTCCATCACCAATAACATCATCACCGGCACAACTTACAAGGTCATCAAGGTCAGGGATGAAACGCTGACCCAGGACGTTACCCTGGCCAAGCAATCATTTGGCGGCGTACCCAATATCGCTTATCTTTTCGGCACCTATACAATTGGCACAGGAGCTACACTGACAATAAATCCGGGAGTGGTATGCAAGTTTAACAGCGGGGGCAGCCTCAACGTCAATAAGGGACTGGTCGCAGAGGGTGGTTTCCGGGCCGACAGCAATATCGTATTCACCAGTATAAAGGATGATTTTTACGGTGGTGATTCCAACTCTGATTCGACCCAGACATCCCCGGCGCTCAATAACTGGAGCCATATTGCCTTCAATGACCAGGCACTGGACCCTTTGTGCCGGTTGAAACATTGCATCCTCAGGTACAGTTATGATGGAATAAATACCACCAGCGCCAGCCCGACAGTGACATACAGCACCATTACCAATAACTATTTTGGGGTTTACGCAACCGCAGCTTCAAACCCGGTTTTTCATTACTGTGATTTTAAAAACAATTACTACTGGTCCATCGACAATGTTAACAAATCATTTGTGATCGATGCTACCAATTGCTGGTGGGGGAGCAACCTGGGGCCAATCCAGACGAATACGCAGGGGAATGGAACCAGCGTGCAGGAACTTGTCACAACTTCGGTGAATTATGCGCCTTTCCTAACAAGCGGCGCCAACAACCCCATTATGGGAGATGTCAGCCTGAATGGAATCGTTCAAGCCTATGATGCATCCCTCGTTCTGCAGCATGTTGTAGGAGGTATTACGCTTAACAGTACCCAGCAACAGGTGGCCGACGTCAGCTTTGCCGCAGGCATTACCGCTTATGATGCCTCACTGATCCTTCAATATGTTGTAGGATTGATCAAATTTTTCCCGGCAGAACTCACCAAACCCGTGTTCTCGTCGCTCACCGATCCGCAACTGATCGTGGGCAGCGCAAATGTCATGAACGGTGATACTTTCACCATACCGCTCAGGATTGTCAGCGATTCCGGAATGGTATCAGCCGACATCAGGATCCAGTACGATCCATCTTATCTGAAATTAGGAGAAGTCACGACCATGCTAAACGGGATGAATATGATCTTCCGCAACGACAGTATCAGCGGTATCGTGACTATAGCTATGGCGGGATCCGATCCACTTACATCCGACACAACGCTGGCCATGATGACCTTCAAGGCTGTTGCGCCGGCAGGAAGCCAGGTTACCACGCCGTTGACCGTCAACACCTTCCTTGCAAACGAAAATGACTTCACCTCCCTGGCCGTCACCGGAACCGTTACTATCGGTGATTTTACAACTGGCATTGCAGGTCATCCAGACAGCCACCCGGGTGAAATGGATCCGGTATTCCCCAACCCTTCAAAAGGTAATGCAAAAGTGACTTATTATATAAACATGGATAATCAGCCTGTAAGAATTGAAGTGTTCAATATGCTGGGCCAGGTGGTTGGCACCCTGGTGAATGAAACCCTGGGCAAGGGGAAATATTCCGTTTCTGTTTCAGTTAACGGAGGTCGGCTTCATGCGGGTTCCTACCTTATCAGGATGACCATCGATGGGTTCTCACAGACCCGGATCCTCCAGATTGCAGATTAAAATAACTTGAATGAACAGGCTCCTCCCCTGTCCTTCCCTGTTTGCAGGAAGGGATTGAGGAGGGTAAATTAACAAACACCGAATATGAAAAAATTTGTAACCCCGGTCTTTATTTTGCTGGTCATGCTGGGAAGTTTTTCGACACAGGCGCAGATCGGCATGCGTGTGCCAGACACCACCGTTGTGGCGGGGAACAATATCGACATCCCTGTATATGCTCTCAACACGCTCACAGGCAATAATGTACTGTCGTATGTATTGCAATTGTCCTTCAACCAGTCTTACCTCCAGGTAGTTTCGGTGATCACTGCAGGAACGATCAGTGCGGCGTTCGGAGCGCCGGCGATGAATACATCCGTACCCGGCCTGATAACCATGGCCGGAGCAGGTACCGCCCCCCTGACGGGTTCAGGGAAGTTTATCTATATCCGTTTCAAGGCATTGCAACCCGGCGGAATCTATGTCTCTTTCACCGGTGCACAAAACAACTTTTTCAATGAGGGCATACCGGCTATGACCTTTGTCAATGGTTATATTTCAATTTCATCGCCCCCGTTTATTACTGTCTCACCCAACAGCGGAAATATCACTAAGGCAGAGACCCTTCAGTTTTCAGTATCAGGCGGGACCGCTCCATACCAGTGGTTTGTTACGAATTCCAGTGTCGCTTCTATCAACGCTACAGGTCTGCTTACCGGCACACAGGCAGGATTCACCAAAGTTGTTGCAGTGGACAACAATGGATTGCGGGATACCACCAATTCCCAGATTGAGATCCGGGCCATGCGTCTCAGCATCCCGACCAACCTCAGCCAATTGCAGGGTCTGGATGTCGATATCCCTGTAAATACTACCGATCTGAGCGGTTTAAACGTAATGTCAGGGAATTTCAGCCTGAGTTTCAACCAGAATATCATCACACCGGTAGGGATCGTGCAGGCGGGAACGCTGCTCTCCTCTTATTCCCCTCCTGTATTCAACATGAGCCTTCCCGGAAATTTTTCACTTGACTTTGCCGGCACCACCCCATTATCCGGCAGCGGAACGCTGATCTACATCAAATTTCATGTATCCCAGGTAAACAACGGAGCCACTTATCTTAGTTTCCTGAACGGTCTTTTCAACGAGGACCTGGTTCCGAATTTTACGAACGGATATTTCACCACGATCAGTTTACCCGTCCTGTCAATAACCCCGAACTCGGGTACGATGGTGGCCGGGCAGACAAAACAGTTCACCCTGAACGGTGGGGGAACGCCGCCAATTGTCTGGAACGTTAGTGACCCGCTGGTCGCATCCATAAGTCAGACCGGTTTATTGACCACGGTCAAAGGAGGCAATGTCACGGTAACAGCAACAGATTTTTACGGCGCAACAGCCACCACGGGGAACTGGCTGGTCTATGACACGCAGGTCATCATGCCTGATACCACCACATGCCCTGCCGCCGGCGAATTTTACTATCCTTTACTTATCAGGTCATTGCCTGCAGGCGAATCGGTTAATTCCATCCAGGCAACAATAACCTACAATTCAACATATTTCACATTCCAGCACCTCGAGACAAACAGTACGCTGAGCCAGGGATGGACATTCGTGACCAATCCTACTGCCGGGCAGGTCATTTTTGCAGGTTCAGGGGTGGTTGCTTTCAATTCTCCGGGGATCATCGTTTTATTGAAATTCATGCTGAAGCCAGCCTTTGTGCTTGGGTCAAATGCCTCCCTGCAGTTACCCTCCATTATGTTAAATGAAGGTGTTCCAAACCCGATGGTTGACGTCAACGGCTATATCGCAGGAGTAAATCCAAACCTAACTGTCAGTATATCAATATCTGCATCAGCCAATCCGGTTTATTCAGGGACCATGGTCACCTTCAATGCCAGTCCCATAAACGGCGGCCCGGCGCCGTTGTACCAATGGAAAGTGAATGGTTCAGCTATTTCCGGGGCGACCAATTCGTCCTTTGCATACACTCCTGTTAACAACGATAATGTCAGTTGTGTCCTGACTTCAAATGCTGCCTGTATCCTCAGCAATACAGCCAATTCCAATTCAATTATCATGTCGGTGAGCAGTGTTCCGCTTAACACTACAGTCACCGGAACCGTCTCAAATTTGCAGACTAAATGCTACAGCGCTGTCAATACCATAACAGTTGCAGGCGGAGTGAGCACTTTTACGGTTCAGAACGGGGGTTCGGTAACGATGATCGCCGGGCACAATATCATATTCCTGCCGGGTTCAAAAGTATTCCCCGGAGGTTATCTCCATGGGTACATCGCTCCAGGCGGCCCCTATTGCGCCGGACCTCCTGCCGCCGCTTTGGCCATGGGGGATGGGATTCAGGAAGTTGTTCCTGCTTCACGACAATCTTTTTTCAGGGTTTATCCCAATCCTACCAACGGGGATTTCACGCTCGAACTGGAACCTGAAAACGCCACGGGAATTGCGGATATTGAAGTTTTCAGTATGCAGGGGAACAAGGTTCTTTCAGCCAGGTTGAAAGACGAAAAAACGCATTTGTTTTCCTTGTCAGCAAAGCCATCCGGGATCTATTTCATACGGGTAATTTCCGGTTCGCGCAGTGAAACAGCAAAGATAATCCGGCAATAAATTTACTGGAGAGTGTTATAGGAACAGAATATCCGGACTCTTTTTTGAATAAATGCCTATTGTTAGAACATCAGTTGTTAATATAAAACAAATCCATACAATTATGAAAATTCTCCTTTTAATAGCCAGCGCCGCGATGATATGCAGCTTTGGCGGCAGGGCCCAGGTGGCGATCAATACCGATGGCAGCAGCCCGGTTGCTTCCGCCATGCTTGATGTAAAGTCCACTACCAAAGGTATTCTCGTACCCCGGATGACCTCCGCTGAACGCGGGCTAATTGCCAGCCCGGCCACTGGTCTGCTGGTTTACCAGACCAATGCTCCCGCAGGCTATTACTATTTCAACGGAACTGCATGGAAACAGGAGATTGATGCTGTTGCAGGAACTTCCAATCCACCGGCCAATAATCTCCTCACTTTTGACGGAACGAACTGGGTGGCAAAAAACCTCGTTCTCGGACTAGCAGGCAGCGGACAAGGGTTTAGTAACCTTCAGCCATACCTGTGCATGAATTATTGCATTGCACTGTTTGGCTATTATCCTTCACCAAGTGGAATTGACCCATTTATCGGGGAGGTGGAACTCTTTGCGTTCTCCTTTGCGCCAAATGGCTGGGCGCAGTGCAATGGTCAGCTGATGCCAATTGCACAATACTCAGCCCTTTTTTCCCTCCTTGGGACCACCTATGGCGGGAATGGCCTCACGACATTCTCATTGCCTGACCTGCGCGGGCGAATGCCCGTAGGCCAGGGGCAAGGTCCTGGGCTGACACCCCGAACCATTGGGGAAATGAGCGGGTCAGAGAGCATTTACCTGACAATTCCAAATCTTCCGTCACATACGCATACTATCAGCTTTCAATAATCCAAGGCAATCGACAGTTGAATTTTTGTGATGAAGCACATCATCCTTTTTGCCTTTTTTCTGGGTGCATTGCTCACCGACACCTGTGCATGCCCTGGTTCGCCTTCTCATTCCAGTGATTCGGCAACGGCCGGGGGTTCCGACTGTTGGGCTTATAATGTCCTGCATATCATCCGGCAAAAAGCAAAGTCCGGTCATGTTGTCAGGGTTGCCGTGGTGGATTGCGGCTTCAGGCTGTCGCACAAATCGCTGAAAGGATCCATTTTTGCCAACCCGGGGGAGATCCCAGGAAATTTCAAGGATGACGACAGGAACGGCTATGTTGATGATGTAAATGGTTGGGATATGTCTGACCATGATAATGACGTTTCGGTGCCTGAAGGAAGGGAAAGGATGTTTTACCACGGAACCCATGTTGCCGGCATTATAGCAACGGTTTTTCAAAAATGTTTCGGGGAGGAGGCAACCGGGTTATTAAAGATCATCCCGATAAAGGTGCTTTCAGACCAGGCTGGCAACACCTATTTTGAAGATGGTTACAGGGGTATAAAATATGCAAGTGATCTTGGCGCTGACATCATATGTTGTGCCTGGAGCGGCGGGCAAATTTCCGGGGAGAATAAGGCCATCCTGGATGCAGCCATCCGCAAAGGTATCATCATCATAGGCGCTGCCGGGAATCATTTCACAGAGCAGATTGATCCGCCATCCTCCTTTCCTGGGGTTATATGCGTGGCTTCCCTTGATTCTTCATTCAGGAAAAGCAAATATTCCAACTTTGGGATGCGGGTTGATATTTCAGCCCCAGGTGATTCGGTTTGGGGGCCACATCCCCTGGCCGACAATTCCTACGTCAGTGAATACGGAACCTCGGTAGCTGCAGCAATCATAACAGGGTGTGCTGCAATATTAAAAGCGGTGGATCCAAAGGCTAACCTGGATGAAATTACTGACGCCCTCAGAAATACGGCAATGCCGTTGGACAGCCTGAACCTGACCTGGTGCGGAAAGCTTGGCGCCGGTCTGCCGAATATGAAAAAAGCCATCGAATATCTTAAAAATCCTGATTACAAATATTCTGCTTTCGACTCTTCCCGGCCTGAAGGAAAAATTTTTTTCAATAAAAAGAAAAGCAAGGCATCCTGGGTTATAAAACCGGCCGGAGCTTACAAAGGGATCCATATCACCACTGATTGCGGCGAACCGGAAAAACTTATCAACGTGTACGCGGGGGATTCCCTGTGTTATAACGGACCGTTCAAAGGAATTATTAAGCCGGTCTTCATTCCGGGGAGCATGTTCCTCATTGAGTTGCAACAGAAAACTGGACTGCCAAGGGAATTGGAATTAAAATATAATATGGAAACCATCGATTCTGCCAAACTTTTTTGTCATGATATACAGACTTTAGAAGGGGATCATGGAATAATTACCGATGGCAGCGGTAATGAAAACTACGCAAATAACTGTTCATGCAAATGGCAACTGTCAATATCAACTGGCAGACGGATCCAATTAGAAATGTTAAATATGGATACCCAACCAAATATTGATTATATCTGGGTTTTTGACGGAACTTCAACTTTGCAGGAAAACCTCCTTGCTAAATTTTCAGGCACCATCAAGCCTCCTATAATAATATCCTTATCAAACAATGTCCTGATATGGTTTCTAACTGACGGCCAGTGCACTGGCAAGGGATGGGAGATGAAATACTCCGATGTGGAATAATAACCTGATCAAAATTGTATTACTATCATAAGAAAACCGGAATGCAAGTCGTTGTTAACCTGCATTCCGGGTAGTGTTCCGGTGATCCGGGCAGTTTAAATCTGCTCGAGCACCTTCTATTTGGTTGTTTTAATCAGTTTAATTGTCTCAACATAATCATCGGCGACAATCTTAACAAAATAAAGTCCGTTGCGGAGATCAGATACCCAAAACTCGTGTTTCATTTCTCCCGTCATCTCCCCTTTCATTAATTTTTCGCCGCGCATTCCATAGACTTCAACGTCCACTTTATTATACACTTTTTCACCTTTCTGTTCAACGATGAAATTTCCGCTGGTAGGATTAGGATAGATCGTGAAGGAAGGACTTTGTGTATTCAAAGCAGGTTCTGTTTGGCCTGTCACGACCATTGGTATTGCTGGTAGTTTTTGTCCGCAGAATTGGTTATTTGTTGTGATTAAACCATGCATGTAGCCACCAGCATTAACCTTTGCACCAGGCAGGTAGATAATATTCTGCCCGGCGATCATGGTAACACTGCCGCCGTTCTGAACAGTAAAAGTTGTTCCATTTCCTGCGACGGTCAGCGTTTGCAGGGCGTTATAACATTTATCCTTTCCGCTTGTAACGATCCCGGTAACTGTTATTGCAGGAACTACACCTGTGACTTCTAAAATCACAGTCTTTGAAGCCGGGTTACCTGACACGCAATAGGCGTTGGAATTAACCACACATGTCACCTCGTCTTCATTTAGTGGTGTGTAGGTATAGACAGGACTGTTTGTTCCGACATTAAGACCGTTGACCTTCCACTGATATGAAGGCATTGTACCTCCATTGGTAGGCATTGCCGTAAATGTTACAGAGGTACCCGCAGTAATCGGGCTGACAGGAGAAGCATCGATCGAAACACTCACCGGAACCGGTTGATCTATCCAGATATAAGCACAATTGTTCATCATGGTGGTACATTGTGTTGCAACGTTAACCGCCGAAATTGAATATAATCCTGACGACGTCTGGTAACCGAAAGAAATTGGTCCACCTGTTCCTGCAATAGTCAATCCAGGTAAAATACAGCATCCGTACCATAGCGTGTAATTAACGCCTACCTGTGAACTGTTCAGGCCTAACTCCCTTCCAATTCCTCCGGCACAGTAACTGCCACTACCTGTTGGAATAAATAAGGTTGGCAGTGGATTTATTGTTACTGTCACAGGCTTAATGTCGTAACATCCAGGTTCAGTCGTTGCCTTGATATAGTAAGTGCCATTTCCAGCCGTGGTCGGATTCGTCATAGGAATGGTTGCACTCGCATTCAACCAGTAGCTGAATGTGGGTGTTCCGGTGAATGAACTCCCGGCTGTTACTGCCGGAGATGTCAGATCAATCCTGTTGGGTGAACAAGTTGCCTGAGGGGTTGTATTCAATGCATTGAAATTCATAGTGACCAGTGCGGTCGAACCCTTCATCCCTGCTGCATCTATAAATGCATAGTTAAAATTGACAACCAATCCGCCGTTATTCGGATCGACTCTGAGTAGGGACGGATTGTAATTATAGATCACCTGATTCAATGTTACGGCAACTCCATTATAATAGAGTGTCCCGTTGGTCGCCAACGATGTAATTGTTATCGTATGGCCAATGGCCAGTGGCCCATCCTCTGCATCAGCTCCTGTAAGCAATGGCACTGCCACAGTAGCAATGGTTCCGGGATTTGAGTAGCAACCCGATGCAGGGAATGCAATTGGTAGTTGATCAAGGCCAAAGTTGGCAAAGAACACACTTCCACCATTCGTGTTGACGGCAAGGATCCCGTCAACTAAGCCATCGTTACCGGCACCTAATCCAAGGATCTCACCGGTCGACACCCAGTTTGCCTGGTACGTTGCTGCAGTCAAAGTACTCCCTTCAACTTGTTGTGAATTCGTAAGGACAAGCGTGTAAGTCGTATTAAATTCTACACCATCATCCATGGTAAAGTAATAGGTACCATCCGGATTTACCAGTATAGAAGCAACCACACCTTTTATTGAACTAACAAGGTTTATATAGATATTACCTGAAGCATTAGTCGGACTTCCTGATACAATGCTGTTATTCATTCCATTAGCATCATCATAGATATTCCCTGTAATGAAAATGAAGTCCTGGGTATCGTCATCCGAACTGTTTACCATTCCTCCATCCGGCGTATTACCGGTAGCGGTTGCTATGTTTGTAAAGGTACCTGCTCTAACATCAAGCAGCGTCAAAGTATAAACAGCCGTAAAGGTGCTGTTATCCGTTGCTCCCGGGGCTAATGAAGCGATCGGTGTGCCTGAGACGCTGACCAATGGGTCGGTGATCACTACTCCCGTGAGGGTGGTGTTGCCCGTGTTGGTCACCGTGAAGGTATAGGTGATCTGGTCGCCTGCGTTAGCAATTCCAACCGGAGCAACAACATCCATGTGCAAGGTTCCGGTCTTGGTCATCGAGATCGAAGATGCTGGCGTGAGGGCCTGGGTGTCATCATCCGTGGCCGTGACATCCGCCCCGTATGGGGGCGTTCCGGTGGCGGTAGCCACGTTGGTAAAGGTACCAGCGTCGATATCAGCCTGGGTCAGGGTATAAACAGCCGTAAAGGTCGAGTTATCCGTGGCCCCAGGGGCCAGAGAGGCGATCGGAAGGCCGCTTACTGTAACCAATGGGTCGGTGATAACAACACCAGTAAGGGTAGTATTACCCGTGTTGGTGACCGTAAAAGTATAGGTGATCTGGTCGCCTGCGTTAGCAACAGTATTCGGCGCCACAACATCCGTATGCAGTGTTCCGGTCTTGGTCATCGAGATTGATGAAGCTGGCGTGAGGGCCTGGGTGTCATCATCGGTGGCGGTCACATCCGCTCCGAATGGGGGCGTTCCGTTGGCTGTGGCCACGTTGGTAAAGATACCAGCGTCGATGTCGGCCTGGGTCAAAGTATAAACAGCCGTAAAGGCGCTGCCATCTGTTGCGCCCGGAGCTAATGAGGCGATCGGAAGGCCGCTTACTGAAACCAATGGGTCAGTTATGATCACACCTGTCAGGGTTGTATTACCTGTGTTGGTGACCGTAAAGGTATAGGTGATCTGGTCGCCTGCATTAGCAACAGTATTTGGCACCACAACATCCGTATGCAATGTGCCGGTCTTGGTCATCGAGATCGAAGAGGCCGGGGTCAAAGTCTGGGTGTCATCATCCGTGGCGGTCACATCCGCCCCGTATGGGGGCGTTCCGGTGGCCGTGGCCACGTTGGTAAAGGTACCTGCGTCGATGTCGGCCTGGGTCAAAGTATAAACAGCCGTAAAGGTCGAGTTATCCGTGGCCCCGGGGGCCAGTGAGGCGATCGGTGTGCCTGAGACGCTGACCACCGGGTCTGTGATCACTACACCCGTGAGTGTGGTGTTACCTGTGTTGGTCACCGTGAAGGTATAGGTGATCTGGTCGCCTGCGTTAGCAATTCCAACCGGGGCAACAACATCCATATGCAGTGTTCCGGTCTTGGTCATCGAGATCGAAGGGTTCTGGGTTATCGGTGTTGTTTCTGTTGCAGTTGTCGGGCCAGGTACTTCCGTAGTAATTATCGAAGCAGTATTTACCAATGGCAATCCTGCATTAAGGTCGCTGAGTGTTGCAGTATAACTGATCGTGTAAGTCCATGTTTCCCCAACATCAATGGCACCAATAATACCTCCATCACCAGCCGGGCCAATCAATGTTCCACTATTGCCGTCGGGCATCAAATCGGATGCAATAACACCAGTTAATACCTGGTTCCCGGTATTTACAACTGTAATGGTATAATTTAATACCTGCCCGGCCGCTGTAACCGGATCCGGTCCCGAAGTCTGTACTTTGGTCACAGTGAGAGAAGGTGAATAAATGATCACATCGAAGGAACATGAATTCTCATTTCCGCATGCATCCGTAGCAGCCCAGGTCACAGTTGTAGTGCCTAAAGAGAAAACGAAACCTTCGAGAGTGGAGCTATTATTCAGGTTATTAATGGTAGTGACATCGATACAATTGTCAATTAAAGAAGTATAATTAAATTCATTGCCGATAGCCGTATAAGAGTTCATCCCTGCTCCTATCGTCCTGATTTGTGGTGAACCCGGACATGAAATGGCTGGTTTTGTAATGTCGTTAACAGTAAAAGTCTTGGTTGCAGTGGCCGTATTTAAGCAAGCATCGGTGGTGGAAAAAGTTACCGTAACCGTCTGGTTGCAATTGCTGGCAGGTGCAGTATATGAAGATAACACGGTCAAAGATCCTCCGCAATTATCGATTGCAGTGGCTGTGGCTGTCCATGCGGCTACGGTGGCCTCATCGTAGCATTCCATCGTCAGGTTTTCAGATGGGACAGTAATAACAAGCGGGTTAGGAGGGTTAAGGACACCTCCGCTGATGGTGAAAGTCGGGTTCGGGGTCACTATATTATCGCACTTGTCCTTTATAGTATAGGTATAGACCACGCTCCAGGAACAATCAGTACCAGTAATAACACTGGAATGGGTGGCAGAGATGTCACCTCCGCATACATCGATATACAATGCAGCAATTGTTTCGTTTGACGGGCCGGCCGGGGCATTAACGAGGCATTCATTTACATTCGTGATATCGGAAGGCCAGGTTCCGGTGAGTATTGGTGGGGTCAAATCACCTCCACTTACGATGAATGTCGGCTTTGGAATCACAACATTGTTGCACTTATCTTTAATAGTATATGTATAGGTAATGGTCCAACTACAGTCAGTGCATTTCGAGGGTACGCTGGATTGGGTGACTGTGATATCACCACCGCACCCATCAGTATAAAGTGCTGCAATGGTAGCATTGGACGGGCCGGCAGGGGCGTTGGCAAGGCAGGCATTAACTCCCGTATTATTGGATGGCCATGTACCGGTAAGTGCGGGTGCCACCCAATCACCTCCACTGATCGTAAAAGTCGGAGATGGGGTCACGGTGTTGTTGCACTGATCCTTGATTATATATGTATAGACGATATTCCATGAACAATCGGTACCGCTTGTTATCTTTGACTGACTGACGTTGATAGCACCACCACATGCATCTGTATAGAGTGCTGCAATTGTAGCATTGGAAGGACCTGCCGGGGCATTGCTTAGGCACGTATTCACTCCATTGATATTGGATGGCCACGTACCGGTTAGAAGAGGTGGGGTATTATCCATTACATATACTGTCTTGATACAACTCGAGATACATCCAACCCCATCTGTTACAGACAGGTTGAGTGTAAAGGAGGCGTCGCAGTTTGTTCCGGCAATGACAGTTACTGATTGTCCACTTGATGAACCAGATATGCTGCCATTTCCTGAGACAGACCAGGCATAACTGCTCATGCCGGCAGGCCCGGAGTAAATGTTGATGGATGATGGGCATACAGATCCGACTGCGCCTGTAATGGAACAGGTTGGTAACGGCTGTACGGTAACCGTTGCAGTTCCAGAAATAGCATTTGAGCATCCAGGCACAGATGCACTTGCAACATTTACCAGGTTATAAGTAAATATTCCGGCAACATTTGTCGGCACGTTCAGAGTTGCCGAAGTGTTTGCTCCGATGTTTATTGTTGGTTGGATGACATCGTTTTTTTTATATGTAATTGTAACTGAATAAGGCTGAGGATTATTAATTGTTATATTTGGGCTGGATGCATTTTGACAAACCGTTGTTGTTCCACTGATTGACGCATTCATAATACAACAAGGACCTGGGCCGGCAACATTCAATGAAGAACAGCCGGTAGTACCGGTAAACACCAGGTTGTAATTGACGCCGGGATTATAATTTGCTATTACTGTACCGCTGACAACACCAGGGTTTGAAGCCACATTTGTAAAAGTAAGGGGGCTGGGGATGGTAGAAATACTTCTCGCGTTAGGATCGGTGACAGTAAATGTTCCGTTTGTGCCATTTAGATTCACAGTTACAGTATAGGTACCATTCGGATTACAGACAGTCGTGGCTGGTCCATTTTGGAAAATGGTGCAAACGTTAGGGCTATCACCACAACCGTATCGTGCCTTGAATGTAAAATCGAAATTGTCGTTGCTGGAGTTGGTTGCACCTCTCTTCCAAACGACCATATATAAATTGGTGACAAGGGTAAAACCAGGTGCTACAAATGGCTGGTTGGACCAGCCGGTAAAATCGGTGCCGCAAGCAATCGGGGTTGGAAATATCTGATACGGATCTCCGGATAAGTTATTTGCGCCGGTAGAGCAAGTTCTGCCTGTGGAATAGTATAGGGCCCAGTTAAGCTCATAGTTTCCAGTGGCGATCGTTTGAAACTCATAGGTTCCTGCGCTTGGCCTCACATCGAAATTTAACCAGGAGACCTTCTGACCCGAAAATGGGACGTTCACCATGACCGGTGATAGGTTATCAGGATCTATACATGTAGTTAATCCTGAGATTGAAAAAGCAGACGGTGTATAATATGTATTCCAAGCTATGCTAGACTGCGTACCCGCTGCATTACCACATCCAATGATTCCCTTCGGAGTTCCTGAACTGACAATGCCGCATCCGGTTCCGGTCCAGTGATCACCATCTGTCCAACGAATAGCGTTACCAGGAGAACCGATTGGGATAGTCTGGCCAGAAGCATTATAACCGGAAAAAGCCAGTAACCCGAATATTAATAACAAGTTTATCAAAGCCCATTTAACAATCCTGGGCGCTATTAACATTAACTCACCTGCATTTATCAGTAAATTAGCGCTTCCTTGCAATGGGTCATGCAGGAATTTTTTGGTATAAATTGTTTTCATAATGCTTTGTATTAAATCATTAAAATTGATTATTTGTATAAATCAAGTTTTCATTGATTATTCCAATTTCGAAATCAGTAATCACTAAAAGGCGTAATTCTGCGAAATGACTGCCTGTTTTCAACAAACCGAAGATCAAACCTCTGATCATTATTCGCAGTTTAAAGTTATAATGTGCAGATTTCTGGTTGTAACGATGGTATCGCTCAAGTGCTGTTGAAATCCGTTACTGAATTGATATGACTCCGTTTCACCGCTTCCAATTTCTGCCATCTGGCTTGTTCCAATAATGGTTGCAGAGACTGAAGACGAAGCTGCTTTCCTGATGGGCTCCTGACCCATCGCATTGGCTGCGATCAAAAGCGTCCCGGTTACAAGTATTAATAAGGTGTTGTATAATCCCGGGTTGCCACGTTTTGCTCCCTTTTTGGGCATCATGTTGGCAGTTATGCCTAAAATCGACGTGTTGGTGGCGTGATTTTTGCACGCCATTGAATTTGTTTTATATATTGATTTTGTGTGCGTTATCATCTTTTCAGTCAGTTTTAGTTACGGGTTTCCGGAATATAAAAAAACGGATACCCCCTATTGCGTGCGCCTTATTATTCATTTACTTTTACTTTATTCTTTTTACATTATGTTTCACTAAAGAAACGACAGTGTGAAAAGGGTAAATAATTTGTCCGGTACAGATATTTGGTCTGTGCTTTTGTATCATTTGTATATCATTTTCCGACAGGACAAATAAAAAAAGTATTCAAACTCCGTGCCGGTTTAATTAAACACTTGATTAACTTACAGTTAATCTGTATTTTCATATTATTTATAACAATCAAATTGCCCGTTCCCGGACAACCTTATTGTTAATTTCTTGATAACAAAACACTTAAGTGCCGTGCAAGAAAACGGGCACAAAACCGGAACCGGGCAGATATTTGCCTGGCCGATTTCATATCCTTTTCTGATGAATTGTGGTAAATAAGCGTTGGCTTCATCCTGAAAAATAGATGGCCTTTTGTTAATTCGTCGGTAAAAACACTAAAATACACAAACCAGATGTCATGAACTTTGTACGCCATGGCACCCACCTTAACCCTTGTATTTGTGTATCTTATCAGTTTTACGTTGCAATTTAATTACGGGATTCCACTATAAAAAATAATGGAAACACCCTATTGCTTATACGAACAGACCAGTCTATTTTTACTGGGTCTTTTTCGCATTACGTTCGTTCGAGAGGCGATGTATGTAGAAAGTGCTTATTCTTACTTCGGTATGAACCTTCGGTGCTTACCGAAGTAAGATATTTAATTAAGAACGTCAGGTTTTCACTGATGTTAGAGTGTTATAACGTTTTTTTATTGCGCAGCAATTTCTATGTTAATTTGGAGCGGTAAAATTATAACATTTATTTGTGTTTGTCAAGAAAAAATCACAAGTATAAGATATTTATTTCTTAAAAACATTGACACTTATTTCTAACTGATTGATATATAATATTTTACAAAATATTTTTTTTTATTAAATTCAGTAATACGGACTTAACCTAACATCTGCAATTCCGTCCGAAACACCCTATCTCCACATTCGTTAGATTATCTTATTTTACCGGCAAAACATTTTGCTTTACATAGTATTTTTGTTAGGTTAACCTATAATGTTTTAAAAAATGTCCAGCCAAAAGATATGAGCGAAAGTCTTCCTGTTTTTTAACTTTTTTTCTCAAAAATGACAAAACCATGGATACGGATGGCGTGATGCAAACACGCCATTTTTTTTTGATTTTACTTGATTGGGTTATTATTTTCAACTTATCCAACTCATGGAATAGCGGTTTTACGGAAAAAAAAAATATGGATATCCCACATTGCAAACACGTCATTAAAGATTTAATTTTCAGTACTTTATTTATCCCCGTATAATAGAACTTTGAGATTTAATCTTTTTTAATAAATAACATGAAAAAGAAGCCCCATCTCTTTTTGTGTTTTGCGATATTTGCAATCGTACAAATACTTATGAAGCCGGAAACCGTTTTAGCTGTTGTTGCTAACCCGGAGCCTGTTTGTTACACCCAGCCCGATGGATCGAAACTTACAATATGTCTGAAAGGGGATGAATTCATCCACTGGGCCGAAACTTCAGATGGTTACACCATTATGACAAATGCCATGGGTACTTATGAATATGCGACGACAGATCAATACGGCAGGCTTATTTTTTCAGGC
The DNA here is from genome assembly GCA_030681475.1 of Bacteroidales bacterium. Taxonomy (GTDB): domain Bacteria; phylum Bacteroidota; class Bacteroidia; order Bacteroidales; family FEN-979; genus CAIVAT01. Next base: position 13,321 of record JAUXWT010000069.1, on the reverse strand, counting down.
ATCCAGGGAAAAGACCCTGGTAAACGCACCAGGACGGAAACTTCCTGGCTGATCAGAACGGGAAAAGGTTTATTATTCAGTCGCGAACAGGTATTAGAAATGAAAAATGTGCTTTCACAGGGGGGGGCTCCTGATGCGCCGATGATGGGTGGGTTTCCTTCAACCGGAACAAGAAAACTGCTGATGATCCTCGCCAATTTCAGCAACACGACAACAACCTATTCCCAGACTGACTTCAACAACTATTTGAACCAGGTAAATTTCAACGGTACGGGTAGTTTCAGGGATTATTATATTGAAGTTTCTTATGGTCAGCTTATTGTAAACACAACAGTTACGGTATGGGTTACCCTGCCCAACACCCATGATTATTACGGGCCGAGTTCCAAATGGGGGGAATTTGCCTATCAGGCAGTTGTTGCGGCCAAGAACCAGGCAGCGGTGAATTTTGCTGAATATGACAATAACCTGGATGGGACTGTTGATGGTGTTGCGATAATACACCAGGGACAAGCCCAGGAGGAGACAGGGAATTATAACGACATCTGGTCGCATAGCTGGAATCTGACCTCTGCAGGCTATTCCGTAACACAGAGAACATTTGACGGGGTGCAGGTAAATGCCTATACGACGATGCCTGAAAAAAACGCCACGGGAATGGGCACTATAGGTGTTATGTGTCATGAATTCGGCCACAACCTGGGAGCGCCAGATTTTTATGATACCGATTATACGACCGGAGGATCATACTCCGGAACAGGTAAATGGGATGTGATGGCAGGGGGATCATGGAATGGGGTTTCGGGGACGAAACCCGCACACCCCAATGCCTGGATAAAAGCATTTTTCAACTGGACAAACCCTGTTGTCATAGATGCTATCCAGAATATCACACTCAGAAACGCCAAAGCGTATCCTGATGTGGTCAGATATAACACACAAACTGCAAATGAATATTTTCTTTGTGAGAATCGTCAGCAAACCGGCTTCGACGCCGGGATACCCGGCCATGGGCTAATCATCTATCATGTGGATGGCAACTATATTTCTAATAATATGAGCACAAACACCATTAATACTTCCGCTCATCAGGGATTGTACCCGGTTTGTGCAAATGCAACCGGCAATCCTCCGACTTCCTATGGAACCATCAATGGAACAGGTTGCCCCTTCCCCGGTACAGGAAATAAAACCTCCTTTACCGATGCCACTACGCCCCATGCCCGATCCTGGGCAAATGCGAATACAAACTTTCCGATCAGCAACATATTTGAATATTCACCTACACAGGAAATAACTTTTTGTTTCATCAGCTGCTTCACCCCTGATGATCCCAATAATTTCACTGCAACACCTTTCAGTGTTAGCCAGATCAATCTTTCATGGGCAAAGAACCTAAATAACGATGCAGTGATGGTGGCGTACAGCCTGACTCCTTATTTCGGAACTCCTGTCACCGGAGAAAATTACATAGCCGGCAGTATGCTCCCCGGAGGGGGGACCGTGTTATGCAACGGGCCGAATACCACCTTCAATCACACGGGTTTGAATGCAAGCACAACCTACTACTACAAAGCCTGGTCAATATTGACAGGCCTAACCTATTCATCAGGCGTAACTTCCAGGGCAACCACGCTTTGCGGCACAATATCTTCATTTCCTTGGCATGAAGGATTTGAAAATGAGGGAGCTATCCCCGGTTGCTGGACACAGGAGCAGGTTAATAATTCAGGCCTCAACTGGGTATTTACAGCCGGAAACGGGGGAACAAACCCATCGGCTGCTCATAATGGCACCTATAATGCCTGCCTGAAAGATAAAACGGTTGCAGATAATAAAACCCGTTTGATCACTCCTGCCTTAAACCTGACCATGACCATCAACCCGCAGCTCAGTTTCTGGCATACCCAGCCATCGTGGGGTCCCGATCAGGATCGACTGTCGGTTTATTACAAAACTTTCGCCGGAGGATCATGGAATTTACTGGCCACATACAGCAGCAACATTATAGCATGGACACAGGAAACAATCAGTTTACCCAATCCCAGCGCTGCCTATTACATTGCATTTGAAGGAAATGCAAAGTTTGGTTTTGGTATCTGCCTTGACGATGTACAGGTTGCCAATGGGTGTACAATCTACGTTCCGGTAAGCGTTTCAATCGCTCCATCCATGAATCCTGTATATCAGGGTACCATGGTCACGAACATGGCGACTGCCTGCAACGGGGGGTCGGCACCCTCCTATCAGTGGAAGGTCGGTGGCATGAATGTAACCGGCGCCACGAGCGCGACCTTTTCGATCATCCCTTCGAACAACGACGAGGTAACCTGTATTCTGACCTCAAACGAAGCCTGTGCGGTGAACAATCCGGCCATATCCAATTCTGTGATCTTGGCCGTAACAAATATTCCGCCCAATGAGATTCTTCAAAACCTTGATATTTCCGGTACACAATGTTTCGATGCCATTCAGGAAATCACGGTGGCCGGGGGTGGTACCACCTTCGTGGTAGAAAACGGCGGCAGTGTAATCATGATCGCCGGGCAAAGGATCAATTATTTGCCCGGGACATCTATCTTCCCGGGTGGTTACCTGCATGGCAGCATCACCATAACCGGTCAATATTGCGGGAGCATGGCTCCTTCGATCGGATCGGTGGAAGAAAATAAAGAAGAAAATAGAAACGGCGATGTTCCACTGTTCGTTAAAGTATTCCCCAACCCTACTGAAGGGGATTTTACGCTCGACTTGAACGGGCCGGATACAGTTGAAAATACCAAGGTTGATATTTACAGTATGACCGGTGAATGCATTGTTTCACAAGTATTCCGTGGAAGTAAGAAACTCGATCTATCCTTATATGGCAAACCTGCCGGAATTTATCTGTTGAAGTCTGTTTCCGGAAATCATACCGGTATGGCTAAAATCGTAAAACGATAAATCCCCTTCCCTGATGTAACCAAAAGCAAAAGAATGAGTATACACTTTTGTGAATGATCGATATCAGGAACTCGTAAATAAAATGAATAAGAAACTTTTTGTTCTGGTTGTCGATGACAACCAGGCTGATGCTGAACACAATATTAAATTATTACGGTCAGCAGGCTATGATATTTCCTATCAGCGGGTTGAAACTGCCGATCAGATGAGGGAGGCGCTTGATTATGAACCCTGGGACCTGATACTGTCTGAATATTCCATGGCCGTATTCACCGTTCAAAATGCGTTCGAAATCTTTCAGGCCCACGGCGCCGACATTCCTTTTATTGTTATATCAGGAGCGATTGGCGAGGTTAAGGCGGTGCAATTGATAAAGGCCGGTGTTCACGATTATTTGCTGAAAGCGAACATGACCAGGTTCATCCCCGTCGTGGAAAGGGAACTTCAGCAGGCACACAACCGGCGTGAACTGATCAACGTAAGTTCCCGGCTGACGTTCATTGAGGAGATACACAAAAGCTATGTTGAAAATGCACCCGATGGCGTGTTTATTACAGACCTGTCGGGGAATTACATCGAAGTGAATAAGGCTGCATGCAGGATAACAGGATACTCCAAGGATGAACTGCTGACCATGTGTGTTAAGGACCTTGTACCTGAAGATTTGAAGGAAGTGGTATCACATGAACTCCGTGGTTTAATGAAATCCGGATCGATCACAGGAGACTTCCAGGTCAAGAGAAAAGACGGGTTGATCCGATGGTTTGCTGTTGACGCCATCCAGGTTTCGCAAAACCAGTTCCTTGGTTTCACAAAAGACATTACTGACCAGAAGCAGGCCAACCTTGAAGTATTAAAAGCAAGGGAGGAACTGCAACAACTGAACCGTTACCTGGTTGACGCAAGGGAAAATGAACGGGGAAAGGTTGCCATGGAGATACACGATGAACTCGGACAAGCCCTCACGGCGATAAAAATTGACCTGAACTGGGTGCTGGAGCATATTTCAGACAGCGCAAAATCGTTTCAGAAAGTGTCAAGGATCATTGAGATGACCGACGACACGATTAGAAAGGTTCAAAAAATATCTTCAGAATTGCGGCCAGGCTTGCTTGACGACCTTGGACTGGCTACGGCGATTGAATGGTATTGTGGTGAATTTGAGCAGCGGACCGGGATAAAGTGTCAGCTTGCCATAGAGGATGTGACAAACGCGGATGAACAGGTCAACCTGTCGTTGTTCAGGATCTTTCAGGAGGCAATGACCAATGTGGTCAGACATTCCCAGGCTAAAACCGTTAACATTAAACTTGTGTATGCCCCAACGGGCATAAATATGATCATTGAAGACGACGGAATAGGACTGTCGCAGGAGAAAGTCAAATGCGGGAAATCGATGGGACTGATCGGTATGCGCGAAAGGGCCAATCAGATCAATGGAACAGTTGAATTTTCAAAAAGCGCCCGGACTGGCACCAAAATAGTTACCTTTATCCCCTTTCAACCACAAATTGTAAACTGACCATGAAAATCCTGGTTGCCGATGATCATGCCATCGTTCGTGAAGGAGTCAAGCAGATTTTAAAATCATTACCAGAAGTTTGTCTAATTGATGAAGTGTCGGAAGGCATTGAGGCGCTGATGAAGGTTAAAAGTATAGCCTACGACCTCGTGATCCTTGATATTTCAATGCCCGGTCTCAGCGGGCTTGACATACTTCAGCGCATGCGTCAGTTGAACATCGAATCGCGCGTATTGATGCTGAGTTTTCATCCACAGGAACAATACGCAATCAGGGCGTTTAAACTGGGAGCGGCAGGATACCTTTCAAAGGACAGCGCTTATGAAGAGCTGGCAGCAGCGATCCGAAAAATAGCGGCCGGTGGGAAATATGTCTCCTCTGCCTTTGCCGAGTCATTGTTTTTTTCCAATCATAGCCATACCGAACAGAACCCTCATGATTCACTTTCGGAAAGAGAATTCCAGGTGATGATCATGCTTGCAAAAGGGAAAACAGTAGTTGAAATCGCCAGGGAGATCTTTATCTCCGATAAAACTGTGAGCACATACCGTGCAAGAATTATGGAGAAAATGGGCGTTAAGAAGAATGCCGATCTGACCCTGTATGCGGTCAAGAATAACCTTATTGAGTAAGGTGACAAGGTAATAGGGTAACAGGGTGACTGGGTGACTGGGTGACTGGGTGACAGGGTAACTGGGGTTATAGTCGTTGTTCCAGGTTTCTGATCAATCCTGCAATTTGTGACCTGATTTTGTTGATGTTACCTGTAATATTAATCTGCTCTTGTTCACTAATATATTCCAGGTGTCTTGCAATAAGGATTTGTGTCTCAATTTCTGCCAGACTGCCTATCGAAATCCGCAAATATCTGATAAACTCTTTTTTTTGATTCCGGGCTGCACCTTCACTGATATTGGACGGGACTGATATGGCTGCTCGTCTAAGCTGTACAGTTAAGCAAAATAACTCTTCTTTCGGAATAGCTTTAGTAAGTCTGTAAATTTCTATTACAAGATCAATACTGTTTTTCCAGGCATTCAAATCTTTGTGAGTTTTCATGGAATATGTTTTCTACTTAATCCGGAAAACTAAAAAAGGTGACTTAAAAAAGAGAAAAAGTTATCAACAAAATTAAAATTATGATTTTCTCATGATCTTAACACCCCGTCACCCCAGCACCTTGTCACCCTGTTACCCTGTTACCTTGTTACCCTGTCACCCTCTCTCCTTGTCACCCTGTTTCCCGAACTCTTGTCAGTCATTCCCCTACAAATAAATCAGCATCTTCTTTACAAAGAACCTCCAAGCCCCCTATAAAGCAGGGAATTGGCCTCGCCTATCTTTGCTCCTTCACATAAAACCGAACTTATGAAGCTCCTGATAGCAGATGACTCATTGATAATAAGGGAAAGGATAAAAAATCTTGTCAAGGATTTTGAGCGGGTGACCATCGTGGGTGAAGCCGTTAATGGGAGAATTGCCATGGAGATGATCACGAAGTATGATCCCGACCTGGTCCTGCTTGATCTGCGTATGCCGGAAATGGGCGGCATGGAGGTGCTCAAGAATTTAAAAGAGGCCAGGATGAGGACGAAGGTCTGCATTCTGACCAATTACACCTATCCGCAATACCGTGATAAGTGCCTTGCCCTTGGCGCCGATTATTTCCTGAGCAAATCAGATGACTTTGAGAAGCTCAATTTTGTCATTATCAATATGTTAAGTCGGGAAATAGCATTTCAAGGTGACTGAATAGCCAATGACCGGCATGGAACGCGTGAAGAAAATGCCTCCTTTACCATAACCGCATAAGCAATTTCGTAAAGAAACAAGATTAAATAAAGGCCCGATGAATCCTCAAAAAACAACACTTTGTCCAGGCACTTTCACTGAAAGCGTGCCGGGCATTCTATTGTTTTTTGTTTTTTACCTTATTTTTTCAGGCAGCATCATCAGGACATCCGCTCAAACCCGGAACCCGCATGACGGCGATCAACCGGCGATTACCTACAACCTCTCCGGGAATGTATTTGAGGACATAAACTACGGAGGCGGAGCCGGGAGAAGCAAAGCGACATGCTCGGGCATAAGCAGAAGCAATGCCAGGGTCGAGATTTACAACGCTTCCGGCGTTTTTCAATCATTTGCGACCACTGATGTAAACGGTGATTACTCCTTTACCGGCCTCGACGCCGGGGATTACCATATCCGCGTCGTGAATGCGTCCGTAACTTCGTCCCGTTCCGGTTACACAACATCCTGCCTGCCTGTCCAGACCTACCGCACTGATGCCACTTCAGGCACAGCAATGGAGGTTTCCGATTATGTGGGGGGAACAGATCCCACCGTTGCAGATCCCGGCAACGGATCTTCGGGTACAACGTTCAACACATCTACTTTTGTCTTTACCGCCATCCTGACCGGAACGGCGCAGTCGGTCACGATAGTGGTCATCGGATCTGCCGATATCACGGGCATCGATTTCGGGTTCAGCTTTAATACGATTGTCAACATTAACAACACCGGACAGGGTTCGCTCCGCCAGTTCATCACCAATGCGAACACCCTTGGAAACACTGGACTTGCCCTGACCGGGCAGCCTGCAGGCCAGGATGTTTCAATATTCATGATCTCCGACGGGAATGCGCATCCCGGATTGCGGACAGGGCTGACGAATCAACTATCCAACGGCGTGGCCACTATCACCCTGACCACAGCGCTTCCGGATATTACCGCTTCATCAACCAGCCTTAACGGAACCACGCAAACAACAAACGTAGGGAATACGAACGCCGGGGAGGTCGGCACCGGTGGCACCGTGGGCGTTGATGCGGTCTCATTACCCCAATATCCTCGTCCTGAGGTGGCAATTAACGCCTCGTGGACAGGTTCAAGATACGCCGCGCTTACATTGAGCGGAACCGTATCCGACATCCTTCTCCAGGGGTTCGCCATGTATAACGGAAGGCACCTTATCACCATTACTTCAGGGAACGGAACCAACAGGGTTATCCGGAACATGCTGGTCGGCACACTGCCAGACGGAGCAGATCCGGGTAGCTTGCGCAATAACGGAATGGGCGTCAGGGTGACCAGCGTATCCTCCTGCACGGTTGACCAATGCTATGTTGGCTGGAACGGAGAAAGCGGGATACTGGGAACATCGACGGCATCGGTCATGACGGTGACTTACTGCGAAGCGTTTGGCAATGGCTGGAATTCCAACGGCCATGATGGAATTGATATTGACGGGATCAACTCCACAATTCAGTATAACCTGAGCCATAACAACACAAACAATACCGGTACACCACAACCCGGAGCCGGGAACGGAATTGAATGCGGGAGTTCCGGATTAGGAGGGAGCAACAACACCCTTGTTGAGAACAACACCTCGCGCAACAATACGACATCAGGTTTAACGATCAGGGCGGGGGTAAACAACATTACCGTCCGCAAGAATATTTTCAGCTACAACCCGGTTGGAATTCTCGTATCCCGCGAAAGCGCGAACACGAATAACCATTTCATCACCATGAACAGTACATTCGCCAACACCAACCTGGGAATTGACCTTGTGCTTTCAGCATCGACCGGTGACGGCATTACCCCGAACAACGGCACCAAGGATGTTTCATACCCCAATTATGACATGGACTTTCCCGTATTCACCTCGGCAGGGATCAGCGGGACTACCCTGACGGTTGCAGGCTATGTCGGAAGTGCACCCGGTCAGAGTACATTCGGAAATGCGCGGGTGGAGATCTTCAAAAGCGACGATCACGCAAGCGGCAATGGCGAAGGGAAGAACTATCTCGGGTACCTGACAACTGATGCAAACGGGAACCTCAGTGGTTCGATCAGCGTAAGCGGATGGATTGACGGAGATAAAATCACGGGAACCGCCTCCGACGGATCGGGAAACACATCTGAATTCGGGCCAAATTTCACGGTTTTTATTTGTCCGGTAACACCCGGGGCAATCACCGGGACCACAGCACAATGTCCCGCATTAACAGGCCAGGTTTACAGCATTTCATCCGTACCCGGTGCAACAACCTACAACTGGACAGTTCCAACCGGATGGTCAATTACAGGCGGACAGGCGGCAACATCGGTTACGGTAACAACCGGCAGTGCCGGCCAGAACGGGAACATCAGCGTGACAGCAGGCAACACCTGCGGCACAAGTCCCGAAAGTTCACTCGCCGTTACAGTAGTCGCGGTTCCAACGATCACAGGCACCACACCGGGTTCAAGGTGCGGAACGGGTACGGTTGGACTTGGCGCTTCGGCTTCTGCCGGTATAATCAACTGGTATTCAGCTTCCACGGGGGGCAGTTCACTCGGAACCGGAATCAGTTTTACTACGCCATCCATTTTGACAACGACAACCTATTATGTTGATGCCACTGCCAACGGATGTACGACAGCCTCACGAACTGCGGTTACTGCCACAGTAAGTAATATACCTGTCGCTCCCACCCTGTCAGTTGCAAGCCCAACCACCGGCAGTTCAATCTGTGCTGGCTATAATTCAGGAACGGTTACAGGAAACGCCGGCACAGGAGGCGGAACCGGGGCGGTGGATGAATACCAGGTAAGTATAAATGGCGGAAGCTCATATTCAGCATATACCAGTGGGAATGCGATCAACACAAGCGGCGCTGCCGGAAGCGTTATTGTACAGTCCCGCAGAACAGGCGGGACCGGAACCAATTGTACTACAACTGCTTGGAGTACGATCTGCACCTGGACAATTGCTTCGGCTCCGACAGCACCAACGCTGTCGGCAGCAAATCCAACCAACGGCAGTACGATCTGCTCAGGTTTTAATATAGGCACGGTAACCGGAACAGGGGGATCGGGAGGTTCGACAGGCGCAGCGAACGAATACCAGGTTAGTATTAATGGCGGAAGTACTTATTCCGCATATACAAGTGGGAGTGCGATCAATACGAGCAGCGCTACGGGAAGTGTGATCGTTCAGTCCCGTAGGACTGCCGGCAGCTACGGATGTACGGCCAGTTCATGGAGCACGATATGCACCTGGACTGCCAATGCCGTTGAAGTTAACGCGACTGTTGGAGGATCAGCATGTTATGCCACCCTGCTGGCAGCCTTTGCAGCAATTAATCTTGGTACACACCAGGATGTCATTACGATAAATATTAACGGGAATACCACGGAGGCCGCTTCAGCAGTTATCAACGCAAGTGGCACGGGAGGTGCATCCTATTCTTCAATTACCATCCAACCCAATGGCGGAGCCTGCATTGTAAGCGGTAATATTGCAGGTGCATTGATCGACCTGAACGGAGCCAACAACGTCACCATTGACGGGCTGAACAGCGGGGGAAACTCCCTGGCCATCAGGAATACAAACACTTCCGGCACGGCCTCGACCATCCGGTTTATCGCGGATGCAAGCAATAATACCATCACCAATTGTACCATCGAGGGAAGCGGTACCGGACCGGCCTATGGCACAATATTCTTCTCAGCGGGAACCACAACGGGCAACGATAACAATACCGTTTCCCTGAATACCATCAAGCCAGCCGGATCGAACCTTCATTTGAACGCCATCTACTCTGCAGGGAGCTCGGGTGTGACTGACAACAGCGGCATAACCATTTCCGGCAACAACATCCAGGATTATTTTAATGCCGGAACCAATGGCTCCTCAGGAATTCTTGTATTTTCAAACAGTTCGGACTGGAACATTACTGGCAACCGGTTCTTCCAGACCTCCCCGAGAGCCTGCTCCGCCGCTTTAACTCACAGGGCCATTGCTGTTTTAACCGGGCAGGGATATGTGATCACCGACAACATCATTGGATTCATCAATTCCGGCGGCACCGGAAAGACTACCTATACCGGCAGTTACGGTTACATGTTCAGGGGTATCGAATTGACCGTCGGAACTGGTGAAGTTACCAGCGTCCAGGGAAATACCGTATCAGGAATCAGCATTGCTTCATCGACAGCCATTGCCTTGCCGGGAGCCTTCAGCGGGATCACCATACTGGCCGGGGCTGTCGACATCGGAGGAATAAATGGAAATACCATAGGCGGGGCAATGGGTACCGACGCAATCGCAGTAACCTCAGCAACCACCCTGACCAACATTTCCGGTATTTATTCCACCACGACCAGTAATGTTTCCATCCAGAACAACATCATCGGGGCCATTAATACCGGAACCGGAGTTGCAGCCATCGGTTATATTTTTTACGGGATATATAGTGCAGGCACAGGCAGCTATACCATCAGTTCCAACACCATAGGCAGTACGGGAACTGCCAACGCCATTGCCATTGGAACCCTCACTGTTACCACTTCCGGGGTGTGCACCTTTAACGGAATCAACAACGCTGCAACCGGAACGATTTCAATAACAGGAAACACTATCCAGAACTGTACAGCTTATGGTACGGGTGCGTCTGTATTCAATGGTATTCTCAACAGTGCGGCAGGAAGCAGCACGACGCTGGATGTTACCCAGAATAACATCATCGCGATTAATAATACCGGAACCGGTGCGTCCACGGGGATATCCGTCACGGCTGCCACAGCGGCGGTTTTAAACATTACCGGAAACAGGATCCTGTCTTGTTCAATTACGGGAACGACGGGATTTACGGCTATTTCCAATGTTTCCGCCGTTGCAGCCACGACGATCAGCGAAAACACCATCAGAAATATTGTACGGTCCACAACCACAGGTGCCGTTACCGGTATTTCCAGCACCGGTGCTGTGACAGCTTTCCTGAATATCAACGACAACCAGTTTGGGAACGGCGATGGAGGCTTAGTAACCTATACTGCTGCCAACTCAAGCGCCCTGGCCGGGATTACCGTTACAACAGCCACTGCAAACTGCGAACTTTATATTCAACGAAATGATTTCAGGGGCATTATCCATAACGTGCAGGGGTCGAGCGCCCATACATATATTATTAATGCTGCTACAACAAAGAAGCAGGAGATCATCAACAACACTTTCACCGACCTGGAGGTTAATACGACCGGAGCGGTTATCTTTATATCCAATTCGGTCGTGCTGCCCGCCAATGCCACACAGACTGTCAGTGAAAACAAGATTGTGACCGCCACCATCCCAGCTCCCGAATTTTATTTCAAGAAAACCGGGGCAGGAGGAACAGTTACCCTGTTCACCAGCACGGCAGCAACTACTGCAGCGGGCGTCGCCGTCAACCACATTAACAATGATTTTTCAAAGATCAGCATCACCGGTGCCACAACCATGGCAGGTTGGGTGCACACCGACGCGGGAGGGCAATCCGTCAAGACCTTCACCGGTAATTCTTTCAGTAACTGGACAGGAGGTTCATCTGCAATTACGGTATTGACTGTCAGCGGCGGGGCAAATGGCAGCGGCGTGGTTTCCGGCAACACCATGTCAAACATTTCCGGTGGCGCAGCCATTACCGGCATCGTAACCGGAAGCGGCAATGAAATATTTTCATCGAACACCATCAACGACCTGACAAGTTCGGGAGCTGCAGCCGTGACAGGCATTTCTGTTACAGCAGGAACCTACAGGAAGATCTCCAGGAATAAAATTTACAACCTCACGGCCAGTATCACCGGTGGAACGGTAAACGGTATCCTTGTATCAGGCACGACTACCGGCATACAGGTTCAAATAGACAATAATCTTATCGGCGACCTGTCGACGCCAAATTCCAGCGCTGTCGACCCCGTCAGGGCCATCAGTGTTACCAATACCGGGACGAATTCCAGCATCTACGTCTATTATAACACCATCTATCTCAATTCCGCCTCTACAGGCGCAAATTTTGGTTCAACAGGGGTCTATCATACAGTCAGCGCGACAGCAACCACCGCTGCCCTGACTTTACGGAACAACATCATCATCAATCAATCGGTACCCTCCGGAACGGGGATCACAGCGGCATACCGCCGTTCAGGAACCTCCCTGAACAATTTCACCCTTGCCTCCAACAACAATCTGTTCCATGCCGGGGCTCCATCATCAACCCGTCTGGTTTTTTATGACGGCACCAATTCTGCACAAACCCTGGGAGAATACCAGGCAATGGTTGGCCCCACCCGGGAAACATTCTCGGTTTATGAGGATCTGATCTCCGGTTCCAAGTTTAAAAGTGTTATCGGAGCAAACGGAACGTACCTGCACCTTGACCCGTTAAAATCCACCCTGGCCTTTAATTCTGCAGTGAACATTTCAGGGATCACGGAAGATTTTGATGGTGCAATCCGCCAGGGAAATCCCGGATATTTTGGTGATGAAACGGCACCGGATATCGGTGCAGACGAGGTAAATACCGGTTTCCAACCGTCGGCGCTGAGCGGAGTATATAATGTAGGCACAGGCCAGTTATTTACCTCGCTGACAAATGACGGGGGCTTGTTTGCAACAATCAACAGTCTGGGCTTAGGGGGTAATGTCACGGTGAATATTACTTCCGATCTGATTGAAGATGGAAACAATCCGCTGAATCAATGGAACGAAACGGGAACCGGGAACTACACATTGACAATAATTCCCGGGGCTGCCGTCCAACGGCTAGTCAGTTGTAATCTTAACAACGGGTTTATCCGGTTTAACGGAGCCGACAGGGTAACCATAGATGGCAGTTTCAATGGCAGCGGAAATTATCTTATTTTCAGGAACACCAATACAAATTCATCGGCATCCGTGTTTCTTTTTGCCAACGATGCCTCCGGCAACACGGTAAAGAATTCCACCATGGAGGGTTCATGTATTGGAACAACCTCAGGTATCGTCATATTTTCAACAGGAACAAGCACCGGTAATGATGACAATACCATTTCCAATAATATCAT
>JAUXWT010000072.1 GCA_030681475.1 Bacteroidales bacterium | reverse complement strand
GGACGACCTTATTCGGTTTTTATTCCGGATATGCTTTAGCCGGAAAGCCTTTGCAGGATTTCACCACTGTGTTCAACGCGTTAAGAAGTGGCGTGGCCTACTGGAATTCAGGCGGCAGCTTCATTGACTTCGCCACCATTTTCTGGTCTTCCACATCCTGGGGGCAGTTTAAGATCTTGTCGTACGGGATGAATTCGTACAATTATTCAGTGTCGTGGTACCCGGCATCGAGGGCAAATGCGTTTGCGGTGAGGTGTTTGAGGGATTGACTCAAAATCCCATTTCAGAAATATCAAAAAACAAGGATCAGGATACTTTTTCTTTAACAAGTTGGTACATCAAATCAGCAGTGTCTGTTGCTCGTTTAACCTGAGATTTTGTCAATTTAATCAACGCATCGGGATACCGGATTTGTACCGCATATCTTGAAATTTCATCAACTTCTTCAAAGTATGAATCGATACTTTGATCTTTTGTTGCAGCGAGGTTTAAAAGATATCCAAGATCGTGAACAGGCTTGAACTCAATGTCAAGGTAAACCAGATATCCTTTTAATGATTTCTCAATGGCTTGCTGACAATGAAAAGCGATCATGTCATCATAGGCCGGAAGATGCAAAGCAACTATTTTGGCTGTCTCCAAATCATGGGCAGCTTTCACAAGCCAGGACTGCACAAGTTCATTTGATGGCATATAGCACTTTGCCCGATTTTAAAACATTATGAATAAAAGTAAATTTCCGCTCTTTATCCTTTGCGATTTCCTCAGGTGTATATACAAGGATGTCCATAGGCAGTAGGATATCCCTCATTGCCTTCCGGATGCCTGCTGCACGGTTTAACGGGTGCTCATTGGTTTGTTTGACGAGCAACAGATCCAGATCGCTTCCTTCATGAGCGCTCCCATTTGCATAGGAACCAAAGAGGATTACCTTTTCAGGGTTATAGAACTCTATGATCCTTGAAACTACAATATCTAAATCATGCTGTGAAATCATTATATTGCTGATTACCATTCAAAATTACGAAAAAAAAGATCACAACGGATGTTTCATTGGTGTTTTTTTCCTTACAAGGTAAACTGTTTCCGCTTATTAGGAGAATTAACATTCGATTAATCCTTATTTGTTTCATAAATTTGAGGATTGATCACATAACAGCGTGAAGAGGATAAATTGAAAATTAACTTCATCACCGGACTGATTTTATTGTTGCCTCTCCTTGGGTTCCCGCAGGGAGAATGGAATAACTGGTACTTTGGAACACATGCAGGGATAACTTTTAATACCGTACCTCCAATATCATTATCATCCCCGTTTAGTGTTAATCCCGGAATGCTGACCGTGAGTATTTCCGACTCATTGGGGGATTTTTTGTTTTATTCTGATGGATTGGGAGTTTATAACAAAAATCTGATCCTCATGCCAAATGGCGGTTTTATTTTTGGAATCAATAGTTTTAACCAGCCCGCCATCGCTTTTCCAATGATCGGGGAAAAGAAAAAATATTACCTGTTCACAGCAACTATCGGAGGCGTATCAGTTCCTAATCCCGGGTTAAGGTATTCAATGCAAATGGGTCCGGATGGAAAGATCTATATTGATAACTATACTTTTAGAGATTCTTTATCAGTAATACACAATCCATCTTCGCCGGGATTATTATGTAATTTTCAATTAAATGCAGTTTCACTGAATGGAAATGCCACAAATGGAGGACTATCAACTCAAGTACAGAAATATAATCTCTTCATACATCATCAGGATAAATGCAACGGTGAACCTGTGCAATTTTCAGCGACGATTTGGCCCCATGCCGACAGTGTACATTGGAATTTTGGCGACCCTCCTTCGGGAACAGCCAATTTTTCAACAGTTGTAAACCCTACTCATGTCTATTCCACCCCGGGAAGCTATGTTGTCGGGTTGTTTGTAAGATATGACGACAATAGAACCGATACCACATGGCAAACGGTAACAATTTTGCCAAGCCCTCAACCTACATTAGGCCCAGACCAGACCATCCTTCAAGGCAACTCAGTAACCTTTGATGCCGGATTTTGCGCCGGGTGTAATTACCAGTGGTCAGATCTTACCCTGGGAAATCCCAATATCGGAACCGGCCAGACATATACTACCGGAGTGGCCGGAGTTTATATGGTGAGTGTTACCAATGCTTACGGGTGCATCGGCAGGGATACCATTCAACTTACGGTCATTCCCAACAATCCGGTGACCCAAAATAATTATGAATACTGGTTCGCGGCTCCGGCAGTGACGCAGCAGACCATTCCTCCCAGCCCGCTGAACTGGGCCAATCTCAACAGGCCAATCAAACTTTTTATAACAACTGCGGAAGGACCGGCCACAGTTACCATTGATCAACCGGCTAACCCTACATTTGTTCCGATCATCAAAACTGTGAACAATGATTCAGCCAGAGAAGTCGATTTGACTCCATTTATCGATTCGATCGAAAATAAACCTGCCAATACCGTTCTCAACCGTGGTCTGCACATTGCCTCTGACAAACCGATCAGCGCTATCTATGAGGTTCAGTCTCCATACAACGCGGCAACCTATTCTATTTACGGGAAAAATGCGTTGGGATTTGAATTCATTATCCCGGCGCAGACTCATTTTAACAACTATCCATATTGCGATCCGCCTGCAAGGAATAGTTTTGAAATCGTGGCCGCCGAGGATTCCACCATCATTCATATCGTGCCAAAACAAGCTATTACCGGTCATGCCGCCAATGATACTTTTTCGATTGTTTTAAATCGCGGACAGACCTGGAGCGGAAGGGCCGTTTACGGAGATTCGACCAGGCATCTCGGCGGATCTTTTGTGTTTTCGAATAAACCCGTTGCCGTCACGGTGACGGACGATGCAGTATTTATAAACGAAACAGATGCAGCCTCATTTGATATAGTTGGCGATCAGCTGTATCCCCGGCACCTGTGCGGAACCGAATTTATTCCGATCCACTATTTGGATGCATTCAAGACAAAGTTATGGGTTTATGCTTTTGAAGATGGAACACATGTAACATTAATTGATACGTTGTACACCATTAACAAATCCATCAACAGGGGAGAAACCGCAGAGTTTATCCTCGATTTTGCCGACACATTAATTATCAGCATGGGAATTGCCGGCTATCTGTATTCAAATAAGCCAGTGCTGGTCTATGAAATGAGTGGAAAAGCAGTAGCCATTGGAGGAGGTAACCATACCGATCAATGTTCTGCTGCCATTGTGCCGCCTATAACCTGTGCAGGATCAAAAAGGGTTTGCTTGCCGTCGATATGTCCGTTTGCCGGGCCAGGGGCATTAAATGAGATTTATTGGTTGATCGTGACGAAAAACGGCAACCAGGGATATTTTCACAACAGTGCAGGATTTCCTGTTGCATCGGGAGGCTTCAGGACGGTCCCCGGGACCAATGGAGAATATGTTTTTGGCATTTCCAGTGTCAACAGTAATGGCGGATTGAATAACCTGAATATGATTTTTACCAATGATTCAGGAAGATTCCAGCTTTCCGCCGGATCGGCAACACAAAACTACTTCATAAACAATTTCAGCTATGCCAAATATTCCTATTTCACGGAATATTCGAAGTTGTATCTGGGACTGGACAGGCAAATTTGTCCCGGCGACAGTGTAATGCTGGATGCCGGATACGGAATGCTATCCTATCTCTGGAGCACCGGCGCAACAAGCCGGACGATCTGGGTAAAAACACCGGGCGACTATTGGGTGCAGACCATCGACGAAGAATGCACCATGAGCGATACCATTGCGATTTCGTTTTATCCTTTCACACCTGTCAACCTGGGACAAAACAGAATTATATGTGCCGGTGACAGTGTGCAGTTGAATGCCGGAGCAGGAAGAGCCTGGTATATATGGAGTAACGGTGAAACAACCCAAACAATCTGGGCAAAAAATCCCGGAAGCTATTGGGTTACCGTTCCGGATGTGCATTGTATCGTTTCAGATACTGTTGTTGTTTCGACGACCACGATTCCCATTGTCACCAATAACCCGCCTTTATCCAAGCCCATCTGCACCGGCGAATCGACCAATATTCCTTTATTCGGTAATGAGCCGGGGATCATGTTTCACTGGACAGCCATGCTGGTGTCGGGCGATGTTACCGGGTTTTCGGCTGATTCAGGTCTGGTGATTAACCAAATCCTTATCAATAACGGCGCAACTGCCGGGGTGGTCACCTATCACATTACCCCAAGGATCGGGGATTGTAACGGCACTCCTGTGGATTATGTAGTGACCGTTAATGTGGGCGATCCGGTGGATGTTTCCATTGCAGCCTCCGGCAATACCGTTTGTGCCGGAACGATGGTTACATTTACGGCCACCCCCGTCAATCCCGGGGCCAATCCTTTTTACCAATGGAAGGTCAATGCAGTCAATGTAAACAATGCAAACAATGCAGTTTGTAGTTATACGCCTGCCAATGGCGATGTTGTTCAATGTATTTTGACTTCGTCAAATACAGTTTGCACTTCCAACAACCCCGCCACCTCGAATGCCATCACCATGGTGGTAAATCCGGTTCAGCCGGTGAGCATCTCGATCGCTGCCTCCGCCAACCCTTTCTGCGCCGGATCATCCGTAACCTTCACAGCCACCCCCGTCAATGGCGGCACTGTGCCGGTTTATCAATGGAAGGTAAATGCAATCAATGTAAATAATGCAATCAATGCAGTGTTTATCTATAGCCCTTTACCAGGGGATTTGGTTTCATGCGTGATGACCTCCAGCCTGAACTGTGTTACAGCCAATCCGGTAACCTCCGCTGCAATGGCCATGACTGCATTCAACGCGCCGGAGGTCACCTTTTCACCTTGCTTCGACACGATCACAACGATGGGCGCCAAACCGTTCAAACTCAAAGGCGGGATCCCGTTGGGTGGAACCTATTCGGGTGCCGGGGTGAATTCAATGACCGGGATTTTCTCGCCTTCGTTAGCCGGAACTGGTTTGAAATCGATCCAGTACACTTACACAAACGTAACTTCCTGCAGCGACGGCAAGTCGAAGACCATCCTGGTGCTGGCCAACCCGGCATTTACCTGCGGAAACAGTTTCACCGATATCCGCGACGGCAAGTCCTACCCGACGGTTCAGACCGGAACCCAGTGCTGGATGGCGGCCAACCTGAATTACGGATCAACTGTACCTTCTTTCCAGGTTCAGTATGATAACTGCATTTCTGAAAAATACTGCTACAATGATCTGGCGGGGAATTGCAACAAAT
>JAUXWT010000054.1 GCA_030681475.1 Bacteroidales bacterium | reverse complement strand
AGACGTGAAAGACGTTGTTTTACATAGCATTGATATTCAGTCATATATAAAATAGGGGGGTAAAATTAGGTTTTTAGAAAACCATACTATATATTTGTGTCGAAACTGGCATCAAAAAAAGTAGTTTTTAGAGGTGCCCTTAAGAATGACCTGGGCGATTTTCTGAAAAATACTTTTTATCAGCCCGATCATTATATCAACACTAAAGACCGGGCTGATCTGGTGATCCATAACGGAAAAGATCCCAAAAGCGCTCCCGGTGTTCTTATTGAAGTTAAAAAACCGGGAAATAAAAGCGAAATGATCCGGCCGGACAATCTGAAAGCCAAGGCCTTTTACGAACTCATCCTTTATTACCTGCGGGAAAGGATCATCAACGGGAACCTGGAAATCAAGCATCTTGTTGTAACTAATGTTTATGAATGGTTCATTTTTGATGCCGCGATCTTCGAAAAAACATTTGCCCAGAGCAAGATTCTGGTCAAACAGTTTACCGATTTTGAAGAAGGCAGGCTGGCCGGAACGACCACTGATTTTTTTTACAGTTCCATAGCTCAACCGTTCGTTTCGGGTATCGAAACCGATATTTCTTTTACCTGGTTTGATTTCCGGGATTATGAAAAGCCTTTACGGAATAATGATAAAACTGACGATGCCAGGTTGATCGCACTCTTTAAAGTACTTTCCCCGGAACATCTCCTCAAGCTTCCTTTTTTGAATGACAGCAATACGCTTGATAAAACTTTTTACTCCGAATTACTTCACATCATAGGCTTAACGGAAACAAAATCGGGCAGCAAAAAGATTATTGAGCGAAAAAAAGAGGGTCAGCGCGATCCGGGATCACTCATCGAGAATACAATTCTGCAACTTGACACCCGGGATAAAATCTCCCGTTTGCCCAAACCGGCTCTTTTCGGTGAAACTTATGCCGAAAGGCTGTTCACTGTTGCCCTCGAACTGGTGATCACCTGGCTTAACCGGATTTTATTCCTGAAGTTGCTTGAAGCCCAGCTTATCCGTTATCACAAGGGTGATCCGGAATACGGATTCATGAACACCGGCCTGATCGATGGCTATGATGACCTTGACAATCTTTTTTTCCGGGCGCTGGCCAGGAAAGCAGAAGACCGGGATGCGGAGACAGTAAAGTTGTTCAGTAAAATACCATACCTGAATTCCTCACTGTTCGAACCCACTGAACTCGAACAGTTGACTATCTTCATAAGCAACCTTCAGGATCATGCGCTGTTGCCCGTCATTGGCGCTACGGTACTGAAAGATAACACAGGAAAGAAACGTGCAGGAAAGATGAATGGTCTGCAGTATCTGTTCGGATTTCTCGACGCCTATGATTTTGCCGGTGAAGGTTCCGAAGAGATCCAGGAAGATAACAAGACGCTGATCAATGCCTCCGTCCTCGGATTGATATTTGAGAAGATAAACGGCTATAAAGACGGTTCATTTTTTACACCCGGGTTTATCACCATGTACATGTGCCGTGAAACGATCCGTAGGGCAGTCGTGCAGAAATTCAATGATGCCAGGGGATGGAATTGCGAGACGATCGATCAGCTCTACGATAAGATCGAAGACCGCCAGGAAGCGAACAGGATCATCAATTCGCTTAAAATCTGCGATCCCGCCGTGGGTTCAGGTCATTTCCTGGTATCGGCGCTTAACGAGATCATTGCCATCAAGAGCGACCTGAAAATACTGACCGACCGTGAAGGAAGGAGATTGAAGGAATACCGCGTGGAGGTCGCCAATGACGAACTTGTTGTAACGGATGAAGAGGGCGATCTGTTTGAATACATCCCAGGGAATAATGAAAGTCAGCGGATTCAGGAAGCCCTGTTCCATGAAAAGCAGACGATCATTGAAAATTGTCTTTTCGGCGTCGATATCAATCCGAATTCTGTGAAGATCTGCCGGCTCCGGTTATGGATCGAGTTGTTGAAGAGCGCCTATTACCTCACCCCCCAACCCCCTCTCCCCAGGGAAAATTGGGAACCCGAACTGGAGACCCTCCCCAATATCGATATCAATATCAAATGCGGTTATTCGCTGATCTCACGCTATTCGCTTGATGCAGATATCAAACAGGCATTGAAGAAAAGCAAGTGGAGCATCGACAGTTACCGGCTGGCCGTGATGTCGTACCGGAATGCCGACAACAAAGAGGAAAAGCGAACGATGGAACGGCTGATCGAATCCATTAAATCCGATTTCGAAACAGAGGTGGCAGCCAACGATAAGCGTCTGCTCCAGTTGAAAAAACTGAATGGCGATCTTTATAATCTTACCCAACAAACATCACTGTTTGAAAGGAACAAGAAAGAGTTAGCCGATTGGAACAAACAGGTAAATGACTTGACAGGTAAAATCAAAAAACTCGAAACCGAACTCGAAGAGATCAAGAGCAACAAAATCTATGAGAACGCCTTTGAATGGCGGTTCGAATTTCCTGAAGTGCTCAATGATGACGGGGATTTTGTGGGGTTTGATGTGGTGATTGGGAATCCGCCGTATATAACAGGATCATCTTTTAAGGAGTTTCAACAATATTTTTTACAACGATTTAAAACGGCTGAATATCAGTTGGATTTATATCCACTATTTATTGAGCTTGCTGATTTTATTCTAAAAAAAGAAGGGAGTGTTTCTTTAATAACACCAAATTCGTGGTTAAAAAATTTGAGGATGCAAAAGACACGGGAATTTATCCTTTCTCGATTCTCAATAAATAGTATAAACGCAAATATTTCAAATGCATTTGAAGAGGCTCAAGTTGATACTCTTATTTTCTTCTTTTCTAAAACAAATCAACAAACTGATATTACCATATGGTCCTTTGTCAAAAACAGTTACTTTTTTAAGCATTACATAGATAAAAATAGTTTTTCACAAAATGAAAGGTATGTATTTGATGTTGAAGTCGATCCTACCAAAAGAATAATACTTCAAAAAGTCAGGGAACAAAGTCAAAATCTTGAAAATAACTTTGAAATTACAAGAGGCGTTAATCCTTATGATAAATATAGAGGTCAAAGTGAGGAAATAATTACTGCAAAAGCATATCACGCGAATCATAAAAAAGATGAAACCTTTTTACCAGAGTTAAGAGGGAAACATATTGGAATGTTCTCCTATTAATGGGATTCCAAGCACTTTATTAGTTATGGGAATTGGCTTGCCGCACCAAGAGAACCAAGATTTTTTAATGGCTCAAGAATTATTTTTCGTGAAATTATTGGAGAGAGGTTTGTTTCCACTATAATTGAGGAGGATTTCATTTGCGACAGAAGTCTTTATATTGCAAAACCGCGACTATCTAGTATCAACGTGCATTTTACATTGGGAATATTAATGTCAAAATTACTGATCTGGCTTTTTCGGTTAGAGAAAAATGAATTTGACAGCCTTTTTCCAAAAATAAGATTAGAAGAATTTAAAAAACTGCCAATTCCTAAGAATGCATTGGATAAATTTGGTATCGAATTCAAAGTAAATCAAATTCTCTCAATCAAACAGATTGATCCAACAGCTAATACCAGCACGATTGAGAAAGAAATCGACCATCTTGTATATGAATTATATGGCTTAACTGAGGAAGAGATCAGGATCGTTGAGGGTAATTATGAGGATGTGTCAGTGATCAAGAAATCTTTGTAATTTTGCTTTGTGGAAAAGACAGGATACATAGAGATCAGGATTAAAGGATTGAGAGGCAACCTGGAACTTACACCGGATAATTATGATATCCGGGAAATTATCGGGGTTCTTGAGCAAACTGAGAACTTGCTTTTCCCGGGAGAAAAAAGAGAACGACCCACCATTAGTTACCGGCAGGAATCCGGGTCTGTAAAGCACATTTTCCAGACCAGCATTCAGACCATAATCGGTTTTACCGCAATTCTGGGACAAATCACGACCACACAGAATATTGATTTTCTTGAGCTGAATACTGCCAGGGCTATTGAGTCGTTTCAGGATACAGCAATCAAAAAGGATTACATTATCTTTCTTAAAACCTCCCTGCCTGGATCTACCGAGCTTCGGATCGATAAAACCACCAGGTTTTTCCGTACTTCGACGGTCTGGGCAGATGCCGAATTTTATTTTTATGGAAAGATCACGAACGCCGGCGGGAAGGATAAGGTTAATATCCATGTAAATACCGAGGATCTTGGAATTATCCGGATCGACACACCCCAGCCGGTTCTCGAAAACCTGGAGGAAAATATTCTCTACAAATCATTTGGGGTGAGAGCGTCGGGAAAGCAAAACACCGAAACCGGGGAAATTGATAAGGGAAGCCTGGTTTTCATTGAAATGATTGATTACAGTCCGAAATATGATAATGATTACCTGCAAAAAATCAGGAAAAAAGCAAAAACCTGGCTTGGATCGATTAATCCGGATGAATGGTTAAGCGAAGTGAGAGGAGGGTACAATGCCTAAAGGGGTTTTGTTAGATACCGGCTTATTCCAAATGATGCAAAATTATTTGCTCAGGCTGATTCAGAGGCAAGTATCGAGTATTTTGTGACAACCGATTCGGAGAGTCTGAAAGCATTTGCCGTACTTAAACAAAGCGCTAAACCACTGTTTTCGGTAATTGACCTCAACACCCCATATTCAGAAGCCTTCGGCATCCTGGATTTATAGGCTTTTTTTCGCGGATTATCCTTCACAGCTATTCAGATAACACACGATCGGAAAGATGTCTGTATTTTTGAACGGTCAATGAAAGAGCAGATCAAAATCAGCGTTAATCCTGAAAAAATGTCAAACTACTTCATTTCTCAGAGCAGCGGTAGAATGGAGGAAGACAAAGTACTCAACTGGAGATTCCCTGAATTTGACATGGAATTTCCCGTTCGCATTGGTAAAATCACTATAGATGAATTCATTTCCTTCTTCTGGACAATTGACAACGAGGAGTTACTGGTGGAAATGACTCTTGCCCCTGCTTCTGCCAGTTCCACCGTTGTGACGGTAACCGAGAAAAGCAGGAACAATGATGAAGCAGGACTCACATGGCTAAAGCAGAACACCGAAGGATGGGCCAACTTTCTGGCCTGTCTGAAAGCATGGCTTGAACACGGCATCAACCTGAGAAAGGGAGCGTTTGATTTTATGAAAAGTTTACGGTGAATACCAGAAACTCCGTTAAAAAACCTTCCTGATCAGCCAGATCAATATTGAAAGTAATATGCTGACAAGTATCATGGTAGCAATGGGGAAATAAAAGCTGAAATGCTCCTTTTCGATCCGTATATCACCTGGCAAACGGCCCATCCAGTAAAGCTTATCATGGAAGAAATAAATGACAACCCCCACCAGTACGAGTACCGATCCGGCGATGATGATCCATTTAGCTGTATTCTGATCCATGGTGTAAATATAAGAAATAGGCTGTTACAACTTCTATTATGGGGACGTATGGTCACTTTCACGCTCTTGAAAAATGGAACACTTGCTGCCTGATCATAAAAATATTTGCAGCATTCAACCGTTTTCACTATCTTACGAAAACCGTCAGACGAATTCTGGGGTGGAAAAGCTGTGATGGCGAAACAAGAAAAATAAAACAACAAAAGTGGAAACAACAAAAGACATACAGGCTATAGATAATATTGAGTTGGTATTCCTCAACCAGGAGGACTATGCTGATATTCGAAATGCAATGATAGAATCATATTCAAATATGCCAACCGAATACTGGCACGAAAATCATATAAAGACACTGATCAATAAATTCCCCGAAGGACAGGTTGCAATTAAAGTAAACAATGAATTGGCAGGATGTGCTTTATCAATTATTGTTGATTACAGAAACTTTGATAATAAACATACATACAGCGAGATCACCGGCGCCTATACTTTCAGCACGCATACAATTTCCGGCGACATATTATACGGGATAGATGTTTTTATCAGGTCTAAATATCGGGGATTAAGATTAGGACGTCGTTTATATGATTACCGAAAGGAATTATGCGAACGGTTAAATCTGAAAGGAATAGTTTTTGGAGGCCGGATCCCGAATTATCACAAGTATTCTGATAAAATTACAGCCAGAGAGTATATTGATAAAGTCCGGGGCAAAGAGATCGTAGATCCTGTGTTGAATTTTCAGATTTCAAATGACTTTCATCCTTCAAGAATTATGCAGGGTTATCTCGAAGGCGATAAAGAATCAAAAGAATATGCGGTACTGCTGAAATGGGACAATGTATACTATGAAAAAAATTCAACTAAAGCTGCTAAGGATAAAACTATCGTCAGGCTTGGTTTAATACAATGGCAGATGCGATTGTACAAAAACCTTGATGAGCTGATGCAGCAGGCGGAATATTTTGTAGATGCCGTGTCGGGATACCGTTCGTATTTTGCATTATTCCCGGAGCTTTTTAATGCTCCTTTAATGTCTGAATACAACCATTTATCAGAACCGGAAGCCATCAGAAAGCTGGCAGAAAACACCGCAGAAATTGTTAATCGTTTTTCAGAACTGGCAATTACATATAATATTAACATTATTACAGGCAGTATGCCGGAAATCGTTGAAAACAAACTTTATAATGTAGGATATCTATGCAAGCGGGATGGAGGGATTGACCGTTTTGAAAAATTGCATGTCACACCTGATGAAACAAAGGTATGGGGATTGAATGGGGGTGACCAAATTAAAACCTTCGACACTGATTGTGGTAAAATCGGCATACTTATTTGCTATGATATTGAATTTCCGGAATTGGGCCGGTTGTTGGCAGATGAAGGAATGAACATTCTTTTTGTACCATACCTGACTGATACGCAAAACGGTTTTTCCAGAGTCAGAAATTGTGCCCAGGCGCGGGCGATCGAAAACGAATGTTATGTGGCCATCGCCGGAAGTGTAGGCAATTTACCCAAAGTTCACAACATGGATATTCAATACGCGCAAGCAATGGTTTTTACACCCTGTGATTTTTCATTCCCGACCAACGGGATAAAAGCAGAAGCGACTCCCAATACAGAAATGATCTTAATCGCCGATGTTGATATCGATATGCTCAGAGAGTTGAATCAATTCGGAAACGTCCGGAATTTAAGGGATAGAAGAACTGATATTTATTCTGTAGTTAAAAAAACCGGAAAAAGGGAATAATGCTTGTACCTTGCGTTGATAAAAGCAAAAACGCTGTAAGTTATTAACCTGCAGCGTTTTTCGCCTTCTTACTGGTGCCCGGAACAGGACTCGAACCTGCACATCCATACGGATACTAGTCCCTGAAACTAGCGCGTCTACCAATTCCGCCATCCGGGCGAAGGGGGTGTGAGTTTGGGTTTGGGTGTGAGTGTGAGCATGGGTGTGGGTGTGGG
>JAUXWT010000040.1 GCA_030681475.1 Bacteroidales bacterium | reverse complement strand
GAGTGGGAGAAACAGCATGATAGTGCAGCAAATGATCTGTTCTCAAAGGCGGTTTCTAAAGTGCGTCAACCGATAGAAGGATGGTTCAATTGGTTGATAGAAAAAACAGATTTTCAAAGAGCGAATAAAGTACGATCAGCCAAAGGCCTTCTTGTTCATGTATTTGGCAAATTGGCTGCAGCTTTTATTTATTTGATTTTTAACTCTTGATTCACATTAATAACTGACAACTATGAAAACTATTGAAGGTAAACTTGATGCCAAAGGATTAAAATTCGGGATCGTGATCTCCCGGTTTAATGAATTTATAAGCGGTAAATTATTATCAGGTTGTATTGATGCGCTCAAACGTCACGGCGCTGATGAAAATAATCTTGATATAATATGGTCGCCGGGGGCATTTGAGATTCCGGTACTTGCCAAAAAGATGGCCGACAGTAAAAAGTATGATGCGGTGATTTGTCTTGGTGCAGTTATCCGTGGATCCACACCACATTTCGATTATGTTGCGGCAGAAGTCTCCAAAGGGGTTGCTCATGTTGGTTTGGAAACTGGTTTCCCTGTCATTTTCGGCGTCCTGACCACCGACAATATCGAACAGGCTATCGAGCGGGCGGGTACAAAAGGAGGTAACAAAGGCTTTGATGCAGGGCTCGCGGCAATTGAGATGGCTAATCTTATGAAGGAATTATAGGATAGTAGGAAATTCACGCTTTTCTACTTCCGGGTGATCACAAAGACCGTTCTCCTGTTGTTCGCCCTTCCCTCGTCAGTGCTGTTATCGGCAACCGGCATCGACTTCCCGTATCCGATAAAGGTCAGCCTGGTCTCGGAAATTCCCTGTTCAATTAGATAATTGTAAACAGATTGAGCGCGGTTTTCTGAAAGTATAAGATTGCCGGCATCATTCCCAATATTGTCCGTATGACCCTGAACCTGAATACTTATCGAATGATTTTCAGTCAGAAAATCCAACAACTGATCGAGCACAACTTTTGACTCCGGCGTAAGTTCAAAGGAGTTAAAAGGAAAGTAAATATCATTAATACGATACGATTTGTTTACTTCAATGGGTTTCATTTCAATGTCCACTTTGGCAGGTGCTTTGAAAACACTGTCCACTTTTGAAATGTATTTGGATTCATATACATGGTCAGCTTTTTTGATCGTCATGATATAATCACTGTTAAAAGGGGCGACGGCCACATAATTACCCGTTATCGTGTCCATTGGAATTTCTGAAATTCGCTTAGTTTCAATATTCTTCAGCTCAATATGCGCTTTGAGTGGTTCCGCAGACAATTCTGATTTTACATTGCCTCTGATAAACAGTACACGTTCAGGACGGGCTGCATCGTAAAGATCAAAGGAGTAGAGATCCCAACCTCCTTTTCCGTTAAATTTATTGGAGGCGAAAAAACCCTGTTTACCATCCGTACTGACAAAAAAACCGACCTCATCTTCGGGTGAATTTATCGGGTAACCGATATTTTTTGGTTTCAACCATGTACCTTCATCACTAATCTTTGTAAAAAAAATATCATATCCTCCTAATCCCATCAGTCCATCCGAAGAAAAATAGAGCGTCTTTCCGTCGGGGTGGATGAAGGGTGATTTTTCATTTCCCTTCGAATTGATCGTCGGGCCAAGGTTGATCGGAGTACCCCACTCCCCGGCGCTGCCTTTTATGGATCTGTAAATATCATACCCGCCAAATCCTCCGGTGCGGTCACTAACAAAATAGAGTGTACGCCCGTCGGCCGAAATTGTCGGTTGTGATTCCCATGAACCAGGTAAATTAATTTTATCGCTCAGGCTCTTTATTTGAGTCCATTCACCGCCGATATTTTCTGACATGTAGATGTCGCAATTAAGATATTTTTTAACTTTGTCGAACTTGCAAACCGTATAACACAGCGTATTGTTATCAGCCGTCAAGGTAGCGCCTCCCTCATTATCGTAAATGTTAAAAGGTTCAGGCATCTCCTCTCCTGTCTCAAACCGTCCATCATCCATCCGCATGCTGTAAAAAAATCTTTCTTTGATCCTTGTCTCCTGGATCAGACTGTTTTTATTCGGGTCAATTTTTATCTCCCTTGTAAATAGCGCCATTTGGTTGTCAGGCGAAAGAATTGGCAGGTATTCATTCCCGGGGGTCGAAATACCCTCTACCACCTTAGGTTCAAATGGTACCGGCTTTTTGGTCAGCTCAAGATAAAAAGCAGCGTATTTCAGCAGATCGGCTGCCCTGTTATAATCCTTATCATTCTTGATTTTGTCAACATCTTTGAGGAATTCAGTCAGATTTTTCACGGCCAGATCAAAATTCTCACGGCCATAGTGGATCTCTCCCAGGTAGTAGTAGGTATAAACGTCGTAACCGGGACATAATTCAACCACCTTCCGGAAATTTCTTTCCGCCTCCTTCAGGTTGTTGTCCGGCTTTTTAAAATTGACCAGACCCAAAACAAAATAGGCATCGACACAATCAGGCTCCGAATTGATCACACTTCTCATTTGCTGTCCTGCCAGATTATAACTACCCTCACGGAAATAATCAATGCCCGTTTTGTATGCTTTATCTGCTTTTTTATTGAGTTTTACTTTGCAGGAATCACCTGCGTTGCTGATGATTCCTGTTTTTGCAGTATTGCGAAAGAAATTATATGAAACCGGGAATGCATGATATGGCACTAAAACAAGAAATATTAAGTGATGGATCTTGAAACGCAGTAACCATTTCATTTGGAAAATTTTGTCAAAGATATAATGAAAAGTCCTAATTTTACAATTCAATCGGAAGAACGGGACAAGTGACAAGTGACAAGTGACAAGTGACAAGTGACAAGTGAAAGGTGAGGTGTTAATTGAAACTTTACGGATTGTAATTAACAGATCAATGGTAATTGTTTTTATATAATGATGAAAATTCTATCAATATTTTTTGCATGCCTGATGTTGGCTGGGATAGTTTTGCAAGGGCAAACTGTAATTCCGAATGCCGGATTTGAAAACTGGATTAATT
The DNA here is from genome assembly GCA_030681475.1 of Bacteroidales bacterium. Lineage (GTDB taxonomy): Bacteria > Bacteroidota > Bacteroidia > Bacteroidales > FEN-979 > CAIVAT01. Next base: position 9,014 of record JAUXWT010000040.1, on the reverse strand, counting down.
TTGGTTCTTATTCAGACCCTGTTGGCTGGGATACACCGAACCAGGAACTGAACCTGATTCCGTTTATCGGTATCTCCGTTGTGACAAAGAGCAATGACCATCATGGCGCAGGAAGTTTTTCAGCTAAACTTGAAACGAAACACTATACCTTTCCCCCCATTGATGTACCGGGTTTTATAACTTGTGGGAAACTAACGATCAATCTGACCGCGGGTTCCTTTGATCTCACAGGGGGTGTTCCGGTAGTTGACGAACCCACCCATCTCAAGGGGTATTTTAAATACTTCCCGAAGGGTGGCGACAGTTGTGTAATTGGAATCGGATTGACCAAAACCACAGGTGCAATTAAAGATACAATCGGGCTTGGCGCATTTTCAACCAAGGATACTGTTGCAGAATGGACTCCCTTTTCGGCCTGGATCGATTATATCAGCGCAGATACGCCAGATACGATGAATATCATAGCCATGTCGACCGCACAGGAGGTCATGACCATCGGCACTATTTTGTATGTTGATGACCTGTACCTCGATTACACAGTCGGGTATGATAAAAATGACCCTTCCGACGGTATTAATATTTACAATGACCGCGAAACAAAACGTTTGATGATCTTTCTTGATTTCGAACAGCCGGAATTCATCATTGTCAGGCTTTTCAACATAATGGGACAGGAGGTTTCTTCAATCCAACCGGCTATTGTTGATAGTGATCGGAAGGTGATCGCATATGCAGGGTTGCCCCCTGGCATTTATATTCTGGAAATACTGCGCGAAAACAAGAAATTTTCCAGGAAATTCTTCCTGAATCAATAATCTTATTGTTAAAACTGATTTCAAAATGTGTTCGAATTTCGTTAAAACAGGCATGATTCAGATGACTTGCACCACTTCAAAGCAAGTCAACATTGAAAAGGCTGTCGCCAGGATCAGGGAAGCGGCGGAAAAGGGAGCGCAAATCATTTGTCTCCAGGAGCTCTTTGCTTCTGAATATTTCTGTTGGGAAGAAAACTACGGCCACTTTAACCTGGCAGAGGCCATCCCCGGCCCCACAACTGCCCTGTTTTCTGATCTGGCGCGTGAACTCGATGTTGTAATTGTCGCCTCACTCTTCGAAAAACGGGCTCAGGGGATTTATCACAATACAGTTGCTGTGATCGATGCAGATGGCAGTTTCCTTGGGAAATACCATAAACACCATATTCCTGATGATCCCGGCTTCTATGAGAAATTCTACTTTACCCCGGGCGATGAAGGATACAAGGTATTTGATACCAAATATGCCAGGATTGGAACTCTGATCTGCTGGGACCAGTGGTATCCTGAGGCTGCCCGCATCACAAGCCTGATGGGCGCACAGGTTATTTTTTACCCGACTGCCATCGGATGGGATGTTTCACAGGATGAAACACTTAACCAGCAGCAATTCCAGGCCTGGCAGACCATACAACGAAGCCATGCCATTGCAAACGGCGTATATGTTGTTTCTGTCAACCGTACCGGAATGGAGGGCAATATGAACTTCTGGGGGGGATCCTTCATTTCCGATCCCTTCGGCGTGCTTCTGTGCCACGCATCACACGACCGCGAAGAGATCCATGTTCAGGAACTTGATCTGGACCTGATCGATGAAACCCGGATTCATTGGCCATTTTTGAGAGACCGGAGGATCGACAGTTATGAAGGGATAGGAAGCAGGTTTCTTGACAAGTGACAAGTGACGAATGACAAAAGCAAAACATTTTCTACCCGGCTCCGACCCTACTCCTGGAGATTTGGGCTATTATTTTCCGGCTGAATGGGCCAAGCATAAGGCTACCTGGCTCAGCTATCCGCACGAAGACTCTTATTCCTGGCCGGGAACTCTTGACAGGATTTTTCCGTTTTATAACCGTTTCATCAAAGAACTTTCGAAAGGTGAGCAAGTGTGTATCAACGTTCGCAACGAAGCGCTTCGTGACCGTGTAACCCAGGATTTGATGCTAATGAATGTTGATTTGTCGAAAATAATTCTATTGTTGCATCCCACTAATGATGCATGGTGCCGCGATCATGGTCCGGCATTTCTTGTCAACCATGCAGCAAAAGATCCCAAAGTGATCGTGAGTTGGAAATACAATGCATGGGGGAATAAATATGATCACGACCTTGATGAACAAATTCCCAGATTGGTTGGGGAACACCTTAACATTCCTGTTTTTTATCCGGGAATCGTCATGGAAGGCGGGGCAGTTGATTTCAACGGGACTGGATCCCTGCTCACCACCATCCAATGTCTTTTGCATGAAAACCGTAATCCCGGGCTATTTCAGCATGAAATCGAAGAATACCTGCGCAATTTTTATGGGGTAGAACAGGTGTTATGGCTTGACGAAGGGATCGAGGGTGATGACACGAACGGCCATATTGACGACATTTCACGTTTTTTCAGGGAAGATGCCGTAGTCACAATGGTTGAACCCCGGCCATCGGATGTTAACCATAAAATTCTGGAAGATAACCTCAAACGGCTGAAGACCTTCCGCCTCCTCAATGGCAAGCAACTCGATATCGCTGAAATATGTCTGCCAAAGCCTGTGATCTACGACGGACAACGCTTGCCGGCTTCCTATGCCAACTTTTACATCGCGAATAAATCGGTCATCGTACCAAATTTTCAATGCAAACAGGATGATCAGGCCATGAGAATCCTGGAAGAGTGCTTCCCCGATCGCAGCATCATTGGCATCGATTCAGTAGAGATCATTTGGGGACTGGGGTCATTTCACTGTTTGTCGCAGCAGGAACCCGTTTAAAAGTGACAAGTGACTGGTAACTGCTGACTGGTAACTGCTGACTGGTAAGTGCTGACTGGTAATTTACTTGCTCATTGTTTCCGGATTAATTTTCCGGCAAGGTAACCCATTGGCATATATGCACCCACTAAGTCCAGAACGGTAAACCAGGTTGGTGAAGGAAGCATAAAGAAATTGGCGATTCCTCCCGCAAGGAAAAAGAGTCCAATGCCAAAGGCAATTCTCTTTTTATGGCTTGCTGCGATTATTGCCGCCAGAAAAGCGCCCGCGAATGTTCCAAGCGCGTGGGCAAAAAACGGAAAAATAAAATGTCTGGGCTGGAATAAATGCAAGGAGGCTTTTAACCCTTCCATGGTTGTTACATCTGCACCACCCGGGGGCGGAATAATTGAACCACTTATCATGATGATACCCATGTTCACTGCACTTCCGAAAACAAGCCCTGCAGCAATTGCTAAAATATTTCTGGTGATTGGTTTCATAGTTCGGTTGATTTTAATAAACAAGTATAATGCTTTTTATGTGTCAATTCCGATGAAAACCCGATTCGAGGTTCACCTTTCACCATTCCTGATCATATGGTCGGCTATCACTAATGCTGCCATCGCCTCAACGATAGGCAGGGCGCGGGGTACGACACAAACGTCGTGACGACCTTTTCCCTTGAGGACGGTCGGTTCGCCATCTGAATTCACCGTATCCTGGTCTTTCATCAACGTTGCAACCGGTTTGAATGCCACCCGGAAATATATATCCTCACCATTCGAGATACCTCCCTGGATTCCCCCCGAGTGGTTGGTCAGGGTTCTTATGACACCATTCTTATTGACAAACAAGTCGTTATGTTCAGATCCTTTCATGGAGGCGCTCCTGAATCCTGAACCATATTCAAATCCTTTGACAGCATTGATGCTCAGCATCGCCTTGGCGAGATCGGCATGCAACTTGTCAAATACCGGCTCGCCCAATCCTGCAGGCACCCCGCTGATGGTGCAGGCGATCACACCGCCTGTCGTATCGCCATCTGCTTTGAGTTGCTCAAGAAAAGAAAGGATTTGCGGTTCAGAAATATGGGATACAGGATCCGGAATTTGATATTCACCGATCTGACATATGCCTGCAACAATTTTTATGTTTTTGGTGTGTAGGAATGACTTCGCAAAAGCGCCACCGGCAACTCTTGCCAGTGTTTCACGCGCTGATGCGCGTCCCCCGCCACGCGGATCACGGATGCCGAATTTCTGCTTCCAGGTATAGTCAGCATGCGAAGGCCGAAATGCATTGGCAAGATGGTCATAATCTGATGGTCGCTGGTCCTGGTTGTAAACTAAGAATGCTATCGGGGCTCCTGTTGATTTTCCTTCAAACAAGCCGGAGAGAATCTCCAGTTTATCCTCTTCAATGCGTGGTGAAGAAAAGAACTCCTTCCCTGATCTCCGACGGTCAAGTTCTGATTGAATATACGAAACATTGATCTCCAGGTTGGCAGGGAATCCATCAATAACTCCACCAACTGCAACTCCATGCGATTCACCAAATGTTGTCAGGATAAACGCTTTACCGATGGAATTCCCGGACATAGAATGAAGGTTTTAGATTAATGACAGGTGACACGTGACAGATTAATCGTGAATTATTCGTAATTCGTAACTCATAATTCGTAATTCAAATTCTGTCAGTCTCCTTGTTGTTTAAGGATCTTCATCTTGGCTTCAAGCACTTTCAGCTCACTTTTGGCTTTATTGATTTTACTTTCAAACTCTTCTTTAACGATCAACGCGCTTTTTGACTTTGCAAAGAACCCAATGTTGTTTTCCCACAACGTGATCTCCTCCTTCATCTTGGTGATTTTGGTGGACAGAAATTCACGTTCTTTCCCAATGACCCTCCGGGCATTGGGGTCGTTCTTCATATGTTCGATTTTAGCCTGGAAACTCACAGCACTCATCTCCACCTCACTGATCTGAAGTTTGTCAAGATGTTCATTGATCAAAGCACGAAATTCGTTATGAAGCCTGTCTTTTTCCTTCATCGGCACATGGCCGATCTCGGTCCATTCGCGCTGGAAGTTTTTCAGCGCTTCAAGATTAGCGCTTTTATCATCGCCGAATTTATGCTCCTTCAAGCGAATCATCAGGTTGTTTTTCTTATCCAGATTCTCTCCTTCACTGGCATGAATATTAGAGAAATAAGCTTGTTTTGCATTGAAGAATACGTCGCAGGCGCTACGAAACCGTTTCCAAATCCGGTCGGAATGTTTTCTGGGAACCGGTCCGATCTTTTTCCATTCGCCCTGCAGCCGGATAAGTTCATGGGTTGTATTTCTCCAATCTGTGCTTGAATTCAATGCCTCCGCCTGCATACACAACTCTACCTTCAGGTTGTAGTTGTGCATTTGCTGTTCCTTCAGTTTATCAAAATACTCCTTTTTAACGGCAAAGAACGAATCGAGACTCGTTTTAAAGCGTTTCCAGATTTCGGCATTAACCTTTTGAGGAACCGGACCGATATTCTTCCATATTTTCAGCAGGTCGTTTATTTTATTGGTATTATCCTGCCAGTCTCTGATTGATTCATTGGGCAATCCGGCCACTATTTCACACTGTTCACAGAGCGCGGTTTTGGTTTCCAGGTTCTTATTCTGGTCTTCTTCTATCAGTGAGTAATGTTCACGTCGGCGGTCATTTATTTTATCAGTCGTATTTTTGAAGCGTTCCCATATTTCTTCTTTTTTGTCGGAAGGTACGGGGCCAAGATCTTTCCACTCCTCATGATATTTCTGAAGTTTTTTGAAGGATTTGAGCACCGATGTTTCAAGTAGCAATTCTTCTGTTTTTTCACAGAGCGCCATTTTAGCTTCCAGATTCTTTTTGAGATCGAGGTCTTTCAGTTCTTTATTCAATTTGACCTTTTCAAAGAATTTTTCAACGAGAAAATGGTAATTCTGCCAAAGGTTGTTAATCTCGGTACGGGGCACCATCCCGATTTCCTTCCAACGTTCCTGGAGCGCCTTAAACTCATCATAGGTCCTTTTAAGCGTCTCTTCCGAACTGATGAGTTCTCTTAATCCATCCAGTATCTCAAATTTTTTCTTCAGATTTTCCTGCTTGATCTTTTCCTGTTCCTCGGAATGACGTGCTTTGCTGGCCCTGTATATGATGAATAATTCGTTGAATTTCAGATCAAGTTCATCTTGTTCAGGAGCATGTTCCTGCTTAATATCATCGTCTTCAGGGGTCTCATCTGTTTTTTGCATGCTCTCATCCTTCTTCTTTTTCAGGAAGGAGAACTTGATAAGCGCTATCTTTGTCTTTACGGTATTGAAGTCATCTTCGGCCAGGGATTTTTCAAGTGATTCAACCAACTCAGCCCGTGACATACTTTCGAAGCTGACATGGGTCTCTTGATCTTCATCGTCGATGTGTACTTCTGTCACCTCGTCAGGCTGCTCGTCGTTATCATCATCGTTATCCTCCTCTCCAAGGACTGCCATTAAAACTTCAGCATGTTCCTTGTGATGTTTTGAAGGTGCATCTTCCAAGGGCGCTTCAGGTGATTCAACAGGTTGTTCAATGACAGGTGATTCGACAGTTTCCTCAACGACCGGCGGTTCAACAGCATCCTCAACGACCGGTGGTTCAACAGCATCCTCAACGACCGGCGGTTCAACAGCATCCTCAACAAGAACCTTATCAACTGCATCGGCATGATCGATTTTTTCAGTCTGATCAGCATCAGTTGGGAGCATCTCTTCTTTACTATCCTCTGTAACATGTATTGTTGCAGTGATCTCCTCCTGAATGGATGTAGTTTCCGGTTCAGGATTCTGGGGGGCTTTCTTAGAATTTTTCATTCGTAGTGAATATCCTTTTAAATATTACCATCAATAGCGTCCGACAAATGCCGGTTAAAATGAATCAATAGGACGGCAAAAATACAAATTATTTCCTATTCCTTACAAATTACGGCATTGCCCTTTTATTGAAGAGGATATAACCGAAGTTGAAATTTAAGGTAAAAAGATCGGCCATCTTATCATAATAGTTCACACTGATGCTCAGTGGGCCAAGCGGACTGTTGTACACCAGGGCAGTTGAGGCCATAAATGACCGGTCGGACAACTTTGGTCCGTAATAGGCCGTAAAATCAACAGGATTCTGAAGGATTTCCTGATATGGTTGAAAAAGGTATCCCTCCAGCCGGTATTCGACTTGTTTATATACCCGCAGCACTATTTTCACTCCGGCAGCAGCAAAGTTTATTGCCCTGAATGGTGGTAAAAAATAGGTTCGGGATTCAGAGACAGGTGAAAATGCAGAAGCATACAGCAGGCTGGATGTATAATTGGAAAACAACAATTGATTGGACAGAACGCCCTCCGCGTAAAATCCAAATTTAACCGGTCCCAACGATTCAAAATAGTTATCGTACAACAGGTGAACTTTAAACCAGTTATGGTCACCGGAAACCGGAGTTTTATTGATAGCGGTTGACCCCGGTTGCATTGCTTCATGGCCATTGATATAGGATATTTCTACTTTCAACCGGACCCCTTCATTTGAAAATTGTTTCCTGTTCAGACTGTTAAGGTCAAAACACAGGGTGGGTGCGAAAAAATTAAAGGAGGTTTGATCAGTGGTATCATAACGTGTAAAAACGTTATCCTGGTAATATTTATCATTGGTAAATGCATAAGTCGCGCCTATTGAAAGCTTCCCTGTGTTGGTAATGGGTACCCCTGCCCTTAAATCGCCAAAATATTCGCTTTCAATAATATAGTTTGGCGTTTTATCATCAAAGAAAAAACTGGCGTTTTTAAAATAGTTAAAATGGTTATATGTGTAATTGGCCTCTAAAAACCAAGGAATTTGAGAGTTGAAGTCGATCCGTCCACCAATTTTGGCAGAACCGTAAACCTTGCCAAAATAGCCGTTGGTATAAAACCGGAGCGCCTTGGTCCACAAGTATTTGTATTGAAGTTCAAGGAAAGCTTCACTGTTGTTGCCCAATGAAAAATTGCCTCCGAATTGAGCTCCGAATTTATTGGATGTCGAAACATCAAGATAAAGGTCAAAAAAGCCTGTTTTTTCATTGAATCGCGCTGCCGGGAATATGCTCCTGACAAATCCTTCACCGATAAACCGGAAGTATCGGGTCCGGAGTTCGTTGATGGAAATCGTCTTTTTCCCATGTTTGAGAATTTGTCGTAAATACCCCGATTGTGCCTTGTTCATCCCTGTAATATGAATGGAGTCAAAGCGGAATACTGGTTTTCTGCCGTTAAATTCGAGACGTCGTATCCGCATCATTTCAACACTTATGCTATCTTTAACAAGTGTCCTGATTTCCGGAATTTTTCGAATCGTTGCAGCGTAGCCACTGTCGGCAAGTATGGCGGTTTGAGAAAAATCAAGCAGGTTGATGTCAGGGATAGTCGGAATAATCATGACAGATACAGGGTAAAGGATGGTGTCACTTTGGCGCTCCATCAACATCGTAAGTAGTTGTGAGACAATGTCATTCTTGTCAGGATTCCGATATCGCTGCGCAACCCGGCTCCCTATGATCACATCCGGATGGAAATCACTTATTGCCACATCACTTGGGAAATTGTTGTACATCCCGCCGTCATAGACCAACTTGTTATTAATTACCACCGGTGAAAAGACCAACGGCAAACTCATCGAACCACGGATAGCAGTACTCAGATCACCTTGGCGCAGAACCATTTGCGCTGTGGTGTCGATATCAGCTACGACACAACGGAACGGAATCATCAACCTGTCAAAATCACCGCCTGCGACAGCATTTGCCTGCGATAGAAATTTCATAAGTTGAAAATCAATATCATAGGTTTTGATTAGCTGGGCAGGTAAAATGGAAGTTATATTTTTCGTAAAATCAAAATCAGTTGTGATCCAGGAGGCATTGGGGTCCTCCTTGTGATAATAAAACATATACCTGCTGTCGAGGCTTCCTGAGGCCAGTCGCTGGAATTCTTCAGAATTCATGAGCGATTCAATCTCATCCGGCGAGTACCCTGCGGCATACATCCCTCCTACAACTGCACCAATTGAAGTTCCTATAATATAACTGACCGGTATCTGATTTTCTTCCAACGCGCGAAGCACTCCGATATGGGCGCCACCTTTCGCGGCTCCACCGCTAAGGACTACAGCAACCCGCTGAGCAGAAACAGTATGAAAAATGAAAAATGAAA
>JAUXWT010000034.1 GCA_030681475.1 Bacteroidales bacterium | reverse complement strand
AGTTTTTTGGATTTTGCCACCATCTTTTGGTCATCCACTTCATCGGGGCAGTACCGGGCAATATCCTTCGGGATGAACACCATCAATTTTTCAGTATCTTTATATCCGGCATCCAGGGCGAATGCTTTTGCGGCGAGGTGTGTCCGTGACTGAGGGCAGATGGTAAAATGTAAAATGGCAAAATCTTGTCAAGGTCTTCAAAGTAAACATCAAAGCTGTCATCTTTTGTGGTTGTAAGATTCAGCAGATATCCAAGATCATGAACAGGCTTGAATTCAAGATCAAGATAAACTAAATAACCTTTTAGTGATTTTTCAATAGCCTGCTGACAATGAAAAGCGATAACATCATCATAGTCTGGCAAATGTGAGGCAACGATTTTGGCGGTTTCCAGATCATGGGCGGCTTTCACAAACCATGACTGAATAATTTCATTTACAGGCATACAAAACCTTCCCGGACTTTAAAACATCATGAATTAATGTAAATTTCTGTTCCTTGTCTTTTGCTATTTCGGATGGTGTATAAACAAGAATATCCATTGGAAGCAGAAAATCTCTAAGTGACTTGCGTAAACCAGCAGCCCGGTTTAAGGGGTTTTCATCCGTCTGCTTTACAAGTAAAAAATCGAGATCACTTCCCTCATGAGCATTTCCACTGGCATATGAACCAAAGAGTATAATTTTCTCTGGTTGATAAACCTCAACGATCCTCAATACTAATCGGTTCAATTCCTGTTGAGATACCATTTTTCAATATTTGCCTGTCAAAAATAAATATAAATTGCGTACAGAAAATCGATTGTACCAATTTTATATATTTACACTACCTTTATCTCACCGTCGTGAAAATTGCAATTATTAAAGTGTAAATCTATGAACCTTACCAATTTTAGGGTCAACTTAATCAGGTACAACCTCAAAAACACATGAAAACAATAACTGGTATACGTTCAATTTTCTTCTTTCATGGCCTCTGTCTTCTTGTATTTCAACAAACGGTCGATGCACAAACATTTGACCAGAGATATTCGACCAGTATCAACACGAATAACGTTTCAGGTTATTCAGGCACAAATCCGAATCAAACCGAAGCGCACAAGTCATTAAATCCGTTAATAATTTCCTGCATCAACCAGGTGAATGCCGATAGTATGCGCTCAACAATTCAACATCTTCAAGATTTCGGGACCAGATTTTCGCAAAATGAAAATCGTAAGGAAATTGCCACCTGGCTAATACAAAAGTTTAATACTTTCGGTTACACGAACAATCAGGTAAAATTAGATTCCTTTCAGGTAAACTGGGGTGGGGTAACCTATTGGCAATATAATGTCGTATGCGCTCTTGAAGGGAGCAATGCACCGAAAGAAGAATATCATATTGGCGCTCACTACGACTCCTATAGTACTGTTTACCCGGATACCCTTGCTCCGGGCGCTGATGATAATGGTTCTGGTGTTGCTTCGGTTATGGAAACAGCAAGGGTGATGAAAAAAATGAATTTTCAGCCGGAGTCAACTATAAAATTCTTCCTCTGGGCTTTTGAAGAAGGTGGGGGATATGGTTCAATACATAATGCCAAACAGGCAAGGCTGAATGGAGATGATGTTCGCTATTATTTGAATCTGGACATGGTGGCACATGATCCTGCAAATGAAAAGCAAGTGTATATCTTCCGATTCCTGGGATGCGAATATGCAGGGAATTTTACCGCAGACATTTTTCAACAATACTCCAGCCTAAGTGTATTCTTTTTTCCTGATTTGAAATCATCGGTCACAGATTCCTGGTCCTATTGGTTAAATCACTTTCCTACAACAGGTGTGGAAGAGAAGAACTTTAATCCATCATGGCACAAACCATCAGATACCATCGGCAACTGCAATTTTACCTATCTGGCCGATGTAACAAAAGGAGTATTAGCTTCGATGATGGAACTGCAATTCCTTCCCTATCCAATTGGGTTATTTGCGAAATCTTCTACAAAAAAAATAGATTTGGGGTGGAAACCTACGGCCAACAAGCACATCACCGGGTATAATCTCTACCGGGCAGAAGAACTGGAATTTAGCAATACTATCCGGCTTAATAATGTACCAATAACCGATTCCAGTTATACCGACACCACAACATTACAAGGTGTTCAATATTATTACAGACTTACTTTGCTTAACGATTCGGCCCGGGAAAGTTTACCTGGCCAAATTGTTACATGCGCCAGATTTGTATTTTGCGATACACTACTTGTGGTTTCTGCACTAAAAGGTAACGCATTGACTCCTGATAGCATCCGAACGTTCTATGCCACTGTTTTAGACTCCATTCCTTTCCATTGGTTTGACCTGAATAAGAATAATCATCTCGACTTCACAACGATATCCCGCTACCGGAATATTCTTTTCATGATTAACAGCTTTACATTTGAATATCCAGATACAAGCATGCTGCAAAACTTTTCAATTTTTTTTGGAAATGGCGGGAACATGCTTTTCAGCGGCTTTCTCCCATCATTGTACTTTGATTACAATAACACCTATCCTTCAAAATTGCCGGATGAAAGTTACCTTGCTTCATTCTTTAAGGTTGACAGTGTGAGCCACAAAATCAATAGCATCATGAATAAAGCGAAGCCCGCATATGCAGGTTATGATACGTTGCATGTTGATCCGCAGAAGACCCTTGACCCATCTTATCCTGGTGAGCTATTCCATATTGAGGTATTCACCCCAGGGCCAGCGGCAAACATTACATACAGGTTCAACTCCAGATTTCCTCCCTCAACCAACCAGGGTCTGATGCAAGATAAACCTGTTGGCCTTGAATATATCGGAAGTGATTACAAATCAATCCTTTTAAGTTTCCCCCTTTATTATATTGATATAACCGATGCACGAAAATTCATAAAGTATGTGCTGAAAAATAAATTCAATCAATTTACAAGCATTGAAAACAACGATATTCAGGCGAACCAAAGTGCTTTGAATATTTATCCTAATCCACTCCAAGGCCAAACAAATTTTAGTATTCATCTTGACCAAAGTGGAAGTGTAAAATTGTCAGTTTTTAATATGCAAGGAGCCCAGATATATGTCGCGCATGAAAAACAGGTGCAAGCTGGCGACCATATTATTCCTTTTAATGCCACGTATCTGCCCTCCGGAATTTATAATGTACTGCTTCAAACAAACAAATCTGTTATATCAAAAAAGATGATTGTGGTAAAATGACGGCAATGCGATTAATGTTGTAAATTTATCTTTCAATTTTCTGGTGAATGAAGAATTTAAGGGTTTTCTTGTTTTTAATTTTCTTTTTTTTCTTACCAACCCTTGCCACATTTGGCGAAGGCTCGAAGCAGCTAAGGCCGGATACAGCCTATGATGCACATCTTCTCATCACAGGTCCGACATGGACGGAGTGTTTTGCCACCTCGGCATGTGATGACGATCATAAGCTATTTGTAAGGGTTTCAAGTCCATCCGAGAAGATCTATCTGGGATTCGGGACCACAAGCCTGATTTTCAGAATAACGAAAAACGGTACAGTCGTTTTCGGGCCGAAGACCATCACAATCAATTCACAAGGGTATATTAAATACCACAGCCAGGCCATTGCCGGACCGAACGTGGCCAATGTTCATGGCTATAATGCGATCCAGTTCGCGCCGGGCAGCCCGGGCGATTACAGCATTGAGTTCAATCCGCAACCTCAGATAGGCAGGTTTGATATTACCGTCATTGATACGGCCACAACTCCGCTCGCAGCCATCGATGGCCGGCTCTGGGCCAAATACTGGCTTATTGAAACCTTGACTGGTCCGACCGTTCCCTCCGATCCTTTCCTTGCGACCATGTTTATTTATTCGGATGATTCCGTTGTGACATCGATCAATTTTAACCACATGTTACCTAGTGGGATTCAATTAACTGCAAACAGGAACGGATTATTTCCCCCGCCTGTGCCATTTGACACCAGCCGCATGTCGCGAAGTGGCCAATATTTTTACCCGCAATACAAAATTTTCTTATGCAATCCGGATGTGAATCAATTCCCGACGGGCACCAATGGTTTAATCCAAAATGGCGTGGTGGTCACGCCCCAATGTGACGGATCGGTCATGCTCAATTTTTCGGCCAGTAAACCCGGGGTCGTTAACATCGAAATAGAAATTAACCCATTGCCGGGTCACCAGCCTGAAGACGTCACCCTGACCGAGCCTGTCGCAGCTGGAGCCAACACGATCATCTGGAATGGCATGAACGGGTTGGGGGTCGCCGTTCCATCCGGGGCTGTCATCGGGATCAATATCTCCTATGTGAATGGCCTGACAAATGTTGCTTTGTACAGTGTTCAGAGCAACCTTAACGGTTTTATTGTCCAACTGGTCAGACCACCCGGACCACCTATTGCCATGTACTGGGATGATATCAAATTGTCATTTTGGGGTGGAGTAACCCAACTGGATGGTTGTTACAGCGTCTTACCCTCCACCGGTTGCCATGCCTGGGATGGCGGCAACAATTGGGGGCTCGGATGGAGTAAAACCGTGAACAGCTGGTGGTATTCATCCAGCAGTAATTTAAATCTTGGTAATTTCACGGTGATACGGGCTCCTGAGCAAGCCGCGAATATCCTTGGTTCCCTTCAACCATGTTTATACAGTACGGAATCTTATACCGTTCAACCAGATCCTCTGCCAGGAGCAGCTCAGGACAGGTACAATTGGGTACTTTCCGATGCAGGTACCGGTACCATCCTTTTTGATGTGATGAACCTGGGAACAACCATCAATATTGATTTTTCAAACTATCCTCCGGGTCAAAAATGGTTAAAAGTACGAGGTAACTCGACTGCCTGTGGTTTCGGACCCTTCGGACCTGCCCCCAACGGTATATTGATTAACATTATTCAGCCGACTCAGGTTACCAATACTGCCAATACCTTCACTATTTGCAGCGGCGAACAAACTGATATTTTACTTCAGGCTTCCTTTCCGTCAACATCATTCAGTTATTCTGCAACTGCGACCTCTCCCCTGGTTACCGGGTATTTTCCAGACAATATCAATCCGATCCATCAGACACTCTTCAATTCAGGAACTGAACCTGATTCCGTAATTTATCGGATTGTGCCATTTGCAACGCCTTGCTATGGAGATACGACTAATTTTTACGTTATTGTCAACCCTTACCTCCCCGCCGGTGTTTCCATCGTTGTATCCTCCAACCCTGTGTGCAGTGGCACTTCCGTCACATTTACGGCAACACATACCAACGGAGGAACAACCCCACACTATCAATGGAAAGTAAATGGCACGAATGCCGGGACAAACAGTCCAAATTTCACTTATATTCCAACTGATAACGACATGGTGAGTTGCATTCTCACCTCTTCTGAAACTTGTGCTACCGGTAATCCTGCGACCAGCAACCAGGCAGTGATGACTGTTACTCCAAATCTTCCGGTCAGCATTTCGATCTCAACACCGTCAACTTCTTTCTGTACCGGGAGCTCTGTTACAATTACAGCAACTCCGGCAAATGGGGGCACTATCCCAAGTTATCAATGGAAGGTCAATGCAAACAATGCAATCAATGGAAACAATGCAGTTTTTACCTACACTCCGGTTAATGGAGATATAGTAACATGCGTGTTATCATCATCCGATATTTGTGTTACCGGAAACCCTGTAACATCGAATACCCTTACATTGACAGGGATTACGACGCTTCCTGCCGGCATAACGATAACAGCCAACCCAAATCCATTCTGCCAGGGATCACAGGTTACGTTCACAGCAACTCCGGTCAATGGCGGGTCAACTCCTTTATATCAATGGAAGGTCAATGCAAACAATGCAAGCAATGGAAACAATGCAGTTTTTACGTATAATCCGGTGGATAATGACCAGGTGCAATGCATCCTGACCTCCGACCTGACTTGCGTTACCGGGAACCCTGCGGTTTCAGGAATGATCATCATGACCGGTTTGCCGGCGCCAACCGTAACTTTTTTGAACTGTTTTGATGCGGTCACGACCATCAATGCCCAACCCTTTAAGTTGAAAGGAGGAATTCCGTTGGGTGGCGCCTATTCCGGTCCGGGGGTAAACTCAACGACCGGTATATTCAGCCCGCTGCTGGCGGGAACGGGGACCAAAACGATCAACTATTCCTATACCAATGCATCGCTGTGCAGCGACAGTAAATCACAGACCATCATCGTCACACCCACGCCCGTGTTTTCATGCGGCAATATCCTCACTGATATCCGTGACAACCGGCAATATCCTACTGTTCAGATCGGCTCGCAATGCTGGATGCAGACGAATTTGGAATTTGGCACGGAGATTCCGGAGTTTAATCCCCAAACCGACAACTGTTTAGTCGAAAAATACGTTCTTACTTCAAAATTCGTTAATCAATATTCGATATTCTACCAGTGGGATGAACTCATGCGCTACGACCCTACCCCCGGTGCCCAGGGCCTTTGTCCGCCCGGGTGGCATGTGCCGACCGAAAATGATTGGAATACCCTGTTCAATTTTTACCAGGGATACGCGCTTGCAGGCAAACCATTGCAGTATAACATGATCAGCGGATTCATGGCGCTCCCCGGCGGCATTTTCTACCAGAATTCAAGCTGGAGTTTTTTGGATTTTGCCACCATCTTTTGGTCATCCACTTCATCGGGGCAGTACCGGGCAATA
>JAUXWT010000033.1 GCA_030681475.1 Bacteroidales bacterium | reverse complement strand
CGTCCCCCCGTCCCCTCGTCCCCTCGTCCCCCCTTCTCCCAAATTTCCCCTAATCAGGTATCCAAATACCTAAATTGTCGTATCTTTGCATGATAAAATATCCGACTGCTTGCAGTGGTAGTAAAAATGATTAGATTTGTTATAAATTATTGATCGATGGAATCCGAATCCAACAAGATACTTGATGAAGTAACACAGGGTGATTATAAGTATGGCTTTATCACGGATATTGAAACAGAATTTGCGCCAACAGGACTTACTGAAGATACCATCCGTTATATCTCCATGAAAAAGAATGAACCGGAATTCATGCTTGAGTTCAGGTTGAAGGCTTACCGTCATTGGCTAACCATGACACAACCCAAATGGGCTCATCTGAAAATTGCCCCGATCAATTTTCAGGACATCATCTTCTATGCTGCCCCCAAGAAAAAGAAGGAGTTGGCGAGTCTCGATGAGGTGGACCCCGAATTGCTGGCTACCTTCAATAAACTCGGGATCTCGCTGGATGAGCAGAAGAAACTTGCCGGGGTGGCCAGTGTGGCTGTGGATGCGGTGATCGACAGCGTTTCAGTCAAAACCACATTTTCCGAGACGCTTTCAAAGCACGGGATTATCTTTTGCTCGTTCAGTGAAGCTGTCCAGAACCATCCCAACCTTGTGAAAAAGTACATGGGATCGGTGGTCCCTTATACCGACAACTATTTTGCCGCACTGAATTCCGCCGTTTTCAGTGATGGCTCCTTTTGTTATATCCCGAAGGGTGTCCGCTGCCCCATGGAACTATCTACCTATTTCCGTATCAACGCAGCCAATACCGGTCAGTTCGAACGGACCCTCATCATTGCCGAAGAGGGTGGCTATGTGAGTTACATGGAGGGCTGCACTGCACCCCAGCGGGATGAAAACCAACTTCATGCGGCCATCGTGGAGATCGTAGCCATGAAGGATGCCACTGTGAAATATTCCACGGTGCAAAACTGGTATCCCGGCGATAAGAACGGATTGGGCGGGATATATAACTTTGTTACAAAACGAGGCATCTGCAAGGGAAGCAGTTCAAAGATAAGTTGGACGCAGGTCGAAACCGGCTCTGCCATCACCTGGAAATATCCAAGCTGTATCCTGTTGGGAGATAATTCGGTAGGGGAGTTTTATTCGGTAGCTGTTACAAACAATCATCAGCAGGCAGATACCGGGACAAAAATGATGCACCTTGGTAAAAATACCCGCAGCACGATCATATCTAAAGGAATTTCAGCCGGGAAGAGTAATAATTCTTACCGCGGGCTGGTGAGGATTTCAAAAAATGCCGTCAATTCGCGCAATTATAGTCAGTGTGATTCATTACTGCTGGGCGCCAGATGCGGGGCACATACCTATCCGTATATCCAGGTTGACAATAAGTCCTCGATCGTGGAACATGAAGCGACCACGTCGAAAATTTCGGAAGACCAGTTGTTCTATTGTCTGCAACGCGGTATTTCTACCGAAAGCGCCATCGGACTGATCGTGAACGGATATGCAAAAGAGGTTTTGAAACAACTCCCGATGGAATTCGCTGTGGAGGCGCAAAAATTACTGTCAATCTCCTTGGAGGGGAGTGTTGGATGATATACATTGTAATGATTTGAAAATTTGAAAATGTCCGGACCAGCCAGCGATTTTGCGGTTTTGCATTTTGCACATTGCATTTTACATTTTGCATTTTATTTATATGTTATTACAGGTTAAAAACTTACATGCCGGAATAAACGGCAAGGAAATTCTCCGGGGGGTAAACCTCGAGGTGAACAAAGGCGAAGTGCATGCCATCATGGGGCCGAATGGAACCGGAAAAAGCACTCTGGCAGCAGTCATAGCCGGACGTGATGTCTTTGATGTTACAGGTGGGGAGATTCTTTATAATGGAAAGGACCTGCAGAGCCTGTCCATCGAAGATCGCGCCCGCGAAGGGATATTTTTGGGATTCCAGTACCCCGTGGAAATACCCGGGGTGAGCATCACAAACTTCATGCGTACGGCCGTGAATGAAATCCGGAAGTTCAAAGGACTTGATCCTTTGCCCGGAGGCGAATTTCTCCGGCTGATGGAAGAGAAAAAACGTCTGGTCGAGGTTACGTCAAACCTCATGAATCGCTCTGTCAACGAGGGATTTTCGGGAGGGGAGAAGAAAAAGAACGAAATTTTCCAGATGGCCATGCTCGAACCCATGCTGGCCATACTTGATGAAACTGATTCGGGACTTGATATCGATGCCTTACGGATCGTTGCCAATGGCGTAAATAAACTGCGTCGCCCCGACAACGCCTTCGTGGTGATCACGCATTATCAACGCCTGCTCGACCATATTATTCCTGACTTTGTTCATGTGTTGTTCGATGGTAAGATCGTTAAATCAGGCGGGAAGGAACTGGCGCTCGAACTCGAGGAAAAAGGCTACGACTGGATCAAAAAAGAGCAAGAATAGCGCCCCCCCCTCTCCCCACGGGAGAGGGGGCCGGGGGGTGAGGTAAAATATATTCAATGCAACAAGAGAATAAAGAATCAATCACCGCCGAAAGGTTTATCAATCTTTACGAAAAGAACCGGAAATTCCTGGCTGCGAATGATACACCAGGCCTGAAAAAGATCCGTGAGGATGCCATGGCCTCATTCATGAATCTGGGCTTTCCTGATACCAGCATAGAAAGCTGGCGACTGACTGACCTTGATGAGACTTTCAGCCGTGCATACGATTATCATTTGAGTCCCGAAAATGGCATTGATTTTCAGAAGGTGTTCCAATGCAACATCCCACACCTGGAAACTGCAGTTATCGGGCAGTTGAATGGCTGGTATGTTTCGAAAGATGTGCCACTTATGGAACTGGGCAATGGGATCATCATGGGCAGCCTGGCCGAGGCCAGAAAGCAATATCCGCAGTTAATTGAAAAATATTTTGGCACAATGGCCAATGACGCAACTGACGGTTTCACCGCGTTGAATACTGCTTTTGCCCAGGATGGCGTGTTTATTTATGTGCCCGACAAAGTGAAGAGCCCTAAACCGGTGCAACTGATCAATGTGATCCACCATGACGATAACCTTTTCCTGCAGTCGAGGAACCTGATCGTGCTTGGCGCCAATGCCGGACTTTCCCTTGTTCATTGCAATGATTCCTACAACCATCAGGCGAGTTTTTCCAACATTGTAACGGAGATCCACATCGGTGAACATGGAATGCTGGAACATTACAAACTTCAGAATCTCAATAACAACAGCACCCTCATCAGTTCGGTATTTTTCCGGTTGGAAGCCTCAGCCAACCTTGAATCACATTACATTTCACTGAATGGCGGCTTGCTGCGCAACAACATTGGCGTACTTTTAAACGGCCGGCACGCGAATGCCAATCTCAATGGGCTTTATCTCATGGATAGAAAGCAGCATATCGACAACCATGTATTTGTGGACCATGCATTTCCCGATTGCACCAGCAATGAAAATTTCAAGGGAATCCTCGATGAACATGCCCATGCAATATTCAACGGGCATGTGCTGGTTCGCCGCGATGCCACTAAAACGGATGCACGCCAGAGCAACAAGAATATTTTACTTACCGACACCGCCAGGGTCAATTCAAAGCCATTTCTTGAAATATACAATGATGATGTAAAGTGCTCGCATGGCTCCACTACCGGTCAGCTTGACCAGGATTCCATGTTTTACCTGCGTCAGCGTGGCATCGGGGAGGAGACTGCCCGCATGTTGCTGATGTTTGCCTTTGCGGATGAGCTAGTCATGAAAATTGCTATCCCCCAACTGCGCCAGCGGCTTGAAGATATGGTTAAGAAACGGCTGCAGGGCGAACTCCAGATCTGTGAACAGTGTGTGCTGCATTGCAGTACGCCCGATCATCCGGTGGAGTTCCCAATAGACATGAGTAAGCTATGAGAAAATGACGAATTACGAATGACGAATTTTCAGCCAACGGTTAGTCCTGATAAAATCGTTGGATTCTTTGCGTACTTTGCGAAAACCTTTGCGACCTTTGCGGTTTAATTTTATTGCAGTGGATCAAATCAGGCGCAGAGTTCATTGCGTCATTAATTTAGCAAGGGATAAAAGTTTAGTGGCATAATATGAATCTCCCAGTTACTATTTACGGGCAACGGATCGAAGATTTTAAGTCAGGAATTGAACGGATGAAGAAACCTGTCCAGTGGATTCCATGGCTGAGACTTATACTTTTCATATTCACTGGTTTCTCTTTCTTTTATGCGATTAAAGTTCCGGGAGCGCTCTTTATGATTGGAGCCGTGGTGTCATTCACCGGCTTTTTATTCGCAGGATGGTATGACAGTCATCTGAAGAAAGGGATCAGACGGCTTGAGCATTTAATAAGGATCAATCAGCAGGAAATCATGGCAATTGGTGGCGACTGGTCAGGATTTGTTCCGGGAAATGAGTTTATCAACCATGACCATCCCTATACCCATGACCTTGATGTTTTTGGACAAGGCTCATTATTCCAGTATGCGAACCGAACCTCAACCATTTTTGGACGGAAAAGGCTGGCAGATTATTTCAGCAATGCTTTTCAATACAGCAATGAACTGTTGAAACGTCAGCAGGCAGTCAGCGAACTGTCAGCTAACATTGGATTTCGTCAGCAGTTGCAATTGATCTTTATCGGGGAGGAGACCTCTGACCGCGATTTTGTTACGTTGAATACATGGCTGAACAGGGAAGGAGGAATGCAATGGAGCAGGTTCATGAAAGTAATATCCTGGATCCTGCCTGCCTTCACCATTTTCACCATCATCATAGCTGCCGCCGGACTGCTTTCGTATCAGTTGCCCGTTTTCATGTTCCTGCTGCAATTACTGATCGTTTTTGCCTACGGGCGAAAAACCCAGCTTGTGCATCAGGCGGTTTCCTCACAGGTTGAAATCCTGCGAAAATATGCCATGGCGCTAACTCTGGCCGAGGAGACTCCATTTACATCGGACTTCAATAAAAAATTACAAAACAACCTTCGGTACGGGGATCACGAGATGCCCGGCCGGGTGATAAAACGGCTGTCGGCGCTGATGAACCTGATGGATTCAAACCTCAACCTCCTGGTGGCGGTAATCATGAACGGACTGGTCATGTTCAATATTCACCTGCTGTTCTCGGTGGAATACTGGCGGTTAAAGTATCGTGGCATGATTCCGCAATGGTTTGCCGTGTTGGCTGAATTTGATGCCATGTCAAGCCTCGGAACCTATGCATTCAATAACCCTGCGTGTATTTACCCTGAGCCGGTAACTGATGGATTTACATTCATCGCTGAAAAGATCGGACATCCGCTTATTCCACCGGGAACATGTGTGACAAACGATATTGAGATCAGGGGATGGAACCAGTTCTGCATCATCACAGGCGCCAACATGTCGGGGAAGAGTACTTTCCTGCGTACGGTTGGAGCCAATTTACTGCTGGCCATGATTGGAGCCCCGGTTTTTGCCGCGAAACTTATATTTTATCCCATCGAAATTCACAGCAGTATCCGTACAAACGACTCGCTTGCGAAGCGGGAGTCCTATTTTTACGCTGAGCTACGGCGGCTGAAAGAGATTATCGGTGAACTGGAAAGCGGAAAGCAGAAATTGATCCTGCTGGACGAGATCCTCAAAGGTACCAATTCATCGGACAAACAGACCGGTTCGATTGCGCTGATCAAACAACTGATGAAATACAAACTTGCCGGACTTTTCGCCACACACGACCTGGCATTGGGCGACCTGGTCAATCATTATCCTGAAAACATCCGGAACCTGTGTTTTGAAATTCAGATTACCGGCGACAGGATGGAGATCGATTACAAGCTGTCCCCCGGCGTATGCCGCAACCTGAATGCCTCGTTCCTGATGAAAAACATGGGGATCATTCTGGATGAAGATCCTTGCGTGTGACGAGTGAACAACAATAATTTATTTCTTCTCAACCAGCCTTGGCTTTCCAAAACCGATCTTTTCCAGCGGTTCCAGTTGCGTTTTAGCATCACCGGCAACAACATAGTACATCTTTGACGGGTTAATGTACTTCTGTGCAAGCGCTTTGAGCTGGCCAAGCGTCATGTTTTGAACGATGGCCTGTTCACCCTTTACATAATCAACCGGCAAGTTATACATGCTGATGTCGCTCAGCATGCCAATTTTCGCCCGTAGTGTTTCAAATTGCCTGGCATATCCTTTGATCAGGGAGTTACGTGTAAATTCAAGGTCCTCCATGCTGACTTCCTCAACATACCTTGTCATCAGGTCTTTAAATATTACAACCGACTCTTCAGTCGAGGAGGAGCGAACATTAGCGCTCGCCATGAATGTGCCGGGGATGACCCCCTCAGAGAAATTGGTCCGGGCGCCGTAAGTGAATCCTTTTTCCTCACGCAGGACCAGGTTCACAATTCCACTGAACGATCCCCCCAGCTTGTAATTCATCACCGTCGCGGGAAAAAAGTCTTTATCCTGACGTGCAAGTCCCAGGCAGCCGATGTTGATCACTGATTGCTTGGCGCCGGGGACATCTACGAAAATGATTTTAGATTGTTTCAAGGGAGCAGGTATTGTGTACGCAGGAAACACGACCTCTTTCACTTGCCATTCTGAAGCCAGCGGTTTCAGGGAGTAGAGTACTTTGTCCCTGGTGATGCTGCCGGCAACCTGGAATGAAGTCACTGAGGGAGAAAATGCTTTTGCGTAAAAGGATTTAAGGTCATCCATGGTCATGGCGGCAACGGATTCCTCAGTTCCATTGCGGTCGTATGCAAAAATATGGTCCCTGCCATAGATCAGTTCATTGAATTCATTTCTGGCAAGGGTTGCCGGATTGGCTTTCTGGCGTTTGATCATGTTGAGTATCCGGGTCTTGGCAAGCGAAAATTCCGTTTCATCCCACCGGGGTTCCAAAAGGATCTCCTTCGCCAGCGCAAGAACCTGGTCGTAATTTCTCGTTAAGGTGTTGGCCGAAAAGATGATCGAATTGTTTGTTACACGGATATTTATTGATGCGCCCAATCTTTCAATCTCTTCCTCAAGGGCTAATGGAGTTTTATTTTTGGTGCCTTCCATCATCAGTTCACACACAAGGTTTGCAAGGCCCGGTTTTTGAATCGGATCCAGGAGATGGCCTCCTTTTATTTCCAATGAAAATTGAACCAAAGGCAGCTCATTGTGCTCAATACCAAATACCTGCATCCCATTGGAGAGCCTGGAATTCCAAACAACCGGAAGGATCAGCGAAGGGTCAGGACCATCTGCAGGCATAACGGAGCGATCAATCAGGGTTGGGGTTTTGGATATTTCTTCTGCGGCTTTTTCTGAAATTTCAACCTGCGCTGCATCAACAATGCTCTCCTCTTTGACCGCGGCTTTTTCAGAACCTTCAACAATCAGGTTCAATTGGCCCTTTGGAACAAAGCTGGTTACCAAATATGGTTTGTTTTTAATATACTTTCCGTAAACCCGCAGGATGTCGCTTTTGGTCACCGATTTTAACCGTGCAATGTCAACCTTGTAATATGCCGGGTCGCCTTTGTCTTCATTATAGGAGGCCAACTGATATGATTTTCCCAGGATACTGCTGATCCCGTTGTAGAAATCGGTTTCCTGGCTAGCTTTGATGCGTTCCACATCTTCATCGGTAAACCCCGCTGTTTCAAACATGGTCAAAGCTTCGGACACACCTTTCTCCATATCGTCAAGACTTACTCCATCGTTGGCCGTGGCGCTGATGACAAATGCGCCTGCGATCTCCTGCGAACCGTTGTATGCATACTGGCTTGAAGACATTTTCTTCTCCTTTTCAAGGATTTTATACAGGGGCGCCTTTTTCCCTTTTGATAACAACTGGGCAAGATATTCAAGCGGGTAAGAGTCATCATTGTAGGCTTCAACGGTTGGCCAGATCATCCTGATCTGCGGTACTTTGGCAAAGTTGTCTTCATGATAGACCTTTTTCGTCTGTTCAAGAGTGACCGGGATGGGTTTCGGATCGACGATCTCATCGCCGCGCTTGATTTCACCGAAATATTTCTCAATCAGCTTTTTAGCAACTTTAACATCAAAATCGCCTGCCAGGACAAGGGTTGCGTTATTCGGAAGATAATACTTGTTGTGAAATGCCTTGACATCATCAATGGTCGCACTTTTCAGGTCATCCATCTCACCAATGACGGTCCAACTGTAAGGATGTCCTTTGGGGTAGAGGTTTGTGGCAATAACCCAACTGGTAAATCCATATGGCTGGTTATCATAGGATTGTCTTTTTTCATTCTGTACAACATTCTGCTGGATGTTGAACGCATTCTCCGTAACAGTGTTGATCATATATCCCATTCGGTCGGATTCCATCCATAGGATCTTTTCCAGCGCGTTTTTCGGAACAACTTCGTAGTAAGTGGTCGCGTCGTTGCTGGTTCCGCCGTTAAGTGTCCCGCCGGCATCCTGGATGATCTTAAAGAACTGATCCTCGCCAACATTCTCCGATCTTTGGAACATCATATGCTCAAACAGATGGGCAAAGCCGGTGTGGCCTTCAGATTCACGGTTTGAGCCCACATGGAACCGAATGGCAAGCGCTACGATCGGGTCGGAACGGTCGATATGCAATATCACATCAAGTCCGTTGGGAAGCGTGTACTTTTCGAATTCAATGGTTAACTCCGGATTTTGCTGACCCAAAGCCCACTGAAAAAGAGCAAAAATCGTAAATAACAGAACGATCGTTTTTTTCATGATGCATGCAGATTTAGTAAGATTAAACGGGGGTTAAAACTACGATTTTTTTCTGAGTGGTGAATTGTGCCTGACTGAATTGCCTTCTTCATTGCGGATTTTGTGTCCACTCCCAAAACCGGATTCTTAGCGAGGAGGTTGTCTCAAAAGTCCTTTAACCGCAAAGTTCGCCAAGTTTCTCGCAGAGTTCGCAAAGTGTATGCTGCTGAATATCTGATCTTTGTGTTCTTCGCGTAAAAACTTTGTGTCCTTTGCGGTTATAGTTTTTCACCTTTTGAGACACCATTATTGAGACAAGAGGGTCAAATAAAAGTGAAGTACGTTTAAAAGAAACATTAATTTTGAAGGTAAATATTCACTGAAACCCGCCACTCCGGAAACAGGGACTACGACACGAGAATAGAGTTACAGATGAACCGTCATCGAAAGAAATTAGTTCTGGTCATCCTGTTTGGCATAACTATTTTTGCCTTTAGATTTCTCATGGGATTATCAAAGTTTTATTCCCATGATGAATTCC
Organism: Bacteroidales bacterium; assembly: GCA_030681475.1. Classification (GTDB taxonomy): domain Bacteria; phylum Bacteroidota; class Bacteroidia; order Bacteroidales; family FEN-979; genus CAIVAT01. The sequence continues at coordinate 7,423 of JAUXWT010000033.1, read as the reverse complement.
AGATTTATCTTATCGGGTTACAGAGCTATACCACAGGAATATATCCCTATTTCGGGCCTGACGTTGTATATACCCAGTCACAAATCCCGGGAGCCATGCAAGGCCTGCTGATCTCCTGGCCGCTTCAATGGTTCAAAATTCCGGAAGGGCCATTTATCCTGCTTAATGTAATTACATTTATTGCCCTGGTTTTCTTTGCATGGTATCTGTCCAAACGCGTATCCAACGTTCCTGAGTGGTTTACATATGTATGGATTTTAACATGTCCATGGACGTTGCATTACTCAGCGCACATTGAGAACCCATCATACGTGATTGTTGGTGCCATTCTTTTTTTCATCGCCATAATGGAACTGGGAGGATTCTATCAAACCAGATTAATCAGGAGCAATCTGTTATTTCTGTTTCTCGGATTCTCCATTTTCTGGGTGATGCAGTTGCATATGTCGTGGGCGCTTACACTACCCTATTTATTGTGGGTTTTGTGGGTTAACCGAAAAGATGGAAAATTACTCCTCAAAGGTTCGGTTTACTTCATGATTGGTTCTGCTTTCAGCATCAGCGCTTTAATTCCGACTTTGTTAAAGGGTTTTACCAGCGGAGGAGTGGAAAACAACATCGTATTCAACGTTAAAAACATTCTCGAGATACCGAATATCTTCTTGCGTTTTTTATCATTCGCCAGCTATGAAATCCCTCGATTTATCGGCAGTGATACCCAGTCGAGAATAGATTTTCTATCAGCACACATCTGGACAGTTCCAGTGATCCTAATTCTCTTTTTGGTTGGTTTGTTCCAGGTATTCTATTTTATCATCTGCTTTTTTAGAAAAAACGATGCGGAGGAATGGGAAAAAGTTAAATGGTTCAGTTTAATTACTTTGCTTTTTGTCAGTTTTTCTTTCTTGTTCTCAGTAAAGGAACCGCGATCACATACTTTTTACGTTTTATTTCCAATGGCGATGTGGTATTCATTCTATTGCTACGGAAATTTGTTCAAGCGAAGGATTAGACTTTTCGCGATCATTTTTCTTATATCAGGTTTTATTTTTCAGGTCTCTTTATTTATTGATCGATATGACAAGCAATCTCTTTTTGCTCACCGGGATGCTGTTGTAAAAGCTATGTTGGCCATGGACTACACCTTGCTGGGCGTAAGAAGGGAATCGAAATTAATGTTGTCGAACCGGGAGCCAATCTGGCGTAAACGAGTGGCAGCCAGCCATCCGGTACGCGCTACAGGATTTGAAGTAAAAAACGGGTGGTTCAAACCGCAAAATCTGGTGTCAAATGTTAAACACCAGGGGAATTTTTCATGCAAAACAGATTCCATACAACCATACGGCGCAATGTACCTTGAACCGGTTTGGTCGTTAAACAATCCCCGGAAGGTGACTGTCTCCTTCTGGGCAAAATCAGATCATATTGAAGATTTCCAACTGGTGTATGAAATCAGGGGGATGAAGGATAAAATCTGGAATTCGGAACAATTAACCCAAAATAATGCATTGATTGATCATTGGCATTTCGTGCGGCTTGAACTTGATCTACCGGCAATTTCATCTGAAAATTCTACCTTTGTCATTTACTTCTGGATGGCCATGAAAAGTAAATCAATTTTATATGTGGATGACCTGGAATTAGTTTTCAGCTGATCTGTAACAATGGGTAAATTATTCAAAACACGGCATGAATGACCGAATACGTAAACTCCGCAAACTGAGTGTTGAAACCCAGCCCTCACTGTCGATCGAGCGGGCATTGCATGAGACTGCATTTTACCGGGAAAACTATGGGAAATATTCCACTCCTGTTATGCGGGCCATGAATTTCCTGGACCATTGCCTCAAAAAAAACATCTATATCGGCCAAGACGAACTGATCGTAGGAGAACGAGGTCCCGCCCCAAAAGCCGTACCGACATTCCCCGAACTGACCTGCCACAGCGTGGAGGATCTTCATGTGCTCAACACCAGGGAGATGCAGCGTTATACGATCAGTCAGGCCGATATTGACGCATACGATCAGAAGGTGATTCCCTACTGGAAAGGCAGGACTCAGCGTGAAAGGATCTTCAGCCATGTTCCGCCAGAATGGAAAGCCGCTTATGAAGCCGGACTTTTTACCGAATTTATGGAACAACGCGCTCCCGGTCATACCGCCCTGGACGGAAAAATTTACCGGAAAGGGATGCTGGATTTCAAGCAAGAGATCGCTGCCAACATGGCGGCCCTTGATTACCTGAACCATCCGGCGGCCACCGATAAATCGGAACAATGGAAGGCCATGGACATTGCCTGCGATGCAGTGATCGTTTTTGCCGAACGCCATGCAAAACTGGCAGAAGAAATGGCCTTAAAGGAGCCTGACCCGAAGCGTGTTGAAGAACTGAAGAAGATCGCCAAAGTCTGCAGGAGGGTCCCTGCCAACGCCCCGCGAACCTTTTGGGAAGCCATCCAGATGTACTGGTTTGTGCACCTTGGCACCATCACGGAACTGAACGGGTGGGACGCCATGAACCCGGGCCATTTTGATCAGCACCTGACCCCATTCTATGAACGGGAAATTGCAGCAGGCACATTGACAAGAGACGAGGCGAAAGAACTCATCTCCTGTTTCTGGATCAAGGTGAACAATCACCCTGCTCCTCCAAAGGTAGGGATTACTGCCCGTGAAAGCGGCACGTATAACGATTTCACCAACATCAACATCGGCGGGGTGAAAAGCGACGGAAGCGATGGCGTGAGCGATGTCTCCTACCTCATGCTCGAAGTGATCGCAGAACTTCATATCCTGCAGCCGGGCAATTCGGTGCACATCAGCGTCAAAACGCCGGATGAATTCCTGAATGCCGCAGTACGCCTGATCCGGAAGGGACATGGCTACCCGTCGGTGTTCAACCCCGACATCTATATCCGGGAGATGCTCCGCCAGGGGAAATCACTCCGGGATGCCCGCGAAGGCGGCTGCAGCGGCTGCATCGAAGTGGGCGCCTTCGGCAAGGAGGCCTTCCTGCTTACAGGCTACCTGAATGTGCCCAAGATCCTCGAAATCACCCTCAACAATGGGGTAGACCCAGTTACCGGCAGGGTGGCGGGGATCGAAACAGGAGATCCGCGGTCGTTTGAGAATTTCGGGATGCTGTATGCCGCGTTTCTGAAACAATTGAACTTTGTCATTGACCAGAAAATGAGGGTGAGCAATTACATTGACCGGATGTTTGCCAAATATGCCCCGGCCCCGTTTCTCTCGGTGGTCATCGACGATTGCATTTCCCGAGGGAAAGACTATTACGACGGCGGTCCGCGGTACAATACCAGCTACATCCAGTGCTGCGGCCTTGGAACGGTGACCGATAGCCTGGCGGCCCTGAAAAAACATGTGTTCGAAGAGAAGAAATATTCCATAGAGCATTTACTGATGGCGGTTATGAACGATTTCAAGGGTGATGAGATTTTGCGCCAGACGATCAGGAACCGGACCCCTTTCTTTGGGAATGACGATGATTATGCCGATTCGATCGCCGTAAAGGTTTACAACGACCTGGTGGAGGCCATTGACGGGAAACCCAACATCAAGCCCGGCGGGAAATATCATCTGAATATGCTTTCAACAACCTGTCATGTCTATTTTGGCAAAGTAATGGGAGCAACCCCCAACGGCCGCTTTGCCGGGAAACCTATCTCCGATGGCACCTCCCCTTCGCACGGCGCCGACACGCACGGACCTTCAGCGGTGGTAAAGTCGTTGTCCAAACTTGACCAGGTTAAATCTGGAGGAACGCTCCTGAATATGCGATTTCTGCCCGGACTTTTACGAAAAGAGGAGGATGTTGTAAAACTGGGACATCTGATCAGGTGTTATTTCACCCTCGGCGGACATCATGTCCAGTTCAATATCGTGGATAACGCTACTTTGCTGGCAGCGCAGGCCTGCCCCGAAGATTATAAAGACCTGCTCGTCAGGATGGCGGGTTACAGCGATTATTTCAATGACATGAATGCAGATCTGCAACAGGAGGTGATTGAACGAACTGAACATGATACATTTTAATGGCTTTTAACATTTTAGGTTGGATGATTTTCGACATCAAACGCTATGCAATCAATGATGGTCCGGGAATCCGGGTTGTGGTCTTTTTTAAAGGCTGCAACCAGCACTGTACCTGGTGTCATAATCCCGAGGGTATCTCGTCTGGTGTTGAGAAATTGTACACCCCGGCAAAGTGCATCGGTTGCGGGACCTGCGCGGATGTTTGTCCCGAACAGGCGATAACCCTGGCGGCCGGCGGCATCGTTACAGATGCAGCCCTTTGCACTGTTTGTGGCAAATGTGCGGAAGTTTGTCCCACCAGGGCCATCGAGATGTCAGGCACAGCCATGTCAGTCGCGGAGATCATGGAAATTATTGAAAAAGAGCGGGTATTTTTCGACCAATCGGGCGGTGGGGTTACCTTTTCGGGAGGGGAGCCGCTTCTTCATTCCCGGATGCTGATGGAATTACTCGACGAATGCGGGAAAAGAGGTATCCACCGGGCGGTGGATACGGCAGGACATGTAAGCACAGAAACCCTTCTGGAGGTCGCCCGCTACACTGATTTGTTTTTATACGACCTGAAGATGATGGATGCCGGCCTGCATGAGCAGTGGACCGGGATAGGGAATGAAAAGATCCTGTCAAACCTTAAAGTCCTTGCCGACACGGGAACTCCCGTCATCATCCGGATTCCGCTGATTGGCGGGGTGAACGACGATGAGGAGAACATCCGTCAAACGGCGGCATTTATCGTTTCACTTCCCGGGGATTCCAGGGAGGTTCACCTGCTTCCTTATCACCCTATCGCAAAGCACAAGTTTACCAAACTCGGGAAACCCGACGCATTTGTTTTGATGGAAGAACCCGGCAGGGAGTCTATTGAAAGTGTTACCGGGTGGTTTGGGGAATATGGGATCAGGGTTCGGGTTGGGGGGTGAGGTGGAAACCTATTCCAAGACTTGCAAAATTCGAAGTAATTCAGTAATTTTGTTGAATGGGACCATTGTTGCAGCAACTAAACCCAACCTATTTCTGGGACGTGGATAAAGCCACCCTGGATGAGCAAAGATCCAAAAGGCTCATCATCGAAAGAGTGTTTTCCCTGGGGAGTTTACATGAAATTAAGTTGATCAACGATTTTTACGGGAGAAAAACCATCGTCACTGTGTTGAAAACCCTTGCTTACCTCGACCCCAAAACCCTAAACTTCATCTCCGTAATTTACGGCATACCGAAATCCAGGTTCAAATGTTACAAACGCAGGCAGTCGACGCCGGAGTTCTGGGACTGATCAAACGATTGCAGTCCCTTTCCTGCCTGCAGGGGTTTTACCTTGTGGGCGGAACTGCACTTGCCCTTTACCTGGGTCACAGGAAATCCATAGATATCGACCTGTTTAATGTTTCATCATTTGATGAACAGATGCTCCTGGATAACCTCTCTCACGAACTGGGTTTTGAGTTGTACTATTCAAGCAAAAACACGCTGAAAGGCAGTATTGGTGATGTCAAAATCGATGTTCTTGCTCACAGGTACCCGTTAATTGGTGATCTGGTAACCGATGATGGAATCACCCTGCTGTCCATACCCGATATCGCTGCCATGAAACTCAATGCAGTTTCGCTCAACGGACAAAGGGTAAAGGATTTCATCGACATTTATTTTCTCCTGGAACATTTTTCCATCCGTGAGATGCTCGGCTTCTACCGTAAAAAATACACCCATCAAAATGATGCGATCGTGTTGAAAAGCCTCGTCTGGTTTGGCGATGTGGAGCTTGCCGACTGGCCTGTGATCATTAATGAACCCCGCCTGAGTTGGCCACAGGTGAAAAAGAGATTGCTTTTATCATTAAAAGAGGTTTAATCAATATTGCTATCTTCATTGTAACGAAGACTAAAAGTCGAAACGGTTTGCCTGCTCCGTGATTCATTGAATAACTTCTTCTGTGATCTTCCGGTAATTCATGATTTTAATTCTGTCTGATTGTTCCAGTTGGCCGTCATAGATCAGGTATAAACCCGATATTCTCTCCCCAAAAAGTCTATCAATATAATTCAGACCTTTTAAAAAATCGGGATGATAGGTTGCAGATGATTTGATTTCCACGGCTGTTAATTGATGTCCCTTTTTCAGAATAAGATCTACTTCCTTATGATGGCTGTCGCGGAAGAAAAAAACCGAAGGGTCTTCTCCCCTGTTGTAACGCTGTTTGATCACTTCCATGATCACAAGGTTCTCAAAGAGCGCTCCCCGCAAAGGATCGCGTGACAATTGTTCCCCATTCGTGATCCCGAGAAGATAGCTGGCCAGACCTGAATCATAAAAATATATTTTTGGCGATTTGATCAGTCGTTTTGAAATATTGTCAAAAAAAGATGGCAACAGAAAAAGAACAAAGGAGGCCTCGAGTACCGACAGCCAGTGACGTACGGTGGTGACAGAGAGTCCGGTGTCATTTGCCAGGGAGGAGATGTTCAGAATATTACCGATCCTGCCCGCGCAAAGCCGGATGAAACGGTCAAACAAGTTCAAATCCCTGACCTGTATCAATTGCCGGACATCTTTCTGGAGGTAGGTTTCGTAATAATTCCGGTAAAATTTCAATGGCTCAATTTTATCTGTGTATATGGACGGATAGAAGCCCGTGTACATCAGATCATCGGTTTTTTCAGGCGCTGATTTTTTAAGCTCGTGCAAGCTGAAAGGGAGTAATTTCAGGATACCGGTTCTTCCGGCAAGCGACTGACTCACCCGCTCCATGATGGCAAAATGGTTGCTCCCGGTCAGGATAAAATGGGATTTGTCCCGGTTCTCATCCACAACCTGTTGAAGATAAGAGACAATTTCAGGGACTTGTTGAAATTCATCCAGGATTGCCCCTTCCGGTAACCCTGCTAAAAAACGCCGTGGATCCTGAATGGCAAATATCCGAGTATCCGGATTTTCAAAATTGTAATATGGAAGTTGAGGGAACAGATGCCTGGCCAGCGTCGTCTTCCCGGATTGCCTCGGCCCTGTGATGGTAAGGATGGGAAAACTGCCTGACAAGCTCTTCGCCTCCGGTTCAATATCCCTGATCAGATACTTCATGATGTGTAAATTTAATTTTTGACTTTAAAATTACACAATTTTCTTTTGATTTCAACCGGAGGATGAAAATTTTCTTCCACTTCATCTTTTAAAATCAGACATCCGCCATTCATCTATGTTTTGTCCTCCGGCCGGTCGCACGTCAATCGCGCAAACACCTCGCCGCAAAAGCATTCGCCCTGGATGCCGGATATAAAGATACTGAAAAATTGATGGTGTTCATCCCGAAGGATATTGCCCGGTACTGCCCCGATGAAGTGGATGACCAAAAGATGGTGGCAAAATCCAAAAAACT
>JAUXWT010000025.1 GCA_030681475.1 Bacteroidales bacterium | reverse complement strand
TTAAACTCGGAACGATGGAAGATTTTAAGCCCGATGGAATAAGCACTAAAAAATTATGTGCAAATGCTTTATTCTCTGGTTCATTGTCGGCAAAATACAAGTCCAAATAAATGAAAGCAGCCATTAGAAAAGTTTTACCTGCACCCATTGGCAAACTCATTAAATAGTCGGCATAGCTTACATTGTAGAAAATGCTTTTAATAATTGTATCATAATCCAAAGTAGCAGGATTTGCAACTATCAATTTTTCTAATTCAGGTATAAATGTGCCATTGCCATTTTTTTGGCGAGCAAAATCATATAAAGCAAAAGCATTTTTATTTTCAGTTAAAAAGTCTCTTGCTGCTTGGTTAATATTGAGTTTTGCAAGGTCTGTTCCATTTGTAAAAAAGCCTTCTGAAAATAGTTGCCAAAGTGGTTTATTTTGTCCTTGAATTTTCAGAAACAAATAAGTTTCAATAGCTTCAATTTGCGTATCTCGCAATTGTCCTTTATCACGGATATACTTAACCAAATCACTAATGGTGCAGTCGTCAGACTGCAACCATTTGTTTTTCTTTTCTTGTATGATATAATGAAGCATTACTTTTTCTTGTATTTAATTTTTTGTTCAGCAGCTTTTAAAACCTTATCGGCTAAATTTTCATCTTTTAGGTCATAAGCTACTTTGTCGCTTAACCACTCAACCAACAGAGTTTCCTTGTCGAGCTTGTAGAACTTAGCAAATTTCAGCACTTGTTCTTTTGTCGGCTTGCGTTCGTTGCGTTCAAATTTGCTAATGATAGCTTGGTCAATGTCAAGTTCGGCTGCAACCTGTCGTAGGAACAAACCTTTCTCTTCTCTTGCTATTCGTATTAGGTCACCAAAGTTACTCATAAGACAATATGTGTTTTGACAAAACTGGTCAAATGTAATACTTATTTTCGGAATGTCAGTCCGTGCGGTTGGAAAATTTTAGCTCTTTTGTTTTTGCGAAGGGTGGGCTTGTGTGTCGGGCAAAACCAAATGTGCTAAAATGTGCGGCTGGAAAAGAAAAAATTAAAAATGCGGGTCGGCAAAAATTTTAAAAACATTCGGGTCGGTTTTGAGTGTCGGCTCGTTGGTCTGTGTCAAATTGTTAAAGAACTGTCCAGTTAAAGTCCGCTTACTTGTCAGGTTGCAAAATCTCCGTTTTTCAGTCGTCACTTTCAGGGTTGCACTGTCTTTTTACGCTTGGGCATAACGTGAATGTAAAATTACAAGGAAAAGTTTGTCCCGGAATTCCTGCACCCTATGGAACTTCCTTCCATTGAGATGATGTTGAAACATAAACATATAACTTGCTATCTGTTGTGCAGAAAGCAATTAACCCATTGGATGGATTTGGAATCGCCAATATTTGTGCCTGTGTCATCCTGGGCAGTAAAGCACCTTTGGAGGTTGATTTCACATCAAGCATCGCCGATTCATCCGGTGCGCTATTGTCGGCGTTAATACCCACCTGGGCAAATAATGTGTTGCTAAAAAATAGAAGCATTGCGAAAAAGTCCTATTGGTAGAAATACCTTGATTTGTCCATGTGTAAAAAATTCGACCAGAATGCTGGTAAACTTGAGCGTTGGATTGATTTTGAACGAAGTTCATCATTCTCCTGCGAAGATAAAAAATTAGGCAGTGAAGGTTATTTGAAAGCATACGATACCACTGAAAAAACCTGGCGACACTTGAACTTCTTCCAGTCCCAGTGTGACCTTCGTGCCTGGATTCCCCGGGTTGATCTGGGTAATGGAAAGATCCGCCATGTCCAGACTCCCTGGGAATGCCATGCTGCTGGATTCACATCGCTTTTTGAATTTAGCTGAATCACCGTGAAAATCTTACTGAATGCCAAAAGCAACGACTTGAAGGTATTCAGCTTAGTGGTCTTAACCTTAAAGCAATGAAGGCATTGAACATCCGTGAGGCATTTCACAGATTTTCCAGACCACGACTTCTGAGAAGTTTGACAAGCTGCTCAGAAAATGGTATTTCTGGGCTGCTGGAAGGGTTCAACCAATTTCTCCGTGGCTCAGTGTCTTCTCAGTGAACCGCGATGAAATTTTATTTCACGGGAGACAAATTAAGATGAACCACAGGTGAGATTTAATGAATTATTTACAAAGCGGAACAACTGCCAAATGTATTGATCGCCATGTTATTATTGATATGTTTATTTTTAAAATATAAGTTATATAAATAGAAATCCAAATAAATACTGCTGGTGTAAAAAAAAAATCCAATAACTTTATGGCCTGTTTTCAAGCATGTGAATAAATTTCGGATGATACATGTAAATTGTTCATTATTAGTTATTGTCCTTTTGTCTTTTTCAACAAAGCTGATGTCCCAGGATGGTGCAATGGATTTAGACCATGTGTATGGCCTGGATCAGACACTCATCAATGGGAAAAAGTACACTTTTATCCCCCCGCCGGGTACTAAGGGTGATCAATTTCTCATATCCCCGGTTTATATGGCAGGCAGTGTGTCCCTCCGGGGGAAATGCTACGAAGATCAGTCCCTGAATTATGACATATACAACCAGCAGCTTTTGTTACAATATGCCAATGATAACTTTCCCCGGAATACCATCGAAGTATCGGCAGCCTGGCTTCAGGGCTTCACCCTTGGTCATATGAAATTTGAACTCCTTCACCTCGAACAGGAACCGCATTTCTACCAGGTCCTGGGTGAAGGTGCGGTAAGGATACTTTACTACTGGAGGAAGAACATGGATGTGGAAGGCGCCATCGGATCAGTGAGGTTGACCTTTACACGCACGGTCAGAGATTCATTTGTACATATGGAAGGGCAGTTAAAACCGTTTAAGACGAAACGACGACTGATCAGGCTTTTTGACCCTGGCCACCGGTCAGAGATAAAAAATTACCTGCGAAAAAACAAAATCAAAGTGAAAAAGGCATCAGACCATCCGATGGCGGAATTGATAACATTTATTGGCAACCTCAAGTAAAGTATGAAATTACTGTTGTTCATTCATCTGTTATTTTTTGGCTCTCCCACACCGGATAAAGGACCTGATACCCTGGTTTCCTGTCACTTCAACGCATTGCCTTTCACACAATTCTGCGAGGATATTTATCACAGATCGGGGGTGAGGATCTATTTTCGTGAATCGTGGGTACAAGGGTTAACGGTGACGATTGATGCTGACAGTATCAGCGTATTATCAGCAACTGAAAGGGCGCTGAACGGCACAGGCCTCGAAGTATCCGTGTGGAATGATAACCTGGTGGTCATGCCGGGTGAAACCCTTCCGCGGGGTTTACCGCATTTTGAGATACAAACGCTGCAACCCGACAGCGCTGTTAAGGGTACCAGGGAACTTACAAGGAGCGAAGAACGATATATCACCGGGAGAAAGGCTGATGCCATGCAAACCCTTCGAGTGGGGAAAAAAGGACTTGCGTCTCGCGGTTCCATGGTAACTATTCGTGGCCGGATCACAGAACAGCAAACCGGGGAGGTGGTGATTGGCGCTACCATGTTCCTCCGGGAGACCAGGGCAGGAGCAGCCACCGACCAGAACGGCTTTGTGAGTTTGGTCGTGAAACCCGGAAGTTATACCGCCATTTTTGCATTCATGGGATTGGAGACAAAGAAATATTCTCTTGAAGTACTTTCCGACGGGGACTTCAGCATCGAGATGAAGAAATCAGCCATACAGATGAAAGAGGTGATTGTCTTTGGCGACCGGCAGATGAATTTCCGTTTCAAGGATGCCGGTCTGGAGAAGATCTCTGTCAAAACCATCAGGGAGATCCCCATGATGATGGGCGAACGTGATATCCTGAAAGTTTCGGAGATGTTACCCGGGATCGTCACAGTAGGTGAGGGTTCGGCCGGACTGAATGTCAGGGGCGGAAATTATGATCAAAATGCTTTCTATATCAATAAAATACAGATTTACAATACATCTCACCTTTTTGGATTTTTTCCTGCATTCAATGCCGATATTATCAAAGATTTCTCCATCTACAAGGGGCATATTCCTGCCCAGTATGGCGGGCAGCTCAGCTCGGTATTCAACATCATCGGCAGGCAGGGTAACCGCAAACGGTTTACCGCCCGGGGAGGGATCAGTCCGGTGGCTGCCAACCTTTCAGTGGAGGGGCCGTTAAAAAAAGATACGAGTTCGTTTCTTATCAGTGGCCGTTATTTATATTCCGACTGGATCCTTCGTCAGATAAACGATCCGTTGATCCGCACCAGCAACGCAGGTTTCAATGATTTCTCCGCCTCCTGGAACCACGATTTCCGCAAAAACCAGGTTTCAGTTTTTGTATATCACAGCCAGGATGAGTTCAGACTTGCCGATGTCAATTCCTATAAATACTCAAACAATGGCGCTTCGGTCAACCTGAGCCATGCCTTCAGTACCGCCTTACGCGCCAATTTTTCCCTCACCGGATCTCAGTACGCCTTCAACACCATCGACCAACAGGAGCCGCCATTGGCTTATAAACATTCATACCGGATCGGCGATTATCGTGTCAATGCCGACTTTACACACAATCTGTCGTCTAAGAACACTCTTCAATACGGCGCTGCAATAACCTGGTACAGACTCAACAGGGGAACAGTTATGCCTGAAGGCGAGAAATCGGTGAGATTGCCTGTGAAACTTGGACTGGATGCCGGGCTGGAGAATGCGATTTATCTTTCTGATTCTTATGACGTTCTTCCCTGGATGAATATTTCCGGCGGACTCAGACTTACCCTTTTCAACCCGCTCGGAAGCAGAACAGTTTATACCTATTATCCTGGCGGTCCAAAAGATCCACGATACATCGACGATACCTTGCATTTTGGAAACGGAAAGCCGGTCAAATGGTATTTTGAGCCGGATATACGTGCTGCGGTGATCATGCGCACAGATGCGAATGGAACGGTTAAGATCGCATTCAACCAGATGCACCAGAACCTTTTCGTGCTGAACAATACTATTGCGCTTTCACCGAATTCTCAATGGAAATTAGCCGACTATCACATACCTCCGGCCAGAAGTAACCAGGTTTCTGCCGGAATTTTCCGTACCTTTCCGCAGTGGGGGTGGGAAGCTTCCATAGAGGTATATGGCAAACGCACGTTTAACTATCCTGAATTTACCGATGGGGCGGATTTTTTGGGTACCCCACTGGTAGAAACTACTGTTTTGCCTGGAAATCAGGATGCTTACGGGGTTGAATTCCTGCTTCGCCGGAACGGGCGCAGACTGGAAGGATGGTTGGCGTACACCTTTTCGCGCTCTGTTTCAAAGGTTGATGGTGATCAGCCCTGGGAACGGATCAATAACGGACTTGCCTACCCTGCCAATTATGACATCCCGCATGTCCTGAATACCGTGCTCATGTACCATTTCAGCCGACGTGTGACGGCTTCCGGCGTCGTGACGTACCAGACCGGGAGACCGGTGACTTACCCGGTTTCAGTCTATTATGTAAATACAATCCCATATGTTGATTATTCGAACCGCAACGAATACCGGATCCCCGACTACTTCAGGCTCGACCTCTCGCTGACCATCGAGGGTAATCTTAAAAGAAATAAGTTGCTTCACAGTTCATTTATCTTCAGTTTGTACAATGTGACTGGTCGGGATAATCCATATTCAGTTTATTTTAAATTGGAAAAAGGAAAAATCAAGAGTTACCAATATTCAGTGATCGGGGTGCCCGTTTTCACGGTTACCTGGTTGTTTAAACTCGGCAATTATGCTTCGGATTAAAAATATATTGTTGATATTAACCATGCTGGCCTTGTCCGCCTGCATCAAGTCCTTTGATCCGGTCATTGATGCCAGTGCGGAGAATAAGTATGTTGTGTCGGGTCGTGTAACCGATGCAGAAGGATGGCAGGAGGTCGAAGTTTCCCTCACTTCCCCCATCGGATCTCCGAAATTCATACCGGTAACCGGTTGTCAGGTATCGATCCTGGATGATAAAGGCAATGATTTTACACTGAACGAATGGGAGCCGGGAAAATACCAGGTATGGATGGGGCATGAATACCTGATACCCGGTACATCTTACCAGGTGAAGGTTACCACACCAGGCGGAGAAGAACTGGTGTCGGGGTTCGACAAGATGTCGAAAGGCCCGCCATTGGATTCTGTTTATTATTCCATTAATGATATTCCTACGGCCGATCCGACAATAAATTTAAACGTGATGCAATTTTATGTCGATCTCCAGGCTGAAGGTGACTACAGCCATTTTTACAAATGGGATGTGGTTGAAACATGGGAGTATCATGCTGCCCTTCCGGCCGAGTATTACTTTGACGGAAGTCACCATAAGATCGTACCTCCCGACTATACCAATAAAGTTTGCTGGACGACCGGATTGGCAAAGAATGTCTTTACCATCTCAACGAAAAGCCTGGCACAAAACAAATACGAGAAGTACCCCCTCCATTCTATTGACGGACGCAGTTCGCGTCTTGGAATTCTTTACAGCATGTTGGTCCGCCAGCTTTCCATAAGTGAAGAAGCCTATAATTACTGGGAAAAATTGCGCATCAACAGCAACGAACAGGGTGGTTTGTATGAAAAACAACCGCTGGCCATCAAGGGGAATATGATGAATTTGAGTAAACCAGAAAAAGATGTGCTGGGCTTTTTTTACGCGGCATCGGAGCGGTCCCACAGATATTTTTACCAGAATGTTGAAGGAATTGAATTGAAATTCAGTAACTTCTGTTTCGAGTCAGGATTAGGAAGACTTGGGTGGAAAGAATTTTTCTGGTGGGAATATCCGGTATATTACTATTTTAATGAAGTCGGCGCCCTGAGAATACTCAGCTATGAATGTATTGACTGTCGTAAAATAGGCGGTACCATCGTAAAACCCGATTTTTGGCCAAGGTAGCATGAAAAAGATTCAACCGACATACAGCCTGTTACTGATTGTGTTGATTTTGCTTTGCCCCGGCCTGAAGGCACAAACACCTTTTGATCATGCGGACAGGGAAAGGATCCAGGTTTGTACAGACAGGACCATGTATGTTTCAGGCGAGAAGGTGTTCTTTTCAGCCCTCATTTATCATACAGGGGATCTTAGCTCAGAACAATTAAGCCGGGTTTTCTACTGTGAACTGATTACCCCCGGCGGAAACAAAATAGCCGGCCGGAAATACCTGCTCCAAAACTCATCAGGGCAGGGATGGATAACCATTCCGGAAGAGACTGTATCAGGGGTTTATTTCCTGAAGTTTTATACCCGCTTCATGAGAAATATCAGCACAGATAAGTATAAATACATCATGCTCAAGATCATCAATCCTTATAAAATGGAGGTGCTCCCAGGTAATGACGTGACAGAAACAACCTTTCAGCCAATTGACAGCAATGAAGCACAAACTGTTGATCACACCCTGAATATCATTTCAGGCAAAACGGATTTTCCCCCGCGTGAAACGGTACAAATTAATGTTAAAGTGCCGACTGGAGAAATATCATCCGGCAAACTGTGCCTTTCCGTAATTCCTGAATCCACTTATAATACCCCGGTTTTTAAGGAAATGAAGGCAAACAAGGAGCGCATCAGCGGATCGTATCTTCCTGAGACCAGGGGAGTTTCCCTTTCAGGACAATTAATTGGAAAGGAGACCGGCAAACCGATACCACTTGCCAGAGTGAACCTTTCCATCATCGGCGACAAGGATATCATGGTTGTACGTACCGACTCCTCCGGAAAATTCTTTTTCGCATTACCCGATCATCATGAAAAAAAAGACCTGTTCCTCTGTGCCGACGACGTGCCGGATATCACTCCTGAAATACTCATTGACAATGATTTTTGTTCCCGGCGGGCAGATCTTCCCTCGCCCATGTTTTTACTAGGCGAAAACGAGATGAAAGCCGCTTATAAACTGGCGGTTAATTTCAGGGTAATGTCAATATTCAGGGAGGAAGCTTTTGTAAAAGACTCCACGGAACAGGAAAACATCACATCATTCTACGGAAAGCCAACGGAGACGCTGGTCATGGATAAATACATCGACCTGCCAACGCTGGAGGAATATTTTACACAGTTGCCCAGTGTCGTAATGTTGAGAAAGATCCAGGGCCGGAAGCAATTCAGGTTTTACACGGTTCAGTCGGAGATGTCAATGTATGATCCGCTTCTGCTTGTTGACTGGGTTGCGGTGAATGATATTGAAAGAATCCTGGCCATGTCGCCATTTGACGTCGAGCGGATTGAACTTGTGAATGCCGCTTATGTAAAAGGAAACATCACCTATGGCGGGATCATCAGCTTTGTGTCAAAAAAGAACGACTTTGCGGGCATCGACCTGCCAACATCAGGAACCTTCGTTAACTACAGATTCCTGGAAGATTGTTCCGATACAGCTTTACCGGTTGCCGCGCAAGCCAATATTCCCGATGCCCGCAATACGGTGTACTGGAACCCGGCAATTCAGACAAATGAAGAAGGCGCAGCCAGTATTTCATTCACTGCCCCCGACACACCGGGGAAATATTACATCCTGCTCAGGGGAATGCGCCCGACCGGCGGGATAATTTTAACGGAAAAGATGTTTGTAGTAAAGGACGAATGATCGTGATCATGAACCGTCCGGCTATGGGTACGCCGACAACTCCGTTGTACGCAAGGATGGAGGTAAATAGTATTTTCAGCCTGTTCAACCCGTCGAAATACCCATATCAGCTTCAGGTTGCACTTTTTCTGTAAAACATATACAGGTAGCTGCTAAACAGTATCGTTGTGACCATTTGAATAAGAACGGGCGTTGTGACCAAGTCTGTGCTGATCACCATGAACCTGATCAATATGAACTTCAGGAAATAGTATATGATCTTACTCAAAACAATGCTCATCAATATTGACGGGAAAACAGGTTGCTTTCTTTTAAGCAATGCATGGAAAAGGAATACATTCATGAAGAGTTCCAATGCCATCAGCAGCATCTTTGGAGGTATCGGATGGCCGGATATCAGCAAAGAGAACAAAGGCATGGTCAGCGCCAGGAGGTATGCATTCTTTTTATTGGTATGCACCATTGCCAGGATCAGCGCCAAGCGCATGGGTTCAATAAGGTAGACAGGCAGGCTTACCAGGTGGGAAATTGTTGGAACAAGGTAAATAAAGATCAAGGCGGTGATATCTGTCAATATGGTGACAAATATTGATCTTTGTATGATCGGAGTGGATATATCTTTCATTATCATTGTTTTATGATTCTAAAATTGTAATCTTTCCCGGTGGTTTTCAACTGCAGAATATAAATTCCATTGTCAAGGTTGACCAGGCTGATATGAGGTACTGAATTACGCTGAATACTTTCACAAAGCATCACTTTCCCATTCAAGCCCGTTAATGAATATCCGGTAAGTAATTTCCCGGGTGCGGAGATATTTATTCTGTTGCATGTGGGATTTGGAAAAATTCTAATTTCAGGATGTTCCGTTTTATCACCCATGCCTGTTCCCTGCTCATGTAGCTTTACAAGCTCAATTCCATCTCCTGTTCCAAGGTTGCGGGTATACTGTTTATGCAGCGAGTCATTCCAGTGTTCATGAACCCCCAGGGAGGTGATCAGGATCCCATCGTTATCCGGGTCATAAATGATGTTATCAGACCAGTTCGAGGAGTCGGCTGCCTGGTGCAGGTAATCATCCACCCCAAACCAGTTCGGGCGGCTTTCGGCAATGGTCGGACCGTTGTATTCCGTCCGGAGAAAGTCATGGCATACCGATTCAACCGCCACAGGGTCCAGTGACATAAAAATGGATGAACACCAGTCATTGTTAAATGGAATTGAGGTCCATTTGTAAGGGACTTCCAGGGCATCCTCACCAGGATACAGGGCATCCACCACGATGAGCAGGTTTTTGCCGCTCAGCAGGTTGTGCATCATTATATCCGTTTGCACCCTGTACAGTCCATAACCAGGCCGCTGCGGGTCATCGGCGCCGTCCATCAATCCGGCATGAAGATGCATGGCCCATTGCCTTGTAAAAGATCCAAAATGGTTCTTGGCGGCCAGTGTTATACCTGCTGTCGCATGCGCTTTCATGGTCGGTATGTTGATCAGGTAATCCATATCTTCGAAAATGGTAAATAACTTGTCGGTAATGGCGTCAGGCATCACGGTTCCATGGTCGGAGAAAAACACTTTGCTGGCGGATGTAACTGCGACAGGCGTCCGCCCAATGCTGACAATATTCAGTTCGGGAGTGATCAGGTTGTTTCCAAGGTAATTTACATCCGGGAATTCGCCGTGCCAGATATCATAGAACTCCTTGAAAATATTTCGTGCAGGATCACCGACAAAAATCATGTTCTCAGGCACCTGGGCAACTGTGACCAACTGCCTGAGCATGGAAAGGACAATAAACGGGTTCGTTTCCGCGGTAAAGGAATTCCAGGACTGGTCATTGCGGCTCAGGTTGGCATAATATCTTCCACCTGCCAATCCCCCGTTGGCTGAGGTGCAGTTTATCTTGATAAATATTTTCTGCCCGGCAGTATAGCCTATATTCCCGTTGCCATGGCTGCTGTTATAGTATTTAAAAAGGAGTTCCCAGGCTCCGGCATTGCCGGATGCGCCGGTCAGTGCCATGACCGACTTGATGACCATGCTGTCAATGGCAGCCTGGTCGTTGTTCTTTGCCATGAACCAGGCATCGTCGCCGGGATCCATCACACCATTGAAGTTTGAGGAGTTTGTGCAATTTTCATTGGTTGCATCAGGGTTCCATATCCAGACAACACGGCCTGGAAAAATTCCCTTTGCTACCCCCATCGGATCGTTTGGTGTAAAATATCCCGCACCGGATTTAATATTGCCGGCCCGTGAGATCACAGGTAATGATGTGTTGGATATAAACCATAAAAATCCCGCGATGATCAGAAAAAGGAATGCAAGAGCATATTTTGACCCTGCAAACAATGACCTGGAGTGTTTGAATGCTTTAACAACACCTCCGAGGCTGATCAGGTAAAGCACAAAGCCTGACATAAACGGAGCTGTTGCCTGCATGCATGGATAGGCGGCACGGCTGGGTTTGGGGATCACCCGCACCAGGAACCAGATTGTCGCCAACGCTCCCAGGGCAAAGAAGATCAGTTTTGGCGGCATCTTTCTGGATTTCAAGGATATAATTATCCGTTGAAATTTCTTCGGCAGGTTGGGAAATGCATCGGACATAGGAGCCAATGTTTGGAATTACGATTTTTAATACTTCGATTGGTCAGGTCACTTTTATGGTCGGGCCGGGTTATTGCAGATTTGAACCAAAGATAGATGGTTTTCTGAATAAAAGCAAATATTTATATGTATTTGGTATAAATTAAAATAAGTGTTGTACTTTTGAATGCTATTTTTCTATCCCAGGTTAATCAGTTTGATCATGGAGTCGGAATGTGGTTTTATAACCTTTAAATCTGACAATCATGAAAACATTAACCTTTTTTATTATTATGCTTCTGCTTTTCAGCAGCACAATGTTTGCACAGGTTGGGATCAATTCAGATAATAGTCCTCCGGCTAATTCCGCTATGCTCGACATAAAATCTACAGTAAGGGGATTGTTGCTTCCCCGGATGACCTATGCACAACGGAATGCCATTGTTAGTCCTGACGAGGGTTTGATGGTTTATTGCACAACATGCGGAACCAGCGGTTCGCTGAGCATTTTCACCAATGGAATGTGGATGACCTTTTCGCCTTGCGTAATTGCATCACCTGTAGCAAGTTCACCAGTTATATCGCTGGGTCAGGTTGTATGGAATTGGCTGGCTGTTTCCGGTGCCGTGGGCTACAAATGGAATACAACAGCAAATTATGCAACCGCGGTTGATATGAACACTGCCATTACAAAGACCGAAACCGGAACTATTTGCGGAACAACTTATACCAGATATGTTTGGGCATACAACAGTTGCGGCGAATCTGTCATGACAACACTTACAGCCACCGTACCCGGTGCAGTGACGCCAACTCCTCTTACCGGTACACATCTACCTGCTCAAACCTCTATCGTGTGGAACTGGAATACTGTTGCCGGTGCCACCGGATATAAATGGAGCGCTGTAAATAACTATGCCGGAGCAACGGATATGGGCACAGCTATTACAAACACCGAAACAGGGCTTACCTGCAACACACTTTATACGCGTTACGTGTGGGCATACACCTTTTGCGGAAATTCCATCCCGGTCGTACTCACACAGACAACATCACTGAATCCTCCGGCAACTCCAACCGAGGGAACACATGTGCCGGCAGCAACCCAGATTGTTTGGAATTGGAATACCGTTGTAAATGCAACCGGATTTAAATGGAATACGATCAATGATTACGCTTCGGCATCAGATATCGGAATGGTCATCACAAAAACCGAGACCGGGCTGACCTGCAATACTCCATACACGCGATTTGTATGGGCATACAGCGCCTGCGGGAATTCCACACCGTTAACGCTTACCCAGACAACATTACTGAATCCTCCGGCAACTCCAACCGCGGGAACGCAGGTTCCGGCCGCAACCCAGGTTGTGTGGAATTGGAATACCGTTGCAAATGCAACCGGTTATAAATGGAATACGATCAATGATTATGCCACGGCAACAGATATGGGAACCGCTATCACAAAAACTGAGACCGGGCTGATCTGCAATACTCCATACACGCGATTTGTGTGGGCATACAGCGCCTGCGGGAATTCCACCCCGATTACCCTTACCCAGACAACATCCCTCAATCCACCTGCCACACCAACTGCAGGGACGCATGTGCCATCCGCAGCCCAGATCGTTTGGAACTGGAATGCAGTTGCCGGCGCTACCGGGTATAAATGGAGTGTCACAAATAACTACGCCGGTGCAACAGACATGGGCACTGCATTAACCAACACTGAAACCGGCCTGACCTGCAACACTGCATACACCCGCTACGTTTGGGCATACAGCGCCTGCGGGAATTCCAACCCGGTTACGCTTACCCAGACAACATCCCTCAATCCACCTGCACCAACGGAAGGGATACATGTGCAGTCTCCAACCCAGATCGTATGGAACTGGGATACAGTTGCCGGTGCCACCGGGTATAAGTGGAGCGCTGTGAATAACTATGCCGGAGCAACAAACATGGGCACTGCATTAACCAAAACTGAAACGGGCCTGACCACGGGCAACAGTTATACACGTTATGTATGGGCATCCAATGCCTGCGGGAATTCTGTATCTGCAACCCTCGTTGCACAGGCATTAACTTGTGGATCATCTTTTACAGTAGTTCACACTGCCGGCAATGTTGCTCCCGTTGGAAAGACGGTTGCCTATGGTACGGTGACCAATATTCCCGGTGAAACATCGAAATGCTGGATCACCCGAAACCTGGGGGCCACCCAGCAGCCCACTGCTGTGAGCGATAATACGGAGGCATCGGCCGGCTGGTACTGGCAGTATAACCGGATGCAAGGTTACATGCACGACGGAACCACGCGTACCCCAAACACAGTATGGATAACAACAATAAACGAAAATTCCGATTGGGTTGCAAATAATGACCCATGTACACTTCTGTTAGGCAGCGCCTGGCGATTGCCCACCTCTGTCGAATGGGCCAATGTGGATGCAGCCGGAAACTGGTTGACTTGGAACGGACCATTTACCTCCGGTTTAAAAATGCATGCTGCCGGAAACCTGGACCAGGGCAGTGGTGTACTTGGCTATCGCGGTACTGCAGGCTACTACTGGAGTAGTGATCAGAATAGTGTCACTAATGGCTGGCAACTATTCTTCAGCAATAATTACAGCATTGTTAATGGTTTCAATAAGTCGGCCGGCCACCCTGTCCGCTGCATTAGAGATTAGGTGCGCCATGAGCGGGAAGCGGCGAATGGAGCACACCATTCAAAGTCAGCTCAATCCCAATAAAAAACCCCTTGACAGCTTTGTCTGTCAAGGGGTTATGCTTAAATTCCGTTGACCCACCAGGACTAATACCTACATCATTCATAATCATTCCTTATATGTGGATGAATTTGATGTGTGTTTGTATGTTAGTGTACTACAAAATATTGAAAGATTTCAACTGCCCTGGATTATCATTCAATATCACTCAATATTCCTGTACAAATCCTGCACAAAGGCTGCGCAAATGGATATTTTCTCTGCAAACCACCCATCTCTAATACCCTACAATAAATCGTTGTCCCGCTGCTTCCGCATTGTTAAACACTAACCTGGCACAATAAACCCCTGCATGCCAGGCTGAAACATCGAGTGTGATTTCTCCCGTCTTATCCGTGACCTTTTCAGAATACACCGACCGACCTGTCAAATCATAAATGGTAAGAGTGGTTTTGTCCCATTGATGATAGACCGTGGTGATCGTCACCCCAGCCTGTGCTGACTTGCGCACCAGGTAGCGGGGCAGTTCGATGGTGACCTGCCGGGAGGCCGGGTTCGGGAATATTTTCAGTTTTGTCGTTTCCGGATTTGCGTCCGGTTCATCCAGCCCGACATGCACCACGTGACAAGAGATCAGCGAAGTGGTGTCGGAAACCACCGGGTGCGGGCAAAGACTGTCATAGATAAAGGGATGGGTGTATATGCTGTCGTAGTCGAGATTTGAGTTGAGCTTGAAGGCGAAGGTCTTAATGGTATTGGTCTGATAATAGCTGTTGATCAGCATCACTTTGTTGTCATAGGACATTACGGCATCGTTGAAAGGCTGATCACCGTCATAGATCAACTGCTTGAATTTCAACTTATTTCCAAGTGAATCCGTTTTCATTGCCCCAATAATAAAAGGTTCTCCGGATCCTGATACCTGTTTCCAGATCAGTCCTATTGCAAGGGTCGAGTCGGCGAACCAGTTGATTGTGGTGGCGCCGCCAATGATGGCTGTGTCAACAAGGTTTTTATACTGCAACGGATTTCCGCTTTTCGAAGTACGGATTAGGCATGGTCCGGTATATGGTGGACTGGAAAGTTGACTCTGAACGACCGAAAGCAGGTTCCCTTTTTTGTCATCGCAGGAGGCCCATCCGTAACCTTTGAAATTCATTGCGGTTCCCCAGGCAAGCTCAAAAAGGGCCGTCCCGTCGGGGGAAACCCGGATTATCATTGGACGGGTCCTGTATTGATTGGTCTGCCCCGAATCGGGCGAAAAAACACGGTCAGTAATGACAAAATTGGTATCAAGGGTACGAAAAAGATGATTGCCCTCCGGAGCGTCGAACAACGGGCTGAGGCCGTACGCCTGCTGCCACACGATATCGCCGTTTTCATCCAGACGCAGAAGCCATAAGTCTTTATTCCAGTCGGTACCCCAATTGCCCAGCATGATGATGGATCCTCCGCCTGGTATGGCCTGTATCCCAAGCCCGTAAACATTCCTGCCCGGTGTGCGATAGAGCCGGCACCAATCCTTTTCACCGCAGGCATTAAGTTTCACAACATAAGCAGCCCAGTTTTGGTTATAATTTGCTGTCTGACCTACCATAATTAACCCACCATTATCGATGTTGTCTATTCCAATTAATGGTGAACCGGAATTCATATCTCCAAAGGTTTTATTCCATAATGGAAACCCATTGATATCCGTTTTTAAAAGCCATCCAAAGTCAAACACTCCAGAATTATATTTCTGCGCAGATATAAAATAACCATGATCGTAGTGTTCGATAATTCTATAACTTTGAGTATTGAATGTGGAATCTCCGTAGGTTCTCACCCAGATTTGGGCAGCTGTTGGATAAACCAAAGCAAAGGAAACTAATACCAGAAAACTCTTTTTCATAGAAAACACACTGCATATTGGCCAGAGTTACCAGGGTGGAAAAATCTTTTATATCGATGGTACGGGTCTGCATGGATTGATAGCGGCTCCGGATGATCTGATACTTAATGGATACAGCGACTGGTTTTTACCTTCACAGGTTGAACTGAACCTCATGTATCCAATTCAAAATCTGATCGGTGGTTTCAGGCCGGCTGATTATGATACCTCTTCAGAATACAATGCCTACGATGCATGGGAACAGGTTTTTAGCAATGGCTCACCTTACACAACTGATTAGTGGTACAAGCATTGTGTCAGGGCCATCCGGGCTTTTTGAACTCCTAAACAGTTTTGCTTGTTATTGGTTATCAGGGAGAAGGTTGAAAGGGTTGCATTTGAATTTGTTGACCTCACTACTTACGGTTGCCCAGGACTGGCAATGGATGAATCCGCTGCCAACGGCCAATAATCTGGAATCCTTGTACTTTCCTGATACTACCACCAATGGTGTCATACAGTGGAATGAACAGAACGTTGACACATCTTGCAAGGGAAAGAGGCACTTCGACAAGAAATTACCGAACCCAGAACCTATATTGACGTCAAATCACTGCGGAACGGACTTTATGTTGTAAAGGTGAACGGAAATGGTACGATTAAGGTGTCAAAATTTTTGAAAGAATAAGGTCAGCACATCGCGCTATATGCAGCCGGATCCATCTGAATCAGACCATTCATTAAGGCCTTGTTGAAAAAGGTGTCGTGCGAAATGAAATTCTCACCCATCATTTCACGGAATCTCAGCAATTCCTTTAGCAATCTGACATTTTTCTTATCCTCAACAGTCAAATCAGTCAGTTCGAAAGCGCGTTCCCATGCATGGATCGCATTCTCGATATCACCTTTTTCCAAGGCATTCTGAGCCCTGTTCAGTTCATTTGCAATCATAAGCAATTGCTGCAACCTGGGAAAGGAAGACCACTTTTCGACAGTCATGTTCTTTTGAAAAACAAGTTTGTACAAAGTAATTTATTTTATGATTTTACAAGAAGTTTACCGATTATCGATCTGATTAACTCTCTGGTAGAACTATCTTTAACCTCCATTCCCCGGTTACCCTGAGAGGGCCTGATATTAATAAATGATGTAAATTCAATTTGGTCGCCAGGATCCTTCAACGGATAAATATTAGCCCCCCATAAATCCTGCTGCTGAGAACCGTTTTCAAGTAATAACGTTTCAAGATCTGCATGCATGTCCGCATCAATGGCAAGAATCTCCTGATGGATATCCACGACAATCTTCATCATCTCGACAAAATCAATCTTCCGTGTATCCCAGAGGAAAAGTAATGGAGTGGGTTTTGATATGATTTGCATATAGTTGGAATAAATAGCAAAGATAGGGAGACGAACAATACGCTGCCAGGAAAATCGGGTTCATTTGGCAAAGCATTGATAATGAGTGCTGATTTTCGGATAAATGCAGCTCCTCTTCAACCAAAAAGTTGCTTTATGGCTTTGATTATCTGGAGGGTGTGGGTGCTAATTCTGAAATCTGAAATGTAAAAAAAAATGCGAAATGACGGGTTACCCCTTTTCGCATTTCGCATTTCACATTTGTTCCGTTGACCCACCAGGATTCGAACCTAGACCGAGTGAACCAAAATCACTCGTGCTACCTTTACACCATGGGTCAAGTTGATTGACGAGTTGACGATTTACGGATTCCTTCGCTCGTTCCTCCTCGCTCGTTTCAGGGTGCAAAGGTAAAAAAAAAATATTACCCTCCGCGGTTTGAGGGTAAATTTGTACTTTCGCAGCAGCATATCAGATAATCAAAATTCCATGAAGAAATTCCAGAAACTGAACAACATTTTCGGCTGGGTCACTTTTTTGATCGCCTCAACGGTTTACATCCTTACCATTGAGCCCACAGCCAGTTGGTGGGATTGCGGGGAGTACATCGCCACGGCATTTAAACTACAGGTAGGCCATCCGCCGGGAGCCCCTTTCTTTCAGATGGTTGGACGGTTTTTCTCACTTTTCGCCTTTGGCGATGTTTCGAAAGTGGCCATGATGGTCAACATGATGTCGGGGATCTCAAGCGGTTTCACCATTTTATTCCTGTTCTGGACCATTGTTTTGTTTGCAAAGAAGATCGTCGCCCCTTCAGGTGAAATGACCAACGGTCAGATGTATACTGTATTCGGTTCTGCATTTATCGGCGCCATGGCCTATACCTTCAGCGATACCTTCTGGTTTTCGGCTGTCGAGGGCGAAGTGTATGCCATGTCATCTGCCTTTACCGCCATATCCTTCTGGGCCATTTTAAAATGGGAAGAGGTGGCCAATGAAAAGCACTCCTATCGGTGGCTTGTCCTGATCGCTTTCATGATGGGGCTGGCCATCGGCGTTCACCTGCTTAACCTGCTCGTCATCCCGGCAACCTGCATGGTCTATTACTATAAAAAGTATCAAAAACCCACCAAGGTCGGGATGTTACTCACATTTATCCTGTCGATCCTGATCCTGGCATTTGTGATGTTTCTCATCATCCCCGGAACGGTGCAGCTATCCGGTAAATTTGAGTTGCTTTTTGTCAATGGGTTGGGCTTACCTTTCAATTCCGGTACTTTCTTTTACTTTGCCCTGGTGATCGGATTGATTATCTGGGGATTGTATTTTACCCGTAAAAAGGGCAAAACCGTTTTAAATACGATCATTTTAGCTTTTACATTCATACTCATCGGGTATTCATCATTTATAATGCTTGTGATCCGGGCCAATGCCGATCCCCCAATCAACGAAAACGCTCCCAAGGATGCTATCAGCCTGCTTTCCTACCTGAACCGGGAACAGTATGGTGATTTCCCGGTTGCTTACGGACAATATTACAACGCCCCGATCGTGGATTACGCCGATGGTAATCCTGTATATCAGAAAGATGTACAATCCGGGAAATACATCATCATCGATGACCGGACAGGAACCGTACCGGTTTGGGACCCGCAGTTTACAACAATTTTTCCGCGGATGTGGAGCAACCAGCGCAGAGGTTCGGCGGAGTTTTATAAAAAATGGGGCGGTGAAGGCAGACCGGTAGATATTATCGCCAATGACGGCAAGCCGGGAAAATTGAACCGCCCAACCTTCGGGGAAAACCTGAAATATTTCTTCTCCTATCAGATCGGCCACATGTACATCCGGTATTTTATGTGGAATTTTGCCGGCCGACAGAACGATATCCAGGGATATGGCGGTATTGAAGAAGGTAACTGGATCAGCGGGATCCCGTTTATTGACAAAATGAGGCTCGGACATGACCAGACCAACCTGCCCGACAGCAAGAAAAACCGCGCCACCAACAAATATTATTTTCTACCGTTGTTACTTGGACTTGCCGGATTTTTATTCCACATGGGCCGGGATTATAAAGGAACCATAATCATCGGACTTTTGTTCATCATGACGGGGCTGGCCATCCTGGTTTACCTGAACCAGCAACCCTACGAGCCCCGGGAACGGGATTATGCCTACGCTGCCTCATTTTATGCATTCGCGATCTGGATCGGACTGGGAATCATTCCGTTGATAAACTACCTGAAGAAAAAACTTCCAGAAAATATCTCTGTTGTCACTGTATTTGGCGTTTGCCTGCTGCTCGTACCGGGCATCATGGCCAAGGAAAACTGGGATGACCACGATCGTTCCGGGAAATACGCCTGCCGTGATTTTGCCGCAAATTACCTGAACTCCTGCGACCCGCAGGGGATACTCTTTACCAATGGCGATAATGACACATTCCCGTTATGGTATGACCAGGAGGTGGAAGGGATCGGTACCGATGTGCGGGTGGTGAACCTCATGCTCTCCTCGGGCCCTTGGTACATCAACCAATTGTATCAAAAAGCCTATGAATCTGAACCCATTCCGCTTTCGTTGTCCAAGGAACAATACCGGCAAGGCACCAATGACATTCTTCCGTTTTACGATGTCGGTTTTAAAGGTTATGTTGAACTGAAAGACATGATGGATTTTATCAAAAGCGACGACCCCAAGACCTTTCTTCAGTTGCAGAATGGCACCAGGATGAAATTCTTCCCCTCAAAAAAGGTTAAAATTACCGTTGACTCAGCGGCCTGTGTTAAGTACGGAATTGTACCCAAACATCTCCAGGGGAAGATGGTGGATTCCGTTTACTGGACCATCCGGTCAAACCAGCTTTACAAAAACGACGTGATGTTGCTTGACTTGCTCGCTTCAAACCAATGGAAACGTCCGCTATATTTTGCAGCGCCCTCAAGCGTGAATCATTGTGTTTCCATCGACTCATTCTGCCTGGTCCAGGGTTGGGTTTACAAATTCATGCCGGTCAAGGCCGATCCTGCCGACTATATCCAGGGCATGGGAGGCGTTGATGCGCTTACGTCGTACGACCTTCTCAAAAACAAATTTGCCTGGGGTAACCTCAATGATTCCCATGTTTATGTTGACCCTGAAAGCCTGAATAACTCTGTAAGGCCGAAAACCAACTTCATGCGTGTTGCACAAGCTTTGCAGGAACAGGGAAAAAATAAGGAGGCCATCGAAATGCTGGATACATATATCAAATATTTTCCCGACGCAAAGGTGCCATTTGATATGTATATGCTGCCGTATTCCGAAATATATTATCAGGCCGGCGCACCGGAAAAAGCGAATAAGCTTATCGAGTGTGTTGCCGAAATCTGCAGTCAGAACCTCGATTATTATTATTCATTCTCCCCGTCCCATGCTCAATATTTTGAGCAGGATGTTCAAACTACGCTGGGAATCATTAAAAGAATGTCGATGGTTGCATCGCAGAATAATCAGCATGAACTTGCCGCACATATTGATAGTTTGTTTAATATGAAGATCAATGCTTTTAAGTGACAAGTGACGAGTGACAAGTGACAAGTGACCGGGGTGCAATCGTAAATCGCATAATCGTATAATCGTAAATCAGATTAGTCCACTAAATATGCAGATAATATCCATTGTTTGGAATCCGAGTCCGGAGATATTTGAGATTGGAAGTTTTGCTGTCAGGTGGTATGGATTGTTCTTTGCACTTTCCTTCTTTCTTGGCTACCTTATCCTGCTGAAGTTCTTTAAACAGGAGGATGTTCCGGTTAAACTTCTCGATGAACTTACCACCTACATGATCATCGGAACCATTGTCGGGGCGCGATTGGGCCATGTGTTTTTTTATGAACCCGCATGGTACCTTGCGCATCCCATCAAGATATTCAAAGTATGGGAAGGAGGACTGGCCAGTCATGGGGCAGGGATCGGGATCATAATATCCATCCTCATTTTCTCTTATTTACGGAAAAAACCATTTCTCTGGGTCATGGACAGGATCGTGATCGTTGTCGCGCTTGCCGGCTTCCTCATTCGCATGGGCAACCTGATGAACTCTGAGATATATGGCCTGCCAACCAATCTTCCCTGGGGTTTCATCTTCCTAAGGTCAACTACGCCGTCTGATGCGTTGCTTGCACGTCATCCTACCCAGATCTACGAAGGCTTATCCTACCTTGCGATATTCGTCATTTTATGGTGGTATTATTCAAAAACGCAGCGGAAGTCTTCTCCTGGCTTTTTATTTGGCCTGTTTATGATCCTGGTGTTCGGCATGCGTTTCCTGATCGAGTTTATCAAGGAACCTCAGGTGGGCTTCGAGCAGGGCCTCTACCTGAATATGGGACAAATGCTCTCCATCCCATTCGTTGTTGCAGGAATTTATCTTGTTTACCGCGCATTAAAAAAGAGCTGACCGGTCACATCAGCGCTTTTATCTCCTCTTCCAGTACCTTGTAGTTGTTTTGAATGACCATTCCCGGGAAATTTTTCGACATTTCAATGGCATACAGAAGGTCAAAATCATCCTGCCTCATTGAAAAATAGATCTTCTTTTCCATTAAATAATGGGAGAGATATTCCTGTTCCGTCTGACCTGGCGTGGGGATAAAAATCGCCTTTTTGCCCAGGGTCACCATGTCCATGATACTGGAGTACCCTGACCTGCATATCACCAGGGCCGACCTGTTGATCAAATCATTCAACTTTGCAGTATCCAGGTGCGAAAAAATATGTATCCTGTTGTCAAGCACATGCGCTTCATCCGATTCGGGCATACCACGAACCATGGCCACCTGCATGTTGATACTGACCAGTTGATGGAGAATTTTTTCTTCAAGTATGGTTCTTTGGGGTTCCGGTCCCGAAAGCATGACCAACAGGTCAAATTCAGGTTGCACGCTGATGGGACTTGAATAAGGCCGCTTTGAAAAACGCGACAGAATGCCGATGTGCTTCGCATTTGATGGCAACTGCACGGGATGTGACAACGCGCCTGCCAACCCTTTGTGAGGCTCAAAATCGGGGACCCAGCATGTGTCGTACCGGTTGATGAACCGGTAATTGATCGAGTTGATCAAACGCCCGATGAACCTTAACTTACGGGGAACCTGAATATTCAGTTGATGAGTGATAAATACCGAAGTTACCTGCGGAAGCCAGCACCCGTACCTGTTATCTGAAATAATCAGAGTTGCCCCCGATTGCGCGGCAATCTTTTTCAGTGTCCGGTGTTCCTGCCATATACTATACAAAAAACCTGGTAACCGTTTGAACAAATGAATCGCGATCCGGTTATTTTTTGGATAATGAATTTGAACCCCGGGAAAATCAATGTATTGAATACCGGGAAACTCTTTCCTGAAAAATTCGAGCGGACGGCCACTTGCGGCAACAACCACCTCAAAACCAAGTTCGTTTAGTTTTAATATTACCGGAACACAACGGGTTGCATGACCGATTCCCCAATCCAGCGGACAAATTAGCGCCTTTACTTTCACCAAGTTGATTAATGGTATTTATTCAG
>JAUXWT010000020.1 GCA_030681475.1 Bacteroidales bacterium | reverse complement strand
CCCATCGCCTGATATAATTGGGCTAAATTGTTTAACCTAATTCCGTATGAAGGATGATTCTCTCCAAGATATTCTTTATCAATTTGCATCGCCTCTTTCATCAAAGGTTCCGCTTGTTCATGCCGGCTCATCATTTGATATAACGAGGCTAGATTATTTAAATCTCTGCCATATGAAGGATGATTTTCTCCCAGAGATGCTTTATCCATTCGTATTGCCTCTTTCATTAACAGCTCTGCCTGCTCATACCGACCCATGTCTTGATATAATGCTCCTAAATTATTTAGAGTACTAGCAAAGTCATAATGATTCTCTCCAAGAGCTACTTTATGTATTCGTATTGCCTCCTTCATCAAAGTCTCTGCCTGCTCATACCGGCCCATCGCTTTATATAATTGCGCCAAATTATTTAGAACTCTTCCAAATTCTGGGTGATTCTCCCCGAAGTATTCTTTTGCAATTGGCATTGCTTCTTTCATAAAAGTTTCCGCCTTTTCATACTGACCCATATATTGATATATTGAAGCCAAATTTATTAAACCTATACAATAGGAGGTTTGATTACCTCCAGAGGATGATTTATCGATTCGTATTGCCTCTTTCATTAACGACTCTGCCTCTTCATACCGGCCCATGCCTAGATACAATTGCCCCAAATTTTTCAAAACAGCAGAATACATAAATATATTCCAGGCAGGGTTTTTTATATATGTTGATTGTGCCTTCAAATAATAATTTATGGCTTTTTCAATTTGGTTATTACGTTCACAAGAAATTGCCGTATAGGTTAAACAAAAAGCATAACTACTATAATCAATTGCCTTAGTCTCATTTTCAATAGAGTTTATAATTTGTTCAAATTCTGAAGCCGCCAAGTCGTATTTTTCGGCTTCAAAATGTGAAAATGCTTTTTTTACATCCTGTGCTAAAAGTGTTTGAAGGCACAGTAAAAGAAACAAACTGAATAATATTTTTTTCAAAACAAATTGTGAACTGGTTAGAATATATTTTTTCTTTATTGAGAAGGAGGTATCGTTAACTGGGTTTTGTGCTGTGTTTTAGCAAAAATATCATTAGCCGGAATGTTTTTAGACTAAGTCAAGGGTCTGTTGATAAAGTGGCATTTTTCAGATTAATAATCAATCCTTCTATTGACTACAACTGTTCTTTTAGTTGCCTTCTACTGTCTTAGGATCTCTTTATAGTTTTCCCAACAACTCCTTTGCTTTATCCAAATACTCCCCATCCAAAGCCACCAACTCATCCAGGTATTTTTTTGCTTCACTTTTGTGATGTAGTTTTAGATGTACCAATGCCAGATACCAACGTGTTTGCTCATAATATCGGTAATCAATAGGATAGTTATAAAGCATTTGCAAGGTATTAAGGGCTTCTTTAATTTTACCGGTTTCCAATTGAGCTATGGCCAGATAAAACCGGATTTCAGGATTATCTTTTGTTGAAAGGATTTGACTAAATTGGGTTTCGGCAGAGGTAAAGTCCTTTTTTTCGTATGCCAACATGGCTTTTAAGAGTAGAGAATCAATTTCAGCATCACCCCGATAGGAACCATCTGTTGGCAGATAATCGGTATAGGTTGTAAAATTGGCAGCGTAAAGGTTGTCACATTGCTTGCCTTGCCATACTCCATGAACCACGAAAAATACCAGGAACAAAGCAGCAATGGAAGTAACGGAATAGAATATTAAGCGAATAACTTTACCTCTTTGCAATTCCTTTTTAGCAACATTGATTTGTCTATCCACAAATGCCCGGTTGCGTATTTGCCCGACAATGTCTTGCTCCAGTTCCAGTTGCTCTTTTAACAATGGGTTGTTTTCAAGTTCGTTTTCAAATTCCGCCTTTTCAGGTTCAGTCATTTGGCCAAGAATATATTTCTCAAATTTATCTTGTTTGTCCATAATTAATTCGTTAAAAGTTGGGTGTGCTTCTCACTCGAAATGTTTTTTTCAGCTACTAATTTGGTCAGGTATTCATCTTTTAACTTTTTCATACACCGTGAGCGCTGATTTTTAACTGTATCTGTTGATTCATATTTCGTTAGGGTGACAATCTCGGTATCTCTTTTTTGATCGTACCAAAAAAGAGTTAACAGAGACTTACATGGTTCAGTTAATTTTCCTACAATTTGTTTTAATAGCTTCTCTTTTTCGTCAATCTGAAATAATAGCTTCATTTTTTCGTCTTTTTCCTCCCAGTTTTCCTCCCAATCAGGGTTGTCTGGTATTGCAAATTTCTTTCTCCTTTTGTTTGATATTTTCTCCCAGTCAGGGTCATCCAGAATTGGAAAAATTATTTTGATCGGTTCTCCCGATACCCGCCGTTTCCGCTTTGTTTCGTCACAGGCTAAATGCCAGCATATCCCGTATATATATTTCTTTATAGAACCTTCATTTTCCGTATTTTTTTCACCCTTAATATTGCCGCAAAGAATTTCAAAGCTTCTTACATAAATATCTTCTGCATCTTGTCTATTTATCGCCGGATTGAACTTGAATTGGAGATATTGTACTATTTCTTTGAAATATCGCTTGTATAAATCAGTGATTATTCTGGGGTCATTCTCCTTTATACGTTTCAAAATTTCGATGTCGGTCATATCGTTTACTTTGCTTTGATCGTAAATGTCCGTGTATAAATGTTGACTTTGCTGAAACTACCGAGAGATCTTTCTCCTTGTTCGGTGCCATAAATCTCGTCCAAAAATTGTTCAAATTCATTGGCTTGGCTGCTTCGGTTGGCTACCGGCAGTTTTGTTTTGATCGCGGACAAATCTAACTGCTTGTCTGATGCCACAAGTTTTAACATTTCCACCCCCACGGGATTACTAATCGTGAAAGTCACTTTATCAATTATTTTGGCTTGCCCTGCCTTGATATACAAATCGTTATTAGAAAGTTGGGATGCATCAAAAAGTAGGCTAATTTGATTGTCAGGCTGAATATCAATGATTTGGAAGAATGCATCTTTTGAACCCTTGTTGATGATCTTTATTTGAAATGAGTCGCCAATTTTAAATGGGTGACTGACTGGAATTGCCAAAGAAGTTTTGGAGTTGATCATTTCAAACGAAACATCTAACGAAGGTTCGCGCGAGGTGGCTCTGCGGAGGACATCGGCCCTCATGGTATTGACATCAGGATACATCTTTGATAATTGGTATTTCGTCACAAAACCCCAGGTATCTTTAAATTTCTCCTTTTCAATCGCCTTATCAAAACTCACATCGCTTTCGGTCAACCCAACACGTTTCACAATTCCCTTTGCCAAAAGTCCTGCTTTGTCCGGCTTGTTTGTATTGATGGGGTAAAAGCTGATCTCGGAACCGATGGTCAATCCATTCAATTCACCTGCATCCACCATTAATTTTGTCGAATTAACTACCGAAATCACCCTGCAATGGGTTGGAATGATAACCTGGCTTCCGGCAAAGAGAATACGGTCAGCTTGTCCTTCAAGTTGGGGTGTTTGCTGATGTTTTCCTTCAAAACCTGCACACATTTCGTTCCTTGTCAAATCAAACAGACTGATATAGGTCAGTTTTTCGTGGTTGTTTGCCAATACTTTCCCCAGGGCAAAAGTTAAGGAACCATACCCAGTATTGTTCTTATCTTTTATTTCCAGGTTTAACTCCTGTTGCCCCGATGCGCTGATAATCACAAAGGGAGAAAGTTCTGCGTTCCCTCTTGTCAACTGGGATTGTTGTTCATCAAATTTATCGCTCTCTTCAGAGTACTTATTCGATTCCGGTTTTGCAATTTCAAACGGAACATCAGTTCCTCTAAAAATCGCCTCATCTTCAGTTCCGCGTGTGGCTGTTCCGCTGTGGCACGCATCTAAAATGAAAATCACATCACCTTTGGGACCTACTTTTTGCCTCAGCCGGTAAAGGAAACCATTCAGTTCGTCATCAATCAAATGCTTGGTTCCCTTGTACTGAGTAGTTTCTGTTTTCCTGGCATCAAGTGGAATTAAGGCTTCATCATACTCATCCAGTTCATCACCGTTTTTATCGACAATCTGTTGACCATGTCCCGAAAAGTGGAAAACCACTACATCACTTTTATTTGATTTGGTAATCAAGTTCTCCAACGACTTCAGGATATTGGCTTTGGTAGCCCTTTCGTCTGCCAAGATGGCGATGTTTTTATCTTCAAAGCCTTGCTGTTGCAAGATCGTTCGCATTAGCTTGGCATCATTGGCGGAACTCAGCTTATTCCATCCACTATTTGCCGGATAGGAGCCAATGGCAACTATTAGGGCACGTTTGTCTCCACCATAAGCAAAGACGCAAAAGCAACTGATTAGCACGATAATAGAGCAACGGATCATGTAGGAGAGTTATATAAAGACAAAAGTATAATAAAACCATATTGCTGCCTTGTATTGCAGCATAATAAAAAAATAAATAAGGATAGTATGATTACCTTTTTGAGTCTGGGACGATATACTATAAACAAACCATTAATAACCTTCTAAAAACTCAAATCATGAAAAAGTTAACAATCGTTTTAGCAGTAGTTTTAAGTTCAATCGGAATGGTCTCGGCTCAGTCAAGATCTTCGTATTCCAACTTTTCTAACGCACCGGGTGTTTCATCGTCCGTCTATTCAACGTCAATGGTTACAAATCACAACACAACCTACAAATCGGCAGGTAATTACCTGAGCAACCAAACTTACCGCACGCCAAGCAGCTACACAACAGTAAAAACTACCAGAACCTCTATGGGTAACAACAGCTATATTTCAGGTACAGATGTATATAGTAATGGAACAAGAAGGTCGAGTTCAAGAACAACGAGTCTCGACCTGGGCGGTTATAAAATGACAACTACCCACCAGTATGATAATTCCGGTAATATAAAAAGCAGCCGTACCCGGACTAAAAAATTAAACTGGTAATCAACGGATTCAAACAACCATTTAAATCTTAACAACATGAGCTTTCTTAATTTTTTTGACCGCAATGCATTAAAGATCCAAATCACCTTTGGCGAATTTGAAAGAGAAATAACCTGTTATGAGGAAACGGCAAGAACCTGCAATATTACAATCAGCTTGTCGAATCCCCAGGACTTGATCAGACACCTGGAGCGGAAATATTCAGATTTCAGAGAGTTGAAAGAAAAATGTTTTACAGAGGTCACTTTCTCGCAAAAGTCACGGGTGTTGTCAATGAATGAAGCTGAAAATTACATGTTCGACAAAATCAAAATGATTAAAACAAATCACAAATTTTAAAACTTAAAACTATGACATGGCTATGGGTAATATTAATAGTTGCAGCTATCGGAGGAATTTTGAGCTATCTATCATCCGGTAAAGCAGAAGATGGGGTGGCCGGTGCAGCTGCTTCAGGAGCCGGATGTGCGATAGTGATTTTTCAAATCTTTATAGCGTTAGTCGGGATATTGATCTTTCTTAAAATCGCAGGATGGCTTTTCAGTTAAATAACTAAAACAACAACAATTTTAAAACTATTCGAAATGGGAATTTTTGATGCAATAAAAAGAACACGTCAGTTCGGCGCCGATGTCATCGCAGTTACACGGTTGACGAAAGAGATTTATCACGAGTTGGATTCATTGGTTATCGCAATCGACCGGGCTAACGGCGTAGTCAGCCAATATGAAGCTGCAAAATTCAAAAGTATCGGACGAAAGTTCAATGAATTGACAACACATTCCGAAAACATGGGCACTAAATTTTCGGGCATCAGTGTACAATTTGGGCCACAAAAAATGTTGCTGCCAGGTGCTATCATGATGATTTTAAGAATAACCACTGATATTGAACAATCGACTGGTTATTCCTTTGGTATCAATTTCGGCTCTTGAACAAATTTCAGTAGTTAACAAAATTTCTATCAAAACAAAAATGAACAAGATTATGCCAAAACTAACAATCAGCGCAATATCAATAATCTTCATAATTGTATTATCCTCATGTGTCCCTGAACCAAAGAGCAAACCAGATTTACTTGACAAGGTAAAATCCGACACAAAACTGATCAGAGACTTGAAGGATGTTTACTGGACTTTCAAGATTTTTCATACAATTTCTGAGTCTCAGGAAATTATCAGGATCCGCTTGTCAGATCTGAATCAGGTAGATACAACCTCAGTAGGATCATTTCCCTCAGACACACTTGATGTTAGTCCTGAAGTTTATCTGAAAATAAACGCAGAGGCTTTGATCTTAACTTGTAAAAATCTGCGAAGTGTCGATATCAGTGATGACAGCGTACGGCATGATGTTGATAATTATATCTCTTCAACGATCAGGAATGCCAGAGTCTTGATCGAAAAGGGATACCGGTCCATGGAATTCATAGCTGATGATGTCCTATACCTGCAGCAATCCGAGAATTACTTTTACGCTATCAGCAAGGCCTATTCATTAGACCGGTTTACGAAGTTGACTGATGATCAGTACTGGAGAACGATAGATAAGAAGAACTATATTAGGCAAGAGCAATACGGGGAATACAAAGCGATTGTCGAACAGGATTTGATGGCAGGATTCAACATCCTTGAGCAACTGACAAAAACATCCAAAAGTTTCCAGGAAGGAACCATTTACCAAATTGAACTTGCCGACCAGTTTGTGAAGAAAGACAGCCTAATAAGGGCTGTTCTGTCTCCAGATGAATCACCGCCCCCCAAGCAAATCGCCATCCAGAAGTACCATGCAATACTGGGTAGAGAAGTGTATTCACTCTATGTGTTTGAGGCTTGGTTAAAATGGAGAACCGTTACACAGTCAGGTTATGGTTTTAGCAAGTATTCGGAAATTCCAAATACAGAATATGAGCAACTGAGGGAAAAAACTGCCTTGGTGGTTCTGGACTATGTTTCAAGGCATCAGAATGACGATATGGCGATCAACCAATTTCTTCTTTTTGCAACCCATGAAATTGTAACAAGATTTGGAGATAATTCATTGGAAAATCAAGCCGGGTTAGATTTTGATCGGCTGTTTCATAATCGGGTTATGAATTGAACTATTGCAACTTCTCAGGATAATAGTCCAGATCCAGGTAGTTCGCTTTTAAGGTAACCGTACAAGATCCGCGAAATGATATCAGTTCCGATCTGCGAGATTAGGGGCTTCCACATTCCCGGAAAGATCGGTGAGGATCAGGGCTGGATACCTTACGGTTGACCGCAGGCTGTCGAGGGCCTGTTGTGTCTATCATTTTTAAATCATTGATCTCTTTATGCTCATGGTAAGGGTGCGGAATTAATCACTGTAGCTGTTGATGTCGGTCATAGGATTCAATCCTGGTCATATATTCGTGATACGCTAATTCGCATGCCCCACAAGCGCTGTTTCAGCCTTCAGCGCTTTTATAGCCTCATTCTGTATCTCCGCCACCGTCTGCCTCCGTCCGGTATTATACCAATCCCACAGTTCCTTTTCAGAAAAATAGAGCCTGCCGCGCTTTGAATGCGGGATCATGCCCTTGTGAACTTTCTGGTAAAGGGCTCCGGGGGTGGTGTTTAAGAATTTTGCAGCCTGGTTAACGGTCATCAGCTTATCTTTCACGGGTAACATGGGTTCAGGCCTTTGGTTGGCCTTTTCAAGCAACATGGCTTCTATTTTGTCCATCCTGTGATCCATCCTGGCTGCTAATTCATCAAATGGGTTGTTGTTCATATCTATTGTTTTTAAGTTTGCTGATTAGGTTTATTTT
>JAUXWT010000018.1 GCA_030681475.1 Bacteroidales bacterium | reverse complement strand
TTAACGATATATGTTAAAACCATGAAGTGTACGCCATCGCCTTGGGGTGGTATCATTTTGACCTGTCTACTGGTACCAGTTTAGACCGGGGTCAAAAATATGTTCTGGAAATCTAACCGGGAGTCCATCAAAAGGTACTGGAGGGACATATTTCTATTATCATTGCAACCACAATGAACATAGAATACGATTTCGTGCGGATAAAGCAAATGAAGATTTCATTAAATATCTTTCTTCATTCAAACCTTCTCAAGACATTATAGCAGCTTATTATGAGGTGCTGAGGGATATTGCCAAGGAGAAAGGAAAAGATAAACAAAATAGCATCAAAGCAATACAATCCGAGATCGAGTTGAATGAAGGACAAATTATTAAAGCGGAGGATCGGTTTATTAACGGTGATCTTGAAAAGCCTGCATATAAAAGAATAAACGACCGGTACACTGAAAGGATTTATGAATTGAGAATGGAAAAGGAGGTTTTATTGAGTGCTGAAACCCATTTTGAGAAGCACATCAAGTTTGGAGTTACCTTGTTAGCTAACCTCAGCGAAATTTTCATACATGTTCCAATAGAAGTCAAGTATCAGATCATTAGTTTATTTTTCCCTGAGAAACTGCAATACGAAAATGGCAATTATCGAACTAAAAAAATAAATCAAGCACTCGTGCTAATGGCTCAATTATCAAGCCTTTCAAGACTGGTTGAAAAAAAAAAGCCGGTATTGCTACCGGCTCGTCCACTATGGCTCCCCCTGCTAGACTTGAACTAGCGACCCTCTGATTAACAGTCAGATGCTCTAACCAACTGAGCTAAGGAGGAATTTGGGAGTGCAAAAATACGAAAAGTCTTTTACTTTACAATAGGCTGGGAAAAAAATATCCGGAATCGAGAAACCGGGAGGAAGGTTGACTACCTTTACGGCTTGCATGTGTGCTAAGAATCTTATTGGATTTTCAATCCGACCGGGAAAATTTACGAATGATCAAGAATTACGATTGACGAATGGAATGTCGAATAACGAATAACGAATGTAGAATTGATCATAGCCCGGTGTTTTGGTAATCGATCCTGATCATCTTGATTTGATCATTTGATTAACAATTATAAAAATAAAATCAAATGTGATGTTAATTGAAATATTGTGTACATTTGTAATTACAATGTGATTATAAATATGAAAAATATGCAAATATCAGTGATTGACATAGGGAATTCTAAAGGGATCAGACTGACAAAAAATTTATTGGAAAAATATGACATCAAAGACAAAGTAGAATTGATTCTGGAAAAAGGTCGAATCATCCTCAAACCTGTCTCAAAGCCAAGACAAGGTTGGGAAAAATCATTTCAAGAGATGCATGCAAATGATGATGATAAACTTTTGATAGATGACATTTTTAACGACGAAAATCTTGAGGAGTGGAAATAAAACAATATCAGATTATTCTCGTCAATCTGGATCCCACCATTGGAAGTGAGATAAGCAAAACAAGACCATGTATTGTAATCTCACCCAATGAGATGAATAAATATTTGAGGACAATAAATATTGCCCCTGTTACGTCGAAGTCCAGGGATTATATGACAAGGGTTAAATTTGAACTCGAAGGGAATGACAATTGGATTGCGGTTGATCAAATTCGAACTATTGATCTGACAAGGATTATAAAAATTGTTGGAGAACTTAACACAAAGGACATTAAAAAAGTCAAATCAATTATTAAAGAAACCTTTGTGGATTAATATTTTACGGCCGAAGTAAACATTTCCAAAGTCTCCACATCAATTAAAACAAATTGAGCCAGTCGATCCTTTTCATTACACCGCCGTTTACGCAACTGAACACGCCTTACCCGGCCACAGCGTGCCTGAAGGGGTTCATGAATACCAGGGATGTACGGTCGTTTCAGTGTGACCTGGGGATCGAGGTGATCGGTGTGCTGTTCTCGCAGGAGGGGTTGGAGGGGGTGTTTGAGGTGGTGGACGGGGGGACGGGGGGACGGGGGGACTGGCGGACGGGAGGACTGACGGACAAGCGGACTGGCGGACTCGCAGACTGGCAGACTGGCAAACTGGAGGAGAAGTTCAGGCGGATGGTGGGGATGAGGGATGTCTATATCAGGACGGTTGGGCCGGTGGTGGGGTTTTTACAGGGGCGAAATCCGGAACTGGCGCACCTGATCTGTGGGGGCGGCTGGCTTCCGGAGGGAGG
The DNA here is from genome assembly GCA_030681475.1 of Bacteroidales bacterium. GTDB lineage: Bacteria > Bacteroidota > Bacteroidia > Bacteroidales > FEN-979 > CAIVAT01. The sequence goes on along the minus strand of JAUXWT010000018.1, from coordinate 10,169 downwards.
ACGATTTGGCCAGATGACGGATCTTGATCACGATTTCGGCCATCTCGGGATCCAGGATCGGGCAAAATACCTGGCTACGCTGTACCTTGAAGATATCGGCGATCTCATCACCGGAACGGTTGATCCGCATTTCGGCTTCAGCCGGTATGCCGAACGCTTAGGACGGTCGGCGGCCTCCTTCGACAGATTGCAGCAGGCGCTCGACCATCCCGGGAGCTATATTGACACATTGCTTACGGGGATCCTGCAAGATAAAATTGACTTGCATCAGCCCACCCTGGCGGCCATCTCCGTGCCTTTTCCGGGAAATCTTTACAGCGGGCTGAAATGCGGGCAGTGGATCAGGAAGAACCATCCCGGGATAAAAATTGCCATGGGCGGGGGGTATGTCAACACGGAACTCAGGTCGCTGTCCGATCCGAGGGTGTTTGACTTTGTCGATTTCATCACCCTCGATGACGGAGAAGCCCCGCTGATGCACCTTGTCGAACATCTGGACGGAAAACGGCCGCCGGAAATGTTGAAACGCACCTTCACGAGGGTGGATGGCCGGGTTGTATATCTTAACGGATCAGAGGAACCGGATGTGGCACAACGGGATACGGGTACTCCCGACTATTCGGACCTGCCGTTGGACAAATACCTGTCGGTGATCGAGGTGGCCAACCCCATGCACCGCCTGTGGAGCGACGGACGATGGAACAAGCTGATGCTGGCCCATGGCTGCTACTGGGGGAAGTGTACCTTCTGCGACGTTACCCTGGATTACATCAAACGTTACGAACCCAACAAGGCCCCGCTGATTTGCGACCGGATAGAGGCGATCATCGTCCAAACCGGCCGGCACGGGTTTCATTTTACCGATGAGGCCGCCCCCCCGGCGCTACTGCGCAACCTGGCACTGGAGATCATACGGCGGAAACTCACGGTGGTGTGGTGGACAAACATCCGGTTCGAGAAAAGTTTTACACGCGAACTGTGCACCCTGCTTAAAGAATCGGGATGCATCGCCGTTTCGGGAGGACTGGAGGTTGCTTCGGACCGCATCCTGAAGATGATCAACAAGGGGGTCACGGTTGCGCAGGTGGCGCGTGTGGCCGATCATTTTACCCGGGCAGGGATCATGGTCCACGCTTACCTGATGTATGGCTTCCCCACGCAAACGGTCCAGGAGACAGTTGATTCCCTGGAGGTGGTGCGCCAGCTCTTCATGCATGGCGTGGTGCAGTCGGGTTTCTGGCACCAGTTCGCCATGACCGCACACAGCCCGGTGGGTCTGGATCCGCAGCGGTTTGGCGTGGAAAAAGAGGATGTGCCGCCCGGCGCCTTCGCCAACAACGACCTCATACCCGTCGACCGGAAAGGATGCGATCATGAGCTTTTCAGCGATGGACTGAAAAAATCGCTTTACAATTACATGCACGGAATTTGCTTCGATTTCCCGCTGCAGGAGTGGTTCGACTTCCGGATACCGCGCACAAAAATTGCTTCTGGTTTCATCGGGAAACTGATCAGGTAACCGGCATAAATACCCCACTCCCTGCCCCTCCCCAAAAAGGGAGGGGCAGGGGCAGGGGTCATTGCTCAATGATGTTCATGGCGATCTTTATCCCGTCGGCGGCGCTGGAGACGATGCCCCCGGCGTAGCCGCTGCCTTCTCCGGCCAAAAACAGGTTCTCAAACCCGGTGCATAGCCCGTTCTTTTCTCGCAGCGCCTGGATTGGGGAGGAGGTCTTGCTTTCCAGTCCGAGGAGGATGCCGTTTCCGTATCCGCGCAGCCGGCGGTCGAAGTCTTTGAGTCCTTCGCGCAGGGCATGTGTCACCACCGTGGGGAGCATGTTCCAGAGCGGGGCGGGCTTCAAACCGAGGGGGTAGCTGGTTTCGGGAATGTCACGGGGTTCCTTCCCGTGGATGAAATCGCTGATGGTGCAGAAGGGGGCGCTGTATCCGCCGGAGAATTCGTAAAACGAATGTTCGAGGTCTTCGAGCCATTGGAGCGCTTCGAGGGGCGTGACCGAAAGTCCGGCAAGCTGGTCGGGATGGATGCCGGCCACACACCCGGCATTGGCAAACAGACCATTGCGGCGGTAGTTGCTCATCCCGTTCACAATGTTGAGGTGAGCGTAAGTCGCGGCTGGTACCACCATTCCGCCGGGGCACATGCAGAATGAATAGACCGGGTGTTTCCCGTCGGCCTCTGATGTGAGCCGGTATTCCGCGGCTTTTACGCCATCAAGTTTACCGATGCCCCACTGGGCCCGGTTGATCTCCTCCTGGCGGTGTTCGGCACGGCAGCCGATGGCGAAGTTCTTGGTGCGGAACTGAACTCCGCGGGCCATCAGCATGCGGTAGGTTTCATAGGCGGAATGTCCGGGGGCAATGATGAAATAGTCGCCCGTGATGGATTCGTTGCCGGTAATGGCCTCCGTTACCCGTCCTTTTTCCGTTGCGAGGTCGTTCAGCATGGTTTCGAACCGGAACTCCCCGCCATGCTGCAGGTAGGTATCACGCAGGTTTTTGACCACCACACGGAGGTTATCGCTTCCCACATGCGGATAGGCCATATAACGGATCTCAGCCGGGGCGCCGGCATCGATGTAACTTGAGATGAAGAAATCGCGTTCCCTTGAGATATGCTTTGAACGGGACGTGAGCTTTCCGTCGGAAAAGGTACCGGCGCCCCCTTCGCCAAAAGCGTAGTTGGCCACGGGACTGAACGTTCCTATTTTTTCAAACCCGCGGATGCCCTGTGCGCGTTTGGCCACGTCGGCGCCACGTTCAAGCAGGATGGTGTCGAAACCGGCTTTCTGAAGCACGATGGCGGCAAAGAATCCAGCAGGGCCGCTGCCGGTAATGATGACGCGCTTGTTCCTGGGTTTGTACGGGATATCAAGGGGTGTAAATGGTTCAGGCTCCTGACCTCCCGGCGATTTGCTGTGCACGGCGATCCGTAGCAGCCAATGGATGTTGTTTTTTTTACGGGCATCCAGGCTTTTGTTTTCGATCTGCCAGGTGAATTCAGTCAGGTGCAGTTGTTTGCCGATCTGATGTTTCAATTCGGTATCGGAATAACCGGTGGGGGCTTTTATCTCAATGATCTTAAATCCCATGGATGGGGGGATAATTTATACAAAGTTGATGAAAATTCGGGTAGGGAGGTGTTTCTCGCGGATTGTTTGATAAAATATTTCTCGCATAGTTACGCTGAGTTGCGCAGAAATGCTCATGGTTTAGCAGTGGTAAGGATTTAGATTACAAATTTTTGCTTTCACTGATATCAATTCCTTGCTGGATCTGTGAGAAAATACCGTTTATTCAGAATTTTCAGGAGTTTTAATTTTTAAAGTCTGATCTTTTTAAATTCATCTTTCATCCGTTGAATATCGGTTATCCAATCCTCGATGTCGTTCTCATGTTCCATCTCTTCATTGAGGATGGTTACTGCCATCTGGTGTGTATTATAGTCCTTGCCATTGGTGAAATCGGCAATTTCCTGGTAACGCTGTATTGCGCACCGTTCCCCTTTGAGGTTCTGTTCCAGGATGACTTCGATATAGGGATCTGCAGGTTCATCATAGGTACAGCGGGCAAGTTTCGTCCATTCTGCCGGATTGATCACGGGGGTACCTCCAAGTTGAATAATCCTGTTCACCACCAGAACGGCGTGATTGAGTTCCTGGTCGGCATGAATCAGCAGTTCGGGTTCCACCTCGCTTCGCATGGGGCCCTCGAGCAACCTTGCCCCGATCCAGTATTGATAATAGGCGAGCCATTCCTCGGAAAGGGCGGCATTCAGCATCGTTAAAAGTTTAGGCACATCCACGGATGCGACCTTGATCGCTTGTTTTCCCATAATGATTTAGTTTAGTTGGTAGTTCCTTATTTTCATGATTATTCAAAGTTAGTCATTTTATACTTTACAAGAGAATTCCTTCGTTATCTTTCCTTTTCACTACACACGGATGTTATATCATTTACGTTTTCTTTATTCGCTTTTAGTATTACATTCTTTAGCATTCGGGCAGTCCACCCCCAATTTCAGCCAGACCGCAGTGAACCATCTCTGGAAAGGGGAGTATGTTGAAGCCCTTGAATATCTTAACGTTGCGATACAAAAGGATCCGCGGGTGCCGGAACTTTTTTATCTCAGGGGTTATGCCAAATACGGTCTGGATGATTTCATCGGCGCCGAGCAGGACTATTCCCGCTCCATCGACCTTTCGCCCTACCTGAGCGATGTTTTTACCAACCGGGCCATCGTACGTAGCCAGTTGCAGAACTTCAAGGGAGCCATGGAGGATTTTGACAAAGCCCTGGAGATGGATGAATCCAACGGGGAGATATGGTATTACCGGGCGAGGACAAACCTGATCCTCAAGAAACATTACTCCTGCATCGTTGACTGCAACAAAGCCATCCGGCTTCATTACAAGGGTGAAGGTGTTTATATCCTGAGGGCAAGCGCCGAACAGGAGATCAAACGATACACCGAAGCCATTGAAGACCTGGATATTGCCAGGAAAATTAATCCGATGAACGGCTATGTTTTTTCACAAAGGGGGCTGGTATGGATTGAATTGAACCAGGTCGATTCAGCCATCGCCGATTTCAGCCGGGCCATTGCACTGGATACCACCAACAGCTATTCATTGTTCAACAGGGCGCTGGCGTTGCTGAAAAAATCCGATCAGGTGGCAGCCCTGAATGACCTGAACAGGGTAATCCGCATTTCGCCGTATAATTCGTACGCTTATTATAACCGGGCTATCGTGCTGATCAGCCTTGATGAGAAACGGGGCGCGATCCATGATTTTGATATAGTTAGCAAACTCGACCCCAAAAACATCGTCAGTTATTATTACCGCAGCAAGCTGAAGGCGGAACTTGGCAACTATGCTGAGGCGTTGGAGGATCTTGACAAAACCATTGAACTGTTGCCCGATTATACCGATGCCTGGTACGACCGCTACGAAGTGAAGCTGAAACTCAGGGATCAGAAAGGGGCGCAGTTTGATTACCGGCAGGCGCTCGAACTGACCCGGAAAAACCACCTCGATCCCGACAGCATCAAAATGGCACGAAAGGACTACCTGAAAAGCCTGGTCAGGCTGAGTGGCAACTTCGAGGAGATGAACACCATGAATAGCAAACTTCAGAATCAATCGGTTGATATCCAGATGAAATCCATGTTCAATATCCTTTTATGGAAAACCGATTTCGGCAAAGTAAAACTCTATGATGTTTACAAAAAAGGGCACTATTTTACCAACATCCTCACCTTTACGAACCTGCCGGGACTTATCAGCGATTCGCTCCTCCGGGCAGAGGTGAACAGCCAGTCAATTTTTCTTGATTCTGCCGGGTCAGATGCCGATGGCCATTTCCGAAGGGCCGTCTCCTGGTTCCAGATGCGCCATTATGACCAGGCGCTTACCGGCCTCAATGCAACTTTGGAAGCTGATTCCGGCTATATCCCCGCATGGTTCAGCCGGGCGAATGCACGGTACGAACTGATCCAGCGTCTCAACCAGCAGGACGATTACCAGCAGGAGATCATCCTCGGGAAACTTCCATCAAAGCCTCAAAGTCAGAATTTACCAATTACCCTGGAACACACCTATGTAGCGGTAATCGGGGATCTAGACAAAGCGCTGGCCCTCGATCCGGAGTTTTCTTTTGCCTGGTATAACCGGGGGTTTGTAAACAGCATGATGGGAAATTACCGGGCATCTATTGACGATTTTTCGAAGGCCATCGTCCTGCGCGATAATTTTGCCGAAGCCTTTTACAACCGTGGACTGATGCACATCCTGATCAGCGAAAACCACCAGGGATGCCTCGACCTGAGCCGCGCCGGCGAACTGGGAATCACGGATGCGTATAAGGTGATGCGGAGGTATTGTTATAAGTAGCGAGGAAGAGAGGTAGCGAGGTAGCGAAAAAGTGAAAACCGGGTTTGGTAATGGGGTGGCAGGGTAACAGGGTGACAGGGTAACAGGGTGACAGGGTGACAGGGTAACAGGGTGACAGGGTGACTTGGAAAAATCGGCTGCATTATTTGCATTGCCTGCATTGCTTGCATTGTTTACATTGTTTACATTGATTGCATTGCCTGCATTCAGTTCCCGAAAGATTGTTTATCTTTGCCACCCCAGCCGGGACGTTAGCTCAGCCGGTTCAGAGCGCATGCTTCACACGCATGAGGTCACTGGTTCGAATCCAGTACGTCCCACCAGATAATCAGCCACTTACGAAATTTTTGTAGGTGGTTTTTTTGTTGGTTGAATACTTTTATACATACATTAAGAGTATTTCTCTCGTATTTTCCTTTCATGATAATTAATGATTATTCCACTTAGCCCAAGCCTTGGTTATTTCAGGTTTGGCAAGGTTGGTTTGGGTGCTTTACATTGACCAAATAACTGCATAATACCTGGCAGAATAAAGGACAACAAATGGATATCCGGCAGGAATGGGAATACTCTCTTCCTGAATCCATAAAATGATTTCTCAGCATGATTACCTTTTGATTTGTTTTCCGATAAATAGGAAACAACAATCAAATTCTATGAACACAAACAATCAAGTAACGGTACTCGCAGACAAGGCAATGCCAGCTGCTTTTAAAACTGCTGAACTCACGTTCAACGCAGGGAAAAACATCTTCCTAACCCAAGGCTACACAAGCCAGGCGGGTAATACCTATTATCAGGGGGTCCGGTTCTCCGACCGGATCATCATCACGCAGCAACTTGGACAGGGCTATTACTACACATTTCTTAATGGGATCCGGATCTTTGGGTTCAACGGAAAAGAAGTTACCCTGATTGCAGAAAAGAGTTTTCATTGCTGTGTCTATAGCGAGTCTTATGTGAAGAGTGAATCTGAAAATCTGATCAAAGATTTTCTGAAATCTCAGGCAGCCATCAGTGGAAGCATGGTAGATATTCAGCAATTGGACACTTTTGCACAATCCCTGGTAGCAGAAACTATGAAAAATCAAATTCCATACAGAAACCAACTTAAAGCATAAAGAAATGAAACTCGAACTCTCAAACAGCTTTTTAGACAGGGTATTGCCAACTTATGGCAAACAAAGGGAAAATATCCCAATATATGATAATACCCAGAAAATGTTTTTGTCAAACACCTACACCAGTGAAAGTGGAAACATGTACTACAAAGGACTTCGGTTTTCCGAAAGATTGGTGATGGTGGAACATGTTGGCCTTTATAAAAACTGGACATACATCGATGAAGTCGAAATTTATGCTTTCGATGGGAACCAGATGACATTAATTGGAAAGAAAAAGTTCGACAAACAGTTCTACAACCCGGAAACAATTAAAAACGAGGTGACTGAACTGACATTTGATTTCCTGAAAACCCAGATGTCCCTGAGTGGTGGCGCAGGAACCGACGAATCCTTAAAGGCTCTGGCTATTGAAATAGTTGAAGACACTTATCAAAATCCTATTGAAAACATCAAACGATTACCAGAATCAACCCGACTAATGCTTAATTAAAATCAAAATGAAAACACTACAAATAGATCCTCAGAATCACGAACAGCAATTGGCTTACAGCCTGATTGCCCACACGAACAGCTCGTTCTTTTTAACCGGTCGCGCGGGAACCGGTAAGACCACTTTCCTTAAAAACATCCAGGAGATGGTTCCTAAAAAGTTTATTGTATTAGCACCCACCGGTATTGCGGCAATCAATGCCGGTGGTGAAACCATTCACTCCTTCTTTCGCTTCCCGCTTCATGCATTGGATTTCAATGACAATGGAAAAATAACACCTGAACGCAGAGAAATCATTAAAAATACGGATACAATCATTATTGACGAGGTCTCTATGGTCAGATGTGATCTGATTGATGCCATTGACCGGATGCTAAAATACTGCTGTACAAGTGCCTTGCCATTTGGAGGAAAGCAAATTGTATTTACTGGTGATCTGTTTCAATTAGAACCTATCCTCAGCAACGCCAGCGATAAGGATTCAATTATGCAGAATTATCACACCGATATGCCCTATTTTTTTAAAGCCAGGGTGTTTGACCGATTGAAATTAGTTTCCATCGAATTTCTGAAGATATATCGGCAGACTGATTCAACATTTGTTGGTGTCCTTGAAAGGGTTCGCAATAAGCAGACAACCCCGTCTGATTTAAATATCCTGAACTCCAGGGTGTGTAATCCTGATTACGATAAAATGATCATCACGCTGACAAGTCACAATAAAACGGCCAAAGGTATCAATGATGCTGAACTTGCAAGAATAGACCTACCACAATTTAACTATGAGGCAGCCATAACCGGTGTGTTTGACGAAAAAAATTCTCCAACCGAAAAACAACTTGCACTGAAGGTTGGCGCACAGGTCATGTTCACACGGAATGGTCCTGCCGGACGATGGGTAAATGGAACTTTGGGCGAAATAGCAGAATTAACCGACGAATCCATAAAAGTGAAATTGGAAGACGACAGTGTAATGATGGTTTCCCCTGTTTCCTGGGAGAACATCAAGTATGAATACAATAGGCAAACCAAAAAAAACACGAAAGAAATCATTGGCACGTTTACTCAATATCCATTAAAAACAGCCTGGGCTATAACCATTCATAAAAGCCAGGGACTTACTTTCGATCATGTGTGCATCGATCTGAGTCGGGGTGTTTTCGCCAACGGTCAGACCTATGTGGCCCTGAGCCGTATTAGAACGCTGGAAGGACTTTACTTGTCAAGCCCTGTAATGTTCAATCATGTTAAAACGAGTGATGAAGTATTGAGTTTTGCCGCTGAATTCAACGATAGGGAAATCATTGATTTCGAGATTGAATACGGAAAAAGCGCCAATGAGTTAATGGAGAAGAAAGAGTTCGATAAGCTTTCTAAAGTGCTTTTTGATAAGGGCCTGGAAGCCTTGTCTCGTCGGAACACACATGGTTGTTTTTTGCTTTTTAACCGGGCATTAGACTTTGTGGTTTGTGACGATGCCTTATTCGGTAATTTTGACATCAACTATGATCAGATTCCTGATTCACCGGAAACGCAATTTATACAAGCTGTTTGTGCCTTGTATTCCAACCTGCCTGAAAAAGGCTTAACATTCATCAATTCATACCTGGAAAACCAAGAAGTAACGGTGAATGCCTTGTATGTAAAATCACGAATATTGACCCTATTAAACCGGTTGCAGGAAACTGACGAGTTACACGATCAGATTGCTTTGAAGGTCGATAAATCCATAGAGCCTAAGTTATTATATCGGGGAGCAATTATTAACGAGATTCATTGCAACATTCCATCTTCGGATTTTCTTCAAGTACTGGCAGTTTATGCCCCAAACACGATGGAAGTTCATTATAGGCTTCGGGAATTTCTTCGTGGCAGAGATGGAATTCTTAGAGAAGAAGAAGCTTCGGAGAATACCCTGATATTAGCTTTTAATCAGCCTCTTACAAACGAATTATTTGTCACGCAATTAATTGAATACCATCGGCAAAACAATGATATTTATCAACAATATTTAAATGTCTTGAGGGCTCAGATTTTTGATTAATATTCCGGACGTGATTATTCCGTATAACAAGGCTAGCTAAGTATCGCAAAAATTATATTTCGCTAGTTGCAAAATTACAAAAATGATTACCTTTGGTTCATGTTTAAAACGCAAATTACAACTAATGTGACCAATTCATTTTGCTTACCCCAGTTTTATCACAAAAAACCATTGTTTCAACACCATGATTCTAGAAGTACAAATAGACTGTTCAGTAATTCAAACAGATCCTACAAGATATAACAGTGGGACTCTAACACTTAGAACAGATACATATATAAATTTCATGACAAGTGGTTCTTTTTGTTGGACAGGCAGTTTTTGTGGTAAGGAGCTCCTGATTAAACAGAACAATATACATTCTGATCCAAGTGAAAAAGACATCTTTTTACCGGAAGGAATGACATTAAATAAAACCTTTTTATCCGCAAAAATTAAAGAAGCGGTAAAAAGACAAACTAGTGTCTTGACAAATTAATAATTTAACATTATCTTTGTGGAGTAAAAACCACAAAGCCATGACAAAGTTAATATTAAAACTAAAATCAAAAGAACGTGAGTTTCTTAATAACTTGACAAAGACCGGCAATCGAAATTCC
>JAUXWT010000014.1 GCA_030681475.1 Bacteroidales bacterium | reverse complement strand
CGGACTTACAATCTTTGTTCCCTTATATTCACGGATAGTAAAATCATTTGTGTTACCGGTTATTAGAAAATCTGCGTTACAGGTTTCAGCAAGTTCCAGAAGTTTGTTATCGCCCTGATCGTTAATAATTTCCAGACGAATTGAAGGAGAATATTTGATGGCTCTTTTCTCTATGTCAACAAGCAAGGCCTGAGAATTTGCAATAAAATCGGGAAATCTTGCAAATTTTTTTCGATTCAATACATTGAAATATTCAGCGAAAAGCTCATCGGAAAGGCAAAGCTGATCTTTCGGCGTTTACTTCCTTAGTAATTTCCTTCATTGTCATTTCTGAAAGGCCAAATTTTTCTGCAAGTTTCAAACTCTCTCTCAGCCTCTGTTTTGATAGCTCCCTGCTTACAAGATCAATAAAGTCTGAAAAAGAAAGGTTATTTGATCGTAATCCAAATTTATTGAATTCAAGATCAGAGATAGCAATATTTAAGGTTTTCATTGTTAATGGTTTTATATAATCTGACAAATCAAAGATACGCTTTTTTCAATTCAGAAGCACGCTGGATTTTATAGGATTTCTATCTCTCCGGAGGTGCGTTGAATGGTTGTGAAATGGGGAACTGGCGGACTGGCGGACTGGCGGACTGGCGGACAAGCGGACTGCCGACTGCCGCCTGCCGACTGCCGGACATATGGGCATGAAAAGTTGTGAAATGATGGCTGTCATCCCCTGTCCCCTGTCACCTGTCACCTGTCACCTGTCACCTGTCACCTGTCACCTGTCACGCGTTCCGCGCCATGAAAAACCACCGTTTGACAATGTTCTTCACCTTCTGAATACAACCAATTGTGATAAATTCTAGTATAATGTTTTATTCATGACCTATTAACTCGTAATTATCCATCTCAACAAGGTTGCAACTGTTAAGAAGCTCAATAATCTGATCAATCCAGGCAATTTCATTCGGCAATTGTGCATCTACAATAAACTTCACGCCACAACTTTATGGATTGATTTTACTTTGGTTAATTTTGAAGCATAGGTCAGGCATGCTTTGATATCATCTGGTTCTATTGCCGGAAAATCATTGATGATCTCCTGAAAGGTCATGCCAGATGACAGTAAATCCAATATCATTTCAACAGGATACCTCATGTCCCTGATTGTCGGTTTACCATGGCAAACGTTTGAGTTTATTGTTATGCGACTTAAAAGATTGTCCATAATGATATTTTTTAACAAAGATAGTCAATTCTGGTCTGAAATTATAATTTCGTTGGGGCAATTGAGTGCAACAAGGAGGACAGGCGGACAGGCGGACAAGCGGACTGCCGACTATTGTTTGAGTATCTCGCAACTACTTCAATCTCCTTTGCATTAAAAAAAAGTCCCTCTAATACAGGTGCCGCCCTGGGAGCGGGAGGATGGGCATTGTTAAATTTAAGGGAAATGCTTGTAAATGTCAGAACGACTATCAAATGCGGCGAAAATCACAATATTATTATCAACCACAATACCGATTCGGTAGTCACCTATCCTTATCCGGTAGCAATTTTTATAACCGATTAACTTTTTCAGATTTGGGAACCCATTCATATTGTCAGATGCACTCACAGCTTCAATAATCCTTAAAATCTTAGATCGTTGTCGGCGATCATTGCATTCTTCAACTTGTTTTTGAAACTTGTGTGTTATCTCAATTTGCATCTTTAGTCTTGCTTTAACAAAGAAATAAAATCCTGTTTCTCCCTGTCATTCAGTAAGCCTGATTTTAGTCCTTTGTCAATAGAAATATATATTCCTATTTCTTCAACCTCTTCAGCAGATAACTTTTTTGCTGAAAAGTCAAGCTGTTTTGCAAGTTTCAAGAGCAATTGCGAATTTATTTTTGAATTGCCTCTTAAGATGATTGTTTCCATTTTTTTTTCTTTTCACAAAGCTAAACAAAAAAACAATATTAAGGTCACCCTGAACTGGTGATCGGGAAAATGAGCTAAATCAATAAATTCTATCCCAATAGGCTGATCGTAATCAATAAGAATGTCAATATCACTATCATCCCTAAAATCATCTCTTGTAACTGAACCGAAGATCCCGATGAAGGTCAAGTGATACTTCTTTGAGAGATTTATCTTGTTATCTTTCAGGGTTTTGGTAATATATTCCTTGTTGATCATAAAACAAAGATACACTGGAATTTGGGAAAAGCAAAATTTCCATTCAACTAACAGGTGGACAGGTGGACGGGTGGACAAGCGGACGGGCGGACAGGCGGACATACCTCACCCCCCGGCCCCCTCTCCATTTGGAGAGGGGGAGGGTGGGGCGTTGAAACGTGTATAGTTGTATAATGATGAAGGTACCCACCTGTCACGCGTCACGTGTCACGCGTCACCTGTCACGAGACACGAAAAACCCCCGTTTTACAAGGTTCTTTGCTTTCTGGAATATCAGTTCGCGGCTCCAGGAGAGCATGCTGTCATGCCACCGCTGAGGATGAAACGTCATCATCACCGGCAATGGGAACGTACCGTTTTCCACCGCCCTGATGATATCAAAAGTGGAATGATACCCCGGCCGGCTATTCCCTCCGTTCGACATTCGATATTCAATATTCGATATTCGATATTCCTTTTGCGGCGCCTTATCCCGCACCGAAAACCGCTCCCCATCCCACATCCTCCCGGTATCGGTAAGGTAGGCCACCCGCCTGAAATCCAGGTCAAAATAGGGCTCCCCGATGATCCCCAGGCTGCGGTAGTCGTATTTCTTCCAGATCTCCCTGTTGTCGAACTTCGACAAAGGGCTGCCGTGCATGCATATGGTCTCCACCGGAACGATTCTTCTGAACATCTCCAGGTTCCTGCAAAACTCCTCATACGCCACATCAACAATCTCCTGCATTTTGTATTTTGCATCTTGCATCTTGCATTTTCCATCTTGCATTTTCCTTTTCCATCTCACATTTCCCTTTTTCCATTTGGCACTTACCGACTCCATGGTTTCGTAATGATAGCCGATTTCATGGCCAAGATCATTTATTTCGCGGATGATCTTTTCATCCCAGCTCTGCGGCGCCACCCTGAAATAATAGCTTCCGCGGATGCCGGGTTCTGCCTGGATCTTCGCGAACCGCAAGGCGTGTTCTTTGCGGGCATCCACATCGTGCCGCAGGATGACGGCCTTTTCAGCCGGATCCTTCAGGTATTCCGAAAAGGTTTGAAAAACACAGCCCCGGGAGAGGAGGGCGTTCAGGAGCTGACGGTATGTTAAGATGGTGAAGTCCATGGGAAATGATTAGCAGGCGGGGACGAGCGGACAGGCGGACTGCGGACTGCCGACTGCGGACTGCCGACTGCGGACTGCCGACTGCCGACTGCGGACTGCCGACTGCCGACTGCGGACTGCCGACTGCGGACTTCCGTACAAACGGGCATGAAAAGTTGTGAAATGATGGCTGTCCTCCCCTGTCACGCGTCATGTGTTCCGCGTCACGTGTTCCGCGTCACGAAAAACCTCTGTTTGACAATGTTCTTCCCCTTCTGAAAACAACCAATTGTGATAAATTCTAGTATAATGTTTTATTCATGTCCTATTAGCTCGTAATTATCCATCTCAACAAGGTTGCCACTGTCAAGAAGCTCAATAATCTGATCAATATTATTGGAAAACAATCTGAACAACTCTTTATTATTGATATTTCCAGTGGTAATAATAATCAGTCTGGGAGGAATTCTTTTCACGAAGTACGAATCCATAAAGTCAGAATCTTTAGAAATAACAACCCTGTTTTCATTCAGAGATATTTCTCTTATCTGATCATCGGTCGTTTTTTCTTTATCCGGTAAATTATCTGTATGTATTGCATCAAATCCCTTATTCTTAAGAATCCAAGCAATTTCCTTCGGCAATTGTGCATCTACAATAAACCTCACGCCAAAACTTTATGGATTGATTTTACTTTGGTTAATTTTGAAGCATAGGTCAGGCATGCTTTGATATCATCTGGTTCAATTGCCGGAAAATCATTGATGATTTCCTGAAAGGTCATGCCAGATGAAAGTAAATCCAATATCATTTCAACAGGATACCTCATGGCCCTGATTGTCGGTTTACCATGGCAAACGTTTGAGTTTATTGTTATGCGACTTAAAAGATTGTCCATAATAATATTTTTTAACAAAGATAGTCAATTCCGGTCTGAAATTATAATTTCGTCGGGGCAATTGAGTGCAACATGGTGGACAGGCGGACAGGCAGACGGGTGGACAGGTGAACAGGCGGACGGGAGGACGGGCGGACAGGCGGACGGGCGGACAGGCGGACAGGCGGACAGGCGGACAGGCGGACAGGTGGACGAGGGGACGAGGGGACGAGGGGACGAGGGGACGAGGGGACGAGGGGACGAGGGGACGAGGGGACGGATGAAACGGTTGATTTTGAGCTCCGCAGGAGCTCCATATTGGCAGCCCGTGTGATATCATGGTGATTTTCCGCTCCGCAGGTGCGGAATTTTCAACGGCTTTCCCGTGCTAAAATTTCATCAATCTGAAGCTTATTACCGGGAAGATAGTTTGTTGCAACATCCCATATTATTTCATAGTCTAACCCAAAATATTCATGAGAAATTCTGTTCCGTAATAAATACATCTCCTCCCAGGGAACTTCAGGATATTTTTCTTTAATCTGCTGCGGCAAGTTCTTTGATGCTTCACCAATGACCTCGAAATTTCGGATGACTGCGTCAACGGTCTTGTAATCCATTTTAAAGCCAACAAATGTCAAACCATCGAGATATTCCGCAATGCGATCCATCGCTGTCCGGATATCCTCAAGGTACATTAAATAAGACCGGCGTTCTTGTTTCAATTATGCGTAAGTAACTTGTTTTAAAATTTCATTTTTGATCTGTTTTTTAAGTGCGTTTTTCGTCACCAGATCAATCTTCCTGCCAAATGTTTTTTCAAGAAATAATTCAAGCGAAAAGAACTTCCATCCGATGGGTTTTTCTAAAACTACAAGGATGTCGATATCGCTGTTTTCTGAATCCGTATGATCGCTGAATGAACCAAACAACCCTATTTCCTTCACGGCAAAATCTTTGTGGAGCACCGGTTTCAGGGTCTTTAATGTTGACAATATTTCGTTCCTTGTGAGCATGGTGCAAAGATAGTAATTTTAGGTGGAAATTGGAATTTGTGGCGAGGGGACGTGGGGACGAGAGGACGAGGGGACAAGCGGACAAGCGGACAGGCGGACAGGCGGACAGGCGGACAGGCGGACGAGTGGACCGGTGTAGTTGAGAAATGATGGAATTATTCACCTGTCACTTGTCACTTGTCATTTCTCTAAACCGTTCCTGGTATTCCGGGGTTTCTTTCATGATCTTCCTGCTATCGGGGTAGTTTTCGACGAACCAGACGAGGAAGGCGGTAACATCTATTTTATCGGCAAGAAAACTTGCTCGTTTGTGTTGCCATTCATGTTTCAGATTTGGTTTGGTTAAGAGTTCCTCGATATGTTTGTAGAATTTCTCGAAATCAGAAGGGTGATAAGAGAAACAAAGGCTATATTTGCTCTCTAATTCATTTGGTACCGATAATTTTCCGGCAAATGAATTACATTTAAGAGATGGTGTTCCTAATATGGCAGCTTCAGATGTCATTGTTTGACTATCACCTAAGAACATCGTAGCATAATATAACAAAGAATGAATCTTCTCAGGTGTTATGGGAAGTCGGTATTGCTCAAATTCGGGGTCTAATTCCCTTTCCGCTGTTATAAAAATTCGCCCATGTGGTTTAAGTAATTCAACCAGTCGTAGTTTTTGGTCAAATGAGATACCTGATTGACCAATATCATGATGCCCTTTTAAAGCAACAAACCGTAAAACAAAAAACTTATCAGATTGTGATAGCCCTATTTCTTTTATTACATCCGGATCAGGAGTAAAATAATTTGGATGAAGATATGCGAGTTCATGCTGACCTGCATAGTAAGTGCAATGTTTAGTTTTTCGCTTAATCGAATCAGGACTTAAAACAGAATCACTAAAAGCATGTCCGAACGTTACAAATAATGGTTCAATGGAATCATCATCATCATCCATTACTATTGATGTTAAAGAGGTAACTCTTGAAACATGAGGCAAGGTTATAGATGAACTTATACCATACTGAATCTTATTCCTTCTTACTAAATTATATAAAGAAAGATTATATTTAAGTTGGTATAACCCCTTTCCCCAAAAGCTATCCTTTTTAACACCTAAATCAAGGTATTCAATCCCGTAAACATCCATTAATTGTTTTGCTAATGGAATATCTTTGACAGTAACAAGAACAATATGGCCAGTTCTCTTAAGATGCCAAATTGCGTGTTTAAATAAATGAACATGAGCCGGATGTCCGATATCAAATAAGATTCTCATTTTTTTACGAATTTTAATATCTTTAATCCCACAATTCCAATTTTATAAAGCAGTGGATTTAAAATCTTTATATAACGGCCATACTCATTTAATTCACATCCAAATTCTTGTTTATAATTTCTCACGCCATATTCCTGGCCTTTCAAACCGGCCCCCATCAAATCCATTATTTTACATTTTGTATTAATTGCATATTCAAGAGCTGCAATTAAAGCCAGGTGAGTTGGGTAAATTTTCTTGTTGTATTTGCGTAGTCCACAATAATACATGGTGTAAATTGATTTACCTTCTAATATAACACAGAAACTTCCTCCAATAATCTTGCCTTCATGAATTACTATAAAAACCTTGCCGACGTTGCTTTGCCATAAGTGTAAAAAAAAAGACAACTCAGGAAAAGGTAATTTAACCCTTGAGTTATATAGATCTTCAAGTATAGCATATAAACTGACGAGGTCTTCCACAGTTTCACATTCTTTATAAAATGCTTTTTGTTCAAGTGATTGTTTTATTTCACGACGTCGGTTATATTTCATGCCGGAGAGTAGTTCCGACATAGATTTATTATCAGTAGTCAAGGTAAAGTTCACATACGGCAGGAAATTCCAGTTTTGCTCTTCAAAAAATGAACTGTAAGGTGAATAGTCGAAGAAATTCCTGGTTTCAATATAGATAAGTTTTGTTTTGTAATATTTTGCAATCTCATTTAGTAATACAGAAGTACTTTTTTCGTTTTTACCTGCAATCAAAGGTCCTCCATAAATAATCCCACGTTTTGAAAAAAATCCTTGGACCCCTCTTTCTTTCTGAATTGTTACAACGATTAATGAGGTATATTCAATTTCTTCAGATATAGCAAAAACATCAGCAATGTAATCAGGCATTGAATTATAGAAAATATAAAAATCTTCGCTTTGAAAAGGTGATGCGTAGGTTGAGGCATTAAGTAAATTTTTCCATTTAAAAGGATCGATGTCATCGTTCTTTACTATAATCATATCAAGACAAACAATTAGTATATATCAGTAGCGTTGCGTTATTGTTAAATCGCAAATTATCAGTATTGTAAATCAGCAAGTTGCGTTTCAAAAATCTCAAAATTGAATTGAAATCGCCGCCATCATAAAATCGTTGTAAAACCCCGTCAATAGTGCGTTTTGAAACATTTATCTTATCCTTAACGCAACGCT
>JAUXWT010000098.1 GCA_030681475.1 Bacteroidales bacterium | reverse complement strand
TTAATGTCAAAGACCACCGCAAATGCCGAAGGCATGGCATTATAATGTCACCACTTCGTGGTTTATGATGTTTGGCAAGGCCTAATTCTATAAAAATGTCAACCCTTCGGGTTTTAAAATTCAACACTTGATTCGCATTATTAGTTAGATGTTATATAAGGTTCTGATTAAAAATTCAACAGGTGCCCCATTTTCTCCTTTTTGGTCTTCATGTACCGGATATTTTTGGAATTACTGGTGGTCTGAATGGGGATACGTTCAATAAGTTCAAGCCCGAATCCTTCAATTCCTGATATTTTCTGAGGGTTGTTGGTCAGCAGTCTGAGCTTTTTAATGCCAAGGTCAACAAGAATTTCCGCGCCGGTTCCGTAATTACGTAAATCTGCATCGAACCCCAGTGCAATGTTGGCTTCAACAGTATCCATTCCCTTATCCTGCAGGGAGTAGGCGCGCATTTTATTGTTTAATCCGATACCTCTGCCCTCCTGTCGCATATAGAGCAGGACGCCTCGACCTTCGCTGGCGATCATCTTCATGGCTATTTCGAGCTGATCCCCGCAATCACAACGCTTAGAGCCAAAAACATCACCCGTAAGGCATTCAGAATGAACTCGTACCAATACAGGCTCTCCATCGTTAATATCACCTTTAACAAGGGCAAGGTGGTTCTCCCTGCTTATTTTACTCACGTAGCTGTAAGCCTTAAAGTCTCCGTATTTCGTTGGCATCTCGACAACCGATGAACGTTCGACCAGGGTTTCCGATTTGCGGCGGTAATCGATCAGGGAGGCAATGGTGATGATCTTCAGGTGGTGTTTTTCCACATATTCCATTAATTCCGGAACGCGCGCCATTGATCCATCTTCGTTCATGATCTCGCAGATGACACCCGCCGGGTACAATCCGGCCATGATGGCAAGATCCACTGATGCTTCGGTATGTCCTGCTCTTACCAACACGCCCCCTTCCCTGTATTCAATCGGAAATATATGTCCCGGCCTGGTAAAATCCCTGGCTTTGGTTTGGTTATCAATCAACCGCTCGATCGTCAGCGCTCTTTCCTGCGCCGATATTCCGGTGGAACATTCAATTGCATCAACCGAAACGGTAAATGCTGTCCTGTTCGGATCGGTATTTTTAACCACCATCCGCTCAATGTTGAGTTCTTCAAGTCGATCGCGTACAATCGGTAGGCAGATCAATCCCCCGCCATGTTTAGCCATGAAATTGATGATTGAGGGGGTGACCTTCTCAGCGGCGATCACCAGGTCGCCTTCGTTCTCTCTGTCTTCATCATCAACCACCACGATCATTTTTCCCTGCCTGATATCTTCAAGCGCCTCGTCAATGGTATTAAATTTATATTTTGTCATATTCAGCTTATTTTAGGTCACCAGTAGTAACTTCGTGAAATAGTGCGCCATTACAAATAATTATTTTTGGCAAGAAAATCCAAATCAATTTTTTGATCGCCTGGCTCCCTGTTGTACAATTTTTCAATATATTTTGCCATGATATCACATTCAATGTTAATAAGGTCGCCGGTCTTTTTTTGTTGCAGGGTGGTCACAACCTGTGTATGCGGAATGACCGAAACACTAAAGGAGTTTGTATCGCATGTGGTAACGGTCAGACTGATACCGTCAAGCGCAACCGACCCTTTATTGACAATATACCGCAGGATGTTCTGTCCCGCAGATATGGTTAACCAAACTGAATTGTCTTCTTCCCGGCGTCGGATGATTTTTCCTGTTCCGTCAACATGACCGCTCATCAAATGCCCGCCTATTCTGTCCATGAGTCTCAAAGCCCTTTCCAGGTTAACGGAATCACCAGGCCGTACCCCGTTTAAACTCGTTTGCCGGATGGTTTCTGGCATGACATCAGCCGTGAAGTAGCCTGCAGCGAATGATGTTACTGTAAGGCAAACTCCATTTGTAGAAATACTGTCGCCTTCTTTCAGGTCTTCAAGAACCACCTTTCCCTGAATGGTTAATTGAGACGATCGCGCACCGTGTTTGATCGCTTTGATGATTCCTGTTTCTTCAATAATTCCTGTGAACATGTGTTGTTTCAAGTTTTATGGGTGATAGGGTGATGGGGTAACAAGGTAACAGGGTGACTTGCATATCCGTCATTCGCATATTCTTTTATCTTATCCATCCTTCTATCATTAAATCTTCTCCCACTTTTTTAAATTTAAGTTTTGTCAGGTTTATGGCATTTTCCATTTTATCAATACCAACACCACCCACGGCGGTCGGGGCGCTTGCTCCGCCCAGTATTTTTGGAGCAATGAAACTGATCACTTTATCCACAACTCCTTCTTTCAGCGCTGAAAAGGCGAGCGTGCTTCCTCCTTCGATCATGACGCTGTCGATACCCATTTTTCCAAGTGTATGAATGACAAAACCAAGATCAACCCTGTTGTCTTTTAACGGACAAATCAGTATCTGAGCGCCGGCCCGTTCAATCTGTTTCAGTTTTTGTGGATCCGCAAGAGCTGTGGTGGCGATAATTGTCAACTGCGGATCATTAGTCAGCACTTTGTTCTCCATGGCAATCCGACCATGGGTATCGGCAATTACTTTCAACGGATTCTTCCAGGTACCTTTCATCCGGATATTCAGCAGTGGATCGTCAAATAACACGGTATCAACCCCTACCATCACAGCGCTCAGATTCTGGCGCAAAAGATGAACCATTTTACGTGACTTTTCTCCGGTTATCCATCTGGAAGCATTCGTAACAGTTGCTATCTTCCCGTCAAGTGTCATGGCTGTTTTAAGCACGACAAAAGGCTTGCCGGTTCTTATATATTTAACGAATACTTCATTCATTTGTCTGACAATTTGCTCCATCAGCCCGACCTGAACCTGGATCCCTGCAGATCTCAGAAAAGCAATGCCTTTCCCATCGACCAGCGGATTGGGGTCAGTCATCCCGATAACGACCTTGGCTATTTTTCTTTCTATGATCAGATTCACACAGGGCGCCGTTTTCCCTTCATGCGCACAGGGCTCAAGCGTAACATATAAGGTTGATCCTGCAACCTGATCAGATGGTACACCATTAATTGCATTCACCTCAGCATGACTTCCGCCAAAAAATTCATGAAACCCCTCGCCAATAATGCGATCATACCTGACCAGCACAGCGCCAACCATCGGATTTGGATTGACCCATCCCGCCCCGCGTTTTGCAAGATTAACCGCCCTCCTCATATATTTCAAATCATCCGTCATTTGTCAAAGTTCGCAGTCTGCAGTTCGCAGTCTGCAGTCTGCAGTTTGCAGTTCGCAGGTTGCATTGCTTGCATTGTCTTCATTGTTAAAAAAACGCCCCGTCACCAAAAAAGCAACAGGGCGTTATTCTATTTAACCTGACACATTGATCAGATTAAATACAATTCTTCTTCCATCCAGACTTTACTGTCGGTGCCGTAGTTGCAACGGCT
This sequence comes from Bacteroidales bacterium, assembly GCA_030681475.1. GTDB lineage: Bacteria > Bacteroidota > Bacteroidia > Bacteroidales > FEN-979 > CAIVAT01. The sequence continues at coordinate 55,647 of JAUXWT010000098.1, read as the reverse complement.
CAGTTCCTGATATTCATTAATGATTTCATTGATGATATTTCAGGAAGTCGCGGACTTTACCGCCGGTCGGGAATCTCACCCTGCCCTGAAGAACAAAATTCTATGTTTATGAACGACTTTTTATTGAACGATCATTTTTTCTGTAAATACTTTATTTCCGGTATTCAACTGAACAAAATAGATTCCCCTGGCATAACCGGATATATCAATTTTCCTGAGGACTGAAATGGATGCTCCTTCAAGAATTTCAGAGAATAGGTTTTTCCCATCCATGGAAGTTACCGAAAGTACTGCCGAACCAGATGTGATACCTTTCATTCCAATTGTCACCGTTCCGTGAGCGGGGTTGGGTTGGATCAGAAGGCCTGGTTCCGAAGTTGTTTTTCCGTCAAAACCTGTACAGACATCAAATACCACATGTCTTGTACTTGTCACGTTTCCGCTACATGGCGGGTTTGAACTGGCTACAAGCTTCAGATCTACTGAACCCGAAATTTTATCATCCAGGGTGGGGAAGTAGGTTGTTTCGAACGTGGTTGTGTTTGAGAAATTTCCGGTGCCGGTGGTGCTCCAACCAAATTGTTTGTAATTTGTCGCAGATCCGTGGAGGTCTATTTCAGTAACATACCAGCAAACGGTGGTATCTGCCCCTGCGAAAACAACCGGTTTGTACTGGAGATTCACGGTGACTGTATCATGGCGGGTCAATGTGCCATCGTTTGATGTGGCAATATATTTTGTTGTATCGGTGGGCGCAACTTTCGGGCCCTGCAGTGTGGATGTAAATCCGGGAGGAATTGATGTCCATGAATAAGTATAGGTCCCGGAACCACCATTTGCTGAAACGTTAAGCTGGGTGGAATCGCCAAGGCAAACAGGATTGGGAACTGCAGTAGCAACGGCTGAAAATACATTGCTGAAAGAGAACGAGCCGATTCTTGTCTTCCAGCTCGAATTTGAAGTGGTGGAATAATATTCCTGGGTGTACCAGAACTTGCCATTCACAGAAGGATCGGCAGCCATGGCGCTATAATCGCCCCAGCGGCCGTCGGTATTGGTTTGTGAACCACCACCATTGATAATGCCTTTTTCAGCAATGGTCATAACACCCAGCGGATCGCCATTCATCCTTCCGGTATAGCGGATAGATGGAAACATATTTGTACTGGAGATGGAATAACCGAGTGCAATATTTCCGCTTGAATCCATGGCAATACTTCCCATCCAGCGATAATGACCATCGCCGGGTGCATAGGTACCTTCCTGGTATAAGCTCCACGTTCCGGCAACATTTCTCAACTCCATCCACCGGATTCCTGCAACGCCGCCAACATTTACGGTGGTGTTTATCAGCATGGATGAATGGGCGCTGAATTTGCGATATGGCATGCGGAACATGATCCTTCTGCCCGACATCGCATCGAGTTTCTGGGATGTTCCTTTTTGGGGTATTGAGTTGCCGTTCAGGGTTGAAAGTGTAGTTATTGGTATGGTATATGCAAGATTAAAGGTGGAACTGGTGGGTGTAGTCCAATTCACGCTGAAATTATAAAGTCTAACGCTTGCAGTTGCTGTAGATACAAGGTAACAAACAGGACAAGGTGAGCCCATTGCCGGAAAGTCGCTGTCGCAGTCTGCAGCCTGGGTTCCTTCCGCTGATGAAGGCATGGTAAACATGACCATGGCGGCAGTAGGATCACCGACCAGCATTTTTGCTCTGTCCATCGCAACAGCTGCCGGGCCGAGCCAGTTGCCGGTACCGGACTGAAAACGACGGGTCGTCATATAATAGCCATCCACCCAAACGCCAAGTTTTGGATAATCAGGCATGTCGGTGAAGGAAAACTGATAACGATACCACGATCCAGTAGGATTATTGGTTTGAGATATGGCTACATTCTCATAAAAAGGCCCGTTGGGATAGTTCGGTAATGAAAACTGGCTGAACAGCCACCTGTCTGCATTTTCATCGTAAAGCAGAATAGCATCGCCGTCATTGGAATTGTTTGGTAACCCATTGAAAATCACACTGCTGTTCGTCGGCCCCATTAATTTGTTTCCATTTTTATCATAAACCGCAAACCGTGTATTTACAACCTGCATGTAGTGGGAATTACTAACATCACCATCAGTATCAGGAGGGTAAGAACCATTTGCACTTACACCATCAAAATTCTGGATCGTCGTGTCGGAGACCGCATCCCCAAAATAGGATTGGAGAACAGCGTCAATACCTTGAGAATCATAGTTGCTGCTTTCGTTTGAATAAGCATTCAACTTATTTTTTACGATTCCCTCTTTCCATGAATTGTCAATGATTGCATCCGATTGCTGCACCATATCCCGGAGAGGAGGAGAGATATCAAAATAGTTTGGCAATATCACGGTGGGTTTTTGTGTTTCCTCCTGGGCGAATAAAAAACTCATCCCGAGGAATAGAAACACGATTAAGAAAATAGATTTTTTCATGATCTGTTGTTTTGTTTATACTGATGGTTTTACAAAAATATTCAGACTACAAAGTTACAGAAAGTTGTCTGATTTTTTAACAATACGCGTAGTTTTTATTTACTTTTATAGGCCAAAAAGAGAATAAAATGAATATTATAGTTACTGGTGCATCAAAGGGTATTGGGTTCGAGATTGTTAAGGTGTTAGCCAAACATAAGCAGAATCACATTGTAGCGATTTCACGCGATGGTAAATCGTTGCAGGAATTGGTTTCTGAATGTTTGCGGATGTATCCGGCTGCGAAAGTGACTCCCTATGAGTTTGATCTTGCCCAGTTCGAGTTCTATCCTTTCATTGTGCAACGCCTCGAAACCTTTATTCATACCTGCGATATCCTGATAAACAACGCGGGGAACCTGGTCAACAAACCATTTGAAAAATTCGGGCTTGAGGAATTTGATGAAACCTTTAACGTGAACGTCAAGAGTCCGTTTTTCCTGATCCAGGCCTTGTTACCCATACTTGGCAAAGGCGCCCATATCGTTAACATCAGCAGTATTGGCGGGATCCAGGGCAGTAAAAAATTCCCCGGCCTTGCTGCTTACAGCGCGAGTAAGGGTGCATTAGCCATCCTGACTGAAGTGCTGGCAGAGGAATTTATCGCACAGGAAATTGCCGTCAATTGCCTCGCCATCGGCGCTGTTCAAACCGAGATGTTCAAAAGAGCATTCCCAGGTTCAAAAGCCCTTCAGAATCCTGAGCAAATTGCTCACTTTATTGCCGACTTTGCCGTAAACGGACCTAAGTACTTTAACGGAAAGGTGGTGCCTGTTTCTTTAGCGGTTCCGTGACCCGTCACCTGTCACCTGTCACCAGTCACGCGTCACGACTCTTTCAAAGGTAATCCTCCTGATCCGCCAGCCCTTTTGTAAACGGCGCGATGGCCCTGTTGTAAATGCCGTGCACATAAGCGATGGCCATACCGTAATTCGTCACTGGGATTCCGGCATCAATGGCAGGTTTTAGCCTGCTTACGATCTGTTTGCGGGTGATCATGCATCCGCCGCACTGAATGACCATGGCGTAATCGGTGATGGGGCGCGATATGGTATTCAATCCGGCAACCACATCGAATTCCAGACTCTTTCCTGAAAAACTGGTCAACCACCGGGGAATTTTCATCCGGCCGATGTCATCGCAGGAGACATGATGCGTGCAGGATTCAAGGATCAGTAACCTGTCGCCATCAGCAAGCTTTGACAAATATGGAGTTCCCTTCATGTAATTGACGAAATCTCCTTTCTGCCTTGCAAGAACGATGCTGAAACTCGTCAGGGGTATCTCCTTCGGGATGGCAGCATCAGCTTTTGGAAAAACCTGACTGTCTGTGACCACAAGCGCCGGCCTGGGATTCATTTTTTTCAGGAATGCGTCAACTTCACGTTCCTTGCAAACCACCGCGATGCCATCATGATCAAGAACATCGCGTATCACCTGGACCTGGGGCAGGATCATGCGGCCTTCCGGAGCTTCAATGTCGATGGGGGTAATAAGCAATACCACATCGCCGTAAGAGATCAGGTCGCCGACAAGGGTTTGTTTGCGGAAAGCCGTTTCGGGAGTCGTAATACGGATCAGATTGATCAGTTCATTGGTATTCTTTGGATATAACGTGCTGTAACTAATTACCGGAACTCCATAATTATCATTTATCATGGCGATGAGTTCCTGCGTAATCTCCTGCTGGTCAGATTTATTATGGATAATCAGGAAAGGGATATCATTGGCGTGAAAATCGTGAACCAAACCTATTTCAGGTTCCTCAAACTCATTATTGGAGATAATCAGAATGGCAAGGTCGATGATCTTTAAAATTTCCTTCGTTTTTCTGACACGTTTCAGCCCAAGATCACCGGAATCATCGATCCCTGCCGTATCGATCATCACAACCGGTCCGATCCCTGCAATCTCAATAGATTTCTTAACAGGATCGGTCGTCGTGCCTGCCACATCAGAAACTATGGCAATATCCTGACCGGTCAACGCATTAATCAGGGAGCTTTTCCCATTATTTCGTCTTCCGAAGATGCCGATATGCGGCTTGGTGTCCCGACCTTTTGTCATGAGATAAATTACTTGACAACCGTTGTGGCAAAACTGTTGGAATAAGCTGCAAAAAAGCCGATCCCATTGTTGTTTATGTTCCCTTTTACATTCGCCGGCGGTCCGGTAAAAAATGGAATATTATACCCCGATTGCCTGACCTGATCAATAAAATCATAATATTCCTTTGTAATACCCGACATCTGAAGGATGATCGTATCCCCCGGATGGAGGGTCTCCCATTTATGCTCGTTGTTCAGGTAAATTACATCTACACCATTCATATAGCTGCCGTTGTAAAATTTATCATCGGAAACAATTTTTTTTGTGATGGTATCGGTGATCAGTTTGCCGTTCCTGTAAAGGTTGAAAAGGTAGTAATTTACTTCATCTCCGGGTTCCTGGGCATAAAGTTTCACGGTCCATATTCCCTTTGGCCCCCATTCGGGATGAAAAACGGCGTCGATCGAATCGAGATTGGTCACCGGTGGCAGGTAGCAGGAAGCAGAGGCGGTGTTGTACCCGGCAATATCCTCTTCCAATTCAATATGTAGTGTGTAAGTTTTACCTGTTTTTCCTGCAAAACCAGGATCCGTCTCATAAATACCTGATTTCCCTTGCTGGGACTCATGCAGCATGTATGTTATTTCTCCGTCATTGATGGAAACCTTCGCATTAACCACTCTGGGAACAGGTTCATTATAGAAGTAATCGGCTGATTTGGAAAGGGATATCCTGTAGATCCCTGAATCGGCTTCGATACTTCCATCCACGACCAGACGTGTGTAGGTGTTGTCGAGTTTAACATCTATTTTTTCAGTGCATGATGAAAACAGTATGGCTAGCATACTGATATACAGTGTTTTTCTAATCATTGTTGAAGTGAAAATTGAATGTAACTGATGGAATAATTCCGAAAAGGTAAACCTTTTCAGCCTGGGTAATATTCGGATCAATATTGTCCTGGGTGAAGTTTATTGACCATGTATTATGCCGGTTATAGGCATTATAGAGTGAGAAGTTAAGATCCCAGTTGAATTTCCTTCCGGGTTTTTGCTTGCTGAGGAACGAGAGCGAAAGATCGAGCCGATGGTAATCCTGATAACGGTATTGGTTCCGGTCGGAATAGATGGGTACTATTTTCCCGCCAATGTCAGCGCGGCCGGTTGGAAAGGTCACCGGGGCGCCGGTCGCATAGAGCCAGTTGGCTGATATGGTGAACCGCTTGCTGATAATATAATTCAATACGACAGAGATGTTATTCGGCTTGTCATAGGGAGCCGGGTAGAAGGTGTTGTTGTTTATCTCATTGATCTGTCGAAAAGTGCGTGAGTATGTATAGCTGACCCATCCGTTGAGCTTTTCTTCATTCAGCCTGACTAAAAATTCGATGCCATAGGACCACGCCTTACCCGTACGAATCTCGCCTTCAAGTTTATTGTTGAGCAACAACTGTGCAAAATCTTTAAAATCAACTACGTTCTTCATCCATTTATAATATCCTTCTACAGATGTTTCGATCGTGTTTTTCCGGAAATTCCTGAAATATCCGATCGCCATCTGTTCGGCGGCCTGCGGTTTCACATTTGGACTTGAAGGAAACCACACGTCGAGTGGCGTTCCAACCGTTGAATTCTGTGCAAGTTGCAAATACTGGTTGGTTCTTGAATAACTGGCTTTGACGGAATGTTTGCTGTTGAAATCATACAGAATACCAAGTCTTGGTTCAAGCCCCGTATAGGTGTTATAGAGTACACCTGCCTTGTAAACCGTTGAATCAGTGGCATTGTATGCAGAATCGAAGTGAAAGACAGTACCGGGACCGGTATTCTGGAACATCGTGAACCGCAATCCGTATTTAATGGTAAAATGTTCTCCGACTTTTTGTTCATTGCTGCCGTATATTCCTGTTTCAAAGGCATAGTTATTGGGGACCTTTACATCGGCGACCACAGTCTCCTCCCCAATTCCGCGTGCTTTTCCAGGATTGAACATGTGATAGATCAACGAAGCTCCGAATTTTATGGTGTTATTTGGGTTCAGGTAGTAGCTGAAGTCACCTTTGACAGCAAGATCCCGGAGGTTGGAAGTCCAGTCGAACGAGTTGTTATTCCCGGCAGGTGTTCCCAGATTGTACAGGTAATTGCTGTAGATGAATGAAAAGTTTGAAAATAACTGCCTTGTAAACAGATGATTCCAGCGTACTGTTGCTGTTTCATTTCCCCATTTCATGCCGGCAAAGCTGTTTTTAAAGACATCACGACCAAAATATCCCGATAAAAACACCTGATTGTTATCATTGAGCCGGTAATTTATTTTTGCATTCAGGTCGTAAAAATAGAGTCTGTTGTTCCGGAGTGCCTTTTCAGAGGAGAGGGGAAGAAATATATCGGCATAGGTCCTCCGTCCTGAAACCACAAAGGAACTGCGGTCCTTTAAAATTGGCCCTTCCACAGTCAATCTGCTGGCTATGATCCCGATACCGCCGTTGACTTCAAACTTTTTTGTGTTACCTTCATTCATTCGTACATCAAGCACCGACGCCAGACGCCCACCATAACTTGCAGGGATGTCCCCTTTGTAGAGTTTTACATCTTTGATGGCGTCGTTGTTGAAAACAGAGAAAAAACCCATCAGATGGGAGGCATTATAAACGGTTGCTTCGTCGAGCAGGATCAGGTTCTGGTCAGGTGCGCCGCCACGCACACTGAAGCCGGAAGAGCCTTCACCAACCGACTGAACGCCCGGAAGCATCTGGATGGCCTTAATCACATCTATTTCTCCCATAAGCGCCGGAATCCGCTGGATGGTCTTGATATCCATCCGGAATGTGCTCATCTCAGCTTTAGCAACATTTTTATCATTTTTTTCACTGGTAATCACTACCTCCTGCAACTGAAGTTCCTTTGGAGCCAGCTCAATGGAGATTTTTATATCGCTATTCAGTTCAATAATCTTTTCAACGGTCGAATAGCCAATGTAGGAATACAACAGGGTGTAATTACCTTCATTTAAGGTCAGGGAATAGTACCCATAAACATCTGTGACAGCTCCTGTTTTGAGCTCTTTAACAAAAATCGTCACTCCCACCAGTGATTCACCGCTCCGCCGGTCGGTAATTTTTCCATTGATGGAATATCGTTTGGGTTTATCAAATTTGTTGCAATCAGCCTTTTGTGGCGCCAGGAACAATATAAAGAATAAGGGAAAGCAGAAAATGTATTTCATCAATTTGACGAGTTGTATAATCAAGTGCGGATGATGGTGAATTTTCCATCCGGGTCTAATTTTATAATACGCGATGGTTTAGGTTCGTGGCTGTCGTTCAGTGATTCATCAACCACATAATCCACACCCCGGATGATTTCCTGAACGATATCCCGAAACGAAATCGGTGAACCTTCACCGGAAATATTTGCCGAAGTTGAAACGATCGGCTTCCCGAATTCATGGATCAGTCTGCGACAGAAATCGGTTTTAACGATCCTGATGGCCACTGAACCATCTTCAGCCACCACATTTTCTGCCAGGTTTTTTGCTTCCGGATAGATGATGGTCAGGGGTGTTTTACTATCTCTTATCAGGTCAAAAGCTGTTTCGGGTATGGCGGAGATATAATCCCGGAGTCTTTCCGGTTCATCCAGCAAAATGATCATGCTTTTACGTTCCATCCTTTGCTTCAGGCGATATATGATGGAAACCGCTTCCGGATTCGTGGCATCGCAGCCAATTCCCCATATGGTGTCGGTAGGATAGAGGATCGTACCGCCCCGCTGAAGGGCCCCTATGCAATTCTTGATCTCATCTTCCATGGATTATCAATAACGTGTAAACTAAATTCAAATTGTCCGCTTTTTTCACAGCCTCATGGTAAGTTTCGCAGTTTCGATTTCGAATGCGCACCGGAAATGCTTCTCGGGGCACTTTTTGAATCCATGCAGGCCGCATGGACGGCAGGCGAGCGGAGGGGTGATCTCCACAATGGAAGAATCTGATGACAAAGGTCCGAACCCGAACCTGGGACTTGTCGAGCAATATACTACCGTGACCGGTGCATTTACCGATGATGCAAGGTGCATCGGCGCTGAATCGTTGGTAAAGTTCATCCTTGCCCGTTTCATCAGTGCGGCCGATTGCAATAATGTCAGCTTACCGGCAAGGCTTAGAATTCCGGGATGCCTGGATTCCGAGATTATCTTTTCGCAGATATCGAGGTCTGCCTGTGCGCCAAGAAGGTAAATGTTGGAACCATCAGGGACCTGCCCGATAAATTCGACCCATTTTTCAACAGGGTATTGCTTGGTGAACCAAAGTGAGGCCGGTGAAATGGTGTAGTAATTTCCTTTGATATACTGATCAACTGCACCATCATCTGAAGCGGCCGGGTAAAGGTGCGGGATAAAATTTCCGGGTTCAACCAGGTCATGAATAAGATCGTTGTTGCGGTGAACCTCATGGATACCATCGCCGATCTTGTGTTGAATACTTCGGCTGAAGAGGAAAGACAACGGATTCTTTGAAAAACCGCGGGTCTCCCGGCTGCCGGAAAGCACGGTAATCAATCCCGTCAAAAAGAAACGCTGAACATTGACCACCAGGTCATACCGGGTCCCTCTTATCTGTCGGATGATCTTTATCAGACCGGCGAATTTCTCTGAGCGTTTATCCCATGTTATCACATTTTTAAGGAACGGATGCCCATGGAAAAGGGATTCATTGCCCTTTTTGACAAGGTAATCAATGGAAGCCCCGGGAAATCTCAGGTGGAGGCTTTCGATGAGGGCTATGGCCAGGATAACATCACCGATGGAGGCCGTTTGAATAATTAATATTTTATTCATCTATACGGGTACATCGAATTCGCGCAAAGCCTGGTTAAGTGAAGTCTTCAGATCAGTGGATCGTTTTCGCTGACCGATGATCAGCGCACATGGGACCTGGTAAATTCCCGAAGGAAATGCTTTTGGCACCGTACCGGGAATAACCACCGACCGTGAGGGGATGTAACCTTTATATTCGACAGGTTCATCACCTGATACATCAATAATTTTCGTGGAACCGGTCAACACCACATTTGCCCCCAGTACAGCTTCACTTCCAATTCGAACACCTTCAACCACGATGCATCTGGAGCCAAGGAAACAGTGATCTTCAATGATGACCGGGGCAGCCTGAACCGGCTCAAGAACTCCGCCAATACCCACCCCGCCGCTTAGATGGCAATGTTTCCCGATCTGGGCACATGATCCGACCGTTGCCCAGGTGTCAACCATGGTACCGGTATCAATGTAGGCTCCGATATTGATGTACGAAGGCATCATGATCACGCCTTCAGCCAGAAAAGATCCATAACGGGCAATTGCATGAGGCACTACCCGGACTCCCAATCTGTCGTAATTGGTTTTCAGCGGGATTTTATCATAAAACTGGAATGGACCCACTTCGATAAGTTCCATTTTCCTGATTGGAAAGTAGAGTATTACCGCCTTCTTGATCCACTCATGGGTAACCCATTCACCTGAATCGGGCGATGCGACCCGGATCAATCCATGATCAAGTTGTTCGATGACGTTGCAAATCGCATCGATGGTTTCGGGGTCCTTCAATAATTCGCGGTTTTCCCAGGCTGATTCAACAAGTTGTTTTAAATATTTCCGGCTCATCATAGCTAATCGGAGTGGATTCAAAATTCAAAAGTAGATAAAATTTCAAATCTTTATACCTTTGCGGCAAAAATAGAGGATGGGCAGGATCGTAGCGATTGATTATGGACAAAAACGGACAGGTATTGCCGTAACCGATGAACTGAAGCTGATCGCCACCGGGCTTACTACGGTCAGATCGATGGATGTACTGACGTTTCTAAAGGTTTATGCAAGGGAGAATCAGGTTGAATGCTTTGTTGTGGGCGAACCAAAACAGATGAACTATACCAATTCTGAATCTTCGGTATTTATTGAACCGTTCGTGAAAGCGCTGAAAGCGCTTTTTCCGGACATTCCGGTAGAACGGACTGATGAGCGGTTTACATCACTCCTGGCCACCCGGACGATCAGGGAAGCCGGGCTGAAGAAAAAGCAACGTCAGGATAAAGCGCTTGTGGATACCGTGAGTGCGACCATTATGCTGCAATCTTATATGGAGAAAAGAAATGGCGAAATAGCGAAATAGCGAAATGGTGAAATTTCAAATAGAATGAAACTCCCGTACCCCTGTCCCCCCGTTCCCTCGTCCACTAAAATTGTTAAACGAATGTTGAAAAAGAAAATATGATAATGCCGGTCGTTGCTTACGGGCACCCTGTTTTAAAAAAAGTTGCTGAGGAAATTTCACCGGATTATCCCGGACTCGAACAATTTATTGCCGATCTGTGGGAAACCATGTATGAATCAGATGGGGTTGGCCTGGCCGCCCCGCAGGTAAACCGTTCCATCCGTATATTTGTCGTGGACGCCACGGCATTTGCAGAAAAGTACCCTGAGGCGGCACAATTTAAAAAAGCATTCCTCAATGCACGAATATATAAAGAGGAGGGTGTTGAATTTTCTTTCAACGAAGGCTGCCTCAGCTTTCCTGGATTACGGGAGGACATTTTCAGGAAACCGGTTATTCATATCCGGTACATGGATGAACATTTTGTTGAACACGACGAGCGGTACGACGGAGTGATTGCAAGGGTCATACAACATGAATATGATCATGTCGAAGGGATTGTTTTCGTTGACCGAATGACTTCGCTTAAGAAGATGCTGCTGAAACGCCGGTTGTCAGACATCAGCCAGGGAAACGTTGATGTCGCGTACCGGATGGTGTTCCCCCAGGTAAAAAAGGGTAGAAAATAAATAATTATAATCTAAACCACTCACAGAGAAAGAGATCAATCATGAAAAAAGCAAACTTAATCGTGTTTTCGGGAATAATGATGATGATGGTCAGTTGCGGGCCTTCACGGGAAAAAGCTGTTCAGAAGATCCAGACCATGGAGACCAGCCTTTTTTCTCCAGAAGCTGTCAGTTTCAATAAACAAAAAGCCGACAGTCTATTATCAATGTACGAAGGTTTTATTAAAGATCATCCCGGGGATTCCCTGTCGCCTGGCTACTTGTTTAAGGCTGCAAACATTGTCATGAATTCGGGTGACGGATCCAGGGCGCTAAGTCTTTTCGACAAGTATCTGCAGGAATATCCCGATAAGCCAAAGGCTTCGATCAGTCTTTTTTTTAAAGCGTTCATCTACGAAAACATCATGCATGACCTTGATAAAGCACGTGAGACCTACCTCCTGTTCATTGAAAAATACCCTTCCGATGATTTTGTAAATGATGCACAACTTGCCATTGTTAACCTTGGAAAAACCCCGGATATGCTCATCCGGGAATTTGAAGCAAAAAACAGAGCCGACAGCCTCCGTACCGCAGATTCCATTGCCACCCACCGGAAACCTAAAAAACGTTCCTGATCTCTTGCCAATGCATCAATGTCAACAATGCGTGCATTGTCTGCATTGCCTGCATTGTCTTCATTATTTGAACTGGTTTTCCAAAAAATTCGACAGGTCACTGGGAGAGGCATCTTCGTATAGTTTGCCGTCGAAACAATAGGCAATATCACCCCGTTCTTCGGAAACGATGATCGCAATTGCGTCTGACTTTTCGGTGATCCCCACAGCAGCCCGGTGGCGTAAGCCATAGTATGGTGGAATAGTTGGTTTATTTGAAACAGGCAGGATACATCGTGCTGCCTTGATTTGATCGCCAACAATGATCACTGCCCCGTCGTGCAGCGGACTGTTTTTGAAAAAAATCGTTTCAAGGATGACCCCGGAAATTTTTGCCTCCACGGCCTGTCCGGTTTCTATATATTGAGCCAGTTCATTCTCCTGGGCGATGACGATCAATGCGCCGGTTTTGGCATCTGCCATTTTTTGGCATGCTTTTACCACCTTATCAATATTCAGGTTCACCGGGTTGTCGAGTTTTACTCGCCAGAAAAAAAACCGTTTCCGTTGGCTTTTAATAATCCGGGAGTCGCCAACCATGAGCAAAACCTGACGTATTTCAGGTTGGAATACCACGATCAGTGCGATCACGCCAACGCTGATGAATTGTCCGAGGATCTCGGTGAGTAACTGCATCTGCAAAGCCTGCACCACCTTCCAGATCACATACACCGCAATGATCCCGATAAAAATCCGTATGGCTGCCGTCCCTTTTACGAGATTATAGATCTCGTACATGATGATGGCAAAAAGAATAATGTCGATGACATCAACGATCCTGAGTGTGAAAATCCCTGCTAAAAACATATTTACACAATGATAAAATTTAATCTTCAATAATCATCTCCCCCATCACCTGTCACGCGTCACCTGTCACCTGTCACCTGTCACGCGTCACGCGTCACGCGTCACGCTTTACCCGTCCCGACAAAGTTACCAATTTCCCCCTAACCAATCATCCTCACCAGCCTGATTGCTTCAACAGCCTCCTTTACATCATGCACCCTCAGGATGTCGGCGCCTTTGATCAAAGCGATGGTATTGAGGACAGTTGTTCCGTTGAGCGCTTCTGATGCCCGGATATTTAAAAGTTTATTGATCATAGATTTCCTCGAAATACCTGCAAGGATCGGAACGCCCATTGATTTGAACTGTTCAAGGTGTGCTAGCAAAGTGAAATTCTGTTCAACAGTTTTTCCAAACCCGAATCCCGGGTCGATGATCACCTGGCGTACCCCTTTTTCCCGGCATTCACCGAGCTTGTTTTCGAAAAAGTTGACAACTTCTGCAAGCAGATTACGATATTCAGGATTCTCCTGCATGTTAGCCGGCGTTCCCTTCATGTGCATCAGGATATACGGTACCTTCAAAGAGGCGATAGTTTCAAGCATGCCTTCTCCGTACCGTCCTCCATAAATATCGTTGATCATGGAGGCGCCATGCTCCACCGCAGCCCGTGCAACTCCTGCACGATAGGTGTCGACCGACAAAATGCATTCAGGAAAATGTTCATTGATGGTTTTAATGGACGGGATCAGCCGCCGGAGTTCCTCGTGCTCCCCAACTTCCATTGCCCCGGGGCGGGTCGATACTGCTCCTATGTCTATAATTGATGCTCCTTCATTCAGCATCCTTTCTGCGTGCCGCAATTGTTCTTCATGGCTGGAAAATCTCCCTCCGTCGAAAAAGGAGTCGGGTGTTACGTTCAGTATCCCCATCACTACCGGTGTTGTGAGATACAACTCCTTCGATCCACAGAATAATTTAGCCATGGTGCAATATTAAAATAAAAAAGGTTCATCACAATAATGCGTACCTTTAATTCAATCGACCTCTTGTTCGCGATGCCATCGGGCTACCAGGATTGCGCTCCGACGGATCACGCCCGGACTGTTTAAAATACGGCAGGATGTATGAGAAATTTAAACAGGCCATAAGAAATTCAAAATAATTTCATTGCAGGTGCATCTGATTTTGGATTTTAGACGCAACTTTACGGCTGAAGCAGCGATTTTACCTTTGCATATTTCTCAATATAAGTAACACATGACGGTTACCAAATGTTAAGGCTACATGTAAGGAATAAAGTGGTGTCATATTGTAGAAGTTATCAAATATGTACTTATATTTGTACTTTATTAATAACTTAAAATGTTAAATATGAAAGCAGCAAATTTCACCGAGTTCAGAACTCAACTCAAGCAATTTCTTGATGACGTTGAGAAAAACAATGAAACCATAATAATAAAACGTGGAGCCGGTCATGGTGCAGTTCTTATATCTTTAAATGAATTCAATTCAATCCTTGAAACTGTGCATTTGCTTAGTTCTAAAGCAAACGCTGATAGACTATATGAATCGATCCTTCAGATGAAAACTGGGAAAACTGTTCAAAGAGAATTAATAGAAGAAAAATGAAAGTTACATTTTCGCAGAATTCATGGGAAGACTATACCTTCTGGCAGATTGAAGATAAAAAGATTCTTAAAAAGATCAATGATCTAATAAAAGATATTAACAGAACACCTTACGAAGGATTAGGAAAACCAGAGCCTCTCAAATATGACTTGGCTGGATATTGGTCACGAAGAATTGATAAAGAACACAGACTTGTTTATCAGGTCATTGATAAAGAAATATTAATATACAGTTGTCGGTATCATTATGATAGATAAATATCCTCCTGGTCTTACGAACTTACAACCGCACAAACAATTGAGATATTCAACTTTTGCAGCTTCCGTTAACCCTGGTGACTCTTTTCATCACCTTGCCAGAAATTGTATTTTAATGTTGCACCAAAAATGGATGGATCTTTGAAAATGGTGTAAGTTTACGTAAACAAATCAGATGAACAAATTGACAATTTTAATTCTACTTGCTTTATTTTTTGCAGGCTGTAATTCAGGCAATCAATACACAAATGATATGGAAAACACAGAAAACCCAACAGCAAATAGCGAAACAGCGAATGATACAACACCAAGAGTGACAGGTATTGGAGGAATTTTCTTTTTTTCTGACGATCCGGGCAAAACCAGGGAGTGGTACAGTAAAAACCTGGGACTTGAAGTTAATGAGTATGGTTCGAGTTTTTAATTCAGGAATGCCAACAGACCTGACGAAATAAACTATCTTCAGTGGAGTCCGTTCAAGAAAGGCAGTGAATATTTTGCCCCGTCTGATAAAGAGTTTATGGTGAACTACCGGGTTCAGAACATTGAGGGACTGGTTAGAAAGTTAAAAGCGAATGGTGTGACTATTGTTGATGAAATAGAGGCCTATGATTATGGTAAATTTGTTCATATCATGGATTCGGAAGGAAACAAGATAGAACTATGGGAGCCCATCGACAGCGTATTCACCGCCATGGGGGGTAAGACAACCAAATAGAGTAATAAAAACCAAATCTAGGTTTTAATGCGACCATAAAGCAACCAAAACGATGAGAAAAACTTCAATTTTTACGATTTTCATTTTGTTGGCCATAACACTCCAATCACAGGATAAAAATATTTATGAGATTTTCACAAAGTCATTAACAGAGGTACCTCTTGAGTATTCAATGATTGACCAAACAGTTGATAAGTATCTTACTGTTTCTGAAAACATTGACGAAAACATATCTGATTCGTTGTTTTCAATTTTATTCAGATCCATCGTCCGCGGTGAGCGCATATTGAACGATAAATTATATGAAGAGGAAAACATTGATGATTATAGATCATTAATCTGGGCTGATGAGAAATTGCAAAAAAAAAATGCGTTGGAATTTGAAAAACGGTTAATAGCGCATAATATTAAAATCTCATCATCAGAGGGCATGATACATATCAATTATAATTTTGAGGGTAAAAAGGAGGCGCTGAAATCACGGTTGACAAAATCAGGCCGGGAACTGTTTGATTTATTAATTGTTGAAAGAGACATCCCTGCTGTTGAAGATGCAGGATTAATCATATCCCTCAGGGAGGTTGTGGACAGGCTGATAACATGGGAAACATTGTTACACAGTAACCCTCATTCCATGATTGATCTGAAAAATGACCGTTTTTACTTTTATCTCGAAATTTTAATTTACGGACTCGATAATACGCCACTGACCTACGACTCGGATACAATTGAAAAACAATTCATTGACGCCTATGCGTATATGATTGAAAAGTATCCGGGTTATAAATCGACAGAAGAGATCAAACGGTACTATCACTTGATAAAAGACAATAATTTTAAATTTAATGACGAAATTGGAAATTTTAAATTCTAAATCAATGAATAATCGTGAGGAAATAAATTTTGTTGATATCACAAATGCCAAAATAGCATACAAATCGTATGGTTCTGGCTTTCCATTGATCATGTGCACAGGCTATGCTACAAATATGGATTTATGGAGTACACGGGTAATTGAGATACTTCAGCAGGAATACCGGGTCATTGTTTTTGACCACCGCGGGATGGGCCTCAGCACCAACGCCGATAGTTCGATGTCCATAACCTCTATGGCAGAGGATTTGAATGAACTGCTCATTGCATTAAAAATTGATAAGGCGCATATCCTGGGATGGTCGATGGGAGGTTTTGTAGCACAGATGTTTGCAATAAATCATCCCGGGAAAGTAAAGAAATTAGTTTTATATGCCACAAACTGCGGCGATGCAAAAAACATAAACCCTGCCCAGGAGATCATTGATATTCTGGCTAATCCGGCAGCAACCCCACTGGAGTTATTAGGAACGCTTTTCCCTGACAATTGGCTTGCGACGCATCCGGAGCCATGGATTTACATGCCCGAACCTAAAGAGCCATACAACTCAGATACTATTGGATTACAATATGTTGCTGTGCAAAACTGGTTAAGTCCCGGTGGTGGTTCAACAAAGCATTTGCATAAATTGAATGTGCCAGTCCTGCTAATTTGCGGCGACCAGGACAAGGTGGTTCCCTGGAAGAATTCATCCATTCTTAAAGAGTCGATTCCCTATTCGACCTTGATAATGATACCGGATAGTGGACATGGTTTGATGTATCAGCTTCCAGAAATTTTCGCAAACCATGTTTCATTCTTTTTACAAGAATGAAACCGTTTCAACAATATTCGTACTTTTGCAGTAATAAATATTCTGATGAGAACGGTTCAACGAATTGGTATTCTGTTTTTATTGCTGGTTTTCCTTTGTGGAACCATCGGAATATCCATATTTGAGCATATCTGTGCCTGCAGGGGCACTTCAGAAATAACGTTGTTTCCTGAAATATTCAACACACAATCGTCATGCTGCTGTTCAGAAGGGGAAGCCGAACTGGTCACTCCTGAAAATGCGCCGTTTTGCAGCATTGAAAACCCCACTCGTTGCAAGAATATTAAGTTTTTCATCAAAGCGACCATTACACCGGCGCCTGTTGTTGTGAACTTGTTTTCTTTCCTGGATTTCACTGCACATGAATACCAAATGCTTTCCGATATTTTACCGGCCACCGATAGTATTACAGATAACCATTTTATTCATGCATGCAACTCCCCGCCCATATCGGGCCGGCAAAGAGTTATAGCGTATCAGCAGTTAAGAATTCCAGCCCCTCATCTTTTCCTTATTTAATTCCTGAACTGTTTTTTTTATCTTAACTATCAGGAATTATCCCTGTTACAGTTGATTATTTATAAATTAATTAGGAAAATCCATGAGAAAAAATCATTTCATCATATTTATATTTTTAGGGATTGTTTCGTCTTTTGCGCTTCCATCCCGCGCGCAATCATTATCCGGCGCAGTTTATGAGAAGGAGGGAACGGCGCTGAAATCACCGCTTACCGGTGTTAATGTCTATTGGATCGGAACCACGAAAGGTACTTTTACCGATAATCAGGGACATTTCCGTATTTCGAAACAGGGAATAGCCGATCAGCGACTTATCTTCAGTTTGCTTGGCTTCAAGAAGGACACAGTGAATGCCGGCAAGGATCATTCGAAGCTGGAAATTATACTCAGGCCCGATCAAACCGACCTCGGTGAGGTTGAGATCAAAGGCAGGCAGGACAATACCTACATTTCCAGGCTCCGAACCCAGTCAACCACTACAATTTCAGTGGGTGAACTGCAAAGGGCAGCATGTTGCAACCTGGCAGAAAGTTTCGAAACCAATGCCTCCGTTGATGTTTCCTATTCAGATGCACTCTCTGGCGCCCGTCAAATCCAGCTACTTGGTCTGTCCGGGATCTACAGTCAGATCATGACAGAGAATGTGCCTCTTATCCGGGGATTGGCAACCCCTTTTGGATTGAACTATATCCCTGGCTCATGGATGGAATCCATCCAGATCGCCAAGGGAACTTCATCGGTTGTCCAGGGCTATGAATCGGTTACCGGCCAGATCAATGTTGAATACAAAAAACCGGAGACCAGTGATAAGTTCTTTCTGAATTTCTTCGGGAACAGTAACCTGAGGTTTGAGGCCAATGCTGATGGCGCCATAAAGATAAACGAAAGACTGAGTACATCCCTGTTGGTCCATGCAGCGACATTTCAGCAGAAATTCGACCGGAATATTGTAGGTGCTGACGGTGAGTCTGATGGGTTCATGGACATGCCGAAAATCACCACAGTTACCGCAATGAACCGCTGGGATTACATTATCCCACACAAATGGATATCCAGGTTTGGAATTAAATATCTTTCTGATGACCGCAATGGTGGTCAGATGGAATTCGATAAAAACAGCTGGAACACTGATACCACCGGTATTACCAATGATTCAAAAAAATACGGGATCGGAGTAAAAACGAACCGTCTGGAGGCTTTCTGGAAAAACGGAACCTTTTTGGACCCCGGGGACCGATCGAGCATTGGCTTGATACTTTCCGGGATCAACCATCAGCAGGACGGCTTTTATGGCATCAACCAGTATCATGGCCATGAACAGAATTTCAATGCAAGCCTGGTCTTTACCACCTCATTCAATGAGAATAAACACAGAATATCTGCCGGGGCCAGTTACTTTCTTGATGATTACAGCGAAAACTACATTCAGACACGACTGAAATACCGCTATCAAACCTTGTCACCTGATTCAACACCCACAAACGCCGATCTCTTCACGCTCATCGGCGATTCCGTCTTTACCTATCTTGCCGATCGGAGCGAATGGGACGCAGGCGCTTTTTTCGAATACACATTAGATATCCATGAAAAGTTTGCTTTGATCGCAGGGGTGAGAGGAGATTACAACAGCCGGTTCGGCTACTTTTTTACACCAAGGCTGCACCTTCGTGGAAATCCATCAAAAACCACAACAATCCGGGCATCCATTGGAAAAGGATACAGGTCGCCGAACCTGATGGCAGAAAACAGCGCTGTTTTTGTGAGCCAGCGTATGCTTGTTTTTGCGCCAGACCTGGGTAATGAGGAAGCTTGGAACTATGGGCTGAATTTCAATTGGACCTTCTTCATTGCAGACGAAAAGGCCGAGTTGTCATTGGATTTTTACCGTACAAGCTTTATAAAACAAATCATCGCTGACCAGGATAGCATGCCCACTGCGTTGTTCTTCTATAACCTCAACGGACAGTCCTTTGCCAATAGCGCGCAGGTGCAGTTTACCTTCTCGCCGGTAAAACGTTTTACCATCCTGACGGCCTTGCGCTACAATGACGTGAAAGTAACCGAAGGGGGAATGTTGCAACAGAAAGCGATGGTGAATCAGTATAAGGGAGTTGTATCACTTGGTTATGCCACAAAATTTGAGAAATGGAAGTTCGATCTTACCGGTCAACTCAATGGCCCGGCAAGGTTGCCGGATACCCGGAAAATGCCATTGATGCTTCAGCGTCCGGGATGGTCGCCGGTTTGGTTTAATTTGTTAGGCCAGATCACGAGAAAATTTAAAAATTTCGATGTCTATATTGGTGGAGAAAACCTAACTAATTTCCGGCAGTCCGATCCGATTTCCGAGTATTGGAAGCCCTATCATACCCATTTTGATGCCTCGATGGCATGGGGACCGATTGTTGGAATTACAATGTATGCCGGAGTGAGGTTGACCATTAAATAAATGCAAAATGTAAAATGCAAAATGCAAAAATCAAATATCATATTTCAAATTTATAATATTAGTACTATGAAAAGAATTTTCAAGAAATCAGGATCCATGTACTTATTTCTGGCAGTGATGTTTATTTTTTCTGCCACCTGTTTCGGACAGCAAAAGAAGGCTGATACTGTTGCGATCAAGACATCGGCGGTGTGCGGGATGTGCAAGGACAGGATCGAAGGTGGCCTGGTATTCGAAAAAGGAGTTAAATCGGCCCTGCTTGATGTAGAAACCAAGATGGCGACAGTTGTTTTTAACCCGGCGAAAACCTCACCTGAGAAGTTGCGGAAAACAATATCTATGCTGGGTTATGATGCAGATACCCTAGCGGCAAACACGGCAGCCTATAACAAACTACCTGCTTGTTGTAAAAAAGATGCACCACCGCATTGACATTGATTGTTACCTCCATGCCCCAAGGATCGCCCCGGCAACCGTCAGGAATAAAACCTGGTATCCGGCATCGATGGCCCAAAGGGTAAAAGATTTTCGCTGGTAAAGAATGTTTATACCGATGGAAGTTGCGACAAAGAACACACCGATCAGGAACCCGTACAGCGCACCCGAAAACAGGGAGACATCGCTCCCGGCATGCCCTTGCAGGATAACTGCCAGGCCAAAATTCATCAGGAGCATCAGGATAAAGCTTGAACCGAAAATCAGGGCCATGTTTACTCCTTCAAGACTATCTTTAGTTATGCCTACTGCATTTTGCCAGGCTTTCCCGAACAGCAGACTATACCACACAGAACCTAAGGCAAAACTGGCAATGGCTGCGACAGCCAATGCCAGGAAATTGATGTTGGATAATTCCATGATCTTTATGATTTAGATTGTTTCTTCTGTTTGATCACTGCCTGCGCAGCGGCCAAACGTGCAATGGGCACTCTGAAAGGCGAGCAACTGACATAGTTGAAACCAAGTGAGTGGCAGAATTCAACGGAAGCAGGTTCACCGCCATGTTCGCCGCAGATACCGATCTTCAGGTCTTTCCGCGTTGAGCGTCCTTTTTCAACGGCCATCTTCATCAATAGGCCGACGCCATCAAAATCGATCACCTGGAACGGATCAACAGGAAGGATCTTCTGCTCGACATATTCGGGTACAAACCCTCCGATGTCGTCGCGTGAAAATCCAAAGGTCATCTGTGTGAGGTCATTGGTACCAAATGAGAAAAAGGTTGCTGTTTCGGCTATCTTATCTGCTGTAAGCGCTGCCCGGGGAATTTCGATCATGGTTCCGACCAGATGAGGGATTTCCTTCATGTTGAATTTCTTGCATACCTCTGCATAGATCTCGTCGATGATCACATACTGATGTTTCAGCTCTTTTTCCGTACAGGTTACCGGGATCATGATTTCAGGAAAAACCTTCTTCTTCTCTTTCAGCAATTCCGCGGTTGCCTCAAAGATAGCACGAACCTGCATCTCTGTGATTTCGGGGTATGTGATACCCAAACGAACGCCGCGGTGTCCCATCATGGGGTTGGTTTCGTGGAGTGCATTAGCACGGCGGTTAAACTCCTCCCTGGAAATTTTAAGGCTGTCGGCTATCTTTTTACGGGCATCTTCATTATGCGGGATAAACTCATGCAGCGGTGGGTCAAGGGTACGGATGGTAACGGGATATCCGTCCATGGCGGCCAGCGTCTGTTTGATATCTTCCTTTACATAGGGATAGAGTTCGTTCAATGCCTTGCGGCGCTCTTCTTCCGATTTAGAAGCGATCATTTTGCGAAGCAGGAAGAGGGGTTTTTCGGCATTTTTACCGTAGAACATATGTTCGGTGCGGAACAGTCCGATTCCTTCTGCGCCAAAAGCACGCGCTTTGGCGGCATCTTCGGGCGTGTCGGCATTCGTTCGGATCTTCATGGTGCGGATGGCATCGCAGAGTTTCATGAATCCCTGGAAATCAGGATTTTCTTCGGCCGCCTTGATCATCGGCAACTGCCCGTTATAGATGTAGCCTTTGGAACCGTTCAGCGAGATATAATCGCCCTCTTTAAGGGTGATTTCGCCAATTTTCATCGTTTTTTTCGATGCTTCAATTTTCAGTCCTCCGGCGCCGACGATGCAGCATTTACCCCAGCCGCGTGCCACGAGGGCGGCATGGCTTGTCATCCCGCCGCGGGCAGTGAGGATAGCTTGCGCAGCGCGCATGCCTTCGATATCTTCGGGGTTGGTCTCTTCGCGGACAAGGATCACAGTTTTACCTTTCTTTGCCCAGGCAACAGCATCTTCGGAGTTGAAGACGATTTGTCCGGTCGATCCACCAGGGCCTGCAGGAAGTCCTTTGGCCACAGGTTTGTTATTCTTTTCTGCCTTCGGATCCAGGATCGGATGGAGCAGTTCGTCAAGCTGACTGGGTTCAACGCGGGATACAGCCTCTTCTTTGGTGATCAGCTTTTCCTTGTACATATCGACAGCCATTTTAACCGCTGCCGGTCCATTGCGCTTTCCTACCCTGCATTGAAGCATATAGAGTTTGCCGTCCTGGATCGTAAATTCGATGTCGAGCATGTTGCGGTAATGCTTTTCGAGTGAAAGCTCGATTTTATGCAGGTCTTTATATACGACCGGCATGGCTGTTTCAAGGGATTTCAGCTTTCTGGTATGTTCATTCTTGCCAATTTCATTGATGGGGTTCGGCGTACGGATGCCGGCAACCACATCTTCACCCTGGGCATTGGCTAACCATTCTCCATAGAAATAGTTCTCGCCGGTAGCCGGGTTACGGGTAAAGGCAACCCCTGTAGCGGAGGTGTCGCCCATGTTGCCGAACACCATGGATTGTATATTTACGGCAGTTCCCCATTCGTCGGGAATGCCTTCAAAGCGACGGTAAGAGATGGCGCGTTTGCCATTCCAACTGGCGAAAACCGCTCCGATTGCGCCCCATAGCTGTTCCATCGGATCTTCGGGGAAAGGCCGGCCAAGAACATCTTTTACCTTTTTCTTGTAAACGTCAATGAGCGCTTTCAGGTCTTCGGCCGTCAGGTCTGTATCATTTTTTACCCCTCTTTTTTCTTTCAGTTTATGGAGCTCTTTCTCCAGTTGAATGCGCACCCCTTTGCCCGGTTTGGGCTCAATGCCACCGGCTTTCTCCATTACCACATCGGAGTACATCTGGATCAAACGACGCTGTGAATCATATACAAAGCGCGGATTCTTAGTCTTTTTGATAAGGCCTTCACGGGTCACATCATTCAACCCAACGTTCAATACTGTTTCCATCATGCCGGGCATGGAGGCTCTTGATCCGGAACGGACGGAAACAAGCAGCGGATTATTTTTATCTCCAAATACAGCTCCCATCTCCTTCTCAGTTGCTTTCAGACTGTCGGTAACCTGTTTCTTTAATTCCTTTGGGTAGGTTTTTTCATTCTTTTGATAGTAAGTACAAACCTCTGTAGTTATAGTGAAACCGGCGGGCACCGGCAGACCGATGTTAACCATCTCAGCGAGGTTTGCCCCTTTTCCGCCAAGCAGATTCTTCATTTCGGCCGTACCTTCGGCTTTAATACCTCCAAAATAATAGACATACTTGTTTTCTTTAGCTTGTTTTGCCATAATTGACATCGTTTAAGTGAGTGAAAAATTAGAAGCGGCAAAATTACAAAAAATAGGCCAATGAATTTGAAATTCGGCTGGGAAATTTAGTACCGGAGACGGTCGATATTATTCATATTCCAAAGGATCCATTGTTGTCGCTCACGAATATAGGCTGTTGGGGACGAGGGATCCCACTTAAGCGGATTTGGCAACACCGCTGCGAGGAGGGCGGCTTCACTACGTGAGATCTTTGAGACCGGTTTCCCGAAAAACCGCTGGGATGCAGCTTCAACACCATAAATGCCTTTCCCGGTTTCGATTACGTTCAGGTAAACCTCCATGATCCGTTTCTTACCCCACACAAATTCAATCAATACAGTAAAGTAAACCTCCAGGCCTTTGCGAACCCACGACCTTTGAGGCCAGAGAAATACATTCTTTGCCGTCTGCTGGGAGATGGTACTTGCTCCCCTCATTTTTTTACCCTTTTTTTTCGCGTTGAAATCCCGTGCCTTTTCAATGGATTCAAAATCAAACCCTGAATGTTCCATAAACAGGTTATCTTCCGATGCCACCACTGCCAGGGGCAGGTTCGGAGATATCTCGTCTAACGAAATCCAGGTTTTGTTTAATCTAATGGACTCACCCCGCCATGACTGTTCTGCAAGCCGGATAACCATCAGCGCTGTTATGGGTGGATTGACAAATCGATAAAGGATGATAAAGAATAGTGAAGAAGCAAAAAAAATGATGATGAAATACTTGATGAACCTTATGATCCGACGAAATAGCTGTTTCATGTATGGGGTGGAGGATGAATCGTTGATTTTGTTGACTGCAGGATGAATTTGTGTTTGAATGAGTCAGTGCCTTTCCGGATTTAATAATTTCACCCGCAAATATAGGTTAAAAGCAGATATTTTGCTTCCACATTTAAACTGAATTCAGTTCATGTTTTTTGAAATGATCTTGAATTCGGTACGGCGGTTTGATTGATGATCGGCCTCTGAACACGCTTGGCCCGTATTACAATTGCAATTATTGAGTAACTGAGATTCTCCATATCCCCTGGCAACGATCCTTGAAGTGGAAATTCCCTGAGAGATAATATATTGTACCGCCGATTCAGCCCTTTTCTGAGAAAGCTGCATGTTATACAATTCGGTGCCGCGGCAATCGGTATGCGATCCAAGCTCAACAGATACCGGGTACTCGTTCATAATCCGGATAAGTTTTCCGAGCGATGGTTTTGCATCTGCCCGGATATCCCATTTGTCAAAATCATAGAAAATGTTTTCCAGTCGGTAGTTTTTATTGATTTGCAGAGTATCAGGACCGCGAGTGATATTTAAATTTTCTTCCTCCATACTGATTGCAACAGTGATGCTGCTTGTCGAATCCTCTGACTTCCGTGTGGCAGGTAATATTCTCCGGAAGCTGTAAATGTCGTCGCCGCCGCTTCCTCCCGGCCTGTTGGAGCTGAATAAGCCACCATCTTCGTTTTTTGAAATAATCAATGACAAGTCATCATAGGAGGAATTGATCGGGACACCCAGGTTTTGAGGAGTACTCCATCCATGTTCAGTTTTGCCGGTCAAAAACAGGTCAAGTCCCCCAAACCCGGGCAACCCGTCTGATGCAAAATAGAGTGTCCCATTCCCAACGGAAGGGAACATCTCCTTGCCAGAGGTATTTATTACAGGTCCAAGGTTGACGGGTTCGCTCCATGAATGTCCGTCATAATGACAATACCAGATATCTGTTTCTCCGTATCCCCCTGGCATGTCTGACACAAAAAAAAGTGTTTTTCCATCATTTGACAAGGCAGGATGGCCTACAGAATAGTCTTTACTGTTCAGGAAAAAAGGTTCAGGAGTACTCCATTTACCCGCTGTCAACCTTGATGAAAATATCTTCAACAAATGGGTGTTAAACGCTCCTGTGCCAATATTTGGTTGATCCCGGGTTACTTGTGTCCGGTTTATAAACACCCAGGTGAAGTCGCTGTTAAATGTTACCGGCCCGTCATGCCATCTCTGTTGCGGCAAGTCAGTGCATTGACGGGGCATCATAAAATAACCGATAATGCTGTCTGGATGAACAGGTTCCGTGTAGTACAAGTTCAGATAGCCGTTACCGGTCCAGCCATAGGTTTTTCCTTTATCATCCGTAGAAAACCGGTCGCTGGCAAAGACAATCCCCTTGTGATAAAAAACTGTTCCAAATTCCGATTGCGGGTTGTTGAGTTCCGTCACATTCCTGATCCCGAACACAGGTTCTTTGTTTCGCCAGGCAATCGCACTGTCGCAGTAGGCCGCGTAAAGGGTTCCATGATGCTGGTTTGCAAAAAGTGAATCATATTTCAGAAAAAATCTCTTCGCCGCAAGATAATCGCCCGCCGAACGCAGGGCTTGTGCATAATGCAAGTAGATGACCGGTCCGGGATCATTTACAAACCTGTATTGATCTTCCATCGCAATGGCTTTTGCATACCATGTTTTGGCATTGGCCACATCATTCATCATGCGGTAGCAATCGGCCAGAATAAGTGTCGCCTCACAATTCGATTTCACATCGCGGCCTGATAACTGTTTTTCCAGTGATTGAACGGCCTTTGAATAATTGAAAAGCATCATCTCTCGTTTTGCGTTTTTAAGATGATTTTGTGCAAAAATACCCAGGGATGCGATCAGGATCATAACCGTAAGGAAAACACGCATGAGCTTTTATATGCTTTAAAAGGTTAAAAATATCTTGGCGTTAACATTCTGTCCCGGTGAAAAATATCCAATTCATACCCGATCCTGATCTCATGTGAACCTGAGTTGTACGATTTTAGCACATTGAACCAGATATCATATGAATACCCGATAGA
This sequence comes from Bacteroidales bacterium, assembly GCA_030681475.1. Classification (GTDB taxonomy): domain Bacteria; phylum Bacteroidota; class Bacteroidia; order Bacteroidales; family FEN-979; genus CAIVAT01. The sequence continues at coordinate 29,081 of JAUXWT010000098.1, read as the reverse complement.
AAATCCCTTTCCAACGTTGACCTGGACCATTAATGCCAATGCCTGGTCGGTACGGTAAGCCGCCCCAAGTGTAAAGAGGTTGATTATCAGAAAACTGGCATTGAAGTCGGCTTGCAGCGGTCCACCCCGGAGATATTTTACCAGGACGGATGGAATAAAATCAAGGTTTTCATTCAAAGGAATTGCACATCCGGCAATGCCATAATAATTCCGACGGAGTTTCGTAAAACTTGTCTCATCGTCTGGGGCAGTATTGGAAACAAGGATCTGGTTTTGCAGCAAATGTCTTGCCGATAACCCAACATAGAAACGACTGCCATAGTAATACATTCCAAAATCCACATCAGGAACTGCTTTGTTTGTCACCGGTCCGGTCAGCAAGGCATCACCCTGATCTTTGGGGTCGAGCAACCCCCAGTTGATATCCATATATTTGAATCCGGCCTGTACGCCGAAACATAATGTCGTTGAGGGAAAAATAATGCGGTAGGCAAAGGCAGCCATGGCGCCGTAATCAACAGTCGGACCGAGCTTGTCACGGTAAACATTCAACCCGATGCCGATCCTTGGGTTGCGTAGCGGCGTATGGGCATTGAACGATACCGTTTCCGGGGCTCCCTGAATACCAACCCATTGTATCCGTGTGATCAGGTCAAGGGACAACCTGCCCGCACTGCCTGCGTAGGCCGGGTTAAAAGCCATTTTGTTGTAGGCATATTGTGAAAATAGGGGATCCTGCTGCCCAAAAGAATCAGTCACCCATATCAGGGGGAGTAAGAAAAAGAGATTTCTGACACAATTTCTTTTGCTCATGCAAACATCATTTATTGCTGCTCCTTACAAAGACCCACCCCGTGTGTTTTTTCCCGTTTTTAATGGCAACTATATAATAATAGGTGCCATCAGGAACCGGATCATTCTTTGCATTGGTTCCTCTCCATACGCTTGACACATTATCGTAGTTCTCGAATTCGTTGATCCTGTCACCCCAGCGATCGAAAATCGAGACTGTATTTGAAGGGTAATTCCCGATACAATCAATAATCCATATATCATTCAATCCGTCACCATTGGGGGTGATGGCATTGTAAATTTTCAAACATTCTTCATCTTCTTCTTCCTGGATTGGTTTTACAATAATCTTTATTCTCAGGCTGTCTGTATCTGTACATCCTGAAATAGTGTCTGTTACGATAAAATACAGGGTCGTATCCCTGGTCAATGGTATTGTAAGCGCTTCTTTTAAGGTATTTTCTTCAAACAAGCCGGCCGGCTCCCACTGGAACAGGTAATTCCCGGAACCACCAGTTACGGTTCCGGACAGGTAAGCTGTTGAGTCTTTTTCAACCTCCATATCCCAGCCGGCTACCACTATAACCTGATTATAAACTGTGACAGCCATTTGGTCTTTTGCATTCAAAGTATTGCAGGATCCAAGTCCATAAGCAGTTAATGTAATGATCACGGCGCCGTTTTCCCCTGGTCCGGGTGTGTAAACCGGGGACAAGATGGAGGTGACTGAAAGAACTCCCTTCCCATTGTGTGACCATTTGATGCTGTCTGAATGCATTAATCCTGCACCGGTTACCTGGTATGGTATCGTTTCGCAGGTGATTCCATCAATCCCAGCAAACGCCTCCGGACCGGCTGAAAATGCGAGGGTCATTGTATCGCTCGCAGACTGGCAGGGATTCTTTGCCTCGGCCTTCATTACCAACTTCACACTACCTAAATTGATATCTTCTTGACCCGGTGAATAAATTGGAAGCAGAAGATTCGGATTATTAAAAGTACCTGTTCCCAACGTTTTCCAATGAATTGCAAGGTAGTTGCCGGCAGTGGCTTCCGTGATCACGAACACCTCATTCGTACAGATGTTATGGTCTTCGCCTGCATCGGCCACGGCATCCTGGTTAACCACGATCGTCATGGTGTCGTGTGAAACGGGGCAAATCCCATTACTGACATTCCAGGCGAACTGATAATAGCCGATTACCAGATTGGTAACCAGCGCTTGTGGCGAAGCAGTATCATTGATGGTTGCAACAGTGGATCCCTGAACCTGTATCCAGTTACCGGCTGCATTTACCGGAAAGTTCGCTGCCAGTGTAGCGGATGTGGAGGTGAGGCCATTCAGGCAAAGCAACTGGTCGGGACCGGCATTGGATAGAACAACTTCCGTAATATTGATAAATAAGGTGTCATACGCACATATCGGCGGCAATGGATAACCACTGTCGCAAACCTCGATCACCACCTCATCTTCCCCATAATATCCGTTATCAGGCGTATAGGTAAAGTCGCCGGTTGAAGATAAAATAATATTTCCATGCGATGGTCCCGAAACCGGTGGCACTGAACATGTCATAATTGTATTGTCATATGGGTCTGAATCGTTTGTTAAAATATTTCCGGAAGAAGATGTATTCATGCACAGGGTAAGGTGATCATTTAGTACTACAGGCGGGTCATTCACCGGGATCACACTGATATACACCCAGGCAGTGTCACAAAGCCCGTCAAAATCGCAGACGCGGTACCTCAAGGTATCGGGGCCATGGTAATTCTGATCAGGGGTATAAACAACCAGGCCTGAGTTGAAAATGGTATGATAGGCGCCATGAAACGGCCCTTGAATGATCCAGATGCTGTTTATGTTGATGTTTGTGTCACAGTCAGTATCATTGGCAAGGATGGGAATGGATATGGGTGTATCTTCATACGTCGTGGCCGTGTCATCGACAGCGACCGGATAAGCCGGGGGAGGAATTATGGTAAGTGTTACCGGGGCCAGGTTCGGGATGCCACAGGATGAGAGCGCGGTTGAACTGATGCTCGTTTGTGTGGCCGGATTGGTTGCTCCCTGGAACGAAGAGGTGAATTGACAGGTCGGATGGCTGATGGCGCTGTCGCTGAGGAGCAAACAATCGGTGATGGCTTTGGCCTGGTATTGCATTGTGAAAGAAGGATCTCCGACCTCAACGAGTGTATCCGGAATATTAAATTGCAGCGATTTTGAGGTAGCGTTGTAATAATAAGTCACGCCTGCCGGCAGCGGTTGCAGCACATATAAAAAATCCAGTCCGGGCGGGATTACCGTGGTTTGAACAAGGTTCACCGTGGCATCGTTGCCCTTGTTTTGCGTTTGCAGTGAAAAAGTTACTGTGTCGCCTGCATTCACGATTCCTCCTGAACCTCCCGGCGCACCCGGATTCGTAAAAAGGGCAAGGATATCGGGATACCAGACGTCAACCACCAGCCCGATAAGAAATAACCCATAGATCTCCTGATCCGTGCCCATCCTGATGGTTGCCGAGGTCTGGTTGTTGCCGATGACGGAATTGCCGGAATTCGGTATGGGAAATTTGTCCGCATCAAAACCCAGCGTATTCTCGCTTGCAGGCGATCTGCTGAGAAACGGCGCACCGTCCAATCCGATGATACTGTGAAAGAAGTTGTTGGTTTGCCTCAACGCGGAACTCATGGTAAGCCATGAGCCGTCTGTTTTTTGAATCTGGCAATAATCTCCCGACAGATCCCAGTCCCCTTCCAGGGCGCCCATCAAAAAATCGACATTGACATCACCGGTCGGAACAGTCTGAAAACCACTAAAGGTGAATGGTAAAGGATTTGGAACCATCGCTGTCGCAACATGGACATACCCGTCAAAGATGGCTATGTTTTTTTGTGGCAGCGAGGCGCTCTCGTAAACGAACACAATGATCCAGCCTCCCGACGTTCCTGTATTTCCGCCGCCATGGCTTAGCAGCGACCCCACCTTCGCTTTTACATTGGCAACCCAATAGGTTCCGCCAGGGTCGTCCGCTACAATGGAGGTGATATCCTTAACACAGGTATATGGGTCATTATAAAAGTGCTCCAACCGTCCCTGGTATATGACATCATCGGCAGTAACGATGCGGTAAGCAGTATCCCCGGGAATCTTCAGCTTCACCTTGTTAAAATTCCAGTCCGGCTCTCCTCCGGGGTCTTCCATATCAGCAGCAGACCAGTAAAGAAAAACTTTTTTCTTTGCCGGACAGATCAGCGTTGGAGGTAATGCCAGTGTTGCATTGCTTGAATTAAAGGTGCCGGTATCCGAATCGATATCTACAAAAACGGTTGTGACACTGTGGTTGCCAAGCGTCCCGTTGTAATTCCCGGTTGAAGTGACCGACAGAACATTGTTGGAGATCAGGGTGAGATTTCCCTGGATCGAGGTCTGATATCTGAGCAGGAATGGGGTTTTAATTTGCCCGAACATTGTACATGGCATTACTGTGATGATCCAGAGAAGGAAAACAGGATGAATACCGAACCGGATTTTGCGCAAGGGCATCGAAGGTAAATAAACCTCAAATATACAGAAAAAACAAACCCTTTTTCTACCTTTGCTGTTCCAAAACTAACAGATCAATGAGCAAATTTATCGGTATCCGCCATGAGGATAAATACAAACTTGAACGCAGAGCTCCATTAACACCTAAACATGTAGCCAGACTTGTAAAACAAAAAAAACTGGACATCATAGTCCAGACTTCTGACAAAAGGATATTTTCGGATGAAGAATATATCCAGGCAGGAGCAAAGGTTTCCCGGGACATGAAGAAATGTTCAGTCATTTTCGGCGTCAAAGAGATGCCGGAGTCTTTTTTTGAACCAGGGAAAACTTACGTTTTCTTTTCACATGTGGTTAAAGGTCAGCCATATAATATGGCCATGCTGCGCCGGATGATGGAACTAAAATGCAACCTGATCGAATATGAACGGGTGGTGGATGAACAGGGCAAACGCCTTATATTTTTCGGACGATATGCTGGTATGGCCGGCATGATCAATTCCCTGTGGGCGCTGGGATTACGATTGAAGGAAGCCGGGTATAAGTCAAACCTTGTTAAGCTGCATCAATCACATCATTATCATTCGCTCAGGGAGGCGAAAGATGATATTTCAGCCATCGGACAATTGATCGCCGAAAACGGGATCCCGCACGAATTGCGTCCGTTTGTGATCGGAATCACAGGGTATGGGAACGTTTCCCAGGGTGTTCAGGAGATTGTAGGATTACTTCCCGTTAAAGAAATATCGCCCGATAAATTGCTTGATCTCCACCACCGTAAGAAAGTCCCCGACAACATTGTTTACAAGGTTATTTTCAAGGAAGAGGACCTTTTTGAACATGTTGATGGTGAGGCTTTCGATCTCCTTGACTACTATGCAAATCCACAACATTACCGGAGTAAGTTCCAAAAGTATATTCCATACCTGTCGATGTTGATCAATTGCATCTACTGGGATAAACGATACCCGCAGCTCGTTACCCGGCAATATCTGAAAAAACTATATTCGAAGGGACAGCCAAAGCTAACGGTTATCGGCGATATCAGTTGCGATGTGGAAGGATCCGTAGAATGTACGCTTAAGCCTGCCGAAATTGACGATCCCGTTTATGTATATAACCCTGATACAGAACAGATCACCATGGGTTTTAAAGGCCATGGGATGCTGGTGATGGCTGTCGATATTCTCCCGGCCGAATTGCCTCGTGATTCTTCAGAAGGCTTTGCCGATGTCCTGGTCAACTTTGTGAAACCCATAGCCGATGCCGATTTTGACGAACATTTTGATGACCTCGACCTTCCCAAGGCAATCAAAAAAGCCCTGATCCTGCACAATGGCGAGCTTACGCCGGAGTATAAGTATTTGGAGGAGTTTGTAATGGCGGTGACCGGGTGAACGGGTAAACAGGAAAACACATTTTCAAGTAAACAAATGGTTGACAATAATTTGAATGAAAACAAAAATTACGATTTATGAATCAGATATGAACTTCTTTGAACTATATCGGGAAAGAACCTAACGTACATAAAACCAAGGTTTGCAAAGATTGCGACTTCAAAAATTTTTGCAAAATGAAATATGAATAAATTGAAAGTTTTTATAAGCAGTGTTCAGTCAGAGTTTGCTCAGGAAAGGCAAATGATTTTTGAGTATTTAATGACAGATGCTTTACTGGGACGATTTTTTGAACCGTTTATTTTTGAGAAAGTACCAGCAGTTGATAAAAGTGTGTCCCGGGCATATTTCGATGAACTTAAACGATCTGATATTTATCTTGGGTTACTAGGAAAAGAATACGGGTTTGAAGACAGTGAAGGCATTTCTCCTACAGAAAGAGAATTTGACCTGGCGTCAACTGAACATAAAATAAGACTGATTTTTATCCGTCAACATCATATTTCCGAAGGTCATCCTAAAGAAAATAACTTAATTGAAAAAGCAGAAGATGTTGTCGTAAGAAAAAAATTCAGCGACATGAGCGACCTTAAAACTTCTGTTTACGCGGCTCTGGTTAACCTCCTCGAAGAAAAGGAACTGATCCGTTCCGGCCCTTTTGATGCCACAATATGTAAAGATGCCACTATCGACGATATTGACCCTGAAAGAATCAAATGGTTTGTTGAAACTGCGCGTAGCAAAAGAGGGTTCCCACTTACTCCCGAGAGTTTGGCTAAAAAGATATTAACTCACCTGCATTTGATTAAAGGCGGTAAACTGACCAATGCAGCCATCTTGCTTTTCGGCAGGGAACCTCAACGCTTTTTTATCACTTCGGAGGTTAGATGCGTTATGTTTCATGGGAATGAGATCCGGAAACCTATTCCTTCTTACCAGGTGTATAAGGGAGATTTGTTTTATTTGGTGGATCAGGCAGTTGACTTTGTCCTGTCACGCATCGACCTGTATGTGGGCGACCGTAGTCAATCGGTGGATGTGCCTGTGGAGTATGAAATACCCCGTTCGGCTGTTACTGAGGCTATCGTGAATGCCATTGCCCACCGAGATTATACCAGCAACGGCTCTGTACAGGTCATGGTTTTCCGTAACCGGGTTGAAGTATGGAACCCCGGCCAACTCCCGCACCAGTTGACCCTGGCTGAATTGAAAAAAGACCATGAATCTTTCCCCGCGAACCCCCTGATTGCTGAACCCCTTTTTTTTATCGGTTACATCGAACGCCTTGGAACAGGTATACCGGATATGGTAAAAAATTGTGTCGAGGCCGGTCTCGCTGAACCCGATTTTGCCCAGGAAGCATCTTTTAAAGCCATTATTTGGAGAAAAACTAGTGTTACCGGGGAAGTTACCGGGGAAGTTACCGGGGAAGTTGAAAGAGTTCTTTATGTAATGCAGGGTGAATTGAAAAGAAGTGAAATTCAAAAAGCATTGGACATGAAGCATGATGATTATTTCAGACTTAATTATATTATTCCTGCACTTGAATCAGGGTGCATTGAAATGACCTTCCCGGATAATCCCAATCATCCGAACCAGAAATACCGCCTCACCAACAAAGGCAAGGCATTGCAGAAACAACTGGAAAATCCTAAGAAATAAAAAATGAAAAAAATCCTCATCCTTGGCGCAGGTCTTGTCGCCAAACCCATCATCCAGTATTTGCTTTCCAAAGGTTACCAGGTCACGGTGGCATCCAATACCCCTGATCGTTCTGATGAGATGATCGCCGGGCACATCCATGGGATTTCACTTTTCTGGGATGCCAATGATGAAGAGTCGCTTGGCCGGATGATCGCTGAACACGATATTGCGGTAAGCATGCTTCCCTACCTTTTTCACATGATTGTAGCTAGACAGTGTGTTGCCTATAAAAAGGATATGGTTACAACATCCTATGTGAAACCCGAAATGAGGGCCCTGGATGCTGATGCAAAGCGTGCCGGTATCATCATCCTGAATGAGATGGGGCTCGATCCTGGGATCGATCATATGTCGGCCCTGCGCATTATTGATAAGGTACACGAACGCGAAGGAGCTATATTGGAGTTTTACTCGCTCTGCGGAGCATTGCCGGCCCCCGAAGCCGCCGACAACCCCTTCAGATATAAATTCTCCTGGAGTCCGAAAGGTGTGGTGCTTGCCGGGAACAGCGATGCTGTTTACCTTAAACACGGAAAAATAGTCGAATTGCCGACACGCGATTTGTTTAAAAATCCGTTTCGGGTGGATTTTCCTGCTGTTGGCGTACTTGAGGTATATCCAAACAGGGATTCCCTCGCCTACCAGGAGATTTATGGGATCCCTGAGGCACAAACCATGTTCCGGGGAACATTCAGGTATCAGGGGTGGTGCGAAACGCTCGATGCTTTAAAACAACTGAACCTGATCACACAGGAAAAAACTGACATGACGGGCATGTCTTATGCCGATTTGGTAAAAATGGGCTTGGGTCCGCCAGTCAGCACAACAACATTGCGTAATCAGGTGGCTAAATTTCTGGGAATTGCGGAAAAGGCACATGCAATAAATGCAATGGAATGGCTGGGGTTGTTTGAAAACGCACCCATGCACCGTACCATGGATTCTGCCTTTGAGGTCACTTCCGACCTGATGATCGGGCGGATGTGCCCCGGACCGGATGAACGCGACATGGTAGTCATGCAACATACGTTCCTGGCTGCATTTTCCGATGGGAGGAAGGAGGTGATCCGGTCGCGCATGCTTGACTTCGGGACCCTGGCCACCAATACATCCATCGCCCGCACCGTGGCCTTGCCGGCTGCCATCGGGGTGGAGATGATCCTGGATGGAAGCATAAACATTAAGGGTGTTCATATCCCGGTTATTCCCGATATTTACAACCCGGTACTGGATCAGTTGGAAAAGTTAGGCATCAAAATGGACGAAGAATATGGACTGCCACTTACCGAAATGATTAATAATTAATATCTTAACCCATAAACGATTCTATCTTGGGATGCTTTCAAATCTTCAAATCTTCAAATCTTCAAACTGTTTTTATAAATGGGAATCGGTGAAATTATTGTCATAATCATTGTCATAATTGTAATATATGCCGTTATCAGCATGCGTAAAAAACCGGCTGAAACTGGTTCACAATCAAGCCAAAAAGCATCTTCCGGGGCAGGGCCGGCGGGAAAAGCAAGGGATAATCCCGGGGAGGCAGGTACGAAACCAAAGCGGGGGTACGCCAAATGGGTTGGTGGCGGCCTTGGCTGGGTTTTTGGCGGACCCATCGGCGCCATCCTGGGAGTCGCCCTGGGATCCATGCTTGATGGCATGAACTCTGGTCAAAGTTCCTACAGGGGAACCCAGCGTGGCGATTTTGCCATGAGTTTACTCGTGCTTTCCGCGGTGGTGATGAAGGCAGACGGAAAGATCGTGAAATCAGAGCTTGAATTCGTGCGCTATTTTTTTACCCGGCAGTTTGGCGAAGAAGAGGGTAACCGGTTGATCAAAATGTTGCAGGAGATCGTGAAGCAGGATATTCAGGTAAGGGATGTCAGTATTCAGGTTGGACAATTCACCGATTACCCGGTGAAACTTCAGCTCGTAAACTATCTGTTCGGAATTGCTGCTGCCGATGGCGTTTATCACCCGGATGAAGTTGACATGATCTCAGTGATAGCAGGTTATATGGGTGTTTCTTCGGCCGATTTCACCTCCATCAAAGCCATGTTCGTGAAGAGTACCGGTTGGGCGTATGATATCCTTGAAATTGATTCAACCGCTACGGATGAGGAGGTGAAAAAAGCTTATCGTGATATGGCCAAGAAACACCATCCCGATAAAGTGGCACATCTTGGGGATGATGTTAAACGTTCAGCTACAGAAAAATTCCAGAAAGTAAGCGCTGCATACGAAGAGATAAAAAAACACCGTGGATTAAATTAGCCAGGGTTGATAAAAAAAGAAAAGGCCGTAAGATAAACCTACAGCCCATTCTCCAAAACCAAATTAACTCAACTCAAAAACAAACAAAAAAGATCTTCCGATCAGTCAATCAACATAATACGCCTTACCTGACTGTCGTTTCCGGATTCAACCCGGATAAAATAGTAACCCCTTGGCGCCAGGGTAATGTCAAATGTATATTCATCCGCTCCTGTACAAACCCTGGTCAGTACTGTTTTCCCGCTGATATCCAGCAAGGATACATTCAAAACCTGATCTTTCAAATTACCGGCCTTGAGTTTGAAAACTCCCTTGGTGGGATTTGGAAAGATCTGCAGATCTGTTAATATTCTTTCTTTAACGCCAACGGATGATGCGGCCTGCGTAACGGTCACCATTTGAGGGGCCAAACCGGTTACCGACACCGTGATTGTCGCCATCCTGATAAGACTTGTCGCATTGGCAGTATAACTTGCTGTGATCATGCCATTTCCACTCCCAGTTGAAGTAACCGTGCACCAGGTCTCGCTGCTCGAGGCTGTCCAGGATGAATTTGACATAACATCAAATGTTGTGCTTCCGGAAATTGCGGGAACATTCTGGTTCGACGGTGTCACGGAAAGGGTAGGAGCGGGGGCAGTTGCAGTGAATGTACCGGCCATACTGGGGGCATGGGGTGTACATACATACGCATACGCTCCGGCAACTGTTACCTTATATTCAAAGGTAGTTACCGAACTTGTAATGGGAGCGTCCCAGGATGCTGCTCCTGACGGAATTCCTCCCGGATTTGACGTAGTTGTGTGGGTGCCGGCACTCCATACCCACCGTATGGTATCTCCAACAGTGACGTTGAGGCTCGTAGGGTTAAAAAAGAAATTTCCGACCAGAACTACGTGTTTAACTGCAAAGGAATGGCTGTTAAAGGTAATTCCAAGAATAAAAACAAGACAAGAAACTATATATGTAAATTTTTTCATGGTGTTATATTTCATTTGTTATTTAGACTTAATAAATACAAAGATACAACAGTTTTTTCAATTTGCAAAAAAAAAATAAAAAAAATGTTTTTTTTTTGAACATTCTTCTGGCTTATGCCTTTTCCAAATTATTTGTCTCGAATGATCGCAGGAGATCAGATAAGTCCATCCCAGCCGGTTCCTTTCTCAATAAAACGACTTTCTATATGGCGAATTATCTCATCAGGGAGGCGACCTTTTTCAAGAAACCGAATGTTGTCAGCCAGATGTTCCGATTTCATCGTTCCGGTTATTATTGATGAAACTCCGGGTGAAAATGCGGCATACCTGATCGAGAGTTCATTCCAGGTTAGGCCATGCAAGTCAAGGTTCAATTGGTGAAGCCGGTCAAAATAAACGGCGTGTCCGTGGCCGTTGGGGCGTGAATCATACCGCCAAACGGCATTTCCCAGCGGGCGCTTAGCAATAATGCCCATACCACGTGCCACTGCTTCCGGTACCCTTGATATTAAACTATTCTGGTCAAAGAGATTAACTGAGCATTGCAGGCTGCCGAATTGCCCCGATTGTATGGCATAGGCCAACGCATCATTCTCTCCCGAATAGGCCACGACCCTGATCTTTCCCTGGACTTTCGCTTTTTCAAGCGCCGCTGTTGCCTCTCCATGTTCCAAAACTTGTTTATCGCAAGAATGAAGGTGGACAATATCAATATAATCTGTCTTTAGCCTTATGAGAGATTCATGAAGTGAGCCCATGGTAGCATCATAACTCCAGTCAGGTTTGTCTGAAAAAGTGTAACCCACCTTGGTTGACAGGATGAATTCACCTCGCCTGTGCGAAAGATAACGGCCGATCCGTTGCTCCGACTCCCCGTAAGAACGGGCAGTGTCTATCAGGGTGATCCCATGGTCAAGAACCGCATTGAGCAGATGTTCTATGCTGCGTTCATCCGTATCCTGATTTCCGATATGGCCAGCCCCAAACCCCAGACGTGAAACCTTGATCCCTGTATTTCCAAAATCGGTGTACTCCATTTCGCAATTCTCTGTTTCACCAGCTCTCCAGCAACCTAATCATGAAACCTCCATGCCACGCCAAATTTAAAAGCGCCATCCTGCATGGGGTAGCTTGGTGTTGTGTAGTATTCGCGGCCCATGAAACTGGCGTTAAAATGGGTGTAAGTGAAAAAGAACCTTGCCCGCTGTATTTTCAGGTTGATGAATACATCCATGTATAAATAGTTGCCAATCTCTTTTCTATTCTGAAGGTAGAAAGATCGCAATGCCGGATTATAATTATCGGCATAATAGGATGTATTGTAAAAGAAATTCAGTCCTGGCTGCAGGGTTGCTGCCTCATTAAAGAGTGGCTGGGTATAGTAAATTCCAAGGTTTCCCATAAATACAGGGAGGTGCAATATGGTGGTTCCCTGAACATTCTGATAAACAAATTTAGCTGTGAATTTAAATCGCCAGAGGTTAATGTTCCCATTCAGATACAAATTAATGTAGCCGAATTCAGCTTGGTACTGCCCCGGCAGACTTAAAGAGTCCAGGTAAATAAAATTGTTGATACGGCTTACCGTTACTCCGGTTTCAATAAATTTTAACGTATAACTGAACCCACCGGTTATAAGGCTTTGTTTCAACCAGGTTGTATCCCATTGAAAATTATTTCCCCGGTAATATGCATAGAACCATCCAGGTTGTTTCCTCAGATAGTTTCCGGTGAGCGCAATGATTCCTGCATTTCTGGACTGCGTTCCCAGGGTGGTGGATAGTCTTACACGCAGGCTCAGGTCGCTTTCGTTATAGTCGCCCAACACATAATCGGCCTGTGCTTTAAGGTTCAGGTTTGAAAAAGGGGTAAAGTCGATTTCGGCGTGTGGGATGAACTGACGAAAGTAGTGTTTGACTCCATGCATCGAGACTTCGGTATATTGATGCCTGATGCCTGCCTCGATATGAAATACCCTTAATTGCCGGTTTGGTTTAAAACTCGGGTTAGACCATACCACATCACTGCTAAACTTTTTGATTGTCAACGAGTCGTATGTCCGAACCGTATCGATGACGGGGGGAGGAAAAAAGCCGCTGTCGGGCTGGAGGTCGATGAAATTCTGGATTTGACGGTTATATTGAAATGAGTGGGTGATCCGGCCTAATTCAACTCTTTTCCTTGCATCGAGGGATGTATCCTTATCATTTTTCAGATGCCGGTTCAGGTCAAAATAGTGCTTCATATAAAAGCCGGATTCCTTGATCCTGTTTTGCGCCGTGAGCAGATTGACCGGGATAACCTGTCGGTTTGATTCTATGTTGTGTTTAAAGAGGCTGTCGTTTTTAAGACCGCCGTTCTCATAATTGCGCAGCCGGTTGACTGTAAAGTCAGCAATGATTCCATATCGTTTGTTCCTGGAGAAGAACTGTGAGGTGAGTACGAAATTAATGTGGTTTGTTTTCTGCCGGTAATAGGCTCCCGGGGCGCTCATGACATTAAAATCGAAGCCAATGTTTATACTTCTGTATATATTCCGGCTAAAGATGGCATGAAAATTTTGCTCCTTTTTAGCTCCCTGGATGTAGGTAAGTTCCGTATAGGTTTTATTGACTTTATAATATTTTACGCTATCGGTTTGATACAGGTAATGGTCAAAGCTGTGTATTCCATAGTAAAAGCCACTTTCGCTCCAGGAGGCGAAAGGTAACAGGGAACGATAATTTTGCCCGATATTGCCAAGAGTTTCGAAAAACCGGTTTTGTTTAAAGAGGCGGTTATAATTTTGAAAACCTGCTAGTGCCGTATCGTTTTGATGCAGGTTCAATGAGCCAAGTTTTTCAAAGTCGTTATTAAAAAAGTAGACCTGGGATGAGTCGGTAACTTTTTGTTGGTTTTTGGTTGAATCCGCCTGTTGGGCGAATGTATTTAAATACATTCCCATTATCAAAAGGGCGGTGGCAGGCAAAGACCGGTAAAGGTTACAGCGCATTAATGGGGGATCTGATTTTGCGGATAAAGGTAATGAAAAAACAGAGCTGCAGGGGAGTGGGATTTCAAAAAAAAACCCAGCGATTATGCTGGGTTTAAAAAAGATCGGCAACGACATACTCTCCCACAAAAACTGCAGTACCATCTGCGCAAGTGGGCTTAACGACTCTGTTCGGAAAGGGAAGAGGTGAACACCACTGCTATAGTCACCGTAAGACGATTCGTAATGATGACCCGACGGGTCGTCACAACGTGACATATAGAGAAAGAAAACACAACAATTAATTAAAAGTTTGTCATAGAAGAAAGCTTACGGGTAATTAGTACTACTCGGCTATGACATTACTGCCTTTAGACCTGTAGCCTATCAACGTCGTGGTCTACGACGACCCTTAAAGGAAACCTCATCTTGGGCTAAGTTTCGCGCTTAGATGCTTTCAGCGCTTATCTCATCCAGACGTAGCTACTCTGCAATGCAGCTGGCGCCACAACAGATGCACTAGCGGTCTGTCCAACTCGGTCCTCTCGTACTAGAGTCAGGTGCCCTCAAGTTTCCAACGCCCACAACAGATAGGGACCGAACTGTCTCGCGACGTTCTGAACCCAGCTCACGTGCCACTTTAATCGGCGAACAGCCGAACCCTTGGGACCTTCTTCAGCCCCAGGATGTGACGAGCCGACATCGAGGTGCCAAACCACCGCGTCGATATGAGCTCTTGGCGGTGATCAGCCTGTTATCCCCGGAGTACCTTTTATCCTTTGAGCGATGGCCCTTCCATTCGGAACCACCGGATCACTATATCCTAGTTTCCTACCTGTTCGACTTGTTGGTCTCACAGTCAAGCACCCTTGTGCTATTGCACTCTACGCATGGTTACCAAGCATGCTGAGGGTACCTTTGAAAGCCTCCGTTACTCTTTTGGAGGCGACCACCCCAGTCAAACTACCCACCATGCACTGTCTCCCGTTAGGGATTAGGCGTCAGATAAACAAAGGCTGGTATTTCAAGGTTGACTCCACGACTCCTAGCGAAGCCGCTTCACAGTCTCCCAGCTATCCTACACATTGTTTATCCAAAGTCAATGCAAAGTTATAGTGAAGGTTCACGGGGTCTTTCCGTCCCGTTGCGGGTATCCGGCATCTTCACCGGAACTACAATTTCACCGAGCTCACAGCTGAGACAGTGCCCAGATCGTTACACCATTCGTGCAGGTCGGAACTTACCCGACAAGGAATTTCGCTACCTTAGGACCGTTATAGTTACGGCCGCCGTTTACTGGGGCTTCAATTCAAAGCTTCGGATTGCTCCTAACCTCTCCTCTTAACCTTCCAGCACCGGGCAGGTGTCAGGCCATATACGTCATCGTTAAATTTAGCATAGCCATGTGTTTTTGATAAACAGTCGCCTGGGCCATTTCTCTGCGGCCACGATTGCTCGTGGCGTCCTTTATCCCGAAGTTACAGGACTAATTTGCCTAGTTCCTTAGCTGTGATTCACTCGAGCGCCTGTGGATACTCTCCTCGACCACCTGTGTCGGTTTCCGGTACGGATGGCTATTACCTGAAGCTTAGAGGTTTTTCTTGGAAGTTTGGTTACGGTCATTATCCGATCGTCCGAAGACTCACGGTACTATCGGGTTTCAGCACATTTGGTGGATTTGCCTGCCAAACGTATACCTACACCCTTCAACGTACTATTCCGTCAGTACGCAGACCTTTCACTACTTCGTCACCCCATGGCAGTAATAGCCAGTATAGGAATATTAACCTATCTTCCATCGGTATCCCCTTTCGGGTTAACCTTAGGGCCCGACTAACCCTGATCTGATTAACATTGATCAGGAAACCTTGGTCTTTCGGCGAGCAGGTTTTTCACCTGCTTTATCGTTACTTATGCCTACATTTTCTTTTCCAGCCGCTCCAGCATATCTTACGATACACCTTCGCTGCAACTGGAATGCTCCCCTACGACTCCTGACTTTCGTCAGAAGTCCATAGCTTCGGTATAATACTTAATGCCCGATTATCATCCACGCCCGATCGCTCGACTAGTGAGCTGTTACGCACTCTTTAAATGAATGGCTGCTTCCAAGCCAACATCCTAGCTGTCAATGCAATCAGACTTCGTTAGATCAACTTAGTATTAATTTGGGGACCTTAGCTGATGGTCTGGGTTATTTCCCTCTCGGCACAGGACCTTAGCACCCTATGCCTCACTCCCGGTTATATGTCATAGTATTCGGAGTTTGTCAGGATTTGGTAGGCGGTGAAGCCCCCTAGTCCTATCAGTAGCTCTACCTCTATGACACTCAACACCGAGGCTGCCCCTAAAGGCATTTCGGGGAGTACGAGCTATCTCTCAGTTTGATTAGCCTTTCACCCCTACCCACAGCTCATCCAAGCACTTTTCAACGTAAACTAGTTCGGTCCTCCATCCCCTGTTACGGGGACTTCAACCTGGCCATGGGTAGATCACAAAGTTTCGCGTCTACCCCCACTAACTAAACGCCCTATTCAGACTTGCTTTCGCTTCGGCTCCGTCCGTAAACAGACTTAACCTTGCTAGTGAGGAGTAACTCGTAGGCTCATTATGCAAAAGGCACGCCGTCACCCATTACTGGGCTCCGACCGGTTGTAAGCGTATGGTTTCAGGTTCTATTTCACTCTTCTATTCGAAGTACTTTTCACCTTTCCCTCACGGTACTGGTTCACTATCGGTCTCTCAGGAGTATTTAGCCTTACCAGATGGTGCTGGCTGGTTCTCGCAGGATTTCTCCGGTCCCGCGATACTCAGGATACAGCTAGGTAGTAAATTCGTTTTGTGTACAGGACTATCACCTTCTATGGTTTAACTTTCCAGAAATCTTCCACTACAAATTTACAGTCCACGTTGCTGTCCTACAACCCCGGCCTTGCCGTAACAAAACCGGTTTGGGCTGTTCCCCGTTCGCTCGCCACTACTTGGGGAATCACTATTGTTTTCTCCTCCTCCGGGTACTTAGATGTTTCAGTTCCCCGGGTTTGCATCCCGTTACCAGGATACCCGATCTTCAATCGGGTGGGTTGCCCCATTCGGAAATCTCCGGATCGAAGGTAGTTTGCACCTCCCCGAAGCTTATCGCAGCTTACCACGTCCTTCATCGCCTCTGAGAGCCAAGGCATCCGCCATACGCTCTTAATTACTTTCTTTCTATTGTATCTACTCAATTTTTGTACTGATTCAAAATTTTGAATCAGTACGATAAGGATATAATGACAATCTTTCGACTAATCATTGTATTTTCTTTCAATATGTCAAAGAACGTTGAGGTTTACTGCAGATCGGATAGGGGAGATGTTTTCACACCCACACCCACACTCAAACCCACACCCTCTTGGTGGAGAATAAGGGAGTCGAACCCTTGACCCCTAGCTTGCAAAGCTAGTGCTCTGGCCAACTGAGCTAATTCCCCAAATCGATTGATGTAGTCCCGCGCAGATTTGAACTGCGGACCCCTACATTATCAGTGTAGTGCTCTAACCAACTGAGCTACGGGACTATTGAAATTACGAATTACGAATTACGAATTACGAATAAAAACGTAAAACCGACATCGTTAATCCTGGACTCAATGGTGTAAACCACTACCTAAGCTCGGTTTGGGATATTTCTTAAGCTAACGCTAAGAAATGAAGTAAAATGTAGTAGAAAATATCATTCCTGAAACAGATCAGGAAAATAGTAACTCTCACTCTAGAAAGGAGGTATTCCAGCCGCACCTTCCGGTACGGCTACCTTGTTACGACTTAGCCCCAGTCATTGGTTTTACCCTAGGACGCTCCTTGCGGTCACGTACTTTAGGTACCCCCAACTCCCATGGCTTGACGGGCGGTGTGTACAAGGCCCGGGAACGTATTCACCGTATCATTGCTGATATACGATTACTAGCGAATCCAACTTCACGAAGTCGAGTTGCAGACTTCGATCCGAACTGAGACCGGTTTTTGAGATTAGCATCCTGTCACCAGGTAGCTGCCCTTTGTACCGGCCATTGTAGCACGTGTGTAGCCCTGGACGTAAGGGCC
The DNA here is from genome assembly GCA_030681475.1 of Bacteroidales bacterium. Classification (GTDB taxonomy): domain Bacteria; phylum Bacteroidota; class Bacteroidia; order Bacteroidales; family FEN-979; genus CAIVAT01. Next base: position 11,331 of record JAUXWT010000098.1, on the reverse strand, counting down.
GTGCTGATTTGACGTCATCCCCACCTTCCTCACTACTTGCGTAGGCAGTTTCACTAGAGTTCCCAGCATGACCTGATGGCAACTAATGATAGGGGTTGCGCTCGTTATGGGACTTAACCCGACACCTCACGGCACGAGCTGACGACAACCATGCAGCACCTCGCTGGCCGCTCCGAAGAGAAATCCGGTTTCCCGGACGGTCGCCCAGCGTTCTAGCCCAGGTAAGGTTCCTCGCGTATCATCGAATTAAACCACATGCTCCTCCGCTTGTGCGGGCCCCCGTCAATTCCTTTGAGTTTCAATCTTGCGATCGTACTCCCCAGGTGGATCACTTAATGGTTTCCCTTAGACGCTGACAGTATATCGCCAACATCGAGTGATCATCGTTTACGGCGTGGACTACCAGGGTATCTAATCCTGTTTGATCCCCACGCTTTCGTGCATGAGCGTCAGTTACAATTTAGTGAGCTGCCTTCGCGATCGGTGTTCTGTGTCATATCTAAGCATTTCACCGCTACATGACACATTCCGCCCACTCCAAGTGTACTCAAGAATAACAGTATCAATGGCAGTTCTACAGTTGAGCTGTAGGATTTCACCACTGACTTATCATTCCGCCTGCGCACCCTTTAAACCCAATGAATCCGGATAACGCTTGCATCCTCCGTATTACCGCGGCTGCTGGCACGGAGTTAGCCGATGCTTATTCTTACGGTACCATCAGCACCGGTTCACGACCGGTGGTTTTTTCCCGTACAAAAGAAGTTTACAACCCGTAGGGCCGTCTTCCTTCACGCGGCATGGCTGGTTCAGACTTGCGTCCATTGACCAATATTCCTTACTGCTGCCTCCCGTAGGAGTCTGGTCCGTGTCTCAGTACCAGTGTGGGGGTGAATCCTCTCAGAACCCCTAGACATCGAAGCCTTGGTGAGCCGTTACCTCACCAACTAGCTAATGTCGCGCATGCTCATCTAAAACCGCCGGAGCTTTAATTATAGTGAGACTCCTCACCATAATGTTATGGGGTATTAATCCCGATTTCTCGGGGCTATCCCCCAGTTAAAGGTAGATTGCATACGTGTTACGCACCCGTGCGCCACTCGCCGGCATCCATTGCTGGACCCGCTGCCGTTCGACTTGCATGTATTAGGCCTGCCGCTAGCGTTAATCCTGAGCCAGGATCAAACTCTCCATTGTAAAAGGAAAATTTAATCTTATTCAGGGTTACTATTACCAAAAGAAATTAACTAGGTTAATTATTAATCTGGGATATTTGCTACTACATTTACTTCAAACTTTCAAAGAACATTTCTTCATTTCCCCATCCGGGTACTTTGTTTAAATCGGACTGCAAAATTACACTTTTTTTTCATCGCACCAAACTTTTTTTCATTAAACAGTAAAAAAGTTTTTCACAATGCCAACTTCACTTTAAATCACGCTCCACTATTGGCTTTTCTGCAATCAAACTTTCAAAGAACATCTAAATGGGAGTGCAAAAGTACATATTAAATCTGAACTAACAAGCTTTATTATTTAATTATTTAGCAAAATCTCATTTTATTATTATTTTATCCTGTAATACGATAGCATGTAACCACTTACATTTTTCATTTTTTTTTATTATTTTTGCATTCCGTTGAGTATTTTACTGTTTTACACTTTGGCCATGAAAATTATAGCCTTAAAACTGTCCCTGATTTTCTTTTGTACCTTATTATATTGTACACCGTGCAGGGCCCAGGATTCCATCCGCTCATTGTCCTCGGTACCGAACAACCCCGATAACTTCTGGAGAAGGGTCTCCGTTGGCGGAAACCTCGGGTTTCAGTTCGGAAATGTAACCGGGATTACTGTAGCCCCTGAAGTGGCCATCAGGACGGTTGACCAACTGCATGTTGGCCTTCGATTCATTTACCAGTATTATAATTATAAAAACTACTACTGGAACAAAGTTACAGGAGATTACCTGAGATATAAATCGAATGTATTCGGCGGTGGGATCTACCTTCGTTATTACCTGAAAAGCTTGTTCGACAATTTCCTCGGCAATTTATTCGCCCATGTGGAATATGAGTACCTTTCTTATACCAGACCATACAGCAGATCAATCGGAGGACATATTTTTGATCCGTTTGGCAATTCATATATTCCTGGAAACCAGGTCGTGGAAGTCAGCAGCATATTCGCCGGCGGCGGATACCGGCAACCGATTACAACCCGCGTATCCATGGATTTTATGATCCTGTTTAACCTCAACGACTCTTTTCAATCACCCTATTCAAACCCGGTCTTCAGGCTGGGCGTCGGCGTGGGACTTTAAAAAAGGAATGCATGCAATGAATGGAATGCAGACAATGCAAGCAATGCAATTTTCAGATAATTTTAATCGATTGATCGCAATCGTACCAGTAACCACATCGGTAGAAATGAATATGTGATGTCATCCCCTCATCCCGTATGGGATGAAATATTAAAACAACATTTCGATTGCTGCTCATATACAATCCCTACGGGATTGATAATCAGCAAGACATCATCCTGGCTACCGGTATCTGATCCCTTCGGGATCATTCCCTTTCAGGGATGAAGGATGTGCGTTTCCCGGCAGTGGAACAACCCCAACCGTTTCAACCGTCAAACCCATCCCCGAAAAATGTTGGAAATAAGCCGGAAATCCATATTTTTACGTTTCTATTCAAATGGTACGCATTCATTGTCATCTGAAATGGAATGAAAACAAGAAACCTGTTCCTGTTGTGTGTGCTGATGCTTGCACTGGTTAGCGCAGCACCCTGCCAGCAGGTCTCCGTCCTGGAAAAGACCGGGAAACGCATCATCCCGGATGTGGAGGTGCCTTCGCTGCATGTCGCCCCGGTGATCTATTACAAACCGGCGCTGATACTGCTGAACCTGTATGACACCGTTTCGGAAACGGTTTACTGGCGCAGGAATTTCACCGACCAGTTCCTCGAAACGTGGGCGGATTCGCGGATGTATCCCGCCAGCAGGATCTTCGGGTTCATCCAGGACAGCATCTATTTCAGGAGCACCGCTTGGACCGACTACCATCTTTTCGTTCCGCTGATATACAGCGGACCGGTTAATCTTTATTACACACGGCACATCCAGAATCTCGGGGAGGTCCGCATGATCTCAAAGGACGCGCAGAACCCCGATTATCACAACAGCATGATCGTCACCGGGAATGTACCGCGGAGGTATGCCAATGAGTTCACCTACTTTGTCACCTTCCCGTGGGATACGCTCCATATGATCCCGGTGACCCGCCGGGGGATTTCGGATTTTGCGAAAACATACCTCCGGGCGTACCCGGACGCCTACCGGGAAGCGATGAAGTACGAACGGTCCTCCGCCAGCAAGGTGCTGACCTATACCCTGCTGCCGGTGGCGGTGATCGGTACGGCTGCGTTTCTCGTGGCCGAGGGAAATCCGGCCTATTTTATGGCGATCGGGGCCGGGGCGCTGGTGACATACATTTCTGTAAAAATATTCATCAAACCCAGGATGCTCGATCCCGCAGGGATGATCGGGATTATTGAGAAATACAAATGAGATGTGCCCGGTGATCGTCACCAACTGTTTTTTAACACCGATGCAATTTTTCCGAAGATAAAATTATTGATTAAGCACAATTGTACCAGTTAGGAAAAACGGCGGCTATGATTACCCTTTCGAATAAATCAGCGAAGTTTCTCCTATTCAGTTTGTAATCAAATTCGTTTAAATAGTTTTGTAAGTAATCTGAACTCATTTTATGATAGACACCAAGAAAAGTTCTTTTAGCGTTGCTAATCGCAATGTGAACCCATTTAAGCGTTGTTTTTGTAGTATGTCTTGATGATTTTTCGGTGACATGCATATCGACAAACTTATGGAGACCTTGATAGTTATTCCCCTGGTCAGTAAATACGACACTGCCGGATGAGACATTATCCCGAAGATATGGCGAGGTGAATGAAAGTGACTTATCAATAATGTTAGTTACTGCTTGATCCAATCGAATTTCATTGCCTGCATGGTCTGCATTGTCTGCATTGTCTGCATTGTTTGAATTATGCTTTGACTTCAGGAATGTTCTTCAGCACTTCCAGGGTAAGGTCCCAAAACTTCAACGTCGAAGGAATATCAAGCCGTTCATCCGGAGAATGAGCGCCTTTAATGGTCGGACCAAATGACACCATATCCATCCCTGGATAGATCGCACCTACAAGTCCGCACTCGAGTCCGGCATGAATGGCAAGTACCTCGGGTTCCTGTGCAAATAACCTTCGATACGCCTCAACACTGATGCGTAAAATCTCAGAGTCCGGATTAGGTTTCCAGCCCGGATACCCCGCGGAATGTACAACATCGGCCTGCATGAGGTAAAACACGCTGGCTACCATGTCCGCAACGTCTTTTTTGGAGGATTCAACGGAACTCCTTTGACTGGTCGTAATAACAATCTTCTTATCAACGAATTTTACGGAAGCCAGGTTGGTGGAGGTTTCAACAAAATCGGGTATTTCCCGCGACATGGCGATCACGCCGTGCGGACAAGCATAAAGAGCATCGAGAAGGTCGGCCTGTAGTGCACTGTCCAATACGAATTCGGGCATGCCTGCCGGTTCAACGACAAAGGTTAGATCAGGTTCGGTCACCTTTACTTCATTCCTTATATCGCTGAAAAATTCTGTGGCATAGTCAAGCAATGATTGCTTATTGTCCCTGTGAACGGTAAAAACGGCGAAGGCTTCCCGGGCAAGGGCGTTACGAAGATTTCCTGCATTAAAATCAGCCAGGGCTATCTCGAACAGATCACTTGCATTCCATAAAAACCGGTTCATGAATTTCACCGCATTGCCAAGGCCTTTGTTGATGTCGTCGCCGGAATGGCCTCCTTTCAACCCTGTCAGACTGGCTTTAAAGGCAACATGGCCTGAAGGAACATCTTCGGTATCTATCGGCATGGTCGCAACGGTATCTTTCCCGCCGGCACATCCGATAAACAACTGGCCTTCATCTTCCGAATCAAGGTTGATGAGGATCCGGCTTTCCAATTGTCCGGGTTTTAAGGCAAAAGCCCCGGTGAGACCGGTCTCTTCATCCATGGTGAACAAAGCCTCCAGGGGACCATGCGGGATGTCGGAAGCCTCCAGGATCGCCAAAGCTGCTGCTATCCCGATACCATCATCTGCGCCCAGCGTAGTCCCTTTTGCCTTTATCCAGTTGTCATCGATCCGGGGAATAATGGGATCATGGTCAAAATCGTGTACGGTATCTGAATTCTTCTCACAAACCATATCGAGATGACTTTGCAGAATGACACCCCGACGACGTTCGTAACCCGGAGTGGCCGCTTTTTTGACCAATACGTTTCCGGCTTCGTCGATATTGCATTTTAAATTGTGTGTTTTTGCGAATTCCTGGATATATGCCGCAATTTTCTCTTCTTTTTTAGACGGACGTGGAATTTTGCAGATTTCCAGAAAATAGTGCCAAAGCCTTTCAGGCTGTAGTTGTTGAATCTCCTTTATCATAAATGTTATAGTTTAGTGTTCCAATCGTCAAAAATATCAATTTTCAGATTACTCTGCAGTTTTTTTTTATCTTTACCGTGGAAATCAGCAGCTCATTTTGTTGTCTCATTAACAGAAGCCATCTTGGTTTTAAGTGAGCCTGAAATGAATGCCTGATGATAAATTCTATTTTTTCGTCATGGATGTTATTATTTATTCTGTTTTGATTGTTACTGTTCTGGGGAGCGGGTCGCTGATCTTCCTGTTCAAACCGGATGATCACCGGGTAATGAAGTTTTTATTGGCATTCAGCGGGGCATTTCTGATCGGCATCACTTTTTTGAAGCTGGTACCGGAAGTATTCAGTGAACCTGCCATGTTTACAGGGTTATTTGTACTTCTGGGGTTTTTGCTGCAATTATTGCTAGAATTAATCACAGAGGGGGCAGAGCATGGGCACCGCCACGAACACTCCGACAATGAAAAGTCATCTCCATTGTTGTTGCTTTTGGGCCTTTGCATCCATGCATTTCTTGAGGGAATGCCCATCGTTCAGGGCTTTGATTTAAAGTTACAGCATACGCTGGTCATCGCTATTGTTATCCATAATGTTCCGATTTCACTTATGCTGATGAGTCTATATTTGCATTACGGTTGTTCGAAATTCAAAGCTTTTATTTATCTTTTGATCTTTGCCCTGATGACACCGTTGGGATCTGTTTTCAGCAACTTGCTCGGCGTTTCCCTTACCTCTTCCGTCAATGATTATATGAATTATATCCTTGCGGTCGTAATAGGTATTTTTCTTCATGTTTCAACGACAATTTTATTTGAAACCGAGGAAAATCACAGGTACAACCTTCAAAAGTTCATCACTGTAATCATTGGATTGGGAGTAGCTTTCGGAATTTCTTTGATATAAATCCAGAATTCTTGGCCGGAAAATAAAATATCACTACTTTTGCACACCCAATATATAATTCGTAATTGGAAATGCCCAGGTGGTGAAATTGGTAGACACGCTACTTTGAGGGGGTAGTGTCCTCAGGATGTGCAAGTTCGAGTCTTGTCCTGGGCACATCACAAACAAAAGAGGCTGTCTCAAAAGTAATTGAGCAGCCTCTTTTGTTTTTATCTCTACTTTCTTTTGCTACCACCAAAAGAAAGTAGCAAAGAAAAGTCACCGCTTCATGAAATTCACTGAAAATCTTCGTCATTCGCTAAACTGCGGAAACTCGTCGCTTCGCTCCTCAGACAGTCCGCAGTTTTTAACGCTCATTCCTCGATTTTCCTGACGTGAATTTCATGAGGCGGATTGTCTGCTTTGCCCAAGTTGCTCCATTACAACAATCTGATTGTTAATAACATAGTTGATAACTATTTATTCAAACATCTGATTATCTGCAATATATGACTATCTTGCAGTATGAAACAGGTAAAACGCACAAACGTCAAGTTTAAAGAGTTCGCACAAAATCAACTCCTGTTGATCCCACCTTCCTATGAATAGATGATTGATGCTAATCATCCGGTGCGTATCGTCAATCAGGTTATCGAACAGATAGACTCACATAAAGTTACAGAATCTATTAATAAAATACATGCAGCGCTGAAAGATAAGCCGGTCAACAAGAAAATAAATCAAAAATTAAAATATGCAGCCAGGAACTGGCCGGATAAGCTGGATCAGTACGATAAACAAGAAAAAATCCTTGAAGGCTTCAGGAGATTTATGCTCACAGGTTGTGATAAGGTCGAAATTGAAGTCGGACTGTTAGTATCGCTAGTAATTTGAAAAAATAGTCCTGTTAAACCGTTTTTAGTTGATAAGAAGTACCAGTCACCGTATGAGCGGCCTTGGCTGGGGCGATCTCAGCCTGATATTCTCGACGAGACTATAGTTTTGACCCAGGCGTAGACGCGATGCGGTGACGAGGCCGCCCGGCCTGAGGGCAAAAAATAGAAAAGAGGGCGCCCTTTTGGGACACCCTCTTTTTGTTTAATTATTTCACCCCCTGCACCCCCTCTCCTGCACGGTGAGGGTGACGTGGGGAGAGATACTTCAGGTTAATTCCCCATCGCTTGCGACGAGGCGATTCATTAAAATGAGATAAATGCTGATGGATTACATCAGTTCTATTGTTTTATCACCCTGACAGTTTCTTGTTTGTCGCTGGATTTTACCTTCAAAAAGTAAATACCGGCAGGAAAGGGAGCCAACGATAATTTGTATTTGTCGGAACCCATCCGAAATTCGGACAGTACCTTATCGCCTTTTACATCATATAGTTCAACAAATATCTTTTCGAATGGATTTTTTCCAAGAATTTCAAGCGTTATGGAACTGGTGGTGGGATTGGGATAAACACGGTGGTTGCTCTGTACCAAATCATCCACGGACAACCCGTAAACATGAATGGTGATGGTGTTGGTGTAGGCCGAGTCAACTTTGCCGGATGAATATTGGACCTGGCGGTAGAATGTCGTTACGGTAAGCGCTCCGGGTTGATAAATGAGCGCTGTTCCGCCGGATATGTTCTGAAAGGTATCGTTGTCAAGTGAACTCTGCCACATGTATGAATAGGGGGGAGTCCCACCTGTTGGCGGGGTGGCAGTCAGTAACTGTGGCGCTGTGTTGTAGGCAATATTCTGGCTGGCAGCGACGGTTCCCGGCACCAGAATCGGGTTCCCCTGGAGGTTATCAATGCCTGACATAACCATAGTTTTTGCAAACATGGAACTGGTTGCAAATAAAAGTATAAAAACAATGGCGGATAATTTTTTCATATTTTGCCTTTTTTGATTTTTCAAGGGTGCAAAGGTAAGTATAATAATTACAGGTGATAAATTTGAGTTCATCGCAATGGAAAAGAATCACCGGGATACTGCTAAATGGCTTTCGGTGTTACCAGTTAATTGGTCATATGTTGCCTGATAAATAACGAAATCTTCAAATTTGCCCACCTTTGGCTTCCATTCCAATCCCAAACCGGCATTCATGATCAGATTCATGGGCAGGACCGGATAATTCGGTGTATCGGATGATACCGTCATGACAGATCTTCCATTCACAGTCCAGGTCATTCCTGCCGGAAGCCATGTGAAAATCATTTCAATGTCCATCAGGTCCAATGGCCAGAATCTCCAGTAAATTTTTGATTGGACTGAATTGTTTTCATATGTGGGACCATCCTGATAGGAGTGGGTTATATGAAATCGGGTCAGGAATCCGTCTTTTCTGAAGTGCTCGAATACGTCAATTTCCGGGGGCATACCCATACCATCGCCTTTTGGCGGTGCGGGATGCAGGTCAATCAGCCATATCGCCGGCCATGATCCGCGGAAATGTGGCAACCTGAATTTAAAATGATAGGTTCCAAAGTGGGTACGGTACTCCTCTTTGGATACGATCGCCCCCACAGACCATTGCGTGGAGGTATTCACCACGTTCCAGGTTTTATCCCTTTTCCATCCATTGAAATTGGCATTTAAACATCCAAAATGAACTGATCCATCCGGATGATAGGTCACAAGTTTATCGTTCATGCCGATTTCCTTGTCCGTATCCGGGTTTATTATGTTTCCCCAGGGAAGAAAGTTATCCCAGCGTGTTTTGTCAAGTAGGTTCATATTGCTATTGTCTGATCACTGTTCCCTGGACAGAGAGGTTAAACCCGTCAGTAATTGAAAGAACAGCCCCGTCTTCGATCAACATTGGGCCACATGACATGCCATCGTCGCGAACAACAGGCATTCGTACAGCGCTTGCCGGGATTTTCACACTTTCGTTGACGGGAATCCCTGTCGGAGCCCAGTTTCCGGCTAAATTCCAGTCGTCGGTAATAGAACCGGTCCAGGTTTTGGTATAAAAGACGCCCTGCGTAAGCGAGGCTTGTTTCAAAACAATTTCATTACCCGGATCAAACGTGAATGAGACCGGTTGTTTTGGGAATGTCCATGAATACTCCTGATAATTGTGATCGTTCATCACCCTGATCAGGCTGTCGCTGTTATCCTGGAAGTGAATTTTCACGATAATTGGCATCTGAAAAAATGGAGCATTGGTCTGCGTTTGCCTGGTCATAAAATGAACATCCCAGTTGTTGCTTCCAAGGTTTTCAAAATAGTATTGATTCGCGTATAACGGGTGGTTTGGCGCAAAAATCCATTGGGTGAAAAACCAGCTATAATCCTCTTCGGTTATGTTGTTGACAATATCCTTGAAATCGGCGATGGAGGCCGAATGAAACCGTAGATTGTCGTCATTGGCATAGGCCTGGAGCGCCGCAAAGAAAAGTACGTCGCCGAGTGTGTATCTTAGCATATGCAGCACACAGGCGCCCTTTGCATAGGTGATCGCGTAATTGAACAGCGTATTCACACTGGGCGTAGTAGTTGCCCATGATGGATTGGAAATTGGCCATCCGGGGTTGTTGGCCAGGTAATTTGCGGCATCGCTGTTTATCTGTGCCTTGTAAGCGGCATACCCTCCGGTTCTTTCCCACCAGAAATTTTCACTCCAGGTGGCAAAACCTTCATTCATCCATATATCGGCCCAGGTGTCGCAGGTGATCATGTCGCCGAACCATTGATGAGCATATTCGTGGGCGATCAGCCATTCACCCCAGCAATTGGTGCAGAGGCTGGTAAGTGTCTGATTTTCCATGCCACCCCATGAAAACTGGCTGTTGAGGGTCGCAAATCCGTTTTTCTGGAAAGGATGTTCGCAAAAATGCTGTGAAAACCAGTCAGTCATGGGTTTGATGATTGCTTTGGTACTGGAAGGGTTCTCCCCAGGATTGTAATAAAACCTTATGGGAACGCTATCGTTTGGGTTGGAAAGCTTTGGCCAGTAAACGATGTCGAGATTATAATTTACCCGGGAGGTCATTACCACCAGGTAGGTAGCCACATTGTGGATGCTTTCCCAGTGATAGATTAAGGTGTCGCCTGAGAATACTGAGTCGATGAGCGCTCCGTTGGAGGCGAATTTCACCGATGAAGGAACCCGTGCGGTAAGGTCGAGGAGCGCCTTGTCGGATGGTTTATCCCAGCAGGGGAACCATTTACGTGCGCCTTCGGGTTCACAATCGGTAAACAGCATGCCGCCGGTGGCATAGATTGCGCCATCTGCGACGTTCTTATGCCTGTAGTAAATTTTCACCTCGGCAATTTCACCGGGGATGTACGTCCGGTCTAAGGTAACGGTAAGTATGTTCCCGGAATGGGTATATGATACCCCGGCCATTCTTACCGAATCGACGAACATGGAGGTATTCACTGCATTCAGTTTGATGGTGGACAATGTCGAATCGACCCTGAACCTGATAATATTGGATGCGCTGAAGTTCTTTGGATACGGGGAGAAGTAGCATTGATACAGGTTGAGGTTCAGTGTATATTTCAGAACGTCGAAGGCATGAGGAACGCTGTATGCCGAGTTATCAGGTAAATAGGGAACAGACTCAGACGAGATCTTTTTCAGGTGGCAGGAATATGCCCCTTTCTGAACCGGCTGATCCTGGGCAAGGCATAAATGCCAAACCGTAGTGGAAATCAATAAAGTAAGAAGTATTTTTCGCATATCAGTCCGGTGGTTTAGGTTTTTTTATTTACAAATGTATGAAATATCGGTTAGAAGTTCTTACTTTTGCACCCCCTGAATACACCCACACCCACACCCATGCTCACACTCACACCCAAACCCAAACTCACACCCCCTTCGCCCGGATGGCGGAATTGGTAGACGCGCTAGTTTCAGGGACTAGTATCCGTATGGATGTGCAGGTTCGAGTCCTGTTCCGGGCAC
>JAUXWT010000084.1 GCA_030681475.1 Bacteroidales bacterium | reverse complement strand
CATACGTGTCCGAACAATTTGAGTTTTAGCATTGTTTGATTATTTGAATTATTGATATTCAGCAACATAGTCATCAGAAACTGAGAAGTAGCTGTTCAAAATCTTTTTCTGAATCATGAGAACGAAATAGGTCTAGCAGTGGTTTCTGTCTTTTCCTTGCCTCTCTTACCCCAATTTTTATCTCATTAACAATGTAGCCCAGCCTATTGTACTGGGTTAGACATACCCTGATCAGGGTGACAAAGTGTCCAAAGCGGTGTTTTGTCTTGCTCATTGTCCTTCGGATGAGTTCCAATAGAAGATAGCAGATCAAAGAAATGAAAATTTGTGATTTACAGGCGTTTGGGGTTGTTCCCAAAAATGTTTTGATTTGTAGGTTCTGTTTTACCAGCTTAAAAAATGTCTCAATTAACCAGCGCCTTCTATAAAGCTCAGCTATTGTTGCGGCATCCCACTCCAAATTATTACAGATTAATTCCACCGTCCGGTTTCCTTCTTCGATATAGACAACAACCCGGCGGAGTTCTGCCTTGTCCATTCCATTTTCTATAGCCGAATTCCCTGTAAGTTGTATTATTTCATCTTTCAAAATATGCTCGTCTTTATTGTCCGGGAGGTCACATTCCCGAATCGACTGATAAAGTATATTGTCTTTTATGCGGGTAACAAAATGATTTTCATCTTTTATTCTGATTTTAAATAGCTTGACATCAAAATACCCCCTGTCATCAACGATAATGGTGTCTTTCGCATATCGAAAATCGTCAACACCACGCCTATCACTCACCTTGGCTTCGCTTATGTTCACGATGTCCGGTATCATGCTTGCCTCGTCCAATGAAACATGCGCCTTGATCCCTCCTTTTGCTGTCCGGTATTTTGCCCATGGAAATAGCTTCAAACAGACACTCATTATCGTGGCATCTACTATCTTGATATTCTTGTTCTTGATTTCCTCGATCACTTTATATTCCGGTCGTCGGCCGAGTTGTAGTTTGTAATGATTGCACAGGGAGTAGTATAAATCCTCGAAAACATGGTAATCCCGCTTGGCATTGCCGTCACTCATGGTTGACTTTGCCGGGCTCTGTTCAATGCCGATGTGCGATAAAAATTCCGGGGACTGGTCTATGCCCATATCTATCTCTCGAAGTGATAAACACCGATTCAGCTGTCCGAACATCGTACTCGCCAGTTGATCGTAAGTGAAATATTTTGAACAGCTCTTATCTGACTTGTACTTGATGATACTTTTTCGCATTACCGATGGTGGTATCAAATTTAAAATCTGTTTAAAAACAGGAATATCTGATTTCTTTCCTAAATTTGTTCTCATGAAAAGTTCTTAAGGCGTTTGTCTGTTTCGTCACTACAAATGTAGCCTTTTGAACTTTTCTACTTTTTTTAGTTTGTTCGGACAGTTATGATTTTCGACCGCTATTATAAAGTAAGCAGCCAGAAAAAAGGCAACGGAACCGGATTGGGATTGGCTATCGTTAAGAGGATCCTCGAATTACACAACATCAATATCAATGTTCACAGTACTCCCGGCAGTTACACCTCATTTTCATTTTCCATGCCGGCCATCCGTTAAGTTTTCGATATATGATGTTTTGTGATGATAAGCTGTATCATTTGTGAAGGAGATAGTGAATTCCGGCATCCGGCCCGAGCGGCAAACCCACAAGCAGCCAAACAACCAAAAGCAGTATCCACATCACCATAAAAACCATTGAGTATGGAACCATGGTGGCAATGATGGTTCCGATACCAGCTTTTGGATCGTATTTCTGTATGAACGCAATGATCAGGGCAAAGAAACTCATCATCGGCGAGATCACATTGGTCACACTGTCGCCGATACGGTAAACGACTTGGGATAATTCGGGGGAATAGCCCATGATCATAAACATGGGAATAAAAACCGGCGCAAGAATAGCCCATTTGGCCGATGCGCTTCCCATAAGCATGTTGATCGAGGCAGACAGCAGGATGAAAAGGATCATTAAAGGGATGAGGCCGATGTCGGCCGACATCAGAAGGCCGGCTCCTTCAACCGCCAGGATTATCCCAAGATTGCTCCATTTGAAGTAGGCTACGAACTGGGCCGCGAAAAAAACAAGGACAAGGTAGGTGGCCAGTGTTTTCATTGAAGCAGCCATGCCTTTCATCACATCAGAATCATTTTTAAAAGAGCCTGTCGTAAAACCGTAGGCCAACCCCATGGAACCTGCCGTAATAAACAACATGGCAACCACCCCGCGGATCAATGGGGAACTAAGCAAACCTCCGTCGCTTCCCCTGAAGAAACCACCTTCTGGAATGATCCCGATCAGTGTAATGATCGTGATCATGATCATCGTGAGCAGCGCCATCAGCAGCCCGCTTTTCTCCTTCTTCGAGAGTTTGTCGAAGGAACCACTGGCTGTATCTACAGCGCCGGAATATTTACCCAGCCTTGGTTCAACAATCTTCTCCGTAACAAAAGTGCCGGCAAAGGCAATGATAAAAGTGGATGCCACCATGAAATAGTAATTGGCGGTAGGGTTGACAATGTAAGTTGGATCAAGGATCCTTGCAGCTTCCTGAGACAAACCGGCCAGCAAGGGATCGATCGTTCCCAAAAACAGATTGGCGCTAAACCCGCCCGATACCCCCGCAAAAGCTGCTGCCATCCCTGCCACGGGGTGTCTGCCGACCGCCAGAAAAATAACTCCGGCAAGTGGGATCAATAACACATAACCAACATCAGAAGCAACATTTGATATAATCCCTGTAAAAACAAGGACGAACGTAAGCAAATGTCTCGGCGATTTCAATACCAACAAGCGTATGACAGCATTGATCAAACCGCTTTGTTCAGCAATACCGATACCCAGCATGGCCACCAACACAATTCCGAGGGGTGCAAAACCGGTAAAATTATCAACCATTTCGAGAAGGATCCGGTGGATCCCATCACGCGACAGGAGATTAACAGGCCTTACCATTTCATTGGTGCCCGGATGAAGTACCTCCCATCCCAACGCATGTCCAACGGCTGACATGATCAGCGCCGCTAGCGCAAATAAGGCAAAAAGCGTTGCCGGATGCGGTAACGCATTGCCAGCCCGCTCTGTCCAGTTCAGCATCCGCTGAAAGAATCCGATACTCTCTTTTGTTTTACTCGTCATCGATTATAAATTCGTATAAATCGGAATACAAAATCACTTCAAATTCCGAAAATTGGTCTTTTGGCACTTCGGCAAACAGATAGATGGCCATTGGGAATTTGATGTAATCCATTTTCACGTGATGCAATACCTTCGAGAAATGAGCAATGAATTTTTCATAATCGAATCGTATCCGGCTCTTATCCAGATGTTTCGGAATGTCTATGCCAAACATTCCATAGAGCTTATCGCTGCGCGATCCGAGGATTTTATCCCAGTCGGGTTTCTTCTGGTGAAAATAATATTCGTACGGATTGATGCCGTAAAAATAATATTCCACATCGGCAACACAGAACCCCATAAACCTCATCGGATTGATTTCGATCGGAACAAAATTTCCGTTTGATTCCTGCCGCATTTCGAAGTGAAAAGGGAAATTTCTCAGATCGGTCAACCTGGCAATTTCTTCAAGATATTTTATGATCGGATCGTGGTACTTTCTCACAACCTCATCAGAGGTCATATACAAACGGTCGCTCATATCCAACTTAGAACCAAACAGATGCGTGAGAATGTTAAGAATAACCGGTTCACCAGATCTGTTGAAATAGGCATCAATGGCGATCTCTGTTCCTTCGATATACCGTTCAATCAGGAATTCATTCAAACTGACCACAACATCCGGAAAAACGTGTTGCATAATTTTTACCTCCTGCAGGATACCCGCGAGTGCCGTATTCCATTCTGCAGCATCGTGAACCGCATGAATTCCGATACTTGCAAAACCCCGTACCGGCTTGATGACAAAGGGGGTCTTCAGTGTTGCAATGTCAAGGTCAATAAGTTCATTTACAGTATAAGTGCAGTACCAGACATCCGGATTAAGTTTTGAAAAAATTTCGCGCAGTTTCGATTTGTCCTTGAAGTAATTTACGTTTTTAGTCATCCTGAGTTCGGGGGCGAACCGGTTAAGCAATTCGACTGAATTTTCTGAATTACTGTAAATAAGGGGATAATTCGTGTTTTCAATTGTAGAAAAAAAAACTCCTTCTTCCAGCATGTTCATTTCGCGGGCATGGGTCAGGCTTTTTGAAAATTCCGTTTCAAGGACGGGAATCTGCAAGCGCACTACAGTTTGCTGTAGAAATTCGGAAACGTAAGGTTTTTCGAGTATGATCATCAGGTGGATGTGAAACAGGAATCCGTTTTTTTTATTCGCTGGTTTTAATCCATCGGATAGCCGTAATCTGTCCAGTCAACCTTAAGGTTTTGCGGGAGATTAAGCAATTTGGGGTTTGTATAGCCCTGCGCTGTCAGCAGGCTGAATGCCGGCCTGATATTCGGGCAGTTGCGAAAGGGGCAGCAGCCGCAATAGAGAATGACCATTTTGTCTTTTGGAACACCCGCCAGCGATTTACTTAATTTATCGAGATTGGCCTTGTTCACCGTGCTGCCTATATTTATGGATCCTTTGATGCCAGCGAGCGGGCCGATATTGAATATCACCGGTTTTGGCCCTTTCGGATTGTCAATCATGCCAGCCAGGGCGGCAGGCGCCAGCAGGTCCTTAGATGTCCAGGGTTCTCCGGTCTGTGCTGATATTATTCCGGAAATGGTCGTAAGAAGTAATGAAAGCGCTGCTATCAGGAAAGATTTCTTAAATTTCATATGCATGTATTTATATTTGTTGCAAAGGTAATTAAAAAGTTTATCAGGAATTTCCTAAATAGAATCACACACTGGAGTAGCTTTGTAAAATTTGCAATTTTACCGGAAACAATAACAACACACCCTTATGATTGCGGCTAAGAAATACATCCGATTTATCCTGTTGCAAATCATTCCCCTGTCGATCATGACCTGCCATGCAGGGACCCTTGCCGGAAAAAACTATTTGAGTCATGATTCAACCATTGCGGAGGCATACCACCTTGCTGAACGGGTTCTGGGTGACCGGGCCGGATCATTTTTATTTAAATATTTTGAAAATGATACGGTTCATAATGCCTTTGAAGTATCTTCATCCGGAGATACCATCGTGATCAAGGGCAACAGCGGAATTAACCTGGCTTCAGGCCTGAACTGGTATCTGAATCATTATTGCAATGCGCAATTCACGGTGATCGATGAACACATTGATTTGCCCTCCAGGCTGCCATTGCCCGGAAAAGCCACGTTGATCAGAACTCCTTTTAAGTACCGTTATTTCTTCAACATCTGCACCTTTGGTTATACGATGGCCTGGTGGGGGTGGGAAGAATGGGAGCGCCAGATCGACTGGATGGCTATGAACGGGGTCAATATGCCCCTGGCGATAACGGGACAGGAAGCGGTGTGGTATGATGTGTACCGGGAACTTGGACTGACGGATGCCCAGATCAACGATTTTATTACAGTACCGGCATATTTCCCCTGGGGATGGATGGGGAATATCGATGGCCTGGGTGGCCCCTTGCCGGCATCCTGGCGGGAGTCGCATATTGAATTGCAAAGAAAGATCGTAAACCGAGAAAGGGCGCTCGGGATGACGCCGGTCTTACAGGGTTTTACCGGGAATATTCCGGAGTCCCTGGTTAAAATATTCCCCGATGCGAACGACACGCTGTTCCTGGCCAGCATGAACCGTTCTGTTTACCGTGCGATGTCGTCTGCCGATCCGGAGGCAATCTGGGTATTACAAGGTTGGTTTTTGTACTACCAGAAGGAGTTCTGGAAGGAACCTCAGAGCAAAACCTTCATCAGCGCAGTGCCGGATGATAAAATGATCCTGCTTGCAACTGGGTTGAAAACGCAAGGAGGTGGGGAAAAACACAGGAAGAAAAAGCGCTTTATGAATGGAATGCAAAAAACCAGATAACCCTTTGGGGAAATGATTGTACCGAAGGCCAGTATGATGATCTGAATAATTACGCTCATAAGCAATGGTCGGGCATGTTTAGAAGTTATCACCTGGTCCGCTGGCAAAGATTCTTTGATGAATTGGAAATTGCGTTGATAAAGAATGAAAACTGGGACCGTTCCCGTTTTTATTCCGAATCATGTGAATGGGAAAAGAATTGGTGCAGGCAGCATGAACAGTTTCAAACGCAACCGAAAGGGGATCCGGTGACTGAAGCTGCCAGAATTTGGCTTAAATATAAAGCATATTTTTAGCGGACTATTGTGATGTGCCTGCTGATATAGCAAACAAGAATACTTTTCAGTTCTTCCCGGGGGACAATGATTTGAACCTGCAGGAATTTAACAGTGGCTTATGCATTACCCATTAAAAAAAACGGTATCGCCTTTCCTGGTTATTGTCGCCTTTGCCACAGTTTATGTTGTCTGGGGATCCACCTATTTTTTTATCCAGGTGGCCGTCCGATCATTTCCGCCGATGATGCTCGGCGCCCTGCGTTTCCTGGCGGCCGGGGTGCTGATGCTGGGATGGTGCCTTACAAAGGGGGAAGGGGCCGGCACATGGAAGCAGATCCGGGTTGCCGTGATCACCGGCCTCATGCTGCTGCTGGTGGGTACCGGGGCGGTGATCTGGGCTGAAAAATGGCTTCCAAGCTCGCTGGTTGCGATCCTGGTCTCCTCCGCACCGTTGTGGTTTATCCTCTTGGATTTTCCGATGTGGAAAGAAAATCTCACCAACCGGTCAATCATCATTGGACTGGTCATTGGCTTTTTCGGCGTCAACCTGATGTTTGCTGAAAAGGTGGCAGGAGTCTTCGCATTATCCGGTAACCGGTACGAGATCATCGGGCTGGGAATCCTGTTGATCGGCACCATGAGTTGGGCAGGAGGCTCCCTGTTATCCAAATACAAGGCATCTGGTTCCACCAACGTCGGCAGCGCCTGGCAGATGCTGGCGGCGGGAACCGCTTTCATGATCTTCAGCCTGTTGCTAAAAGAATGGAAAGGGTTTGAATGGACAGGGGTCCCGGCCGCCGCATGGCTTTCCGTGCTCTACCTGGTCATTTTCGGTTCCCTGGCGGCCTATACTGCCTATGTTTGGCTGCTGCGTGTCAGACCGGCTGTGCAGGTGAGTACTTACGCATACGTGAACCCGCTGATCGCCGTACTGCTTGGGATTGGGTTTGGGGGGGAGCGCCTGACCCTGCTCCAGGTGTGCGGACTGGTCGTTATCCTGGCCAGTGTGCTGATGATCAACCTGGCAAAATACCGGGGAAGAAAAAAGCCATGATCACGGAAAGTCGGAAAGCAATTCTTACAGGCAAGGAAAATTTATGCTTAATGAATCCAAATTAGCGGTACTTTTGCACTATCAATCAATTAACCAAAACCTCGTCCAGCCCACCCTCCTGAAAGAGAATGGGCCGTGGAGTGAGGCAAATTAAACCCGGAGTTAAAACATGAGTTATATGGATACGGTATCAACCGATGTACTGATCATCGGAGGAGGGCCATCGGGGCTGGCCACGGCAATTCACCTGGCAGACAGGTTAAAAGAAAAAGGCCTGGCCCACCGGATATTGCTGATCGAAAAAGGGAGTTCTATCGGAAGCCATATTTTGTCCGGGGCAGTGGTTAAACCCGAAGTTTTTAAAGAACTGCTGCCCGGCGTGGATTTTTCGGAGATCCCCTTCAATGCCAGGGTCACAAAGGACCGCACGATACTGTTGGGAAAGCATCGAAGCATCACCTTGCCATTTCATATTCCCTATATGAACAACTCCGGCAACTACACCGCTTCCCTTGGTCAGCTATGTAAGTATCTGGCGATAAAAGCACAGGAAAAGGGAGTTGAAATTTATACCGGTTTTGCCATTGATGAGATCCTGTGCCGGGACGGTAAGGTAATTGGCGCCAAAACCAAAGACACCGGGGTGGATCATCATGGACATCCGCTGGAAAATTTCCAGCCTGGTACGCGGGTTGAAGCCCGGATTACAATTTTTGCCGAAGGAACCAGGGGTAGTCTGGCCAAGATGCTGATCAAAAAGTTCGATTTGACCAATGGTAAAAATGAACAGGTTTATTCATTGGGCTGCAAGGAGTTGTGGTCGGTCCCCGAAGGCAACATCGGGGCCGGTCATGTCTATCACACCATGGGCTACCCGCTCGACAATGACGAATTTGGCGGAGGGTTCATTTACGGACTAAACGATCATAAAGTTGCCATTGGGCTGGTTGTCGGACTCGATTACAAAGACCCGTCGTTCGATGTTCATGACGCCATGCAGATTTGGAAAACCACCTCTTTTGTATCCCGGATTCTGAAAGGGGGCCGGTTGCTTGAATACGGGGCCAAGACCCTCCCCGAAGGAGGATATTATGCTATTCCTAAACTGTACACCGACAATGCCATGATCGTTGGCGACAGCGCCGGGATGCTGGCCATGCCTGCCCTGAAGGGCGTGCACCTGGCGATCAAATCCGGTATGCTGGCCGCCCAAACTGCCGCAGAAGCATTGGCAAATAACGACAGTTCTGAAAAAAGTCTTCAGCAATACGAGACCCTTATAAACAATAGCTGGATCCGCAAAGAGTTGTACCCTGTCCGCAATTTCAGGCAGGGATTTGAAAAAGGGCTGATTTTGGGAGGATTGCATTTCGGAACCCAATTCATAACCGGCGGGGCAGGATTCTTTGGCAGGCTGAGATCTCATCCCGATTACAAGGCTACGGTCAAGCTCAGCGAACTTAAAAAGAAGCCTTTCAAAGAGCGGTTTAAAGGAAAGCTGGAGTTCGACAAAGCGCTGACATTCGACAAAGCAACCGATATCTATCATTCAGGCGTTCACCATGACGAGCAGCAGGTTGTCCATCTTCATATCAACAACCCTGAGAACTTCCAGGAGGTGAATATTGAACAGTATGATGCACCCGAGCAATTTTTGTGTTCTTCGGAGGTGTATGAGCTCCATACGAACAAAGCCGGAAAGAAAGAGCTCCGGATCCATGCTGAAAACTGTATGCATTGCAGAACCTGCGACATCAAATCTCCCGGTGATGGTATTACCTGGATGGTGCCCAATGGCGGCAATGGCCCGGAATTTCAGGAAATGTAACCAGTAAAAGATAATTTATCCATGGCGTTGACAATTATAAGTTTAATAAAACAGGTTCCGGTCCCCGGCGAAATGAAGATGGGCGAAGACGGGCTGATGGAGCGAACAAAATCAAAATCAATCATCAACATCGATTGCCAGTTTGGCCTGGAGGCGGGGTTGCAACTCCGGAAACTACATCCCGGATCCAGGCTGATCGTATGCTCGATGGGCCCTGCCTCGTTTGAAAACGCTCTCAGGACAGCTATTTCCATGGGCTATGATGAAGCCTACCTTTTATCCGACCGTAAACTTGGCGGCAGCGATACCTATGCAACCGGCCTTGCGATCTCGACCATGCTGCAGCATCTGGGTTTCACCAAAGATTCACCCGACCCCTTCATCATCCTGGCCGGCAGGCAGACCAGCGATGGCGATACGGCGCACGTTCCGTCACAGGTAGCCGAACGCATCGGGATCCCACAGGCAACTTTTGTCGAGCGTGTCGAAGCCGATGGCGCCGGCAATGTAATTGCCAAGAGAATCATCGAAGGCGGGTACCAGATGATGAAATTACCCATGCCCTGTGTCATATCACTGACTCCGACCGGGATCCCGCCCCGCAAGCCATCCTTAAGCGGGGCCATCAAAGCCCGCAACCTGAAAATTACAACTTTTGGGATCGATGACATCGGGTTGGGAACTGAAAAGATTGGCATCAACGGCTCCCCGACCATCGTCGTAAAGGTGGTCGACATCGTCAGCGAACGCCCGCCGATCATCATGTCGGCAGGCCACAATGAGGCATCCCTGGTTGACAGTTTGATCGCAAACTTTATTAAAGGCGGAAACGTTTTGGAAAAGAAGGAGAAGGAGGCCAGAAAAGAGGCTGAACGCCCCGATTTCCCTGAAAAGGACTTCCGCGACGGAGCCAGAGGGATCATTACCTGGGCCGAGGTGACGAATGGCAAAATCTCCCGGCCATCGCTCGAATTGCTGACCCCGGCCCGGAACCTGGCAAACTTGCTGGGCAACGACACCAAAGTGGTGACATTGATTATCGGGAAAGATGTCCGGCCCATGGCTCAAACGCTTATCGAACACGGTTCGGATGAAGTCATCCTGGTTGACAACGAACGGCTGGAAGAATATCTCGTACTCCCCTTTTCATCCATTTTTGCGCAAGTCATCCGTGAAAGAAAACCGGAAATTGCACTCTTCGCGGCAACCACCTCCGGACGGGAACTGGCTCCCAGGATAGGCATGAAGACCGACAGCGGGGTAACGGCCGATTGTACCGGACTTGGGATCGGAGAATATGTTGATAAAAAAGAGAAGGTGATCTACACCCCCATCCTTGAATCGAGGAGGCCTACCTATGGCGAGAGCAAACTTGCCACCATCCTTGGGTTTGTTTGTCCGCAAATCTCAACCGCCCGGGCAGGTACCTTCGAAGTCCCCCAACTTGTTTCCGGGAAGCAGGGTATCGTTTCAACCTTCACCCCGGTTTTAACGGAAAAGGATTTTGTGGTTGAAATTTTGAAAACTGAAAGGGGTGAAGGCGGATTGCAGAGTCTATTCGAGGCCGACATTATAATCGCCGGAGGCAGGGGCACCACAAACGATAGTTTAGGCCTGATAAAAGGGCTCGCCGATGCATTGACCGGCCAGGGCATCAAGGCCGAATGGTCCAGCAGCCGTCCGGTGGTTGACGAAGGAGTTGCTGAATATGCACGTCAGGTCGGGCAAACCGGCAAGACCCTCCGGCCAAAGGTTTATATCGCTGTGGGAATATCAGGGGCTATCCAGCATATCGCGGGGATGAAAGAGTCTGAAAAAATTATTGCCGTCGACCACAATCCTAAGGCAAATATTTTCCATCATGCCGATTTTGGAATCGTGGGCGAATACCAGGATATCCTGCCGGAATTGATCGAACGTGTAAAAGCCGGGTTTACCTTCGGGATTGAGGCTAAAAAGTAATCAATAGGTGAATCTCTGAAATCCTTAATTGACCATATCGCACATTTCTACTCCACTATCCCAAATCAAAAGACTCAGGAGGATTTATGCAAGTGAAGATTCCTCTTTCTTCAATTTCGTGAATGCAATAATCAGAAAGCTTATGATAAAGAATAAGGACAACAACAAGGTACTGTTCCTCATACTGCCGGTTATTTGTTCAATAATGCCAAAACCGAGCATCCCAATTACAATGGCCAATTTTTCGGTACTGTCGTAAAAACTAAAATACGAAGCGGTATCTGTCGTATCGGAAGGGATTAATTTTGACCAGGTCGAACGCGCCTGCGACTGGATTCCTCCCATGACCAGGCCAACCAACGCTGACAAAA
Source organism: Bacteroidales bacterium (assembly GCA_030681475.1). Lineage (GTDB taxonomy): Bacteria > Bacteroidota > Bacteroidia > Bacteroidales > FEN-979 > CAIVAT01. Next base: position 10,611 of record JAUXWT010000084.1, on the reverse strand, counting down.
CATAGAATTGGTATTCGTCATGCACATTATAGGCTGAGAAACAAATAAATACCCAAATTGCAAGCATCCACAGCAGTGATGTTCTATTTCCAAATCGGGTAGAAACTCTTCCGAACATAAACGCTCCCAGAATCGCTACCAATTGAATAATCAGGATTGTCATGATCAGCTTGGTATCAGTGATTCCCAGTTCTGCTTTGCCAAAAAGAGAAGCAACAATAATGATGGTTTGAACACCCATGCTGAAAAAGAAGAAGGAAAGCAGAAACCGGTACATGGTCCTATGTTTTTTGATGTAAGCAAATACGTTAATAACCTCATGAAATCCCCGGGTAAAAACAGTTATATCCCAATGAACGACTTTACGATCTTCACGCAAATAGTAAAAAGCAATTTGGGAAACGGTCAACCACCATATTCCCACCTCAATAAACGAAAATCTTATGGCTTCCAAACTGTCAGAAAATCCAAACAACTGATAATTTTGCAACGAAAAAATATTAAAGATCAGCAATATCATACTACCGGCATATCCAAATGAAAAGCCTTTGGCGCTGATGCGGTCGTGTCGGTCAGGTGTAGCAATAATTGGCAAAAATGAATTATAATAGACAAGGGAACCGGCAAAGCCTAAAACAGCCAGCATCGGAAGTAAGAGTCCCAATCCGATATTTTCACCTTTAAAAAAGAACAACCCCATGCAGGCAAAAGAACCCAGCATGGTAAAAAATTGCATGAAACGCTTACGATATCCGCCCAGGTCGGCAATCCCCGATAACGATAAAGTCATTAATATGACTAAAAAGTAACCCAATGCAATGGCGTATTCATACAAAACGGTATTCTTAATATTCATACCCATGAACTGCACCATTTCCGATCCAAAAGCTTTCTGGGTTACCTGCTGATAGAATATCGGGTATAAAACGGTATTCACACTTAAAATATAGGCGGAATTGGCGATATCGTATGAACACCAGGCGTTGATAACCTTCGGAGAATTTACAGGCAAAACCGGTTTTTTCATAGCGCTTTGATTATTGTGCAGATAAAACTACCATTTATATTTGAATCTGATTCAATTACTGCTTTGAATAATCCTGCCATCCTGTTTTATTATCTGCCTGAATCTAATCCATTTTACCAAATTGATTTATCGTAATCGTACCAGAGAAAAATGCCTGTAAGCATTTTACAAACAATTTACAAGTATTATTCAACGGTTATGATAACGGCAGAGCTAACTTTAACCTCAAAACAATTTAAAATCAAAACTATGAAAAAGCTGGTTTATCTTATTAGTTTTCTTATGGCTGTTTTATTCGGCCAGAGAACATGGGCACAATCAGTGTCAGGCCAAAGAGGTAAAGATCTCAAGAACCTTTATGATGACGGGAATTTAAGGAAATGACGAAATAGTCCCGAGATCGTTACTCGCTTAATCTTTAATCATTTGAAAGCAATATCATGAAAAATCAAAAAATAACCGCAAATATTATTCGTTGGATAGCCCGAATATGGGGGACATCCATTTTAGCTTTTATTTTGTTTTTTTTATTCGCTCACATCTTTGGAACTGAAGAAGGAGATAATGGATTTAAAAATAACAGTATCTCATTTATCTTTTTCCCGGTTAGTTCTATTATTGGACTAGCCATTGCTCTGAAATGGGAAGGATTAGGAGGTCTTATAACGACCATTGGAATTATTGGGTTCTTTATTCTCCGATTTGATTTGATATCAGACCCATTTTATATTTGTGGCCCAACGCCCCCTGGAATTCTCTATCTCGGTTATTGGTACTTATCAAAAGGTCAAACAAAAACTGTTGAGAAAGAATAAGCTCCTAACCATAGTCAGTATTTCATGTGGACGGTACAATTATACCAGAAGAGTAGGTTTAGCGATACTACGAAGGAACACTGTTATAAGTCTGTTTCATATTGTGGCGTTTGTACTCTAAAATACTTGCTGGGATGATTGTGATCGATCATCTACTAAAACTTACTACATTTGGATGATTAAAGAAAAAATCAAATGAATAAAACAGACTCGTTCATTGTTTTTTTATCGAAGATCCTGGCCTTTAAGATCAGGTTGCTGCTTCGAACCCGGTATAAGATTTCAATTAAAGGATCCGAAATCTTACAAAACAATGCGCCGGTGCTTTTCCTGCCCAATCACCAGGCATTGATTGATCCGGTCATTTTATTAAGCCAGATCTACCGGTTCTCAACTGCAACCCCGGTAGTTTCAGAGAAATACTTCAACGTCCCTGTAGTAAAATGGTATTTTAAACGACTGGGAGCAGTCCGGGTCAGTGATCTTGAAACAGGCAGCCGCGATACCCAGGTTTTGAAAGTAATCACCCGTTCAGTTTATAAAGGGTTCCGGCGTAACAATAATATTGTGGTCTATCCCAGCGGGCAGATCGCAGGGCAAGGGTATGAGAAAATCTTCAATAAAAAATCGGCATATCAAATTGTCAGTACAATCCCGGAAGGTGTTCAAATTGCAGGTGTACGCATAACAGGCTTATGGGGAAGCATGTGGTCGAAAGCAAAGACCGGAAAATCACCGAATTTTTTAGTCCAATTATTGAAAGGGATTTTTTATGTACTGGCAAATCTGCTATTCTTTATACCCAAACGTACGGTCAACATAGAATTCGAAGATCTTACCTCAATCGCTAAAGAAAAGGTGATTCTGGGACAAAAACCATTCAATTCATTTCTGGAAGATTTTTACAATCTGCATGGGGAGGAGACGGCGCTTTTCCTGAAGCATGTTTTTTATTTACCTCAAAGGAAAAGAAAAGTAGCTGAAAGGATTTCAGGTTCAGCAGAGGAGGTCCATGATCTGGCATTACCGACTGATGCCGAATCAATTCCTGAAGACACATCAGAAAAGGTAATAAGTATTGTTTCTTCGGTTTTAAACATGGATCCTGATCAATTATCGCTAAATTCAAATCTGGTATTGGATTTGGGCGCCGACTCGCTCAATATTGTAGAAATTGTTTCTGAACTTGAGAACCGGTTTAAGGGGTTTTCTTCTCCTGAAATCAATGAGATAAAGACCATTGGCGATTTGTGCCTGGTGGTTTTGGGTCAATTCAGTACAAGCTCTGATTTAAAACCCTCCTATCTTGATCCAAATTTACCCCGTGAGGGTTATATCCAGGTTGATCCTGAAAAAAACATTCTCTGGCAATTCCTTGACACTTTCACGACAAACCAAAAGGAGTACTTTGTTTACGATGCCATGGTGGGATCGACCAACAGAAAAACATTCCTGTTGAAAGCGGCAGTTGTCTCATCGCTTATAAAAAAGAAGGTGAAAGGTCAGCATGTCGGAATTATGTTACCAGCATTGCAAAGCACTACCCTGCTGATCATTGCCACTTATATGGCCGGAAAAATCCCGGTAATGCTTAACTGGACCGTCGGGAAAAAGGCGCTGGAACATTGCATTGAAACTGCAGGCGTCGACGTAATCCTTTCAGCCGACACCTTTATAAAAAAAATTGAAGAACAACTTCCTGAAAGTATCAAATCGAAGCTGCTATTGTTGGAAAAGGAAATTCCTCATATCAGTATTACATCAAAAATAAAAGGTTTGATTGTTTCCAAATTTCCAAAACTATTCCTGAATTACAAGCAAATTAACAACACAGCTGTAATCCTGTTTACTTCCGGAAGCGAAGCTTTACCCAAGGCCGTACCCTTAACCCATCTGAATATTACAAGTGATTTGCATGGTACTTTTAAACTGATCAAAATTGAGAATAAAACGATCTTTCTTGGATTTCTTCCACCGTTTCACAGTTTCGGATTTACTGCATTAGCGGCTCTGCCGCTGGTTTCAGGGATCAGGGTGGCCTATACTCCTAACCCAACCGATGCCAGGGAAGTATTAAAAATCTTAAAACATACGAGGTCAAATATGCTGATTGGAACTCCTGGCTTTTTAAAGATGCTGATGGCTGTCGGATCTGCATATTATTTTAAATCCATTCGCTATGTTATCTCCGGCGCTGAAGCCATGCCCCTCGCATTAAAAGAACTTTTTGACAGTCTGACCACGGATGCCAAACTGCTGGAAGGCTATGGAATTACTGAATGTGCCCCGATACTTTCCGCCAATCCCGTGGACAGGCAAAAAATGAACAGCGTCGGCAAATTTATACCTGGTGTAGGACACCTGATTATAGACCTGGGGACAGGGAAACAGGTACTGCCAGGTCAGGCAGGAATGATTTATGTGCAGGGGAAAAATGTCTTTCATGGCTATTTGGGTGAAGAAACAATTAATCCTTTTGAAGAAATCAATGGTACAACCTACTATAAAACCGGAGATCTTGGATACCTGGATGAAGATGGATACCTTTTCATTACCGGCAGACTTAAACGGTTTATTAAAATTGCCGGGGAAATGATCAGCCTACCGTTTATTGAAAAAATATTACTGGAAAATTATGGTGATCAGGAGAAACAAGTACTGGCCGTAGAAGGGTCTGACAAAACAACGCCTGCACAAATTGTGCTGTTCACCACACTCCACATCACTCTTGATGAGATAAACAACTATCTTTTAAAAAATGGAGTTGCTCCCATAGCCAAAATAAAACGCATCATTGAACTGGCTGAAATTCCGATTTTGGGAACCGGAAAAACTGATTATAAAGTTTTACGGAAGATGATTGAAGAGTAATGAATCACGACCGGATATTGCGTGTTGATGCCATGCCCGGAATGTTCGGCCTCTGTTGCTGATTTTTCGGATAAAATCTAAACTCAAAATATAACTTGTCATACGCATTAAGAGGCTGTCAAAATCACGAGGCAGCCTTTTGTTTCTTAACCCATGATGCTTATTGTTAGCATTGTGCCGTTAGGCACATAATATGGGTAGCTTTATGGCGAACGCATTCAATTTCGTCGCGTACGGGACGAAATGATTATCCTTTCAATCATCCCCTACCCAGATTAAATCCCTAACGGGATTTGGCGGCAATTATTGTTAACGAGGCCACCCGGCCTTGAGGTCAAAAAAAAGAAAGAGCATTTTATATTAATAATTAACTTTGATAACCCAAATACAAACAGGAATTGAAAAAAGTGATGTGTGGTAACGAAATGGACAGAATGCCGAACTGGGCGTTCACCAGCTTGCCATTGAGGCTGCCGCCAATATTGCAAACAAGAACAACCTGAACAACGTTCATCCAGTCCTGACTGATGGAAAAACCGTCAACATTCCACCTCAGACGGCTGATTTGATTTATGCCCTGGACATGTTTCATATGGTTAAGGATACTAACGCATTCCTGAAAGAACTTTGCAGGATCACGAAGCCAGCCGGACTGTTAATCCTTGAAGACGGACATCAGCCAAGGGCATCGGCAAAGGAGAAAGTCAACAATTCCGGATGCTGGGAGATTGTTGCCGAGACAAAAGCGTATATGAAGTGCAAACCGATAAATCAAACCATATGAAAATCTTAGTTTCAGGCGCAACTTGGAGAAAACGGATAAACTGACCACTCTCCATGGATCATTGTTGATTTGGCTATAGCAGTGGGGTTGATCATGAGTATATTTGTACAAAATCCTGAATCTAACAAGGTCTGATTATGAATACAGAGTTGGTTTATAGCGAGTCCGTTACAGAAAATAAGATATGAACGTAAAAACAATATTAAGATACTCGGTTATGGGAATTCTCGGTCGATTATTCAGTTCATGTTCCACAATCCCGGAAGGAGTTGTTGCCATAAAACCATTTGACAAAGCGAAATATCTGGGCAAGTGGTATGAAATAGCCCGTTTCGATTTTAAATTTGAACGGAACCTTAATAACACTACGGCTCAATATTCTATTAACGATGATGACACTATTAAAGTCGTTAACAGTGGCTATAATTATGAGAAAAAGCAATGGAAGGAAGCCATAGGCGTAGCAAAATTTGTCGGAGAAGCAGATGTAGCTATGCTGAAGGTGTCGTTTTTCCGTCCGTTTTACGGAGGATATAACGTGATAGCCATCGACAATGATTACAGATATGCACTTGTGTGCGGTAATAATTTGAGTTATCTGTGGATACTATCACGTGAGACCACAATACCAGAAGATATAAAGAAGAACTACCTCGCCACCGCTAAAAATCTGGGATTTAACACATCAGCACTGATATGGGTTGAACATGACAACAAATAGATACTGTGCATTCAACAGATAACTCCCTAAAGAATGACCACATTGTAAACATCACTCTTGTTTCTCTTGATATTTTGAATGAAGAATCCACCAGCCTGCGGGATATCTTCCAGTAAATCAAAGAACTCACATGATTTTGGCAAAGGTGCAAAGATTAATGTGAACCGGTAGGTTTTTCCTTCAGGCACATAAGTCCATTCAGGAGCGATGGAGATATTTTCAGCATGGTGCATTTTGCTGCGGTCACCAGAGGCTTTGTCGATCAGAAAAGTTGAAATCCAAATCCTGATGCCACCGTCTGTTTCAGCATTATAGGTACAATGCAAGATCACCATTCCTTCCTCATGCACCTGGTTGAGAATTTCTGCCTTCAGTTTATCATCGAACCTGACGGCTGGGGTAGCTATGGTCGTTTCCACGTGTTCTTCGGTTTCAACGTTATATGTAGGGGTGGGTAATGGCATGGGGCAAAATTACGGAATTTGCCCTGATCCTTAAAGAATTGTCGATTCTGCCACAAAAGAATTCCAGTCACGGTGATTTTATTGAACATCCGGATTCCCCGGATTATCCTGTTTCTGATACCCAAAATCATTCTCCTTTCAGATAATATTTTCATTTTTTGATATTTCTTCAAATTTTAAGTTGCTTTTTGAAATTAATTTGTGTTTTTGTGTTGTTTTTATTTAATCCAAATATGTTTAACAAATAAGTCAAACCATGAAAACTAGAAGTACGATTGTGGGAATACTTTTATTGGTCTCCGCCAATTTATTTTCACAATACACGATTGATTGGGTAAACCCCTGTGGGAACTTCAATAAAATAGGGGTCATGAGTGCCGTGGATAATTTGGACAACTTGATTATAACTGGCTACTTTCAGAGTGAAAACATATATACCCGAAAGTATGACATTAATGGAAACTTACTTTGGGAGACTATTGATTCATCAGCCATCAATGGTAAATATGAGAAACCCATCTGGTTGAACTGCGACATTAATAACAATGTTTTTGTTGTTGGGAAAAGGTATTCGATTTCGTCTGTATGGGAATATCCTGATGCCATGGTGGCCCTGAAATACAACTCTTCGGGTATGTTGCAGTGGAAACAAACGGTCCCGGTTTCTGTTTTGATCGGTTCCCAGCATCCGGGCTTCAATTTGAGAAGTGAGGTTGATGATAATGGAAACATATATATCGGAACTGCCGCAGCGGATCCGTCAGGATTTATTCTTGTCAAGATCGATCCCAATGGAAATATATTGTTCACCCACAACAGTGAAGTGAACGCTCCGACAGGATTTTCATCCATGAGGCTAAAAGACAACAAGGTTGTTTTGACAGGAAGCAGCGGTACTGCAAGTACTGCTCCAATAGCAGCATGGGACACTTCCGGAACGTTATTATGGACCAATTCAGTATCAGGCAAGGCTGGAAATGATGTTGAAGTAGATGATGACGGAAACACTTTCCTGCTTACCTCTTTTTCAAATCAGGTTACTTCAACAAGTGGCCAGGATGTGGTGATCTACAAATTTAATCCCTCCGGTGTTCAATTATGGAAAAAGGATTATGATTTTGGAGGGTCTGATTTTCCAACCCGGTTTACCCTGGTTTCAAACAGGTTAAGTACAATCGGGTATGCGTCCGGGTCCGGCTATTTCGACTGGATAATTTTTCAGACTGATACCGGTGGGAACAAAATTTGGGATAGCCGGTATAATGGTACTTCATTCAACGATGAATATCCTTATTATATAGTGGCCAAACCCGATAACAATGTAATAGTTACCGGCACGGGAGGACCTTCTCCTGACCCCCTTAATCTCTCCTATCTGCAAATGGTGATTCTGGAATATAGCAGTACAGGTGCGCAACTCTGGGTTGATACGCCCAACATGTATGGAGGGGCAGGTTTGTCATGCACCCTGGCCGGGGATAACAGTTTATTTGCCATGAGCTATTATAACATGACTGCTTACCATTATGATGCAACTTCGTTAGGAGGAATGAACGATAACAAAAACAATGGCCAGGCAATAAACATTTTTCCAAATCCCTGTTCAACATCGGCAACTATTGAATTCTATATGGCAAAGGAGGAAGAAAATGTTTCTGTTTTAATTTCTGATCTGTTTGGTAATCTTGTAAAGCAATTTCCGTTTAAGAACTTGCTGGCAGGGACAAACAGGATTTCAATAGATCTATCTGAGTTAAAGACCGGCCTATACTTTTGCGAAATTAACTCCAATATTAGCTATAAAAGAGCGAAGTTCCTTAAATATTGAATATACTCCATTCGTTGCTTCTCGCTCCTGGCGCACTCAATCGCGAATGCACCTTACTGGAAATCCTGTCGCTTTATTGTCGTTGCTCTGGAAACTGTCGGCACTGCTGAAGAAATGGTCCCATCCGCGCGGGGAGCTGTGCTGGGTACTGCTGGAATAGATGCTACCTTTGATCAGTTTTCGCCGGAATGAATTGGCCACATCAACAAGTTGATTGTTAAGAATATATGATGGGCAACAAAAACCGGCAGCGGGTGGTCAGGAACTCTGGTTTTTGTACAGCCCCCGCTACTCGCGGCGGGGTTCTCCAATTACTTTTTCAGGGAAGCCATGTCAATGACAAACCTGTAGCGCACATCGCTTTTCAGCATTCTTTCATAGGCTTCGTTGATATCCTGCATGTTGATTATTTCAATATCGGACACGATATTGTGTTCACCACAGAAATTCAGCAACTCCTGGGTTTCAGCAATTCCGCCGATCAGGGAACCTGCTACGGCTTTTCTCCCCAGGATCATCGGTACCGTAAATAAAACCGGTTCCAGTCCGCCTAAATAACCAACCAGGACCAAAGTTCCGTTGATGTTCAGCGTAGAACCATAAGGATTTACATCATGGGTACTGGGAACTGTATCGATAATCAGATCAAATTTTCCATTTACAGAGGTCATTTGATCACTGTCTGTTGAGATAATTACCTCATTCGCTCCAAGTTCCAGGGCATCCTTCTTTTTGTCGGGTGTTCTTGAAAAGAGGGTGACATCTGCACCTAACCCTTTTGCCAGTTTAATGGCCATATGTCCCAATCCGCCCAAACCTACAACCGCTACCTTGCTGCCTTTCCCGACTTTCCAGTGAATAAGGGGCGACCAGGTTGTGATCCCGGCACAGAGCAACGGTGCAACGGCAGCCAGGTCCAGGTTTGAAGGCACTTTCAGGACGAAGTGTTCGTCCACCACGACTTTTTCGGAATAACCGCCGAAAGTTGGGGTTCCCAGATATTTGTCCTTACTGTTATATGTCCCCGTCCATCCGTTTAAACAGTATTGTTCCAGGTGGTGCGTGCAACTTTCACATTCCCGGCAAGAATCCACCAGACAGCCGACTGCGGCAAAATCGCCGACCTTCAGCTTTGTGACTTCACTTCCCACGCTGGTTACCTTCCCCACAATTTCGTGGCCGGGAACCGCGGGGTAGATGGTCATGCCCCAATCGTTTCTTGCTGTGTGCAGGTCGGAATGGCAAACCCCGCAATAGAGGATTTCGATCTCGATATCCTTTGCAGTGACTTCCCTACGATTGATGTTCATTTGTTTCAAAGGTACGTCCGCTGCCTCTGTGCCGTAAGCTTTAATATTTGTTGTTTTCATCTTTGATTTTCGTTGTTTATTATTCTTGTAATTGGATCACGTTATCGATTTGAAATCGATAAATCCAAGTTGATCGGTAAATATAATCATATTAAGTCTAAATACAATATAAATAAAGAAAATACTTTGTAAAGAAATTGGAAAAAACGTTCACTTTGACTTGTCTAAGCCAGCGCGAGCCGAGTCCTCGACTTATTGATTGTTCGCTTTGTAAATGCCTGCCAAGGAACCCGGAAATTAGTTGGGGAAGAATCTCCCTATCACCACCGCAAGCCAGGAAATCTGCGTAGAAAACTGTGGAGAAAACATTTGAGAGTTATAAAATGCCAAGAAATATCATCACCAACATTTGCTAAAAATGTGAGTAATTGTTTTGTATTTTTGAGGTTGTCTCAAAAGATGAAAAATTATAACCGCAAAGGACACAAAGTTATTACGCGAAGGATACAAAGAACAGATATTCAGTAGCATACGCTTTGCGAACTCTGCGAGAAAATTGGCGAACTTTGCGGTTAAAGGACTTTTGAGACACCCTCATTGGATACCCAAGTTCATTTTATATGGATCAATCATCTCAGACAAAAATTTCTTTATTCAAATCCCTTTTCCGCGGAAGGGAAGACATATTTGCCCAACGCTGGGAAAAGGGAGGCAAGTCCGGTTATTCCCCTCAATATGATTATGACCCGTATCAATACCGATTGCATAAGATGAAAGGGGGAACGATCCAG
>JAUXWT010000082.1 GCA_030681475.1 Bacteroidales bacterium | reverse complement strand
GTACAGTAAGTTTCACGGCACTGCATCTGGACGATGAGCTTATCGACTGATTTTCTTAAGGCAATAACACCTATATAAAATTGGTACAGGAAAAACCCGATGACCGGAATAGCAATGATCTTTATGACATCAAAAACATCCTGTAGGATAAAATCAATTGGCTTCATGCAAGGAAAAATGAGTTATCGGATTTGTTTATGAATTCGTTGCGGGTTTCTGCTATCACTTTTCCGGCGTACCGGGTCGAATGAAAATAGGCAGGGTAAACATCTTCGCTGGCGGTTTCATCAAGGTACTGCTGCAGGGCTTTCAATTCGGATTCTCCATCCCTTTGATTGGCTTCAGCCATGATGGAGATGCGGTCTTTGTTGGATGCCTGTTTAGAAGAGACGTTGGCAAACGTGTTGCCGGCAGTATCGAAAATACCCCAGTCGAGAATGTCAATAGAGATTTCCAGCAGTGCCCTGGCCATGGTAAGATGAGCCAATGCCGGGCGGATCAAGTCCAGCAGAACCAATTGTGGGGCTGTCAAATCATCATTGGATTTCCAGGCATTTTTAAGCTCGTCGAACAATTCCGCAGAAAGTGTAGGGCGGATATATTTTTTTTCAACAGAGCGGATGATCGGTTTGAGGCTTACGAAAACCCGTCTGCTCTCGCGGATATCCACCTCACTGTTGAACTCAAGGGTACCACGGATAAACAGGTCTACATCCTGTGGATCGAATCCGGGGTAATCTTCCTTGTGTTCATCCAGGAATTTGAGAACAAGGTCCAGCGATGTGTTTGCCCGGCGGATCCAATTTTCTTTTAGATTCTGCACCCGGTACTGGGGAGCTGTTTTATGTGTTGGTGTTTCAATGACCTGGATACCCTGGGATGAAATGCTCACACCGAACTCGTCGGCGCCAAGCCACAAGGCATAAAGTGCCAGAGGCTTGCGGATCATTGCAAGTAGTTCAGCCAGATTTGCCGTGGTAGTTCCATCATCCGGAGGAACCGGATCGAGGGCCATCAGGTCTTGAAGTTGATCATAAAGAAAATCGCCCAGCACTGGTTTGATGAAGGTTTCCTGGGCTTCATCGATATATGGGAACCAGTTTTCGATCGAGTTGCTGACATTGATGGAGGCAGCCGTTAAAACCTGTGAAAGATTGTCTATCAGTCTTGTCATGCGATATTCTTGTCGATTCGTTTATCAATCTTTGTTGGATGATCCTGCATTGTTTGAGATGTGTCCACGGTCACATAATCAAACTCAATGTCCGGCGACCATTTATTAAAATCCCGAATGAAATACAATGGTTCCAAACTGATTTGCCGGTATATGCCCATCTCGGCATTGAGTTGCCAGAAAGCTTCCCGCTTGTCCGATCCGCTGCCTGCTCCAAGGTTTCCACCGGGAAGCCCTGAACCCACCAGGCAAGGATCAACCCCGATGGCAAAAAGGATTTCCGAATTTGCAGCCTGAGAATCCGGCAAATAAGCATCGTCTTTCAGTTTATTATCGATCACATTAATTTTCCATCCGGCCAAATATTCACCTTTGAACTTGTTGAAAAAGGTGAAAGTCAGAAAGGCTTTTCCGGTATTCTCGACATCTGACAGGAAATCGTTCATTTCCGAAAGCACCTTCGTCCTTGCTGACTCACGCTGCTCCCGAGTGTAGTCCGGAGAAGGATACCGGTTCATGAAATAATCATCGGGTATCTCAATGTGATACTTTATGGTCATCTGGTTTTTCATGATCGCCTGCTTGAGCTGCGGCACCTTGTTGGCAATGCTGAGCCAACCGCTCTGGCGGATTCCATTCCAGACTGAAAGATGGTAATAGGATTTATTGAACGACCGGTAAAATACCGGATAGGCAAACTGCGGGTCATGGTATCGTTTACCATCATATTTAAACGGATCATACATCGGAATCTTAACCAATGAACCATCGGCCTCATTCGGGGAAAGATCCCACTGGGCTGAAAAGAAAAGGTAAGGAATACGGGATGGGTGATCAATGTCCATTTTGGCATTCCGGCAATAGGCCGGGTCTTTCACGAAAACCTTGTTGATTTTGTCTTTTCCCTTGTTCAGAATGAATTCCACCCATCCGTTTGCAAATATTTCCAGACTGCCGATCAGGTCAATCCATTGAAAGTTCAAGCGGTTGCTGCGGAGGAATTCCACCACATCCGGATCAGTGACAATTTCCCTGATGGGCGCTCCCAGGTTATCCTTGCCTTTATCACGATAGGCCAAAATACCGCGACCATAATGGACGGTCTTCCGTTTTTCCAGTGCACGGAGCGCAATCGAATTTTTTTCCAGGTCAGTTAATACATTCTGGGGAAACAAATTGTCGTCACCCCAGGGTGACCATGGCCAGGAGCTGTAATCCTTCGGGATCACAACCTTCTCGATGGCGGCATCCTCTGTTTTTTTATAGGATGTGGCCACCGCTTTGGCTCCCGGTAAGAATGCGATTCCGTTTTCGTAAACGATCTTTTGTTTCATCAGTAACAGACTTTCTTGTTATTGAATTCGGTGATCAGCCGGATATGCAACTTTCGCTTCTGTCCGTTGGGTAACAGGATATTCCTGGTTGAATTGACCCAATGGTTGGGATCTTTTGAGACCCGGTCATCGGCAGTGAAGTTCTTTTTTGCTGCAAAAATCTCCTTGCCCTTTATGGTTCTTCCTGAGCATTTGCAGGCATCCTTCAGTTCAATGATCTCTCCGCCGGTTCTTTCCAACCGGTTTGCCGTGACAAATTTCAACTGGAATCTGACTGGTTTTCCCTGGCCATCAAATGAGTCCATGATCTCAATTTTGACCCCGGTCTAAACTGGTACCAGTAGACAGGTCAAAATGATACCACCCCAAGGCGATGGCGTACACTTCATGTTTTGAACATATATCGTGAATGTGTGTATCGGGGAACAGTGTGATGTTTCATTATGACATGTCAAGCGGAGCAAGAAAGCCATGATCGTAGCCCCTTTGAAGGGGTTAAGTTGATGGAAAGTCTGGTGTTTAAGGTGATAACCAAAAGAAAAGGCTGTCATAGTTGACAGCCTGGCTTTATT
>JAUXWT010000081.1 GCA_030681475.1 Bacteroidales bacterium | reverse complement strand
TCCCCCCCCCAAAAAAAAATGTTAGGCTGACAATTAAAAAGTTCTTATTTTTACACACTGTTTTGTGAAACTTGTAATCTGAAATATGTAATTTCTCTTGTTAACCCCGGCCTCTATGCCCTGTATGGTTTCTTTGGATTTTACGGGTTCTTCGGGTTGTCCCACAATAATTCGGTTGATGAATAAACCAGCATAACAAGTGAATCCGGAGAGATTGCAAGACTTGTTTTTTACCTGTGCGGCTATGTATTTTCCAGGAAAGACCATCGCTTTTAAGAAGCAGTAAAATTTAAAATCGTCTGTGTAAACTCTTTATATACCTGTCAATTACATCTTATAATAATTTAACATCTTTACTATGAATACGCAATCTACGATCTTTAAAAGTGCTTTTGGTGCTTTGGTTATTTTTGTTATGTTGATGGTGCCTGGTAAGGGGTGGGGGCAGCAAGTCATAGGTGCTTTCCCGAATACTGACGGCGGTTTTGAAGGACAGATCAATGGAACTATTGTTACAGTATCTTCGATTGCCACTGGTGTGCAGAGAACAGATTGGACGGTAAGTGCGGGTTCAGGTGCCGCATTAATCACGGGTGCCGGTGGTCGTTCTGGTCCAAAGTATTTAACAGTTGAGGCTACTTCGACAACTGCAAGAAGATACCAGTCCCCAACTGCAGCATCAACCGCAATGGCAAATGCAACAGCATTTACCGTGCAATACTTTTACAAAACAGCCGGATCAATAACATTTTCAAATGGCCAAGTAGGTAATTCCCCAGATGGAACAGCGCAACCAGGAACATATGCAAGCATTACAATGCTAGGAACAAGTGGCGGTTGGACAAAGGTTCAGGTTTCCCAGTCATCAGGAACTTCCTCAAATACTCCGCGTTACGGTTTGAGTATCTTTCGGATAAGCAGTACTTCTAATGTTGCTGCTGATATTGATGATTTTGTTGTATATGCTGGTGCAGCGGACAATACAGCACCAAATTCTCCAGGAACAGTAACAGTAGATGGTGCTACTCAAACTTCTTTGAATGTAAGTTGGGTGGCAGCCAGTGGTGGTGTTGATGGGGGGGGGTATGTTGTTGTAAGATACACGACAGACCCGGGTACTGGTAATGATCCTAATCAGAACGGTATTTATGCAATTGAAAACACAATTCCAACCGGTGGCATAGTACGGTATATTGGTACAGGTACATCATTTACTGATAATTCTGGCTTGTCTGCTGGTACCCAATATTGGTATAAAGTTTATACCGTTGATAAAGCATTTAATTATTCTGATGAAACTGTTGGATCTGGTTCAACGACATCTCCTTCCGGAAGCACTTCCTCTGATATTATTGGTGCAGGTAATGAAGTGTCGAATATCGCGTATGCCAATTACCAGGCGTCTTCCATAGGAACTATATCCGAAGCGGTTAGACTGTTTTCATTCACTATTCGCGATGGTGGCGGTAGCGCAGATGGTGATGGTTTGCCGACAATTCTTACATCCATTACATTTGACAAAGGGACCAATAACGGTGTTACTAGCTGGGCAAATACTATACGAGAAGCAGCATTGTTTGACGGTTCAACAAAAATCGCAGAAGTTAGTGTTTCAGGTGAAACCATTATTTTTACTAGTTTGTCCGGACCAAATGTTACTGCTCCTGATGATGGAAGTAAATCGCTTGACCTTTATTTAACGTTTGAGTCTTCGGTCACTGACAATCAGCAATTTCATTTTCAAATTACAAATGGTAATGTTACCAATGCAGTCTCTGGCAGTTCTTCTTTTACTGCTTTTTCAGCAGTATCAAGCAGTGTAACCGGTGATGCCAATAAAATTGAAGTTACTGCTACTAAATTAGCTTTTGTACAGCAACCTACAAATGCTGCAATAAATACAGCCATATCACCTGCGGTGACCGTTGCTGCTAATGATGCTAATAATAATAGAGACCTTGATTATATTACAGACAACTCAGTTACTGCGACCGGAGCAACTCTTACTGGATCGCCAGTAACCAGCACGCCGTCTTCAGGGTTGGCATCTTTCAGTTCTTTGACTTTCACTACAACAGGTTCCGGTGTTACTTTAAACGCGACATCTGGAAGTTTGACAAGTGCGACAAGTAGTACATTTGATATAAGTCAGCCTCCGGTTGCAGGGGAAATCGTAATTAACCAATTTAACCCGGCATATGGTGTTGCTTCTGATGAGTATGTTGAGTTGTTAAACAAAACTAATAAAACATTTGATTTATCATTACTCGAAATCGAATATCGGGCTGCGGCTACCGGAAATCCCGGATCAGCAGGTGGTAATCTGTCAGGAACTTTAGGACCGTACCAATATTGGTTGTTGTCCCCAAATGCGACAATAACTGTTGGAGAAACATCATCTTTAGCAAGAGATGGGGCTATTACTGCTGGATTTTCAGCCTCTGCTGGTCAACTTGCAATAAGGTTAATTGATGCACCAAAAACTATTATTGATGGCCTGGCTTATGGTTCCGTTACCGTCAATGTCGTGGGGGAAGGCAGCCCTGCATCATCCCCTCCAACTGATGGTGGCTTAATAAGAACTCCCGACGGGTTTGATGCTGATGAGAACAGTACTGATTTTACAACAGTCGCCAATGCGGATATTTATCTCAGAAATCAAAATTCATATAATATTTCGGGCAGTTATACGCTGCCTTCAACAAGTTACACTGCCGACATTGTAATTTCAGGTTCTTCAACTGCGGCTGCTTTGACAGGTAATACGACCATTGCGGGAAAGCTGACAATCCTTGCAGGTGCTTTAACCATCGCTTCAAATCAAAATTTAACCATCTCCGGCACCCTCACCAACTTCGCCGGGGCATCGGGCCTGGTCATCAAATCCGATGCCTCCGGCACCGGCTCACTGATCCACAGCACCGTCGATATCGACGGAACTGTTGAACGCTACATGAACAACGCCGACTGGGCCGACTGGCAGGATGGATGGCATTTCCTCGGCTCGCCGGTGGCAGCACAGGCGGTCAGCCCCAACTTTACCTCAGACCCCTACGATTTCTATTGCTGGTATGAGCCCACCAACCAGTGGGTGAACTTTAAAAACACAACAACCTCGCCTACCTGGAATGATGCCAACGGATCAACCGATTTCTCGGTCGGGAAAGGATATATGGCGGCTTACGATGATGCTGCTGTCAAAACTTTTTCCGGTACGCTGAATGTAAGCGATGTCGCTGTTTCAGGGCTTGCCATTACGGGCACTACCCTTGCTTCCCGCGGGATGCATCTGTTGGGCAACCCGTTCGGCAGCGCCGTTACCTGGGATGCATCTGCAGCCTGGTCACTGACAAATATCGGTGGTGTAGCAAAGATCTGGAACGAGTCGCTCCAGAGTTATTCCGACCTGACCTCCTCGCCGGCCACGGTGATCCCTGCCACCAACGGTTTCATGGTGCAGGCATCGGGAGGAACAGGAAGCCTGACCATTCCGGCGGCCAAAAGGGTCCATTCTTCGCAGGCATTCTATAAAGCGGCCGTGCCGCAAGTGAAGCTCACCGCCCGAAACATTGCGGTTGGCAACGCCCAGGAGAGTTCGGTCTGCTTCAACCCGGAAGCCACCACAGGTTTTGACCTGATGTTCGATGGTGAGTTCCTGGCCGGATTCGGCCCCACCTTCTATTCCGGCTCCGGTGACCTGAAACTCAGCACCAACAGCCTGCCCGATCTGAGTTCCCAAACGGCCATCCCGTTCACCTTCATCCCCAATGCAGGCACTGCGTTCAGGATCGAAGCCTCGGGACTCGAAACGGTCATGGCCAACACCTGGCTGCTCGATAAAAAGACCAGTACCGATCACAACCTTTCGCTTGATCCTGTGTACCAGTTTACTGCATCAACCGATGATGATCCCGCCCGCTTCCTGCTCCACTTCAAAGGCGTGGGTATCGGCGAACCAGTCGGCAAACAACCCGCAGTATCGGTCTACAGCGCGAACAATGAGATATTTATCAGCAACAGATCGGGAGCAGCTCTCACCGGCAATGCTTACGTTTACAACATGATGGGCCAGTGCGTGATGCAGCAGAAACTTAACGGTGACATTATGACGAAGATCAACCTTAATGCAGGCACCGGCTACTACCTGGTGAAAGTCGTGACGGGTGAAAATACTTATACGGCTAAGGTTTTCATTATGAAGTAGGACCCCATCCCCCTGAGAGGGTGTCTCAAAAGGTGAAAAATTATAACCGCAAAGGACACAAAGTTTTTACGCGAAGGACACAAAGATCAGATATTCAGCAGCATACACTTTGCGAATTCTGCGAGAAACTTGGCAAACTTTGCGGTTAAAGGACTTTTGAGACACCCTCTTTAGGGTGGGGTCACGCTCAAATCAACAAAGGTCTGTTTCCATCGAACGCCCTGCCCGACCTGGACCTGTTCACGGCCTTCATTCATTTCTGTTTGAAGTAAATTAAATCATTTGTTTTAATGGCTGACAATATTTATCTTTGTCTAGTAGTTTAAATATTATCTGATAACAGACAATATTTAATTAAAGGATAATATGCTGTCTGATAAAATTGATTTTCTGCAAAGCTACAACCCGAAAGCGCTGTCGGCCCTGATTGCCGACAGGGTCCGGCGACGAAGATTGTCTGCCAACCTTACTCAGCAAGCTTTATCAATAAGATCCGGGGTTTCGCTGGGAACGCTTAAACGGTTTGAAAACCTGCACGAAATATCACTTAAACACCTGTTAATGCTGGCCGTTGCTTTGCAAGCCACCGATGAATTCAGCGAACTTTTCCCCGATCCGCCCTATCGTGACATTGATGATGTTTTGAAGGAACAACAGGTTAAAAAACGTCAGCGTGGCAGGAAAAAAGCATAGATATTCCGGGGGCATTGAGGTATTCATGCATAATCAGCCTGTTGGCAGACTTGCCATGGCCGCCGATCGTCGCTGCCTGTTCGAATATGGAACTGACTGGATTAACAACGGATTTTCCATTTCACCATTCTACCTGCCTTTGAAGTCAGGATTGTTCACCGCCAGATACGATCCGTTTAACGGGCTTTTCGGTGTTTTTGATGACAGCCTTCCCGATGGATGGGGTAAATTGCTGATAGACAGATGGCTGTTGAAACAAGGTGTCCAGCCTGACACGCTGTCTCCATTGGATCGGCTGGCATTGGTCGGCAAACAGGGAATGGCCGCTCTTACCTATGAACCGGACCGGTGTCCCGGATCAGGTTCCGATACCATGAATTTAAAAATGTTGGCGCGTGAAGTTGAAAAAATCATGCAACAGGATTATAGCGGCCAACTGGAACTGTTGATAAGGCAAGGAGAATCTTCCGGCGGAGCAAGGCCGAAGGTTATCGTGAATATCGGCAATGACGGATGGCTCGTTAAATTTCCCGCGTCATCAGATCCCGCTGATATCGGAGCTCTTGAATACCAGTATTCCATGATCGCAAAAAAATGTGCCATCGTGATGCCTGAAACACGGTTGTTTGAAAAAAAATATTTTGGAGTGAAGAGGTTCGACCGTAAAGCGGGGCGTCGGATTCATGTTCATTCGGCAAGTGGTCTTTTATATGCAGGCTTTCGTTTCCCTTCCCTCGATTACACTGAATTGATGAAAGCCACCATGGCGCTTACAGCGGATATCAACGAAGTGGCCCGGCTGTTCCGGCTCATGGTGTTTAACATACTGACAGGGAACAGGGATGATCACTCGAAAAATTTCTCCTTTATCTATGATGAAAGAAAATGGCAGTTGAGTCCTGCCTATGACCTGGTGAAAAGTCATGGATTTAACGGGCTGCACAGTACAACCATTGCCGGACAAGGTGATCCATCGAGAAAAGATATTTTTAATGTTGCTGAAATGACTGGTTTTCCTCATAAAATGGCATTCTTGATATTTGATGAAGTTTTTACAGGCTGTCAAGAGATCAGATCAAAGGGATGGTAAAGCAAAATATCATAATAATAAAGGCTCCTTTTTCCGGAGATGTTCTGGAGAAATGGACAGCTTTTTTAAGCCAGCAGCCCCAGGGGAATTTTTTCCAGTCCCCCGATTTTTTATCCCTTTTAGACGATTGCCCAAATTACCAACCGCTGGTTTTGTTTGCTGAGAATTCCCGGGAAGAGATCACCGGAGTTCTTGTCGCTGTCGTCATCAGTGAACGGATCTATGGGATTCCCTTTCAGCGGATGCTGATCCAGGGAGGGCCTGTCATCTCCGATTCATTGTCAAACAAGGCAGAGGTACTGAAGGGATTGCTGAACACCCTGAAACACCTTGTCCACAGGAAAACGGTATTCATCGAAATAAGAAATCTTTTTCACTGGGATGATCAGGCTGTCATTTTCCGGCAATGTGGCTTCAACTGGCGAAACCATTTGAACAGCATTCTTCCGGTTCATCCGGGGAACAAGGTCCTTTCTGAAGTCAACCCGTCAAAACAGCGTCAGATCCGCAGAGGGATCGAAAACGGGGCGGTCATCAGGCCGGTATCATCACCGGGGGAAGTGGAGGCTTTTTATATTCTGCTCCGGGATCTTTATAAGAAGAAGATCCGGAAACCGTTGCCTCCATTGACTTTTTTCATCAATTTTTATCAGAAGATCCAACAGGAGAACAAAGGAGTCTTTTTAGTGGTCATTTATAACAATGACGTGATTGGTGGAATGGTCTGTCCGTTTTCCGGACCGCAAACGGTGCATGAATGGTATATCGTCAGTGAACGGGAAGCGTTGAAACACCTTTACCCCGGCGTGCTGGCTACGTGGGCCGGGATTGATTATGCCATACGGCACGGCTTCGGTTACTTTGATTTCATGGGCATTGGCCGGCCATATAAAACTTACGGGGTCAGGAATTTCAAAACCCAATTCGGCGGAGAGATCATCAACTTCGGAAGGTGGCAGCTCATCAACAGCAAATTCAGGTATTACCTCGGCATTCTTGGGTACAAACTCCTCAAGTCCTGGTCCCGGCAATGATCATACAGGCAGAAACCAGTTCGCAGTCTGCAGTCAGCAGTCCCCTCGTCCCCTTGTCCACCTGTCCCCCCGTCCCCTTGTCCACCTGTCCCCCGTCCCCAAAAATTAAAGAAACTTCTTAATATCCTCTGCATGCTCCTTCTCCTCGTCAATGATCTGCTGTACCAGCTTTTTTGAATCGCTCCGGGTATATTGCAGGAGCTCAGTGTAAAACGCCACGCTGTCGTTCTCGAATTTCAAGGCTGTCTCGAGCCCTTCTTTCGGGCTTTTAAGGGTCTTGGCAAGGTTTTTACCAGAATCGGGTTTTCCGAAGATGTGTGATTCGGCAAGATGGTTAATATAATCGGAGGCATCGGGCGAGCTGAAATCAAAAGTCTCGGCGTCGAACTTCTCCGCCAGCTTCTGGAAAATCGCAATGTGAAGGATC
Source organism: Bacteroidales bacterium (assembly GCA_030681475.1). GTDB lineage: Bacteria > Bacteroidota > Bacteroidia > Bacteroidales > FEN-979 > CAIVAT01. The sequence continues at coordinate 7,945 of JAUXWT010000081.1, read as the reverse complement.
TCCTTCTCTGCAAGGTCATAAAATAAGCCCTTGATGTCATTTACATCATCGATCATCTCTGCCGCGGCAGTGTAAAACTCATTGCCGTTCTCTTCAATTCTTACGGCAATCTCAACGATTTCTTGTCCTGAATAATACATGTTGTTTGGTTTTGTCAGGCAAACTTACGGATTTTTTTTATTTTTTAACCGCTGAGGCGCAGAGACGCAGAGGTTTTATTAACAATCCCCGGTCCCCATACCGGCAATTTTTATTATTGGTATCTTTGCACCCCGGGTTACCCTGTTACCCTGTTACCTTGTTACCCAGTTACCTGTCACCCGGGATACCGATCATGGACAAAAAAACCCTCGAAAAATACAGTTCCGCATTCACCCTGAGCGACATGGAGATCTTCATTTTTCCCGATCTTCTGTATGCCCTGGTGCTGGCCAACATCATGTCGCCCGAGATCTGGAAATGGAGAGATGATCCCTGGTTTAAAGACATCCGAAAGATGGGTACGCTGAAAAAGATCCATCGCGTAAAACAATATGTGATGGATCATTACCACTTCAACCTCGACCTTGAAACTTGGGGACTTACCGATAAACAGACCGAGATCAGCCGTTTCAGCGAATTTGTTGACTTGAATATGCTCGCCGGTTCCAATGCCCTCTTCGGTTATGAGGGCGACAAGTACTATTTCGATATGGATATCCGCCGTCATTTCGGACTGGATAAATTCGACTCAGACATTATTCCTTATTGGAAAACCGAAACGGTGGAGGCGATGAATGCTTTTCGCTTCAAGCCGCATCATGATGCCGGGGCCGGGGAATGTGTCTCACTCGCATGCCTGTATGCCTCAGCCTTGTTTGTGGTCGCGGAGATCCCCCTGGAGAAAATTTTCCTGATGGGAACACCGCTCCATTCCCAGAATTTCATCATGGTTGATGATGGTTTACTCACCAACAACCGCCGGATCGTCACAAAGGCGATGTGGTACAATGGTACTGAACTTTCGTCTCTGGCCCGGCGGGCGCTGGAACATGAGCAGGTTACTTACGTTGCGCACAATACCGGCTGGATCCATTCGATGTACCCCGAAGCCACCATCGATGTTGATTCCTTTAACCTGTTCAGGGATAAACTCGCCAATTTCCTGGAAACAGAAGTTGACTTCGAGATATTTACGAATTTCCTGCGTGACTACAGCCAGCACCAGAAACTTTTCCAGCTCTGCTTTCAATGCAGGGGTTCCAACAGGTATATGAGGCTCGAAAAGGCATTCGGATATGAGCACAGCAGCAAGAACCGCCTTGGCGATAAAACAGCAAGAAAACTCTATTGTGAAATGGACGAGGAGGACATGTGCCTCCAGCCGATTGATCACAGGTTCAGACTTGATCAGGAAGATGAGATCTTCAGGCTGAAGCCATACATGGCCTTCATCGAGTCCCTGAAAAAAAACTTCCCCGGACTTGAAAATCATCCACCTTTTTATACCGACCTGAAAAAGTTTGTCCACACTGTGCCCAACCTGCCAACGGCGAATAAAGAGTACATTGCCTCCCCGGCAATAAACATCACGCCCGACCAAACGCGCGAAGAGATCATCGCCCATCTTTCATCCCTTCGTCACGAGTCAGCAGTCAGCAGTCAGCAGTTGGCAGTCAGCAGTCGGCAGTCGGCAGTCGGCAGTCAGCAGTCAGCAGTTACGCGTCACGTATCATCCGGCAATAGTGTCGCCGACCTCGCATTCTACACCGGCCGCCAAATGGATACCTGTGACTGGACCCCTTTTATTAAGGCTGCGTTCGAGCGCAACCCGGTATCCATCGCTCAATTCCGTGATATTGCCATTGCTGAAGTGTACGACCAGTTGCAGGCCTGGACGAACGATTCCATCTACGACGGCAGCCGCCTTGCCCTTCCCGATGAGGTCGTAAATTTCCAGCGCGGAGACGGACTTGAAAAAGCCATCACCCTGGCCAATATTTTAAAAAACAGGAATACATCGCAGAAGTTAATGATGGAAACCTGTGATGGTCAGGTGATCCTTCGCAAGGACCAGCAGAAGTTCGTGTTTAATACCACAAAGGACCTGAAAATTAATTTACGATTGGACGATTTACGATTTTAGGTTGAATTGTTTGATTTCCGATTTACGATTGATGAGCGCTAATCGTAAATCGTTTTTTCCTCACCGGCTTTTTTGTACTTTTGTCCGTTCAAAACATTGACGGATGGCAACAAACGAAGACCTCTTTAAGAAAATCATATCCCACGCCAAGGAATACGGCTTTGTATTCCCCTCCAGTGAAATCTACGACGGACTTAGCGCCGTTTATGATTACGGCCCTTTTGGCGTTGAACTCAAGAATAACATCAAGGATTACTGGTGGCGGTGGATGACCCAGCTTCACGAAAACATTGTGGGGCTCGACTGCGCCATCTTCATGCACCCGACCGTTTGGAAAGCATCAGGACATGTGGATGCCTTCAGCGATCCGATGATCGACAACCGCGACTCTAAAAAACGGTACCGGGCGGATGTGCTCGTCGAAGAACATCTCCAGAAAATCGAGGATAAGATCATCAAGGAGGTGGAAAAAGCCCGCGTCCGTTTTGGTGAAACCTTTGATGAAAAGATGTACCGCGAGACCAATCCCCGGGTGAAGGAATACCAGGATAAGATCGATGCGGTGAAGACACGCTTTTATGCCTCCCTGGGAAAGGACGACCTTAACGACATCAGGCTGCTGATCGAAGAAGCCGGGATCGTATGCCCCGTCAGTGGCACGAAGAACTGGACAGATGTTCGCCAGTTCAACCTCATGTTCTCGACCCAGATGGGTTCGGTAAACGATGATGCATCAGCGGTTTACCTCCGGCCAGAAACAGCACAGGGCATCTTTGTCAACTTCCTCAATGTGCAGAAGTCGGCCAGAATGAAGATCCCGTTTGGCATCGCCCAGATCGGCAAGGCTTTCCGCAATGAGATTGTCGCACGACAGTTCCTTTTCCGCATGCGAGAGTTCGAGCAGATGGAGATGCAGTACTTTGTCAAACCCGGAGAAGAACTGAAATGGTATGAATTCTGGAAAGAGGAACGGATGAAATGGCATCTTTCACTGGGACTTCCCGCCTCGAAATACCGCTTCCACGATCACGAAAAACTGGCCCATTACGCCAATGCCGCGGCCGATATTGAATTTGAATTTCCCATCGGATTTAAGGAGTTGGAGGGCATTCACAGCCGCACCGATTTTGATCTGGGTGCACACCAGAAATTTTCCGGCAAGAAACTCCAGTATTTTGATACCGAAGCCAATGAAAGTTACGTGCCTTATGTGGTGGAGACATCGATCGGACTCGATCGCACCTTCCTGGCCATACTGAGCCACGCCTACCGCGAAGAGAAACTCGACGATGGCAGTGAACGGGTGGTGTTGGGAATTCCTGCAAGACTCGCCCCCATCAAACTGGCTGTGTTGCCATTGACTAAAAAAGATGGTTTACCGGAAAAGGCACGCGAGATCATGGATATGATGAAGCTGGATTATCGCTGCTACTTTGAGGAAAAAGACACTATCGGCCGACGTTACCGTCGTATGGATGCCCTCGGCACGCCATATTGTATCACCATCGATCACCAGACCCTTGAAGACAATACCGTCACTATCCGCGACCGCGATACCATGCTGCAGGAGAGGATCCCGGTGGCGGGGATTTCGGGAGTTGTACGGGGGAAGATGGATGGGTGAACAGGCGGACAAGCGGACTGCCGACTGCCGACTGCCGACTACCGACTGCCGACTGCCGACTGCCGACTGCCGACTGCCGTCTGGTAAACTGGTTTCAAGCATGATATTTTGGCCCCCCAGCCGCCCAATTTAAATAACGAATTGAAAAAAATCAGAACTTTTTTGAAAAACATCCTGGTCACCATCGGCTGTTTTGCTGTCGTGATGATCATCCTGGCCTTTACCCCGGCGCCATTTTGGATGTGGTACGGGATGGGAGTCAAAACCGCAGGGATCAACCGCCCGCCCGGTTATATCATACTCCTCGGCGGGGGAGGCATGCCCAGCGAAAGCAGTCTCATGCGCTCCTGGTATGTTGCCGGTGCAGCCGGTTATTTTCCCCACTCAAAAGTCATCATAGCTTTGCCGGGAGATACATCCGACATCCACAGCGCCATAAACCTCCTGAAAAAAGAACTTATTCTGCGCAGCGTGGCGCCGGAGCGGATCATGTTTGAAGATTCCGGAGCGAACACACGGTCACAGGCGCTCAATATTTTTAAAAGAATATCGAATATCGAATACCGAATATCGAATATTGAACAGAAAAAAGATTCGTCACTTGCAACTCGTCACTTGTCACTTGTCACTTGTCACTCGTCACTCCTCCTCGTTACTTCGCCGGAGCATCTTTTCCGCGCAGTCCTCGCCTTTAAAAAAGCCGGTTTCCTGAAGGTTGACGGTTTGCCCGCCTTCGAACAGGCCATCGAATCAGACATTACATTCATCTCAGGCAAACTTGGCGGACGAAAGTTCATTCCCGATATCGGCAACAACATCACCTTGCGATACCAGTTCTGGACCCAGATGAACTATGAACTCCTGGTCATCCGGGAATGGGCGGCATTGGGCTATTATAAATTGAAAGGCTGGATCTGAGAAAAACGCAAAGATCAAAAATCAAAGATCAAAAATAAGCGCTGCTCAACCGTTCACCAGTTGGCAGTTGGCAGTCCGCAGTCCGCAGTCGGCAGTCGGCAGTCAGCAGTCCCCCTGTCCCCCTGTCCCCCTGTCCCCCTGTCCCCCTGTTCACCTCTTATTAAAATAATTCATCGTTCGCTCCACACCGATCAGCACAAAACTTTTGATGAGTTCCACGGTAGTCTCGATGCGCGGGATCAGTATTTTTGACTCTTCAGCGCTCCATCGGCCAAGGACATAATCGACCTGGTACCCTTTGGCAAAGTCGTTGCCGATGCCGATGCGTAGCCTTGAGAATTCAGTGGTTTCAATGGTTTCGATGATGCTGATGAGTCCGTTGTGTCCGCCATCGCTTCCCCTTGATTTAAGTCGCAACGCTCCCAGCGGAAGGGCCAGATCGTCAACGATAACGAGGATATTCTCAGCAGGGATATCTTCCTTCTGCATCCAGTACCGTACCGACTTGCCACTCAGGTTCATATAGGTTGTCGGCTTGATGGCCACCAGTGTGCGCCCTTTGAGCGACATCCGGGCAACTGAGGCCAGCCTTCCAACCACAAAGGAGGATTTTAAATTCACGGCCAGGGCATCAACGGCAGTAAAACCAATGTTGTGACGCGTGTCGGCATATTCATCGCCTATATTTCCAAGGCCGGCAATAAGATACTTCATGGGACAAATTCAAAAATCAAAATGCAAAGTCCAGGGTCCAAAGCTATAAAATATTCGCGATAAGGTAAATAGGTAAACTAGTGAGCGGGTAAACGGGTGATCAGGTGATCAGGTGAGCGGTAACAAGGTGACAGAGTGACAAGGTGACAAGGTGACAAGGTGCAGAATGACAAGGTGCAGAGTGACAAGGTGACAAGGTAACAGGGTAATTGGTCCCCGGTCCGTTTGTGCACTTGGTCGCCAGTTGACTTTTCCTCATTTCCTGCATTATCTGCATTGTTTGCATTGTAAAAAGAAAGGTGCAAAGCCTCTGACCCTGCACCTTCCTTCAATATTTGGTTAGAACCCGTTAGGCTTTTTTGGCTCCTGCGGGTGCGGCAACAGCTGGGGCGGCAGCGCCTGCTGCTGCGGGAGCAGCGGCGGCTCCTTCAGTACCGGGTGCAACTTCTTCAACGACTGCACGAGCGGTACGTACACCAAGGATTACGCTGTTTGGCGGATCGAGGAAGGTTACGTTTTCAAGGACCATGTCGGAAACCTTTACAGAGTCTCCAATTTCAAGGCCGTTGATGGTAACGGCGAGTTCATCCGGCAGGTGCTGGACCAAAGCTTTGATCACCAGTTTACGCATTTTCTTGATCAACCGGCCACCGCGGAGAACGCCTGGCGCCACACCGGATATTTTTATAGGAATGCCAATGGTTACAGGTTTTTCCGGCATGACCTCCATGAAGTCAACATGCAGCATCCTGTCTGTAACCGGATGATATTGTACGTCCTGTACGATGGTGCTGTATGTTTGTCCCCCGATATTCAAATCGAAAATGTAGGCAACGGGCGTGTGCATGATCTTCATCAGCGCCTTTTCCTCTGCCACAAAGTGGACTTGTTCTTTTCCGCCATACAGTACGCAAGGCACTTTAAACTCCCTGCGGTGCATTTTGGCATCTTTTTTCCCTACGTTCTCGCGAAGAGAACCGCTCAATGATACCTTTTTCATAATAATGTGTTTAAATTAATTAATGATTTCCAAACCCGAATTTCGCTATTTCGCCATTTCGCTTTTCGCTATTTTTTGGGGTTGCAAAGGTAAGAAAATCTTTTAAAACTTGAACAGCGATGAGATCGATTCCCTTTTTTTCAGTCGGCGGATCACCTCTGCAAACAGGTCTGCGGTGCTGAGCACCTTGATTTTAGGGTTTTCAATGGTGACGGGGATGGTGTCGGTGACGATCAACTCGGAGAGCGCCGAACTTTCGATATTTTCACGCGCATTGCCCGACAGCAGGGGGTGTGTAACCATTGCACGGACAGATGCAGCGCCATTTTCCATAATGATCTCGGCGGCTTTGCAAAGAGTGCCGCCGGTATCAACGATGTCATCAAGCAGCACGACATCTTTTCCTTTGACATCTCCCACCAGCCTCATTTTTGCCACTTCATTTGGTTTTGACCGGTGTTTGTAGCAGATCACGAAATTGGTATGGAAGTATTTTGCATAGGAACCGGCACGGCGCGTACCACCTGTATCGGGTGATGCGAAGATCAGTTCGGGTTGATGAAGGGTCTTCAGATATGGGATGAACACCGATGATGCGTACAAATGGTCCACCGGTACATCGAAAAATCCCTGGATCTGGTCGGCATGAAGATCGAGGGCGATAATGCGGTTCACCCCGGCTGCGGAAAGCAGGTTAGCCACAAGTTTTGCGGCGATGGAAACACGCGGTTTGTCTTTCCTGTCCTGGCGGGCATAACCGAAGTAGGGGATTACAGCTACGATGGTTTTCGCAGAAGCCCGGCGAGCGGCATCGATAAGCATCAGCAGTTCAAAGAGGTTATCGGTAGGTGAATGGGTTGACTGGATCAGGAAGACATCGGTACCGCGGATATTTTCTTCGAAGGAGGGTTGAAATTCACCATCGGCGAACCTGGTCACCGATGATTTACCAAGTTCTACGCCAAAACTCTGCGCAATTTTCTCACCCAGATTGGCGGTGGCCGAACCTGAAAAGATGTTGATCTTTGCTGCCATGAGGAGGGGGGATTACTTTCCGCAAAGATAAATCATAAAATGCCCCGGTGCAAATTAAATCATCAACAGTTGGAAACTGAAGAAAAAGTGGTAATTTTGCTGACCCCACACACCCACACCCACACCCACACCCATGCCCTCCTCGCCCGGATGGCGGAATAGGTAGACGCGTTGGTCTCAAAAACCAATGAATGCAAGTTCGTGCCGGTTCGATTCCGGCTCCGGGTACGAAAACACCCCTAAAACCCACGCCAGTCGTGGGTTTTTCTTTTTTGAGTACCCAAATAAGTGCCCAAAAGATTTTTTCAAATACCTTTAGTTAAATTTATCAAAACCAGCCTCTTTAATCCAAGGTGGCTAATAATGCTTCCTTTGCTTCAATGAGAGGGTTTCCGCCCCGACCCAAACCGATACCACTTCCTGAGATAAATTGATGCCACCAAAATATGTGGATTTCGTAGACGTAACAAAATAACGTCTATGCACACCCTGGTATGCCGGCATTGCGGAAAAGAAGTTCCATCGAACA
>JAUXWT010000075.1 GCA_030681475.1 Bacteroidales bacterium | reverse complement strand
TCGCCACCATTTTCTGGTCTTCAACCTCATGGGGGCAGTTTAAGATCTTGTCGTACGGGATGAATTCGTACAATTATTCCGTTTCATTGTATCCGGCAAGCAGGGCGAATGCTTTTCCGGTGAGGTGTTTGAGGGATTAGTTTACAAATTAGATATTTGACTTCTAATTTGAAAATCTTGTGATAGCCGATTTGGTTAATATTTAGCAGGCCGGGTCGCATCATGACAGGTTGACAGAACAACCGGGTAATATTAATTTCCAATTGTTAAACAATTGAATCACAATTATTATGTAAGTTTGTAGGGGGGGGGGGAGTAGTTACTAAACAAGACATCGAACCAAAAATTGTGTAATTTTAAAGTTTTGAATTAAATTTACACCTTATGGACTATCTCAGAAGAGATATTGAACCGGAGGCAAAAGCTCTTTTCAATTCCTTCCCGGTTCTTGTAATTACCGGCCCCAGGCAATCCGGCAAGACGACGCTTGCCCGTCATCTTTTCCCGTCGTTACCCTATTTTAATTTTGAAAACCCTGATACAAGGTTGTTTTCATCCCAGGATCCCCGTGCTTTTTTATCAGACATTCATCGTGGTGCTATCCTTGATGAATTCCAGCACGTTCCTGAACTTGTTTCCTATCTCCAGCAAATTGTTGATGAAAACAGAGGGTCGTGCCATTTTGTCCTGACCGGGAGCAACCATTTTTCTGTCATGGAACGTGTAAGCCAGTCGCTTGCCGGAAGAACCGGAATTTTAAAATTGCTCCCTTTCAGCCTGCATGAACTTCAAAATTCAGCGCCTCAGAAAACCAATGAGTTGCTGTTAACCGGATTTTATCCATCCGTTTATACCGATAGCATTGAACCGTTTAAATTTTACAGAAATTATTACGAAACATACCTGCAAAAAGATGTCCGTCAATTGATTAAAGTCAGGGATTTGAACCAATTCGACAGGTTTATAAGACTTTGTGCGGGGAGAACAGGCAGTGTCCTGAATATCTCTTCACTGGCCAATGATGCAGGATTGTCGGTGACAACTATCCGCCAATGGCTATCTGTGCTGGAAGCCTCCTTTGTCCTCATGCTGCTTCCGGCCTTCTATGACAATATATCCAAGCGGCTGATTAAATCGCCAAAGCTCTATTTCTATGACACCGGACTGGCAAGTTATCTTCTGGGGATTACCAATGAGCAGCAGATGTCGAGGGATCCTTTACGTGGCGGTCTCTTTGAAAACCTGGTGATCATGGAATTGTTAAAACACAGGTTTAATAAAGGAGTTGATCCCTCGGTATTTTATTACCGCGACAGTCATCATGTGGAGGTGGATCTGATCCTCAGAAAAGGTCAGGAGCTGATCCCCATTGAGATCAAATCCTCTTCGACCTATCATCCTGATTTTCTCAAAGGACTGAATTACTTTTCAAAAGTATTTGGTGGGCGGGTAACCGATATGTACCTGATCTATGACGGAAAAATGGAACAATCTGCTCCAAAAAAGATAATGAACTACAGGTCTTTTGCATGGTCGGGCATGCCATAAAATGGAGCGCTGCAAAAAAAAATGAGAATTAAATTCATCACCGGACTGATTTTATTGTTGCCATTCCTTGGGTTACCACAAGGGGAATGGAACAATTGGTATTTTGGCAATAAGGCTGGTATTCATTTTAATGCTGGAACTATAACCACGCTTAACAACAGTTCATTGTTTTCAGGAAGTACAAATGTGACTATCTCAGATTCCCTGGGTCAGCTTTTATTTTATGCAAATGCGCAATTTGTTTATAATAGATTTCATAATTTGATGCCAAATGGAACTATCATTAACACATTAGGAAGTGAACAGCAGACGATAGTAGCCTTCCCTGAAATTTCAAATGATAGTCTGTTTTATCTTTTCACCGTTGGAGTACGAGGTTGGCCATATTTTGTTTTTTCAGATGGATTAGGATATTCTGTTCTTAACATGAAATTAGCCGGGGGATTGGGTGATATTATCCCGGGCCAAAAAAATATACCAGTTGTCGGAGCAACAAAGGCATCAGGAGCGGTAACCGCAATAAGGGCAATGAGTAACAAAGATGTTTGGGTCATCACACGGATTCATGATCCTGATAGTAACTATTTTGCCACCTATCTGGTAAATAAAACAGGCGTTTCAATATTACCTGTTTTTAGTGACAGTAAGGTACATCTGACTGAACTACAAACTTCCACGGTACCTAAAATTATAAAAGTTTCGCCTGATGGAATGAAATTGTTCTGTGGTTATGTAAATATATCAGAATATTGTGAATTTGATAAGCTTACCGGGCAAATTACATCCTTGTTCACTTTCAATCCGATGTCAGGAAACGGATCATCAGGATGTGCTTATGGCGCAGAATTTTCAATTGACTCGAAATTTTTATATGTTTCATGTAAGACAGCAAACCTCCCGATTGACCACACTCTTGTTTTGCAATACGATGCCTCAAAAACAGATTCACTACAATTTCTACAGAGTGAATTTGTTTTAGGAACTCCGATTAAAGGGTCATTACAGATGGGGCCGGATTGGAAAATTTACAATTCGATGGAGTTGATTGATTCTTTGAATGTAATTAATTCCCCATCAATGACTGGTGCCTCATGTAATTTTGAGATGAACACAATTAGTCTTGACAATCACTGGGGTGGATTCTTACCGCAATTCGTCCAACGATACAAAGTATACATTCATTCTACAGGTACATGTCAGCGTGATTCCATTCACTTTTCAGGCGACATCTGGCCCCCGGCCGACAGCATTCACTGGAATTTCGGCGACCCGGCATCCGGAGCATCGAATGTTTCGACACTTGGTAATCCGGCACACCTTTTTTCCGACCCGGGCATTTATACCGTCGAATTGTACGTAAGGCACAATGATAACCGTACCGACACTTCCTGGCAAACCATTACTATATTTCCAAGCCCTCAGTCGGCTTTAGGCCCAGACCAGACCATCCTTCAAGGCAACTCAGTTACATTTGATGCCGGATTTTGTTCAGGGTGCACCTACCAGTGGTCAAACCTTACCCTGGGAAATCCCAATATCGGCACCGGCCAGACATATACTACCGGGGTAGCCGGGGTTTATATGGTCAGCGTCACCGGCCCGAATGGATGCGTTGGGAGAGATACGGTTCAGTTGACCGTGATTCCAGCCAATCCTGCGGGTTGTTCCGGTTATGAATTCTGGTTTGCTGCGCCCGCGGTAACAAATCATACGATTCCACCAAGTACGGTTTCATTATCAGAGCTCAACAGCCCGATCAGCATGTTCTTTACCACCGATGAAGGCCCTGTAACGGTCACGATTGACCAACCCGCAAATCCCCTCTTTACTCCGATCACTTGTACCGTTGATAATGATTCGGCGGAAGTGGTCATATTGACGCCATTTCTGGAGATGATCGAGAATAAACCTGCGGATTCGTTGCTGAATTACGGTTTAAGGGTAACCTCCGATAAAAGAATCAACGCCTCATACGAAATCCAGTCACCCTTCAATGCAGCCACCTATTCTCTCTATGGAAAGGATGCACTGGGATACAGCTTTATTATACCGGCTCAGCATAGTTTTTCCAATTATCCTTACTGTTCACCGCCGGCAAGAAATTCATTTGAAGTGGTTGCAACTGAAGATTCAACATTTGTCACAATTTCCCCTGAAAAAGATATTATAGGCCATGCGGCACATGTACCATTTTCATTTATGATGACCCGGGGACAGACCTGGAGCGGGAGGGCATCTTCGGGTGATTCAACCATGCATCTTGGCGGAACGAGGGTGACATCCACAAAACCGGTTGCAGTCACTGTTACGGATGATGCCATTTTTATTCCCGGGTATGATGAACTGGCATTTGATATTGCCGGGGATCAATTGATCCCGGAAGTTCTTGCCGGTAAGCAATTTATTGCGCTTGCCATGTCAATTCCTCCTGCACAAACAAAAATCATGGTTTATGCCTATGAGGATAATACCACAATTATCTTCAATGACAGCCTTTCCATCCAGACCCAGGTGATCAACCAGGGCGAAGGCACAGAATTCTCCTTTACAGATATTAATAATTCAGTATTCTACATCGCAGCCTCTATCCGTTCAGACAAGCCCGTATCGGTTTTTGAATTTACAGGCAACAAATACGAATTATTTTCGCCATATCATTCCTTTCAGGCATCCGAATCGATAGTGCCGGCTTTGGAATGCCGCGGATCGAGAAAAGCGACTGTTTCAAGTACACCACCGGGCGCTCCCTGGCACTCATTTTTTGTATACGCTGTCGCGAAACGGGAAAATGGCGACGGATTTATCTGTGATCCTCCATACTTCATAACAAATACCGGAATTCCCGTGCCGGGTACGGATGGTATCTGGGGATATAGTATGAATGGGATCACCAATTCGGATTATTACTACCGGGTGAAAATCACAAATACCAAAGGAAGGTTTTTTATTCCTGCCTGTTCCTATGCTGTGACTTCCACCGGCACGTTCAGTAAATTTGCCTATTTTTCTGATGTCACTTCCCTTAACCTGGGCGTTGACCGGAAGATGTGCCCCGGCGATTGTATTCTGCTGGATGCAGGCGCTGGTTGGAGTGCCTATTTGTGGAGCACAGGCGACACTACATCGACAATATATGCCAGTTCAGCCGGAACATACTGGGTCTCCACAGCAGAACCCGATTGCCAGTTAAGCGACACCATTGTTATTTCATATTATCCTTTCACACCTGTGAATTTAGGGTCTGACAGGCAAATTTGCACCGGAGATTCCGTGTTATTGAATGCCGGGCCCGGAAGAGCTTGGTATCTGTGGAATACCGGTGATACAACACAAACCATCTGGGTGAAAAATCCCGGATCATATTGGGTCAGGGCTCAGGATATTCATTGCATTGTTTCAGATACTGTTTTTATTTCAACGACAACAGTTCCCATTATCACGAATATACCCCCCTTATCAAAGACCATCTGCACCGGCGATTCGACCAATATTTCTTTATTCGGCAATGAGCCGGGGATCATGTTCCACTGGATGGCAACCCTTACCTCAGGCAATATCTCAGGGTTCTCTCCAGATTCCGGACTGATTATCAACCAAATCCTCACCAATAACGGCGCAACCGCCGGGGTGGTCACCTATCACATCACCCCGAAGATCGGAGACTGTGCCGGTACACCTGTAGATTATGTTGTGACCGTAAATGTTGGTGATCCGGTGGATGTGACCATTGCCACTTCCGGGAATACCGTTTGTGCCGGAACGACGGTTACTTTCACGGCAAACCCAATCAATCCCGGTACCAATCCTTTTTACCAATGGAAAATCAATGCAGTCAATGTAAACAATGCAAACAATGCAGTTTTTAGTTATACTCCTGCAAATGGTGATGTGGTTCAATGTATTATGACTTCGTCAAACACAGAATGCACTTCCAACAACCCCGCCACCTCGAATATAATTACCATGGTGGTAAACCCGGTTCAGCCGGTGAGTGTTACGGTTTCACCTTCCTCCAATCCTGTGTGCGCCGGAACACTGGTAAACTTCACAGCTGTTCCTGCTAATGGCGGAATTACGCCTCAATACCAGTGGAAGGTAAATGGGTTGATTGTCGGGGCCAATAGCCCGGTTTACGCATATGTACCGGTCAACGGCGATGCAATAACCTGCACCCTGACTTCAACTGTTTTATGCCCGATAGGGAATCCGGCCATTTCCGGCACGGTCACGATGGCAGTCAACCCGAACCTGCCGGTGAGCGTCTCGATCGTTGCATCCGCCAACCCTTTCTGTGCCGGATCATCCGTAACCTTCACAGCCACCCCCGTCAATGGCGGCACTTCGCCAATTTACCAATGGAAGGTCAATGCAAACAATGTAAACAATGCAAACAATGTAGTGTTTACATATGACCCGGTGAATGGAGATACGGTAAGTTGCATCATGACCTCCAATCTGAGCTGTGTAACGGGGAGTCCTGCAAGTTCGGCAAAGATCATCATGAGCGGTATCCCGGCGCCATCTGTAACATTTACCCCATGCTTTGATACAATAACAACGATTGGCGCCAAGCCGTTCAGACTGCGGGGCGGAATCCCGCTGGGAGGAACCTACTCCGGTGCCGGGGTGAACTCCCTGACGGGGATTTTCTCGCCTTCGTTAGCCGGAACAGGATTGAAAACGATCCAGTACACATACACCAACGTAACTTCCTGCAGCGCAGGCAAGTCGAAGACCATCCTGGCGCTGGCCAACCCGGCATTTACCTGCGGAAACAGTCTCACCGATATCCGCGACGGCAAGTCCTACCAGACGGTTCAGATCGGAACCCAGTGCTGGATGGCGGCCAACCTGAATTACGGATTAATTGTGCCTTCTTTCCAGGTTCAGTATGATAATTGCATTTCTGAAAAGTACTGCTACAATGATCTGGCGGGGAATTGCAACAAATACGGCGGACTTTACCAATGGGATGAAGTGATGCGGTACGATAACGCGGCAGCAGGACAAGGATTATGTCCGCCCGGCTGGCATGTTCCTACTGAGAATGAATGGACGACCTTGTTCGGTTTTTATTCCGGATATGCCTTAGCGGGAAAGCCTTTGCAGGATTTCACCAATGTGTTCAACGCGTTAAGAAGTGGCGTCACCTACTGGAATTCAGGCGGCAGCTTCATGGACTTCGCCACCATTTTCTGGTCTTCAACATCCTGGGGGCAGTTTAAGATCTTGTCGTACGGGATGAATTCATACAATTATTCCGTGTCGTGGTACCCGGCATCGAGGGCGAATGCGTTCGCGGTGAGGTGCTTGCGGGATTGAGTATGACGATTAAACATGAATTTAATTTACAACCAGATTGCCAGCAATATAATAAAAGAGAAAGACGGATAAAAACTCAACAAATATGGATGAAAGCAATATAATAATATATCAAAGCGAGGACGGAAATACCAAAATTGAAACCCGTTTAGAAAATGAAACCGTTTGGCTAACCCTTGACCAAATGGCAGAACTGTTTCAAAAATCACGTTCTACCGTCAATGAACATATCTTACATATTTATGAAGAACAAGAGCTTGATAGTGTTACCTCTGTGAGAAAAATCGGAATTTCCGATTTTTCTACCAAACCCACCAATTACTACAATCTGGACGTGATTATTTCTGTAGGTTATCGTGTAAAAAGTCATCAGGGTACTAAGTTTCGTCAATGGGCCACGGCCAGACTTCATGAATACATTCCAGGAAGGAAATTGAAATCGCAAAAAACTATTTGAATGAAGACGAATTAGACGTGCTGAACAGAATGGTAACGGCTTATCTGGAATTAGCGGAATTGCAGGCGCTCAATCTCAAGAGGCAGAAAAACACTTTGTAAAACAATTAGAAATGACTGCTAAAAAATTAAAATCAAAAAATTTTAATGCTTGAAAGATTTACATATCAAATCTGCAAATACATCTTTTTGATTGCATTCTTTCTTCCTATGATTGCCCATTCAAAGAATGAAATCCCCATTAGTAAAGAGGGATTAAAACAACGCACAGGATTTATCGAGAACAAAGGCCAGATCATTGACCAGAACAACAAATCCAATCCTGCAGTAAAATACCTTTTAAATACACCTGGACTCAATGTTCTGCTTCGCCGAAATGGGTTCAGCTATGATGTATATAATGTAAGAACCTTTACCGACAGCAGTGAAGCCCGGTCAGGATTCAGGCCATTGCAAGGAATCGAACCTACTTGTGATTCCGTGTATGTTCAGCGCATTGACATTGACCTGTCGGGAGCCGATCCAAACTGCAGGATTATTGTAACAGCGCCATCTGCCGACTATAATAATTACTATACAACGGGAACTTCTCCGGAAGGCATAACCAGGGTAAGAAGTTATGACTCCGTCACTTATAGGGATATTTACCCAGGAATCGATCTGCAATTCCATATGACCGAATCAGGCGGGTTCAAATCCAACTTCATTCTCCATCCGGGAGCCAGACTTTCAGATATAAAATACAGTATCAGTGGTTCAGAAGTGCAGGTATCAGATGATGGTTCACTGATCTTCCATACCACTCAGGGAGATGTTGAAGAAAAGATACCCGAATGCAGGTATATTACAAATCAGGGAAGCAGGACTTTTGAGACCGGATTTATCAGACTGGAGGAAAATATTTTCGGATTCTCAACCGCGGAGGCTATTCCTCAAAATGCAACGGTTATCATTGATCCCTCCTGCAAGAGGTTATGGGGAACCTATTACGGAGGGGTCGGACAGGAACTATCAGCGACGGCACTCGATTCCCGGTCAGGCATGGTTCTTTTTGGCGGCACCACCATGAACAGCGATTACATTGCCACCGCCGGAGCCTTTCAATCGACATTCGGAGGGACGCGGGATGCCTTTTTCGCCAGGTTCACATCCTCCTGCCAAAGGATTTGGGCCACCTATTATGGGGGACCGCAAGATGATTATTTGTATGGATTGTTTATTGATGCCCACAACAGGGTGGTGGTATCGGGCTGGACAATCAATGATGATATATTCGGTACACCCGGAGCGTGCCAGGAACATTTCGCCGGGGGTGACGGGGATTGCTGGGTGGCCCGGTTTACTCCGGAAGGGACCAGGCTCTGGGGGACCTATTATGGAGGCCTTGAATATGAGCATTCAGGACTATGTACTGCTGACGCCTCCTGCAATGTATATTTAGCCGGATCTACCGCTTCACCTAATAACATATCCACCCCGGATGCATGGCAGTTTAACAATGCAGGGACCGAAGATAGTTTCCTGGTCAAATTCGACAGCAATGGAGTAAGGCGATGGGGCACATATTTCGGTGGACTTCTCGGGGAATATACAGAGAGAGTCTCTTGTGATACTGCAGGTAATACATATATTTGTGGATTTACTAATTCGGGGAATAATATCGCGACTCCGGGTGTGTTTCAGACCATTCCCGGAGGTACAACGGATGCTTTTGTGGAGAAATTCAGTACGGACGGGCAGAGGATCTGGGGCACTTATTATGGCGGAAGCGGGGCTGATTTTGCAACAAGCTTAAAGCCCGGTGATGACGGATCGGTCTACCTTTGCGGACATACAACTTCAACATCCGGTATTGCATCTCCGGGAGCATTTCAGACATTACCGGGCGGACTGCAAGACGGGTACGTCGCCAAACTGACCCCTTCGGGTCAGAGAAGCTGGGGAACATATTATGGAGAGATCGGTCAGGATTATCTTTATGATGTGTCACTGAGCGACAACGGATATCTTTTTCTTGCAGGTATAACCACCTCGACCAATTCCATGGCAACGCCTGATTCCTACCAACCAAACTTGGCCGGCGGGATCTGGGATGGTTTTTTCCTGAAATTCGACACTACAGGCCTGAGGGAATGGGGATCATATTATGGTGACTATGGTTATGATCTCCTGAATGCGATCAAGTACGTTGCCCAGGATACCATTTATCTTTACGGGGAAACCAATTCAGTCAGTGGTATTGCCACCCCTGGTAGTTTCCAGCCCAATGTATGGCCCAACCCGCAGCACGATGAATTCCTCGTCCAGCTCATCGATTGCTGGACCCTTAACCCTCCCACGGTAATCAACGGTCCGGTTTCGGTTTGCCAGATGACCTCCGGTGTCTTGTATTCCACCTCACCCATCCCGCATGCACAGAGCTATGAATGGACTGTCCCACCAGGAACAATGATCACTGGAGTAGGGTCGGGCGACACCATCAGCGTGAATTTCACCCCCATTGCACAATCAGGACAGGTTACTGTCAAAGGGATTAACAAATGTCATGACGCAGGCCCGTTACTGAGCTTACCGGTGACCGTACACCCGAGACCATTATCCTTTACCCTCACCGGAAATGATACGCCCTGCCAGAATGTTCCTGAAAACTATTATACCGATCCGGGAATGAGCAATTACATATGGACTCAAACCGGGACAATCGTTTCAGGAGGTACAGCTACAGACAGTACAATTACAATTCTCTGGAGTAATGCAGGCGCTCAGACGGTGAGTGTTAATTACATTAATCCTGCCGGATGTGCAGCAATTGATCCAACGGTTTTAAATGTCAATGTTCAGACTTCCTCACCCGTTAGTATAAGCATAACTGGTTCTGCAACTTCAGTTTGTGAAGGAACAATGGTTACCTTTACTGCCACACCCGTCAACCCTGGTGTCAACCCGGCCTATCAATGGCAGGTTAATGCAGTGAATGCAATCAATGCAAACAATGCAGTTTTTAGCTATACTCCTTTGGATGGTGATGTGGTAACCTGCTCGTTGTTATCCTCTGAGACCTGCTCTTCAGGAAATCCTGCTTTGTCGAACCCGGTTACGATGGTGGTAAATCCGAACCTGCCGGTGAGCGTCTCGATCGTTGCATCCG
>JAUXWT010000062.1 GCA_030681475.1 Bacteroidales bacterium | reverse complement strand
AGATCGATCCCCAGAAATGGCTTACCTATGTCATCAACAACATCAACGACACTAAAGCCACACAACTCAAAGAACTACTACCCCAGTTTATAGATAAAACCCTGCTGACCTAAGATGTGGGGTTGGTAGGGCGGATACGACCAAGCCAATAAGTATCAACAAGTGCTTCAAATGATCACCGTGGGCCTTATAGGGTTCGGCGCTGCAGTGGTTGGCATCATCAAAGGCAATGCGAAACTGGAAGATTCGCTGGCCGATATCCGGAAAACCACCAAACTGACGGTAGATGAAGTCAAAAAACTGAATACGGAACTCGGCAAGATCGACACCCGGACTTCCCGGAGCGACCTTCGGGAAATGGCTGTTGTCGCTGGTCAACTTGGGATTGCTCAGAAAGATATCCTACCGTTTGTCGATTCTATTGACAAACTCAATGTCGCTCTCGGGGCTGAAATTCAAGGTGGGGCAAGCGAGGTCGCAACCCAGATGGGAACCCTCAGGAATGTCCTGACAGACATGAAAACTTCTGCGGTTTCCGAGGACATGCTCCGTTTGGGTAATGCAATCAATGTTTTGGGAGCAGACGGATTCGCCACGGCGCCGGTTCTGGTCGATCTTTCAAACAGAATTGGTGGGGTCGGTATGTCTCTTGGATTATCTTCTGCTGAAGTGATGGGTATTTCTGCCACACTCCAGGAGCTTGCAGTTTCTACCGAAAGAGGAGGAACGGCAATGACGAAGATCCTGATGAAGATGACATACAACACCTCCGACTTCGCCAAAGTGGCCGGCATTCCGTTGAAAGACTTTACCACGCTTGTAAATACCGACCTTTATGGCGCTTTCGTGAAAGTTGTTGAAGGATCGAAGAGAGGCGGAGAGGGTGCCACAATATTAGGAAAACTGATTCGGGAACTGGAAATTTCCGGTGCCGGGGCCTCGGAAGTCTTTGCCAAACTGGGGAACAATACCGACATGCTCCAGCAGAAAGTTCTCCTGGCGGGAAAATCATTACAGAACACCGATGAAATTCTAAGGCAGTTCAATGACAAGAACACAACCCTTGGCGCTACCCTGGATAAACTCGGGAAAGAGTTTTATAGGCTGATCACGTTGCCAGGAGTCATAGAGTTTCTCAAATCAATGGTCGGCGCAGTGGTGAACCTGGTGGCATGGCTCAAGGCACTTCCCGAATGGATCGACAAATACCGTATCGGGCTTATCGCGCTCACCGGCGCCATCGGGGTTTACATTGCAGCCCAGACAAGATCAATCCAGGTTGCAATTTTGAACAATCTGACTTTAAAGGAAGGCATCCTTCTGAAAATGAAAGATGCCGTGGTTCTTGAATACCTGATCGTCAAAGAGCAGTTGCTAGCCATTTGGAAAGGGAACGGCACGATCGCCACCAAACTGGCGACCACTGCCCAGTGGCTTTGGAATGCTGCCATGGCAGCTAATCCAATAGGTCTTGTTATCGCCGCAATTACTGCTTTGGTAGCCGGGATCAAGACGTATGAAACGTACAATAGCCAGGCCATTGCCCTGGAGAAATTGAAGGCTTCAACCACTGTTTTACTGGCCGAGGCCAATAAAAAGCTCGAAGATGCCTACGAAAAAGTAGCAGGTACTGTGAGAAACCTGAACCTGCTTTCTGTCCAGGAGAAAAAGGATCTTCAGGAAAAGATCGACCTGACAATCAAACAGGCAGAAGCGGAATTGCTTTTGATGCAAGCAAAGCAGAAATCTATTGGCGAAGCAGCAGCAAAACCGACGATCCTGCAAAGGGTTTGGAATACGGTAAAAGGCGGTGCCAGTCCCAGTGGCGCTGCTATGGCTGTAGCTGACAATGCAATTGATGCCCAGGAGAACCGCACCGAAGCAACAAAGCCCTATGATGAAGGGATCAAAAAGCTCCAGGATAAAATCTCGCAGTTCAAGGATGCCAAACAATCCTTGAGCGATGTGTTAAATGCGGAAAGCATCGGAGATAAGATCGTCGGAGAATCGCTCGATAACCTGGAAGCGAAACTTGCAAAATACCAGATTGCCCTGAAAGCCTCTGTGGCTGGTTCAGAGGATTTTATCCGGGTCCAGGGCAAGATCAAGGACCTGAACAAAAAGATTCAGTCGTTCGACAAATCGGATCCATCCACCGGAACCCCGGCGGAAGCTGAATCAAAAGCTAAGAAACAGGCGGATTATCTTCTCGACATTAAAAAACAGCTGGCCCAAGCCAGAGCGGCTGTCACCGAAGGAGAAATGGACAGAGAACTGGCCATTGAGCAGGAGAAACTGGGTGAACGCCTTGAAAAAATAAAAGGAAATTCTGCCGATGAGATAGAACTCAGACGAGTTCTCACAGATCAGCTCATCGAAAAGCAGGACGAGATTCGCCGCAAATACGCGGAAAAAGAAATCCAGGCTCAGTATAAAGTAGACAAGGAAAAAGCGGATGCAAAAATGGAATCCATGGACAAGGAAACGGATGAGTATTTGCAGGCCGTCCTTGATTCGCTTCAGAAGGAAATGGAATATACTCTGTTGGTCACCAAGGCAACCGAGCAGCAGAAACAAGCGATCAAGGATACATTTGCCCAGAAAGGCACGAATGTCGTTGCAAAGCACAAGGATAATGATGACAAGAACCTTTTCGATTACCAGGAGCAACTAAAAAGTCTGCGCCTGAAATCGGACATCGACCTGGCTGAAAAACAAGTCAAAATAAAGCTTGAGGTCGATGCAAAGTACAGGAAGATTCTTGAGGATAACATCAAAGATGAAGCCAGGACAGCCGAGATCAAAAAACAAATGGCAGAAGAGGTTGCTGCCAAACAGATTCAACTTTCCAAGGAAACTGCTTTAAGGGTTGCCGATGATGCGATCTCCCTTGCAAAAGGCGCTGTTGATGGTCTGGCTGCCATCTTCTCCATGCAGACTGATGCAGAAAACCAGCAGTTAAAGCAGGATGAAGAAGCTAACAACAAGAAGAAATCAAACTTGCAGGCGCAGCTTGATGCAAAACTCATCACAAAAGCCCAGTACGATGCCCAGGTCAACAGAATGGATAAAGACCTGGACAAGAAACGCAAGAAGATGGAGCATGACCAAGCTGTGCGTAACAAAGAAGTGGCACTGTTCAACGCCCTGATCAGTGTTGCCACGGCGGTCGCTTCAGCGCTGGGCGCCGGACCCGGGGTTGGGATTGTACTCAGCATCATTACCGCTGCGCTTGGCGCCATACAGATCGGTTATATCCTGAGTCAGAAAGTACCTGAAGCTGCCAAAGGCCGCTATTCCGTTATCGGTCAGGATGACAATAAACTCTATAAAGATGTTCCGCTTTTAAATTCTCCCCAAACTGGATTGTATTCCACTCCAACACTGATCAGTGAAACAGGCCAGGAGATTGTCATTGATCCCAACACGACAAAGAACCTGATGGTAAACTATCCCCATGTTATTGATGCGATCAATTTTGCAAGGGTTCCTCAAAGGGCCGTTGGCCGGTATCTGGATTCTCCGGCTCCTGCTCCGATAGGAGCACCGTCAGCGGTTGATCCTGAATTTATGGCCAGTATAAACCGGTTGAATACGTTGATCGAGCAGGGAATTCCTGCATTTATCTCCTACGAACACTTGCGGGAAACAACAAACCGGGTCAATGAAATCGAAGCCGAAGTATCAAAATAATCGAAGAAAATTATGCTTTCTATTCTGATTGGGGATCAATCCCTTGACTTGAACGATGATTTTTCGGTTTCCCTGAATCTCAAATCCCCGATCTTCAACGATGTTGGCGATTATTCCTTTCCCTTCAAGGTTCCGTCCACAGCAAGAAACGTATCAATCCTGGGATGGAAGAACCGGATCGCGTCGACCCGGAGCATCTATGAGACTTTCGAAGGAAATATCCGCTGGAACGGGATGGTTTTGTACACCGGCCAGATCAAGATCAAGACAGCCGGAGAGAAGACATTTGAAGGAACTCTATACATCAACAAAGGGAATTTCAATTTCGAGGTGAAGGACCTCTTTTTGAACCGGGTGGACTTGGGGATGAAAAGTTTTACCAGTGATCAGGAGGCAGTAGATTATTTCAACTGGTCATTGACTCATTTTTATCCGGAAGTGGATTTCTCCATGCCTGAGATCAGCAACCCAACCTTTTATGATCCTCCGGCCACCAACCCTGAATTGATGGCCTATAATTACATTTTTCCTGATGGCTGGCTGCGAAAATACACTACTGACGGGCAATGCAGAACCATTCTGACCCCTTTTCTTTACCTAAAATTCGTATTGAACAAGCTGGCCGAAATTTTCGGGTACCGGCTGCAGGATGAGTTTTTTATCTCCAGTATCGAACTTTCGCGCCTGGTTGTATACAATTCGGTAAGCCTGAGCGAGGTGTTGTTCGGGCTGCAAAGGCTTTACTATTGTCGTCTTGTGCCAAACGTAAAGGTCAGTGAATTCATCTCGGGATTGGAAAAGTGGTTCAATTGCAGCTTTCATGTTGATTCACGCCAACGGGTTATCCGTATCGTCGGCAACAAAGAAGTGTTGCTTCGCTCGGAAATTGTAGAATTTTCAAAGAATATCCTTTCGCTCACTCAGGAGATCCCCGAACAGATTACCGGGTTCCGTTTCTTGCTGGGACCTGATGCAGGTGATATGGCATATCAGGCACAACTTGACGCTGAAAAAGGGATTACAGAAATGATCAAGGGAGCAGTCCAGCGTTTTTCTGATATTCCCCCGTATCCATTTACCTGGCTTGGCGACATCTATTATATCGTGGATACGAACACCTGGTGGCAGTTGGGGGTAAATCCTTTTACATTTTTAATTGAATGGCAACAACTACCTGCCGGGCCGATGCTCACAGATAAGTTCTTTTACAAATGGGGGGATGAGAAAAATAAGTTCGAAACGATTTTCTCCTCATTGCCGGATAAGTACATTTCGGTGAACTGCGGAAACCTGGGAGCAGATTACCAGAAAATTACACCTCGATTGTTTTGGGTGGGTATGGCCGGTGGGTGGGGAACACCGGTTCGGCTCAGGGGTTTTGCCAATAACAGCAATTTTTCACTGCGTTATCCTGGTCCCAACGGGTTATTCAATCTCTATTGGAAAGATTGGGTAAACTGGATCATGGAGACCAGAAAGAGTGTGAAGATCGAAAAACAGATGGATTTCATAGAGTTGAAAAACCTGGATTTTACCAAGCGATACCGGATAAACGGGATCAACTACCTGATCAGCGAAATTTCCGTCACCCTGAACAAAGCCTCTATTAAATCCGCTCAGCTCAAGTGCTTCACGGCGCCCTGATACTGTCCTTTATTTCCCTGTGATCTCATGGTACTATTGCACCATGATCGATATCACGGAATCGCCCAACTTCATCTCG
Organism: Bacteroidales bacterium; assembly: GCA_030681475.1. GTDB lineage: Bacteria > Bacteroidota > Bacteroidia > Bacteroidales > FEN-979 > CAIVAT01. The sequence goes on along the minus strand of JAUXWT010000062.1, from coordinate 40,307 downwards.
TTTGCCGGGAATCCCGTCATTTACGAAGCCTGCTCGGATAGTTACCTTATCTCACTTGGCAGCCGGGCATCCTTTGAACTGGTGGTTTCAGCAGTTGATACTTCAATTGGCCATTCCTTCAAACTTCAATTTGCGGGGAAAACCCAGGAATTTAAAACTGCCGGGCTCACCGACTTTGACGGCCTGTTATTTGAAGTGGGTTCTTTCGGCCAGACTTTCAATGACTTTGCAAACAGTATTTATCAGTGTTTCCTTGAGAATTACGACATCCAGAAATATTTCGATGTAACGCTGGATGCTCCCGGCGTGAGCAGCCGGAAAATACTCCTGCAGGCAAAACAACCCGGAAATAATAGCACTGTCATCTTCTCTAATGTCAATGTTACCGGGGTAGGGCAGGGGGCTAATACTCCCGGAACCGATGACCAATACCAGGATTTCTTTGGTATCCTGTGCCTGGTGCGCGATTCTGCTAATAATCCGATAGGGGAGGACATCAAACCCGCCGATTTCATCGGTTGTGCAAGGTTTGATATATCGGATTATATCCAGTCAAAGTTTAAAGTTTGGGAAATGCAACGTTTTGAATTCCCTGAACTGTCAGGTAATTTCAAATCTCACGGATGGGATTACCTTCTCAAATACCGGGTTTCGTTTGCAGAAAGCATTGCCGGCAATGTCAAAGGCCTGCAGTCGAACGGTTGGAAATATGCTCTGGCCGGAGGCCTTAATCACGAATTGCTTACTTCATTGAATGAAAAGTACCTGGAATACTTCTCCATTGTAGCAAATAAGCAGAAATTTCTTTCTTGGCTTCCTTTGGCAAAGTATTCCCGCAGCGGAGTGATGGAAAAACAGTTTTTCCTTTTCCAGGATAACCTTACATCAGTTCAGTATCGACTTGTCGTAATCGTCAATTTTACCGATGGTTCCCACAAGGTGATCAATGCAACCCCTCAGGTGGCTTTTCCTGCCTTTACTGTGCTGGAATTCAAGGTTGGTTTCGATCATCTTGACCTGGTGAATGCCCAGCCCGGCAAAGTTGTCCGGTCATGGGAAGTGTTTTTAATGGACAGTAATGACGACTATCTTTCTGAACGCCGGGTATTCTATAACGATACCCGGGTTTTTGAGAATGAAAAAGTCTTTTTTTATCGCAACTCTTTTTCGGCCTATGATACTTTCAGGTTTTTAGGAAAGTCCGAACTCAACTTGGAATATGACCGCTTGTTCGGTTCCATTGTCAGGGAAGAAAAATACTCATTCTTTAATGCTCCCGCCAAACAGTTCAGCGCCAAAGAGACGGAAATCTGCAAAGCCAATTCCGGGTGGATAACACTCGAAGAAAAGAATTGCCTCAGGGAGCTTCTCTTATCCTTGGAGGCATATGAACAGATCGGGAAAGAACTGTTCCAGATCGTAGTCAAATCGGCAAAAATAACTCCATTTCTCAAAGACGGAGAATACCTGTACAACCTCGAAATCGAGTATGAACGCTCGTATCAGAACTCCTTCTTTTCGGTTCATTTACCGGAAAGCTCAGCCAATCCTGTCATTCTTCCCCAGCCGCTGACCTGGGATAATATGGAGGTCAGCTTTGACGACATGGAAATAACATTTGACCAGATAGAATATTAAGCTATGGCTAGACAAGAAATAAATCTCGGGATTGTCCCGGGTGATAAAAGGGGTGACAAGCTCCGCGTTGGCGGGAAGAAAATCAATGAAAATTTCACTGAACTGTATAACAGTCTGCAAAACAGCCAGTCTTCGCCTGTCATTGCGGGAAAGCATGTAATTACCGAAGATGAAAGTAATCGCCTGACAGAGATTCATGTGATCATCCCGGCTCCGGGATCCGGAAAGATCATTGATCTGATTTCTCTTATTGCCCGGATCACTCCGACACCACCGCCAATCGGAGGGTTGAACATCTATCCTAACCAGATGCTGAATGTAACCACGGATGGCGATACTGAAACGCAGGATTGGGGCTATTTCCCGTCACTGTTTCTTATGTCTCAGTCGATGGAAATACAGCGCATGACGCCTGTTTTTTCGACACAGTTGTTTACCAACACCCCGGTTTATGTTTGCCTGTCCGGTGGGGAGAACCCACAATCCGGAAGTGCGCAAATCGAGCTTTTCTTTCTCTACCGGATCATTGATCCGGCAGCTCCAGGAACCCCCGGTGGCGGTGGTGGCAGCTCAGCGCCTCAAGTTGTTCAATCTTTTGTCAACCAGAGCGAAATTACGATTCAGCACAATCTTCAAAAGTACCCGACAGTGGTTGTTGTTGACACCACCGGTCGTGAATTGATCTCGGAAATTACTCATGAATCAACTGATCAGATGGTGATCCGGCTGAATCCCCCGGCAAGCGGAAAAATAATTTACAGTTAACCTTTTTACAAACCTTAAAATCACAACCATGGCAAAAAAAGTACTGGTCCCGTTGGACTTCAACAAAAACGAATTGCAAAATGCTGTAATTCAAAATTTGGCATCGGCCCCGGCAAGCCCGATCAAAGGCCAGAAGTATTTCGATACGACGGATAATTATGAGAAATACTGGAATGGAACGGTCTGGGTAAAATGCGTTGATCCCACTGCGATCGACCATAATTCACTGCTCAACCGGGGCACGAATACCCATGCCACGATTGATACCCATCTTGCATCGACTTCAAACCCCCATGCCACAACCAAGGCTCAGGTAGGTTTGACCAATGTTGATGATATCAAGCAGATGCCTTTGGCATACCTTGATATTGATGGCAACCTGGCGGCTAATTCCGATGTGAAAGTGGCCAGCCAGAAAGCCACCAAGACCTATGTTGACGGTCAGGTTGCTTCTATCCAGGGGCAAATCACCGCCGGAATGGTATACAAAGGCACCTTCGATGGAAGCCAGACCATTGCAGCCCAGGGGATCACTACCATTCAAAAAGGATGGTTCTGGAAAGTGACCGTTGCCGGTACGACTTCCGGGGTGAGCACTCCATCCGGAGCCGGAGTGAGCGTTGGTGATATGGTAATTGCCAATGTTACCAAAGGTTCCGCCATTGTCGCTGCCGACTTCGACGGGGTTGACAATACTGAATCCTCTGATTTGGTAAGGTTGGCGGCCGTCCAGACCTTGACCAACAAATCCATCGATGCTGATAACAATACGATCAGCAACCTTGAAACCGATAATTTCAAGGCGGGAGTCATTGATACTGACGGAACCTTGTCTGGAAACAGTGATACAAAACTTGCAACCCAGAAAGCAACAAAGACTTATGTTGACGGCAAAACCACCGGTCGCACCAAGAAGTATGTTGGAGCGATTACCGGTGTTGCAACTCAGACCATTGCAGCTGCTACACATGGTTGCACCGCTGATGTGGTTGTTTCGGTTTTTGAAACGATTTCAACAACCCGATATTCGGTTGAAGTTGACATCAACGTGAATGCCGCCGGGGACGTAACCTGGACTTCTGCAACTGCAATTACCGGTCAGATCGTAATTGTCGGGTAATCTGGAAACTTAAAAAGCTGTTATGCCTTCATTTAAGTCCAATCTGGACATACAACAAAATCAATTATTAAACGCTGTCCTGCATAATCTACCGGATTTACCTCAAGATCCGGTAGAAGGACAGTTGTATTATAATTCCGGTAAGTTCACAGCCTACCTTTGGAATGGCAGTTATTGGGTTCCATGGGGAGAATCCGCAGGTGGCGGCCAGGTTCAACAGGTTAAACAGTACATGCTGAATATCCCCAATCCTTCGAGTAAATCAGCAATGGTCTTTGTGAGATTATATGAGGACCAGACAGTTGTGAGGATTGATTCTCATTTCAGTAACGAATCGAGAGTGGATTTCAATATTGAATGCAGAACCGTGGTAAATGATCAGGGCCTTCTTTTAACCCAACTTCCAATGCAGGCGGCCTACACCGGAACGGAAACAACCGTGTTTTCATTCTCATCTCTTTCAAAAGACAACTGGCTTTATTTTAGCCTGTTTGCAGCGGATGGTGCAGTAGGAACTCCTGCTGAAGGAGAAGCAGCAGTGGCCGGCGGTGAAGGCCTTCCGCCAACTGAAGCTCCGGCAGATGGTGAAATATTAGGTTTGTTGACGATAACAATCACCTGTGTAATCAGGTGATTGTTATTGCCATCTGTGTTCCATGCTTCTTCATGTCAAATATAAAATGATGAGAATATTTTAACCTTAATTATCTTTGATATTGGTATTTTGGTTTAATTTTACAGATGGAGCGTCTGATTATATGGCTCCTATTATCCATATAACCCCCATATGACGTCAATAGAGAGTGTAAGCCTCAATTTAAAATAAACTATATGCCATATCAAGCAGACACTGAAATTGACTTGACAGCCAAAACGACAAGTAACTACATCATTTCATCTCAACACAGACGTGTGGGTAACCCAAACAAATGCAGGTGGACAGTAAGTTTTGCAGATGAAGTAGACTGTTTTATAAATTCAATTAATAACAATTGGAAAGATGGAACAAAGGCGTGGGGTATGAAAATGATTAATGCTGCTCTTATTGTTGTTGGTCTTAATGACGACAATGAAGAACTAAAATTAGCTAAGTTTATAGACGGAACAGGAAAAAACGTTTGGCATGGGTATCCGGCAGACTATGCTAATCGTTCACAAGACAGACCAACAAATACAATACTTCAAATGTGGGTCGTCAATGGTTATATTTCAAAAGCAAAAATGACAAAAATTAATCGCGGATTCTCATGCAACCTGTAAAAATTACAATAAAAGGAGACTTTTATGATTGCCAAATTTATCGTGGCAGGCTTTACCTTTGGACATTCGACGGAGATTTGAAAGTTTATAATTGGAATGAATTAGTACGATCCCAAATTAAAAAGGATGAGGACAAGATCGCAATGACGTTTTGCTTTCTTGATGGTAATTATCTGTATAAATCGTCACTTATTGAATTATTCAAAGACATTGATTTTAAAGCACTTCTTTTGCAAAAATTCGGTGCAATCGAAAAAGAAAGTTTTGAATTATCAGAAAGCAAATTAAATAACTTTTTAATTGGTCATCAAGATACCCCAACTGGTATTTTACCAACTGATACTGAGATTTACAGTAATAAACTTTATTTCATACACGATAAAGGTCTTTATTCTGGCTCTGCACATAGAAGCAAGTCTGACAAATATCCAGTAAGTTCTCGACCTAACAAACTTTGGGATTGTAATTTACTTTCAATAAAAGCCAACAAATATCCTCAGCTTGCATTATCTGGTGGTGATGAAGGACTTTTTGAATTGAATATGGCTGATAATCTACCTACTAATTTAAAACAAGTTGAAAGACGGGGGCCAATTTTTCAAATTAGCAACAGCCATTCATCATTTTGTAACTATTCCTATTTAAATATCTACAACACTTCTTTGGTTGAAGATTCCTTTTTGGCGATGTTTAAATGGAATATGGTTATTGGAGAAGGGAACAGGGAAAAAGCACTAAGAGATTTTGATACCGAAATTGATGATAAGACAATATTTAATATTAAGAGTAAAAAACACTTTATCAGTTGGGGAATTGAAGACAAAATTTATAAAGCAATTGATGGTGGGTTTGACGTTATAAAATTCAATAACTATACAAATTCTGAAAAAGGGGAAAAACGATTTACACGATTAAAACGAGTCAACATACAGGCATGGAAAGGAAAAATTATAAATGGAGGAACTGCTTATTTTGGAAATATCGTTGAATGTGAAAATGCTTTGATTGTGGCTCAAAGTGATGGAAAATATTTGACAATTCCTGGTCCAATAACCCGATGGAGAGTTTATCCCAGGTCTATGAACTACGAAAACCATTTACATGTCATCCTTGATGATAGAATAGAGATTTATTCATTCAACCACGATTACTTTATAAACCAAGAAGATAAAGAATTAGGGATTCAATTCAGATCAGAGAAACATTTTAGGACAAGAAGGACGAGTTACTTTGACGATGAGGATGAAAGTGTATTTGATTCTGCTGACCTACCGTTCTAAAATTGTCAAACTAACGGCTTCTTACAAGCTTGTAATCGCTACAAAATCAAATTTAGGAGCAAATAAAAGACTATCACTTTTACTGCGGTTGCAAAACAAAGCGATTTTGTAGATACATTGATTCACTAACTAAAGAAAGGGTGATCCTTTTGTTTCTCGGCAGTCTCCAGTTTTGTGACCCTGATTTATTTCAGAAATGATTCAGTTTTCCGGTGTCGGGTACAATCAGATGCCGCTAATATAATATTGTGTATCAAGTATGTTATCAGGAAATTGGAACTTCGCTGTATCAGGCATTGAAAAACGGATGATCCTTGAGTTTTGTAGCATTCTCCAATTTGGTCACACGTATGTATTTGAGAAATGATTCAGTGGTACGGTGCCCTGTGATCTGCATAATCGAAAGCATTGGAACGCCGCTCATATAGGCATTGGTCGCAAAAGACCTTCGCACAGTATGTGTTCTGATTTGCAACCATTTTTCTAGGTTCCCTTTGGTTATCTTTTTTAGAACGGCATACTCACCAATCCATCGCAAAACCCGGTTTGCTTCCTGGTTTGTCGGGATATGCAGTTCAGGTCCATATCTTTTCAGAATCTCGATGATCAGGGGATGCACCGGAATAATAACGGCTTCCTTTGTTTTTTGAGTTCTGACATATAATTTCCCGTCTTCAATATCTTTCAGACACACCTTTGGCCAGTCGGAGTGTCTCAATCCTGTATGACAGTTCAATACAAATAGGTCCCTGATCCGTTGCATCCGTGGATCATCAATCTTCAATTTGTAAAGTGCCTGAATTTCATCGCTATTGAGATAAATTTTGTCCGTTTCCTCATTAATAACCTTGAAAGATTTGGACCTGTGTTCCTGGTTAATTGTCAGTTTATCTTCAACTGCCTCATTCATCAAGCGCTTCAGTCGCCTTACATGCGATCCTACGGTATTGGGTTTAAGATTTACTTCTTTCAGGTAATCTGTAAAACCAAGGTAAAACTCCTTATTGATCGTTTCAAATTCTATGGGTATCCCGATTCTCTTCTCGTACTTTTCGAGATGATTCTTGATCCCGGTGAAATGCTTTATATGATTCGGAGTAAGTTTATTACTGTATCTGGCCTGGAATATCGGGATGAACTCAATCAGGGTCGGTTTACGATTATCTTCATTAACCTCTTTACGGCCAATGAATATTTGAAAGGCCTCCCTGATCTCCTCACTTTTCTTTTTCACTTCGTCCTGGGGGAACTTTGCCCCTTTTTGGAAAAACTTATCATAGGTGTCCAGGAGAAAATTGTTGATCTCCCGAAGTCGTTTGTTGGTTTCCGAATAATCTTTCAAGGGTTTTGCCTTCTGTTCTTCGTTTTCCCATGCCTTTTTGGGTACGTTCAAACCAGTGGAAAACCGCAGCCGTTGATGGTTGAATGTGAATGTTACCAGGATCAAACATCCATTTTTCCGTTCTTTGTCCAGATAAAAAATAACTGTTGCCATATTCTTAAGAAGTTGCCAGTAAATTGATAAAAAGTTGCCTGTACAAAGATACGCACTGGCAAGTTTTTAGGCAAAGTTGCCAGTAAAAGTTATTAACAGGGGTTATTTTGCTGTAAACGGCTGTAAATAGAAAACCACTGTCTCCAGTGGCTTTCCTTGATTTTCAACGTTTTTTCGGGGGGATTTTGTGGGAGCAACAGGATTCGAACCTGTGACCCTCTGCTTGTAAGGCAGATGCTCTGAACCGGCTGAGCTATGCTCCCGCAATGGAGGGTGCAAAGGTAAAAACTTTTATCAGATGTCCAAGAGTTTTTTGTCTTTTCCGGAAGTTGTTGTGAACGGGTAAACGGGTGAACGGTCAATCCGGAGTTGTCAAAATTCGTCACTTGTCAATCGTCAATCTAAACTGTCATTCGTAACTCGTAAATCGTCCAATCTAAAATCGTTTCTATCTGGGATAAAGCCCAAACAGCTTCTTGATGTTTCTATGAAACTTATGTATTCCCGTCACCGGATCTGTATGCATCAGGATGCACTCTCTGGTGATCAGGTTCACCGGGTGTGATCGTGTTAATTCAATAGCTTCGGGCGTATCCGACATCTGCTGGATCCAGATGTTGTCAATCCCCTTTGAAATGGCTTCAGCCACAATATCCCTGGTATGTTTTTTCGGCGTGATGATCACCAGGCTGTGAACATTCAACGGTAAGGCGCTGACGCTGTGAAAACATGGAATTCCCGTAATGTTGTCTGTGTCCCGGTTGATGGGATATACCTCGAACCCCTTCTCCATGAGTTGCTTGAATACAATATGCCCGAATTTTTTTGGATTCCTGGAAACCCCGGCAATCGCCACTTTGCGGATAGAAAGAAAAGAGTCAATAGATGCTTTTGTCGCCTTCATAAACGGCATGTTAAAAATTATTTGTCACTTGTCACCTGTCACCCGTCACCCGTCACCTGTCACCCGTCACTTGTCACCCGTCACGTGTCTCCCACTTCAATACTCAATCTCCAAATCCAACTCCTCCTTCAACTCCCGCAACGCCGGGTTCTTCCCTGCCATTAATTCAAATTTTTCCTTGTCGGTGTACGGTTTCAGGTTTTTCGATGTTTCTGCAATATTGGTCCGCAGTTGTATTTTGTAATTTTTCAAATGGTCGCGCAGAAAGTCCAGCATCTCTGTTTTACGCAGGGAGAGTTCATCGTCAAGGACTTTATTTTCTAAAGTAAAACCAATATTCCAACCGTCAAGGATCGCAGGACGGGCATTTTTCAGCGTGGAGTAAAGATGCGGGGAATCCTTTTTCAATTTGTCGGCATATTCATCCCAGTAAAGGATCAGTTCCGTTTGGGTAAACGGGGTTTCTGCTTCGTACCGTGTCTGTTCATCTTCAGCGTTTAACGCGTCAGTTTCCGGTTTCGGCACAGGTTTCTTAATAGATGTAGTACTGTTGTAATCGCTTTTAATATCTCTCATCTTGACAGTTGCCGCTGGAGTCTTAGGCGGGGAATCGGTTGATGCGGGCGCTTCACTTTTAACGGCGGCAGGATGTAAGGGCGTACGAGGAGGGATTGCTAATGAAGGGTTTCCTGCCGGTGGTGCGATGCCCGGTGTGGGGGCTATGGATTGATGTGCCTCCTTGCGAAGCATCGGGGCACACATCTGCATCAGTGTCAACTCAAGATGTAATCGCTTGTTATTGCTGATTTTGTAATTCAGGTCGCAGCGGTTATTTAAATCCAGTAAGGTGAGCAGCAGGCTGACCGGACAACGACCCGATTGTTCAATGTAATGGTTCCGGATGGAGGGCGCTGTTTCCAATAATCCGGCGGTGGCAACATCTTTACAAACCAGCAGGTTTCGCAGATGTTCGCCGAAACCGATCAGGAAATGCTGTCCTTCGAAACCTTTGCCGATAATATCGTTGATGGTGAGCAGGACGCCTGAAATATCTCCCTGCAGGATCTGGTCGGTTAATTTAAAGAAATACTCATAATCAAGGACATTCAGATTTTCCAAAACGGTATTGTAGGTCAGGTCGTTTCCGGTAAAGCTGACCAACTGATCAAAAATGGAGAGGGCATCACGCATGGCCCCGTCTGCTTTTTGTGCAATGATATGCAATGCATTTTCCTCGGCGGTTACATTTTCCTTTTTGGAAACATGAAGAAGGTGACCTGCGATATCATCCACCGTGATCCGCTTGAAATCAAAAATCTGGCATCTTGAGAGGATGGTTGGGATGATCTTGTGTTTCTCGGTGGTCGCAAGTATGAACTTTGCATAGGCCGGCGGCTCCTCCAGCGTTTTCAGAAAAGCATTGAAGGCGGAGGCGGAGAGCATGTGCACCTCGTCGATAATATACACCTTGTATTTGCCCATCTGGGGCGGGATGCGTACCTGATCCACCAGCGTCCGGATATCATCCACCGAATTGTTTGATGCCCCGTCGAGTTCATAAATGTTGAACGACGCATTTTCATTGAAGGATTTACATGACTGACATTGATCACAAGCCTCCTGATTGGGCGAAAGATCAACGCAGTTGATCGTTTTCGCAAGGATACGGGCACAGGTTGTCTTTCCAACACCCCTTGGCCCGCAAAAGAGAAATGCCTGAGCGAGCTGGTTGTTTTTAATGGCATTTTTTAAGGTGTTGGTAATGGACTTCTGGCCAATTACCGTGTCAAAGGTCTGAGGACGGTATTTCCTTGCCGAAACAATAAAGTTCTCCATAAAGGTGTCCGGATCAATTCCTGAATTTTATCCAAAAGTACGAAAGTTTTTGTTTTTTGTGTAATTTGGCTGCAACTAACATTTTTGATTTTATGCTGCTCATCCATTCCCCATCCATACCCAACCGGCTTCTGTACATTACAGATCTGATGGTTACGAAGATACTTGGAATTGAGGTCAGGTTAACAGCCTCGCCGGAAGAATTCACCGGTTATGACGGCCCTAAATTTTCCTACGCCAACACCATGATCAGTGACGGTCTTTTTATTGAAGCCTCCGGATTTCTCTTTGACATTGACCTTACCTTTCAGGATGTCACATCTGATGTGGTTGATGGAGTACCGGTAATTTTCAAGTCTGTTGATCCGTTATCTGCGTTGCCGTTCGATCCTTTTGCAGCGGCCTTTTACATGGTAAGCCGTTATGAGGAGTATCAGCCGCTGAGGAAGGATAGCTTCGGACGTTATCCTGCCACTGAAAGCATCGCATGGAAGTGTAAGTTTCTCGATATTCCCGTTGTGCACAAATGGGCCGCCATGCTGGAACAATTACTCCTCAAACACTTGCCTCAATTAAAATTTGTTCACCGGCGGTACAATTTTGTCCCCACGATTGATATAGATCATGCATGGTGTTACCTGGGGCGGACATTGTCGCGAACGATGGGGGGATTCGGAAGGTCATTGGCACAAGGTCGCTTTCGCGAAATTCACGGGAGATTCAAAACGCTGACAGGGTTGGCTCCCGACCCATACGACACCTATGCATATATCAACAGTGTACAGGAACCGTATGGAGTATTACCGCTCTGGTTCATCCTTTTCGCCGACTATGGCACGAACGATAACAATGTAACTGTAACGTCCCGGTCTTTTCACAGGCTGCTTCGTGAATTGGATCGATACGGGAGCGTGGGAATACACCCATCGCTTTCATCCAACAAGCATTTCGAAAAACTCGAAGATGAATATGACGGACTATGCGATGTTTTAAACCGGGATGTTACCATAAGCCGGCAGCATTTCCTGAAAATATCATGGCCAAAGACCTATCGCAACCTGATTCAATTTGGGATTACAGATGATTACTCCATGGGATATGCCTCTCATATCGGATTCCGGGCAGGTATTGCCATCCCGTTCCGGTTTTTTGACCTGGCAAGGGATGAAATTACAAACCTGATGATCCACCCCGTTGCCGTGATGGATGTAACGCTGAAGGATTACCTGCGTCTTAACAAAGTCGAAAGCCTCGAAAAAATTGAAAGCATGATAAATACCATCAGATCTATCGGCGGTGAATTCGTAAGTCTTTGGCACAATGAAAGCTTATCCGGTACCGGGCATTGGCGGGGCTGGAAAGAGGTTTATGAAAAAATGGTCGCAATGGCCTCTACATGAAATCACCATGATCAATTACCTCAGGCATAAGCAGATTGATAAAGACCGTTGGGACGAATGCATCAGCAGGTCCTGCAACCGGAGGGTGTATGCATTTTCATGGTACCTCGACCTGGTCTCGCCGGGATGGGATGCCCTGGTCGCCGATAATTACACATGTGTCTTCCCGCTGACACACAAACGCAAATGGACGATCAGCTATTTAGCCCAGCCTTTTTTTACGCAACAACTCGGGGTTTTCTGTTCAAAGGATGAGATCGCCGAAAGGGAGATCGCCGATTTTATCCAAGCGATTCCTCCTGAATTCAAATTTATCGAGATCCATCTGAACGCAAAGAACAGCTATGCCGGCAAGGCAGGAGAAACTGCCATGCGCACGAATTATGAACTTGATCTTTCACCGGCAGTTGAAGACCTTACAAGGAAATATGCCCAAAACACAAGGCGGAACATCCGTAAAGCAACTGAATCTGAAATCATGATCAGTCGAACCACGGGTGTGGATGAATTAATCGGGTTGTTCAGGGAGAACTTCGGAAAAAAGGAGGGCAAACTCAAGGATCATCACTATTTAACGCTGCGACGTTTGATTGTTCATTGTCTTGTTCATCACATGGGGTATATTCTTGCTTCAAAAACAAAAGAGGGTCTCCTTTCTGCCGGCGCTTTTTTTCTTTTTGATCAGTCGCGTGTTTATTTTCTTTTTGCCGCTTCAAGTCCGGAGGCGCGTGAGAATGGAGCCATGTTTTACCTGATCGACCATTTTATCGCTGAAAAAGCGGGCAGTAACCTGATTCTTGACTTTGAAGGGGGTAATGATCCCAACCTCGGAAGATTCTATAGGAGTTTTGGCGCCGTTGAAGTTCATTATCCTGCTTTAACGGTCAACAGGCTTTCACGAGTGGTTGAATTGTTGCTTTATTTCCGGCGTAAACTGAGAAAATAGAGAAAAATAGCTATTTTTGTGAGAGTAAAAAACTAAATGTAATAACATGATCCACATTTTATCTTCCGGCGATTCCATCCTGAATCAATATATCTCTGAATTAAGGGATGTTGAAATTCAGAAGGACAGTTTACGGTTTCGTTACAACCTCGAAAGACTCGGCGGGATCTTTGCCTATGAGATCAGCAGGAAACTGGCATTTGAAACGAAGGAAGTGACTACTCCGCTTGGCATCGCCAATGTTCCGATGTTGACCGAATATCCTGTACTCGCGACGATCCTCCGGGCAGGACTGCCGTTTCACCAGGGATTTCTGAACTTCTTCGATAAGTCGGAAAATGCATTTATCTCTGCCTTTCGCCGGCATCACAAGGACGGCACATTCTCGATCAGTATTGAATACTCCTCAGTGACAGAGATTGACAGCAAAGTGGTGATCTTATGCGATACGATGCTGGCTTCCGGATCCTCCATGGTATTGGCTTATAAGGAACTCATTACTCATGGAAAACCTCTTCACACCCACCTTGTTGCCGTGGTGGCCAACGTGGAAGGGATTGAATATGTCAAAAAAAATATATCCCGGGATGATGTCACGGTCTGGGTTGGAGTGATTGATGACGAAATGACTGCTCAGTCGTACATCGTTCCCGGATTGGGTGACGCAGGCGACCTGGCTTACGGTAAAAAACCCTGATACAGTCTATGAAAAATACGCTGGTTGTTGAAAATATAAATATATCATTAGTCTCCATCAGGAGCCATCTGCTCCGGACGATCCTGACCATTCTGATCATCTCCTTCGGGATCATGGCTTTGGTAGGCATCCTTACAGCAACTGACTCCATTAAATTCTTCCTCACGCAGAACTTTTCCATGATGGGATCAAACACACTGATGATCCGCAACCGGTCGATGAACATTCATATCGGAGGCGACCGCCATAAGGAAAAAAGATATGAACCCATCACGTTCAACCAGGCCCGGGAGTTCAAGGAACGCTTTACTTTTCCGGCCTACACCGCTGTGTTCACGCGAGCCACAGGAATAGCAACACTGAAATATGAAAATAATAAAACCAACCCGAATGTTGGTGTCATGGGCGCCGACGAAAATTACCTGACCACTTCCGGCGATGAAATAGAGTTTGGCCGCAACTTTACCGCTAATGAGATAGAGTACGGATTCAGCTCGGTTATTCTTGGCGCCGCAGTGATCAAAGATCTTTTTAAAAACAAGGAAGACCCTTTGGGCAAAATAATTTCAATCGGTCCGGGAAAATTCAAGATCATCGGGGTGTTGAAATCCAAAGGTTCCAGTATGGGTTTCAGCGGCGACCGGTCCTGCTTTATTCCCGTGACCAATGTGCGCACCAACTTCTCCCGTCCCAATATGTCATTTAATATCAATGTGATGGCCAAAAGGCCCGAGTTGGTCGAAGCGGCATCGGGTGAAGCTACTGCGTTATTGAGAAGTATCCGGAAGGTGCCTGTAGGCCAGGAAGACACCTTTGAGATCACCAAAAGCGACAACATTGCCAAGATGTTGATCGAAAATATTAAGTATGTCACCATGGCAGCAACGCTCATCGGGTTCATCACTTTACTCGGCGCTGCGATCGGATTGATGAACATCATGCTGGTATCGGTTACCGAACGCACACGCGAGATCGGTATCCGCAAAACCACCGGCGCCACAAAACGTGTGATCCGGAACCAGTTCTTGGTTGAAGCAGTCGTCATCGGCCAGTTGGGCGGCTTGCTTGGGATCGTGCTCGGCATCCTCGTGGGCAATGTGATGTCGCTTGTGATCGGCAGCGCTTTTATTATTCCCTGGGTCTGGATTGTATCAGGCGTCGTGCTCTGCTTCGGGGTCGCCCTGATCAGTGGTATTATTCCAGCCAGGAAAGCAGCCAACCTCGACCCGATCGAGTCACTCCGTTACGAATAACTTCAGTCATGGATCTGGTCAGGGTTACCGCCATGCTGCGCAATGAGTTTCCCTATGAACCTACAGAAGGTCAGGATGAATTATTGAGGAAGCTTGCCCTTTTTCTGACCATTTCCTGGAAACAGCCAAATGCCTTGTTCATCCTCCGCGGATATGCAGGAACCGGGAAAACCACGGTAGTGAAAGCTTTGGTTGATGTTTTGCCCCAATCCGGAAAAAAAACCGTCCTGCTGGCGCCAACCGGGCGTGCGGCAAAAGTACTCACAAGCTATACCAGGAAAGAGGCAAATACGATCCATCGCAAAATATATTTTGCAAATACCAACAAAGAGGGGCTCATCAACCTCAAACTCCAGGTCAATTACCACAAACATACGCTTTTCATTGTTGATGAGGCATCGATGATCCAGCATGCCATGCAGGCAGAAGGCGTATTGTTTTCATCACGGAATCTTTTGGATGATCTGTTTCAGTACGTTTACAGCGGGGAGAACTGCCGGATGCTGTTTATCGGCGATTCAGCTCAGTTACCGCCGGTGGGACTGGATCATAGCCCGGCCCTTGACCATGAATTTCTGACAAGGGCGTACCACCTCAACATCGATACATTTGAACTGACAGAAGTAGTGAGACAGGCCAGAGAATCGGGGATTCTGGTCAACGCCACGCAGGTCAGGCAACAGATCCAACTCGGAAAACTTGAATTTCCGTTGTTTTCAACTGCCGGATACACTGATGTCATCCGGATAAACGGCGAGGATCTGGAGGATGCGTTGAACCAGGCCTGGTCAGGGTCACAAAAAGAGGATAGTGTCGTGATCTGCAGGTCAAACAAAAGGGCCAACATATTCAACAGGGAAATCCGCCGCAGGATACTGTTTCTCGAAGAGGAGATTTCAACCGGTGATTACCTGATGATCGTCAAAAATAACTATTACTGGCTGCCATTGGAATCAACAGCCGGGTTTATTGCCAACGGAGATATCGTTGAATTGATGAGGATCAGGAATTTCGAAGAATTATATGGATTCAGGTTTGCAGATGTTACCATCAGGTTTCTCGATTACCCGGATGAAAAGGAGCTCGAAATTAAGATCATTCTCGATACCCTCATGTCTGAATCGCCAGCCTTGACACAACCTGACAATAACCGGTTATTTCAGGCGGTGATGGAAGATTTTCAGGATATCCCTTCGCGCCGCGAAAGGATGGAAAAGGTCAAAGCAAGCCCTTATTTCAACGCTTTGCAGGTCAAATTTGCCTACGCGCTCACTTGCCATAAAACCCAGGGCGGTCAATGGGATACAGTTTTTATCGACCAGGGATTTATCAGCGATAAAATGCTGAATACTGAATTCGCACGCTGGCTTTATACCGCGGTCACACGTGCAACGAAGAAGTTGTTCCTGATAAACTTTGAGGAGAGGTTTTTCGTGACACGTGACACGTGACGCGAGACACGTGACCACCGTTACCCGTCACGTGTCACCCCCGTCACGTGTCACGATTCTACCATCCCAGCAAAGTAATCCCCACCGTAAAGGGATACAACTCCGGCCCCTGGTCCTTCTGGAACATTTGGGTCAGCCCGTAGGCGCCGAAAATATTGAGGTGCGACCAGCCAACGCGAAATGACGCATCTAACTTGAAAGGGTTGAGGTGATAGGCCCCCCGGTCACGTACCGAATGGCGCTCAACATCAAAAGTGGCTATTTTATCACCCTTGTCATCAACGAGGAAATATGTTTCACCCTTGTTTTCGTAAACTTGCCTGGTGTGGGAACCGATCCGTACCCCGCCTATTACGCCAAGCGAAACATGAAAACTGCTCAGGCGGCGGTAAGGGTTGGTCTGAAATTCCAAGAACAGGGGCAGGTTCACATAGCAAACCACCATTTTATTTACCTCCATATCGACGAAGTTTCCCTGGTTGTCTTGTACCTGGTAGGCCGTCAGGTGTGCCGAATCCTTCAGCATAACATAATTTTCGGTGAAATAGTAGTTGCTGATCTGAAATCCAAGCCCGGTAGTGAAGCCGATCTTATTGTTTAAGAGATTGACGTTGAGTTCAAAAGGGTTGAGGTTTACCATCAATGAACGGGCGGTATTCATGTTCATATACAGATACCCGGGATTGAAGTTCATATCAAAATCGGGGGTGACATACCCGTTTATCCCGATTTCAACACCGGCCCAGTGTCCGTTGAATTTGGTTTTGTCTTTGCAGAATGGGAAATCCTGGATATTAAAGTTTTCCATGGCACATGAAAAGTCCTGCATCCTGGCGCTGTCGCCCATATGCCACGCATGATTATCCCAATGGCGCCTTTTCCCATCCTGGGCAGTGGTATTTGATGATAATTGGAAGAGAAGGAAAAATACCAGGGTAATCTTCAATGTGGTTTTCATAAAAGTTCAAGTTTATTGATTAGACAATATAAGACATAGGACGAAGGAAAAGGTAAGATGTTACACCAGGGGTAAGAAATCACGAATCGAGTTTCAGGACGGCAAGAAACGCCTTCTGCGGAACCTCTACGTTGCCTATCTGGCGCATGCGCTTCTTCCCCTTTTTCTGTTTCTCGAGCAATTTGCGTTTGCGAGTGATATCGCCGCCGTAACACTTCGCGGTCACATCTTTTCGAAGGGCCTTTACCGTTTCCCGCGAGATTATTTTTGCGCCGATGGCAGCCTGAATGGCTACATCGTATTGCTGCCTGGGGATGAACTCTTTCAGTTTTTCACAGAAACGGCGGCCAAAATCATAGGCGTTATTCCGGGTAATTAGCGCGGAAAGGGCATCAACGATCTCGCCGTTAAGCAGGATATCCAGCTTGACAAGGTCGGCTGTTTGCCATCCGGAAGGATGGTAATCAAATGATGCATAACCTTTTGAAATGCTCTTCAACCGGTCATAAAAATCGAAAACGATTTCGCCAAGGGGAAGTTCAACCGTGAGCTCGATACGGTCGGTGGTGAGGTAAACCTGGTTTTTCAGGATGCCGCGTTTGCCAACGCAAAGGGTCATGATTGTGCCGATGTATTCCGATTTGGTAATGATGTTGGCCGTAATGGTCGGTTCTTCAATTTTGCTGATGTAGTTCGGTTCCGGTAAACCTGAAGGATTGTAAACATCCAGTACCTCTCCCTTGTTCGTATACACTTTATAGGATACGTTGGGTACGGTTGTGATCACATCCATGTCAAATTCCCGGTCAAGACGCTCCTGAACGATCTCCATATGCAAAAGCCCCAGGAATCCGCAACGGAAACCAAATCCAAGCGCAGCGGAGGCCTCCGGCTCGAAGGAGAGGGCGGCATCGTTCAACCTCAGTTTTTCGAGTGAATCGCGCAAAACTTCATAATCATCGGCATCGGTGGGGTAGATCCCTGCGAAAACCATCGGCTTAACCCCGAGAAATCCTTCAATGATCTCGGTACACGGCCTGCCCACATGGGTAATGGTATCCCCGACCTGAACCTCCTTGCTGTTTTTTATACCTGATATGATATACCCTACATCGCCGGCATAAACCGTATTCCGTACCTCTTGTTTCAAACGCAGGATGCCCACCTCATCGGCATGGTAATCCATGCCGGTAGCCACAAACTTTACATGGTCCCCTTTCCTGATTGAACCGTTGAATATTCTGAAGTAAGCAACCACACCACGGAAAGGATTGAACAGCGAATCAAAGATCAGCGCTTGCAGCGGCGCTTCGGGGTCGCCTTTCGGACAAGGGATCCTGCTAACGATGGCTTCGAGTACCTCGTCAATCCCTATACCTGCTTTTGCGCTTACCGCGAGGATTTCGTCATGATCACAACCGATCAGATCCACGATCTGGTCCTTGACTTCATCGATCATGGCTGCATCCATGTCGATTTTATTCAGAACAGGGATGATGGTCAGATCATTGCCTATGGCAAGGTAGAGATTGGAAATGGTTTGGGCCTGAATTCCCTGGGTGGCATCAACGACCAGCAGCGCTCCTTCGCAGGCCGCAATGGCCCTGGATACTTCATAGGAAAAGTCAACATGCCCTGGTGTGTCAATAAGGTTCAGGGTATAAACTTCCCCTTTGTGCGGAAAATTCATCTGGATCGCATGGCTCTTGATCGTAATACCCCGCTCGCGCTCCAAATCCATATCATCGAGTACCTGTTCCCTCGAATCCCTTTCAGAAATCGTATCCGTCCACTGCAGAAGCCGGTCGGCCAGTGTCGATTTACCATGATCAATATGGGCAATAATGCAGAAGTTACGGAGATTTTTCACGGGTGCAAAGATATAAAAATCTACCTCAGGATTGTCAATGACCCATGAAGATTTCGGCCGACTATCCCATTCAGCGTAATTTCAAACACGTCACACACATAAAAATAGGCGCCATCGCTGCACGGCTGGTTGGTGGTTTTGTCTTTTCCTTCCCATTGAATAGCGGGATCATTGGTTTCGAAAACCAGTCTGCCCCACCGGTCAAATATCTTCATTTTTACTTCACTCACAGAGGTGTAATCGGGAAAAGGGACAAAATAGTCATTCTTTCCGTCGCCGTTCGGAGTGAAAATATTTGGCAGGGTGTATTGCGGACACATGGTATAATCAATGCATACAATATTGCTGGTGTCGCTTCGGTTTCCGGCCGAATCAATGGCCGAAACTCCATAACAGCCTGAAATCGTGTTTGATGGTTTGTGTAAAAAACTGGTATCATGTGCATTCATGACAGAATCAATCAGTATAGGATTTCCTTTGACCTGAACGTAATAAATGTAAAATCTTAAAATATCATTCGGACAACTGTCGGCTGGTATAGTCCATGATAAAATGTTGGTCGATGCATCACAAATGGTTTTCACGGTAAGCAGGGGAGGGCAGGGCGGAACATTGTCAACAGGCGTCGCACATACTTCCTGAGAAAAATTGATGATCGGATCAACAAACCCCGGAGCTGAGTATTTACCGAGGCTTTTAACCCTGTAACAGTAATTCAGCCCGTTTACAAGTCCCATGTCATTGAATCGGGGCAGCGAGCTTGAACCAATTGAATCAAACGTGATCCCGACAGGGTCTTTACGATAAATTACAAAGGTGTGATTGTGCCATGGAACCTCGTTGTTCCAACTTAGCTTCACCATTTTATCTGTCGGTACCGGTGTCAGGAAAATTGTGGAAGCGACCTGGGATGATCCGATGAAGAACCGGTTTCCGGGTGTATCATTGAACAGGTCGATCCGGTACAAATAATGATACGTTATTGTGTTCAACTGATTGTTTGTGAAGGTCGTATCATTGAGATTATCGATGGAATCAACCATGGCAAACTGACCGGGGGCATCAGATCTTGCGCGGACAATTAAATATTTGTAGGGACCGGGCATTTGAACTGTGTCGATTTCCGTTGGTTTTGACCAGGCAACATAAACGGACCCGTTTGTTTCACTGGTCACGTTGACACTTGCGTTGGTAATTACCGCGAGATCCTTTTTCAAGGCCGCACACGCTTCGTTTGATGCATAACTCTCTGCTTTGTCGGAATAATAAGCAACTATGAGGTAACAGTATTTCAATCCACGTGTCAGTCCTGCCCCATTGTTATCATCAAGATATGAGGTTCTGGAAATATCAGAAAAAGCATCAATCTTTACGTAGCCAAGATAAGGTGGAACTCCGGTTTCACAATAGCCTGGTACATAGCCGGTTGAATCAGCCTTCCGGTAGATATAATACCCCGATGCATTTGTGCAACTGTAATTGTCCCAGTTCAGGGTGATCGTATTGCCCGATGGAGTGGCTGTAAGGTTTTTAGGGGCAGGTCCGATAACCAGGATGTTGACAGATTTGATGGCAACCAGGTTAACCGGTTTTCCATCATCCCTGGCTTTGAAGAACACCTGGTAGGGCCGTTTTTGTACATGGTTGCAAACTGTGTTCCAGCGAAAAAGCGCCTGCACCCTCACATGACCTGTAGCAGGGTTTGGTTCGAGGGTGGCGGGACTCTGCGGAAGAATAAATGGCCCCCCGGTTCCGGTGAGGGTTACATTGTTGCTGTCGGGGTCAGTATCATAAGCCCTGACCTGGAATCGCAGGTTTTTACCTGCTTCGATACAGGTGTCAAGAACTGATTCTATAACCGGAGGATTGTTGTTACAGGCAACGATAATAATTTGCATATCACGCAGCACGCTGCCGATTTTATAACCATTGCGCCACTCTTCGATCAGGATGGCGATGTTGTATTCGCCCTGTTGACCAGGGCTATCCCAAATAAGGTCTCCGGTTACAGCATTCAGCGTCAGGCTGTTAGTTGCCGGCGGATAGAAATATCCGGGGATGATTTGGCCAAGCGCACCACGGCATGGAACCATCCTGTATGACAAACTGTCGCCATCCTTATCGTAGGCCCCGGGATTATGATAAAATATCTGGTTTACACATCCATTATCCACCGGGGGTATAAGTAATATGGGCGAATTATTATAACCCCCGATAAAGGGACTGATCGTAAGTTCTGAATAGATAAACAAAGGGGTGTTGATCGAGTTCGGGATATTCAGGATCCCGCCGTTTCTGTTAGGGTCTTCACAAGTGATCGTGTAGGTTGCCGGTCCGGGAAATTCATGCTCACCAACGTACTTGTTGTAGGTGATATCATCAGGAAGGTAGGTCTCCACTACCCGAGGTATATCATCCGAGGTTCCATCTCCCCAATTGATGGTGAGGTAGTCGCGATAGGCATTTGCCGGGCTTGGCGTAAATGTGTACGAGATGAGGGTAATTTCGTAAGTCAGATCATTGATATGCCTGTAAGTGATCTCGGCAGCCCGTTGATGAGTGCCAAAAACGAATACAGGGGCTAAACCACATAACAGCGAAACCAATAATGGCAATATCAGTCGTTTGGACATATCAGGCAGATGGCTTCATAATCTATCGTCAAAAGTACAAATTTTCTCTCCCCTGATTGAGATTATAGCGCTTTATTTCAATCCCTTCTAAATTTTAATTATTTTTGCGAGATAAACTGAAAACAGCCGCTAATGATATATCCGCAGGATTCAGAAGTTGAAAAACGGGAAATATTAAAACGCTACCGGACTCTGCTTCGCCTCTGGAAACCCCGTAATCCCATTGATAAAAAAGTGGTTCGCAAGGCCTTCAAGATGGCGCTGGAAGCGCACAAGGACATGCGCAGAAAAACCGGCGAGCCCTATATCTATCATCCGTTGAGTGTGGCAACAATTGCGGTGGGTGAGATCGGGCTCGGCGCCACCTCCATTATTTGTGCATTATTACATGATGTGGTTGAGGATACTGACTATAATCTCGAAGATATCAGGGGACTTTTCGGCGACAAGGTTGCTGCCATTATTGACGGGCTGACCAAGATCAAGGGCATATTTGATCAAAACACATCCTCTATTTTAGCGGAAAATTTTAAAAAAGTACTGCTGACACTGTCGGACGATGTACGCGTAATCCTTATCAAACTGGCCGACCGGTTGCACAATATGCGGACACTTCATGCGCTTCCGCATGAAAAACGGTTGAAGATCTCTTCCGAAACTACATATCTTTATGCACCCCTTGCACACCGGCTTGGACTGCATGCCATAAAGAGTGAACTTGAAGATCTTGCGCTGAAATATACAGAGCCTGATGTGTATGGATCCATTACACAGAAACTTAAGGAGTCGGCTAAAAGCCGCTCGCTTTTCGTCGAGGCTTTTACCGAACCTATAAAAAAAGCGTTATCCGCGAAAGGATTTATTTTCGAGATTCATGACCGTGAAAAATCTGTTGCTGCCATCTGGGATAAGATGCAGAAAAAGGATGTTTCGTTTGAGGAGATCTACGATATCTTCGCCATCAGAATTATTATCGATTCTCCGGTTGAGACTGAAAAATCTGATTGCTGGAAGGTATATTCCGCCGTTACTGATTTTTATCGCCCGAATAATGAACGGTTGCGCGACTGGATATCCATTCCCAAATCTAACGGATATGAAGCCCTGCATACGACGGTCATGAGCTGGACAGGTCAATGGGTTGAAATACAGATCCGTTCCCGCCGGATGGATGACATCGCCGAAAAAGGATACGCGGCACACTGGAAATATAAAGAAGCATTCAACATCAACAGCCGGCTTGATAATTGGCTTGACCGTATCAAAGAGATGATTAACAGCCCTGACACTGATGCGGTGTCATTTATTGATGATGTAAAAGGCTTTTTCTTTCATGATGAGATATCTGTTTTTACGCCGCAGGGCGAGTTGAGAGCTTTGCCTGCAGGTTCATCGGTGCTTGATTTTGCATATGCCATTCACAGCCAATTGGGTGATACATGCATCGGTGCAAAAGTTGATAAAAAACTCATGCCTGCTACCTATATTCTCAGAAATGGGCAACAAGTCGAAATCATTACCTCCATGAACCAGACTCCACGGGAAGAATGGCTGAGGACTGTTGTAACAACCAGGGCAAAAACAAGCATCAAGTTGGCCTTGCGTGCAGAAAAAAGGAAAGTTTCAAAAGCAGGCAAAGAGAAACTGGAACAATGGTTTAACAAAATTGGACTTGAGCTTTCCAATGACGCCATCCGGAAGTTTCAGACTGAAAATAATTTTCATAATCTTATTGACCTGTTTTATGCGGTTTCAGTTGGTACAATTGGGTTTAAGGATGTGAAACTTTTTGCTGTTTCGAAAGTTCAGGATGGCCGGAGAAAACCTGGCGCCAGCAGATCACCAAAACGAGCGCTTAAACGTGAAACTGAACCTGCCGGACCGGCAAAGTTCAACGCACCTGATGCTGTCAAACATCAGGAAGGAAAGCCCATTTTCTCGGATGACCACCAGGTTGCTGCTTGTTGTAATCCGATTCCGGGCGATGAGGTTATCGGACTGATAACCTCAGAATTGCTCCCCATTGAAATTCATCGGACAAAATGCCTGAAAGCACAGGAGTTGATGACAGTTTATGGAAATAGCATTATTAAAGTTGACTGGGCAAATCGGGGATCGATCACCTTTATTGCAGAGATCAAAGTCGAGGGTATTGACCGGCAGGGGATGACTAATGAAATTACAAGTATTATCTCAGGTGATATGAACCTGAATATCAAATCATTTCATATTGATGCGCTGGATGGTATTACAGAATGTTTTATCGCGTTATATGTCAAAAACACAGCAATTTTATATGATGTTTTAAAGAAATTAGACCATTTGGATGGCATTACACTTGTAAAAAGGATAAATTAATTAAAAAAAATCTATTTTTATTCGTTCTAAATACTGATTAATTCGTATCTTTATGCCAAATTTCTCATAATGATGAAAAAACCTATGGAAGATATTATCGAAACCGCGAGAACTCTCTTCACAGATTATCTTGAACAGCATGGACATCGTAAAACTCCCGAAAGGTATACTATTTTAAAGGAGATATTTGCAACTGAAGGCCATTTTGATATTGAAACGCTCTATATCCGGATGAAAAACCACAAATACCGGGTGAGCAGGGCGACACTTTACAACACGATCGAGTTGCTGCTTGATTGCGGATTGGTAACGAAGCATCAATTTGGCACGAACTACGCTCAATTTGAAAAATCGACTTTGTTAAGGCAACATGACCATTTCATATTTGAAGATACCGGCGACGTGCTGGAGTTTTATGATCCGCGTATTGAAGAAATTAAAGCACACGTTGAATCCATGTTTGATGTCAAGATTTCACACTACGCCCTTACATTTTATGGCCATTCCAAAACGAAGAAGTAAATGGCGGTAATGAAGGTGGATGTTATCCTTGGACTGCAATGGGGCGATGAAGGCAAAGGAAAAATTGTTGATGTTTTCACACCCCGCTACGATATCATTGCACGTTTTCAAGGTGGGCCCAATGCAGGTCATACCATAATTTTCGGAGGCAAAAAATTTGTTCTCCATACGATCCCTTCCGGAATTTTTCACCGGAAAACCCTAAATGTGATCGGAAATGGCGTGATCATCGACCCTTTTATCCTGTTCAAAGAGATTGATACTCTTCGGGAAGCAGCGATGGAACCTGAGGAAAATCTGTTGGTTTCACGTCGCGCTCATTTAATACTTCCTACACACAGGTTGCTGGACGCAGCATTGGAATCGGCGAAAGGCGATTCAAGGATAGGTTCAACACTGAAAGGCATTGGCCCGACCTATACCGATAAGTACGGCCGTAACGGTGTGCGGGTGGGAAATATCACCGGCAGCAATTTCAATACCCATTATGAACTGCTTAAGTCAGGCCATCTTGACGTTGTACGCAACCTTGGCTTCGATTATTCATCACATCTCTTTGATGGTATGGTCTTTGACGAATATGAAGAAAGATGGTTTGAGTCTGTCGGGCGACTGAAACGCCTGAAGGTCATCGACAGTGAAATATTTCTGAACGCAAGCCTGGAGCAGGGTAAAACGATCCTTGCCGAAGGCGCCCAGGGAACAATGCTTGATGTGGATTTTGGCTCGTACCCCTTTGTGACCTCTTCAAATACAATAACTGCAGGAGTCTGTTCGGGTCTTGGCATACCTCCTCACCGGATCGGAAAAATTTTCGGCATCTTTAAAGCCTATTGCACCCGTGTGGGCAGTGGTCCTTTCCCCACGGAATTGATTGATTCTGACGGCGATAAATTGCGAACAGGCGGCAATGAGTTCGGGTCAACCACAGGCCGTCCGCGTCGCTGCGGCTGGCTTGACCTCCCGGCATTGAAATATTCCATCATGCTGAATGGCATCGACAGCCTGATCATGATGAAGGCTGATGTGCTGGACCCTTTCCCGGAAATAAACATATGCACCGGTTATAGCATCGAAAAAGAAATATTACAAGGTTTTCCGTTCGACCTCAGCGATGAGAACATCCACCCTGTTTACGAACGTATGAGCGGATGGAACCGATCCCTTGATGGTTGCAAGGCCATGGATGATATCCCGGATGCCCTGGCAGAATATATAAGATTTATTGAAAAGAATGTTGGACTGCCGGTTGATATTGTTTCAATCGGGCCTGACCGGTTGCAAACTTTGCAGCGTTGATTCCCTGTTAAAGTTTCCGCTTGACTTCGGTAAGTTCATACCCTTCAACAATATCGCCTACCTTGATGTCATTGAAGTTCTCAATGTTTAATCCACATTCATAACCGGTTAGCACCTCTTTAACATCATCCTTGAAGCGTTTCAATGATCCCAATAAGCCGGTATAAACCACAATTCCATCGCGTATTACCCTCACTTTGGTATTCCGTGTCACTTTGCCGTCAAGTACCATACATCCGGCAACAGTCCCTACTTTGGTGATCTTGAATACATCCCGGACTTCAATGTTGCATAGGATCTTTTCTTCAATTTCAGGGGATAACATTCCCTCTATAGCGGCTTTGATCTCCTCGATCGCATTGTAAATAATGGAATATAGCCTTATATCGATCTGTTCTGCTTCTGCCAGTTTACGTGCATTTACAGAAGGACGAACCTGGAATCCCACGATCACCGCATTGGATGCGGAGGCAAGCAATACATCAGATTCAGTTATGGCTCCCACCGATTTATGGATCACATTTACCATGACCTCTTCGTTGGACAATTTCAACAGTGCATCAGATAATGCCTCCACGGATCCGTCCACATCGCCTTTAACAATAATATTCAGTTCTTTAAAGTCGCCAATGGCAATACGTCGCCCGATCTCATCAAGCGTGATGTGTTTCTGCGTGCGTAAACCCTGCTCACGCTGTAATTGCAGACGTTTGGTTGCGATGAGTTTTGATTCTTTTTCATCAGCCATCACATTGAAGCCATCGCCGGCCTGAGGAGCGCCATTTAATCCGAGCATCAGTATCGGTTGAGATGGACCTGCTTCCTTAATGGGCATGTTGCGCTCATTGTACATCGCTTTAACCTTGCCATAGGTCGCCCCCGCCAATACAATGTCTCCGACATGCAGAGTGCCATTCTGTACCAGAAGTTTTGCAATATAGCCGCGGCCTTTATCCAGGGAGGATTCAATAACAGTACCCGTAGCCAGCCTTGAAGGATTGGCTGTGAGGCTGAGCATTTCTGCTTCCAGCAATACCTTTTCCAATAACAATTCCACGTTTGTCCCCACCTTTGCCGATATCTCCTGAGTCTGGTGTTTACCGCCCCATTCTTCAACGAGTATATTCATCTTTGACAGTTCTTCACGCACCTTTTCAGCGTTGGCATTGGGTTTATCCATTTTATTGAAAGCAAAAACAATGGGAACTCCCGCTGCAAGGGCGTGATTGATGGCTTCACGGGTTTGGGGCATCACGGTTTCATCTGCTGCAATTACTATAATGGCAACATCGGTTACGCTCGCCCCGCGTGCACGCATGGCAGTGAATGCTTCGTGACCAGGCGTGTCGAGAAAAGTTATCTTTTTGCCATCTACACGCTGGACTTCATACGCGCCGATATGCTGGGTGATTCCGCCTGCTTCACCGGCTACTACATTGGTGCTGCGGATAAAGTCAAGAAGTTTTGTCTTACCGTGGTCAACATGTCCCATAACGGTAACAATGGGAGGCCTGTCGGTCATGTCTTCAGGCTTGTCAGGCTCATTTTGTTTGATCGCCTCCTGAACTTCGACGCTGACAAACTCAACCTTATGGCCAAATTCCTCCGCAACGAGCGTAAGCGTTTCAGCATCAAGACGTTGATTGATTGAAACAAACATACCAAGCGACATACAGGTTGAAATAACGTCAGTGACGGGAACGTTCAGCATAGAAGCAAGTTCGTTGGCGGTTACAAACTCAGTGACTTTGATCACTTGTTTGCCTTCTTCCATTCGTTCCTGTTCCTGGTGCATCTGATTGCTGACGGCATCACGTTTTGCCTTACGGTATTTTGATGCCTTTGACTTACCTGATGGACTCAACCGTGCCAAGGTCTCCTTGATCTGCTTTTCAATATCTTCGGAGGTGACTTCCGGTTTCAGGTTATCCTTATGATACTTTTTATCCCGCGCAAGGGTAGGTTTGCTTATAGCAGGTCGTTGAACATCTGACCCGGGAGTGGTGGAAACTGCACCAGGTTCTCCCTGTCTTTTGATCCGTTTTCGTTTCTTCTTCTTTGATTTAAGTGTTTCGTCGGAAGAGGAGGCGACAGGCTGCGGTTTCTTCTTCTCGAATTTTTTTGGTTCAGGTAAAACGATAGATCCAAGGATGGTCGGCCCTTCCAGCTTGATGCGTTCGGTTGGAAGAAAATTGAGTTCCTGAACAGGTTCAGGCTCCTTAGGTACAACAGTCTCTTCGGCTTCAGGTCCAGCAACCGGGGCTGATTCTTCGATAACCGGAGTTGATTTATCTTCGATAGTCTGCTCCGTTTCAGCATCAGGCGGAGCCACAACATCTTCTTTGGCCTTTTTTGGTTTGGCTTTGGCTTTTTTCGGAGATTTTTTAGCCAAAGCGTCCAGATCCATCTTGCCAAGGATCTTCAGGTCTGAGGATGGTTTTTGCTCAGGTTCGACCTTATGTAAAAGTTTAGGTTCAGTTTCAGACTGGGGAGTCTCTATGACCGGAACTTCGGGAACAGAGGTTTCTTTTGCCGGTATATCAACATCCTGAGGATGATCTACGGCTGCGATTGGTTCGTCAGCGGTTGCCTTAGGCGCCTGAGCAACAGGTTGTTCTTTGACTACAGCAGGCTTTGATTTTTTTACCTTGGCTGCAGGTACCGGTGGTGTTTCAGGCTCGGCCGGAGGCGCTACTTCAGCCTTTGTATCTTCTTTGGCAATAACTTCTCTGGGTTTTCTGGCCGCTTCATGCTGCTTCTTCTCAAACTCCATGGAGACGTTCTTGATGAACAGGTCATCGAGTTCTTTTTCACGATCTTTGGTTGCAATTTTCTTATCCTCGATCGTGATTGTTTCATGAGCAGTAAATTGCAGCCCAATTTTCTGCGCCTCTTCTTTAACATGTTTTTCCGCCGCGAATTCTTTCATCAGGAGACTGTACATCTCCGGCGATAATTTCGCGTTGGGATCCACTTCCATGGTAAATCCTTTTTTAATAAGGAAATCCACGACAGTTTTAACGCCAATGTTAAATTCCCGTGCAGCTTTGCTTAACCTGGTAGTTGTTATACCTTCGCTCATTCAGCAAAATTAAGGTTTTTTATTCAAATTCCGATCTTAATATACGGACTACCTCATTAACGGTTTCCTCTTCAAGGTCGGTACGCTTCACCAATTCCTCCACATCCATATCCAGAACACTCTTGGCCGTATCGCAACCAATTGTTTTCAATTCATCAATGATCCACTGATCGATTTCATCCGAAAATTCCTGAATGTCAACATCTTCATTATCAACGTCGGTGTCGCGATATACATCAATCTCATACCCGGTCAGTTTCCCGGCCAGTTTAATATTGAATCCTCCCTTGCCAATAGCGAGTGAAACCTGATCGGGTTTCATGTAAACATCGGCTCTTTTCTCCTCTTCAACGATCACGATCGAAGTGACCTTTGCCGGGCTAAGCGCCCGCTGGATGAACAGAGAAGGATTTGATGTAAAGTTGATTACATCGATATTTTCATTTTTCAGCTCACGAACAATGCCATGGATCCGGCTCCCCTTCATGCCAACGCAGGCGCCAACGGGGTCGATCCTGTCATCGTATGATTCCACAGCGATTTTGGCACGTTCACCCGGTACCCGAACAATTTTTTTAATATTGATCAGGCCGTCGTACACTTCAGGAACTTCCGATTCGAACAATCGTTCAAGAAATGATTCCGAAGTACGTGACAGGATGATGATCGGATTGTTGTTTTTCATCTCCACCTTTGAGACTACCGCCCTGATGGTATCTCCCTTCCTGTAAAAATCGGAAGGGATCTGTTCTGATTTCGGCAGGATCAATTCAATGCTTTCGTCATCAAGAACAAGGATCTCCTTTTTCCAAACCTGATAAACTTCGCCGGAGATAATCTCTCCGATTTTTTCACTGTACTTTGTATAGATGTTGTTTTTCTCGTATTCTTGGATTTTGGAAATGAGATTCTGGCGAATGGCAAGAATTTCACGACGTCCAAAACTACCGAGTTTGATCTCCTCCGACAACTCTTCCCCGACTTCAAAATCGGGTTCAACCTTGATAGCCTCAGAAATGGGTACCTGAAGGTTCTCATCCTCAACGGCGCCATCATCAACGATAACCCGCGAACGGAAAATTTCAAGGTCTCCTTTGTCAATGTTTACAATAATGTCGAAATTGTCTGACGATCCATACCTTTTTGCAAGCATATGCCTGAATACATCTTCCAGGATGCGCATCATGGTTTCCCTGTCGATGTTTTTGAACTCCTTGAATTCTGAAAAGGTTTCGACTAAATTAAGATGTTCCATTGTTTAGTACTTCTACTGTTTAAATGTGATTACTTCTTTTGCTGATTTGATGTCGCTGAAATTCAGTGACATGAGCATCGTCACTGCCTCTTTCTTTGACTTTTTTCCGGACGCTGTTTCCAGATCGATACCGGATTCATTTGCTTTTAATACGACCCCGGAGTATTTTTCCCCATTGTTTGTAATTACCTCAAGTGATTTGCCAATATTTTTGTAATACTGTCTCGGCAATTTTAACGGACGGTCGGCCCCGGCAGAAGAGACCGTGAGGTCAAAATCTTCAGCTTCGCGGTCGAGGCTGGTATTTAAAAACCTGTTTAGTTCACGGCAGGATTCAATATTGACTCCATGATCCCCGTCAATAAAAACAGTAATGTGGTTTCCGGTCTTAATAACCACATCCACAAGAAAGATCTCACCACTTGCAAGGTGCGTTTCGATTAATTTGATAACTTCCGTTTCTGTGATCATGAGTAATCAATAAAAGAGGGGACTTTTCGTCCCCTCACATCGTCCTTAAATAAATCGAGTGCAAAGATAGGTATTAATTATAAACTACCAAATCTTTTTCTATGGCTACTCCTTAAAATCAGCTTCTTTTGGAGTTGAAGGGTGAAGTTCGCCGCTGGTTTGCAACGATTGTATTTCAGCATCTTCGAAATCGGGTACTTGCTGAGGTGTTGGGGAAAGCAGATTAATACTTATAAATCCCTGTGATTCAGGATCTTCAAAGAAAGCCTCCTTTGGAGGTATGGGAGCAAGTTTGACAATCAATGCTTCGGGACCAGTGGAAACCTCCTTACCATCTGTAAATTCAGCAATCGCCGGCGAAGTTGGCGCCAACCTGTCCAGGCTTATACCACTTGCGATAAGATTGCCAGCGCTAAAGGCAAACATAAGGATCATGATATAAATTTTTGTTTTCATGGCTTGTGATTTTTTACGTGGTTGTGTTTTGTATTTCATGGTGATATGACGAAGTGCGATATAATATGTTACAGGTGAATGGGTAAGTGAAGGAATCAAATCGGCGAATGGCAGAATTTTATCGATAAAACCATGAACATAAAATATTATATATCTTTGGCCTTAAAAATATCTTATGGAACCTACGAACGAAAATGATACTAACTTTTATTATCCACCGAAAGAATTAGTAAGGAAAGCCATCATCAAGGATTATGAAACCCTTTACCAGAAGTCTATTGATGACCGTGAGGGTTTTTGGGCTGTCGAGGCGAAAAAGCTTGATTGGTATAAAAAATGGGACAAAGTACTCGATGACAGCAACAAACCATTTTTCAAATGGTTTACAGGTGGTAAGATCAATATTGTTCACAATGCCCTTGACCGGCATCAGAACAACGCGACACGCAACAAGTTGGCCATTATATGGGAAGGAGAACCCGGCGATGTGCGTACTTTTTCATACCATGCCCTCAACCGGGAGGTTTCAAGGTTCGCAAATATTCTCAAGGCGATGGGGGCCAGAAAGGGTGATGTGATCACCATATATATGCCCCAGATACCTGAGCTGGTCATTGCCATGCTGGCTTGTGCCCGCATGGGAGCGGTACACAGCGTGGTGTACGGCGGTTTCAGTGTTGAATCGCTGGCCGAAAGGATCCACGATTCCGAAAGCCGAATCCTTGTCACGGCCGATGGTGGTTACCGGAGAGGTAAAAAGACTCAGTTGAAGGCCATCGCGAATGAGGCGATGCAGCGGTCGGCCACGATCGAAGTCTGCATCACTGTCAAGCGGACGGGCGAAGAATGCTATATGGAAAATGACCGTGATTTCTGGTACCACGATCTGATGATGATGCCGCTCGATTCAAAGGATTGTAAAACGGAGCCGATGGATTCGGAAGATCCGTTGTTTATCCTTTATACTTCGGGAACAACCGGAAAACCCAAGGGATTGGTGCACACCCATGGCGGGTATGCCGTTTTTACCGCGACCACCCATAAATATGTTTTCGACATCAAACCCGAAGACCGCTGGTGGTGCGCGGCCGATCCGGGCTGGATCACCGGGCACAGCTATATTGTATATGCCCCACTGATCAACGGCGCCACCATCATGATGTACGAGGGCGCCCCCAACCACCCGTACCCAAACCGGTGGTGGCAGATGATCGAAAGGTACGGAATAAACATCCTTTACACCTCCCCAACGGCCATTCGGGGACTGATGCGTTACGGCGCTTCTTGGGCCAACAGGCATGACCTGAGTTCGCTGCGGCTGCTGGGTTCGGTCGGAGAACCCATCAACCCTGAAGCATGGAAATGGTACCATGAGGTGATCGGCAAAGGAAAGTGTCCGATCATGGATACCTGGTGGCAGACGGAGACCGGCGGATTTATGATCACTCCCCTCCCGGTCATGCCGCTGAAACCAGGTTCCTGTGCAAAACCCTTTTTCGGCAATGAGGTCGCGATCGTTGACGAAAACGGTAATGAAGTAAAGCAGGGTGATGAGGGAAACCTGATTATCAAAAATCCATGGCCGGGGATGGCGCGAACAATCCTTCATGATCCGGAACGATTTGTGGAGAAGTACTGGGAGAAATATCAGAAACAGGGCTGGTACCTGGCAGGCGATTCAGCAAGGCAGGATAAAGACGGGTATTACTGGGTCATAGGCCGCATTGATGATGTGATCAAGGTGAGCGGTTACCGGCTGGGCTCAGCCGAGATCGAAAGCGCCCTGGTAAGCCATCCCTCGGTGACCGAAGCGGCTGCCATCGCGCTCCCTGACGACCTGCGAGGAAACATCATACACACCACGGTCATCCTCAACGAAGGGATCTCGCCGAATGACAAACTGGCGGAAGAGTTGAAAGAACATGTGGAGAAAGAGATCGGCCCAATTGCCCGCCCGGCTTTTGTCATTTTTGCCGATAAGCTTCCTAAAACCAGGAGCGGCAAGATCATGCGACGGGTTCTGAAAGCAGCAGCGTTAGGATTGGACACCGGTGATCTTACCACCCTGGAGGAGTAATTAGGTCAAAAGGTTTAAAAAGAAAATTTCATACTAAAAATATCAATTTATGTTTAGAGGACTTCTACCCCGGGAATATGCCTTTTTTGATTACTTCGAAAGGCTTATGAACATCAACCTTCAGATCAGTGTTGAGTTTCTTGCGTTGGTCAAGGAGAAAAAACACCCGGAGGTTGCCACCAAGGCGATCAAACGGCTCGAACGGGAAGCAGATAAGGTGACCAAAGAATGTATTGACCTGTTGCATAAGACCTTTATCACACCAATAGACCGTGACCAGATTTATCAATTGGTCAACGGTCTTGATGATTTTGCAGATCAGATGAATGCGGCAACCTTTCGTTTGTTTTACTACGATATCGAGGAAATCCTTCCCGATACACTGGAGTTTGCGAAGATTATCCACAATAGCAACCTGGAATTGGAAGAGGCAATTAAAAGTCTTAAAAATAGCAAAAAAAACAAAAAGTTGATCCGCGACAAGTGTGAAATGATCCATGAACTTGAAAACCAGGCTGATGATATTTCCCGGATTGCCGTGGCCAACCTTTTCAAATCGAACGATATCATGATGATCATCAAGTGGAAAGAGGTTTTTGAGCGTCTCGAAAAGGCCGTTGACCGAATTGAAAGGGTGGCCAACACCATTGAGAGCATCCTCATCGATAATGCCTGATGACAGTAATCACTCCTTTATAATTCATCTATGGATTCAGTTTTAATTATTGTTGTCATCAGTATAGCTGTTGCGCTTTTATTTGATATCATCAACGGCTTTCATGATGCTGCAAATTCAATTGCCACCATTGTTTCCACAAAGGTATTATCTCCAAAGTTTGCCGTTATCTGGGCGGCATTTTTCAATTTTGCCGCTATGTTTGTTTTTGCGCCAAAAGTCGCCAATACGATTTCCAAAATCGTGATTATTGAGGCTGGAGATCCGGCCTTTTTATATATCATTCTGACCGGACTTATCGGAGCGATTATATGGGATTTGATCACCTGGTGGTATGGACTTCCTTCCAGCTCATCACATGCATTGATCGGAGGCCTTGTTGGATCGGGGTTGGCATATAAGGGATTGAGCATCATTCACTGGACAAAAGTAATAGAGACAGCGACATTCATCCCTGTGGCCCCGTTGATAGGTGTTGCACTTGGTTTTATCCTGATGATCGCGATGATTTGGATTTTTCATAAATTGACACCCGGCAATGTTGATAGTATCTTCCGCAAGGGACAGATCGTATCCGCAGCCTTGTACTCACTTGGGCATGGAGGTAACGATGCGCAGAAAACCATGGGGGTCATCGTGGCTCTTTTGGTTGCTGCCGGAATTTTTACACCGGATGTAA
Organism: Bacteroidales bacterium; assembly: GCA_030681475.1. Taxonomy (GTDB): domain Bacteria; phylum Bacteroidota; class Bacteroidia; order Bacteroidales; family FEN-979; genus CAIVAT01. The sequence goes on along the minus strand of JAUXWT010000062.1, from coordinate 5,926 downwards.
AGCTCTCACTTACAAGCTGGGACACCCTGTGGATAATTCTTTCCTGTCATGTTGCCATGGCAGTAGGAACGGGCATCGGAGGTTGGAGAATTGTTAAAACCATGGGAATGAAACTGACAAAATTGAAGCCGGTACATGGTTTTGCGGCTGAAACATCAGGTGCGCTCACAATATTTCTTGCCACGAGCCTTGGAATTCCGATCTCTACAACCCATACTATTGCAGGTTCGATAATCGGCGTAGGCTCCGTCACAAACCTGACAGGAATAAAATGGAAAATCGCTGTTAATATTTTAATTGCCTGGGTTCTTACGATCCCGGCATCAGCCATTGTATCCGCACTCTGTTTCTGGCTGGCTCAGGCTCTTCATAAAGGATTCTGAATCATCCAGATCAGTTATTTTTGTATTATTAAAACTTACCTATGATTTGGTTAGGTTTAAATCTAAATGCGGTTTTGTAAGGTCTATTTCGCCCTCTGCACCGAATTTCCTAAAATTCCAAAGTTTGATGCTGGATAGATACATATTAAATTTCCTTTATCGTTTCATCCCCGCTTATATTCCTCACTTTTATTCTCAAAGGTTTCTTATCGCTTGTGATTTTTCCGTCCCAAAATTCCTTTGATTTAATTCCGTCTTTAATCACAAAGCCCAGTTTGTCAATTTTGATTTCGGTGGTGCTGTGCCATTGTCCTTCTGTGTTTTCACAATCAAGGGCAATAAGTTCAATGAGTTCTAAACCTTCTTCGCTGATGTTGATTGGGTTGAATTTTTTGCCTTTGGCAACGGATTGTAAGTTTCCTTTTTGGTTGAACTCACCAATTTTCTGAATTAAACGGTCGCTAATAAATTTGTTTATTTCCGTTTCGTAACCGTCTTTGGTTTTGGTGGTTTTAAAATCTATGATATCCTCAATTACTACATCGTGTAATAGATTTTTAAGGTCTTTTAGTTCTACCTCTATTTCAGTGGCGTTGTTGTCTTTAATGAATTTCTCTAAAGCCTTTAGGTCGTCAATGTCTATGTAATAGACAATTACTTTTTTGGCATTGACTTCTAAGTTTTGCAATTCCTGATTGATGATGGTGTTAATGGTTGGAATATCCAAAACCTTTTCCTGTGTGTTGAGTAAATTGGGAACATAAACAGGCACAATTCCTTCTTTACTTTTTGTGATTGCTCCAAACCAAAAATTACTGATACCTTTTACTCCTTTTTGCAAACCAGGAATAAGTGTTGCCAGTTTATCCATTGTTTGCTGTGGATTTCGGAACAAACTTACTCCGTCTTTTATTTCTAAAATTTGGAACCTTGTTTTCGCCTCAATTAATCTATCTCTCGTAGTCTGAATACTATTAAGTCCAATATCTGTATGAATAAATTTACGCCCTAAATCATTTGCAACTTTTGCTGTTACTCCACTTCCACCAAAAAAGTCAGCAACCAACATACCTTCATTTGTGCTTGTTTTAATAATTCTTTGAAGTAACGCTTCTGGCTTTTGTGTTGAATAACCAACACGTTCAATAGCCATTGGGTTAATTACAAATATATCACTCCACAAATTTTGAGCAGGTTGTCCCTCATATTCATCCAAGAAGATTTTACGATAAACTCTTTTTCCTTTTTTGGGGAAATAAAGTTTCCCTTCTTTATCCCACTTTTTCATTACCTCTAATTCAATTGACCAGCCATTTGGTGGAGCTTGATAACCTTTGTAATCATAAAGCAAATTCTCACGATAGTTTGGACTAACAATTGGAGAAGTCATATACTTTCTTCCATCTGGTTCGGTATTTATAAATCTTTCTTCAATGTATTTCTGAACATCAGGGCTATCTAAAACATATTGTCTATTGAAAATGTGCTTTTCTGATTTTCCATAAATATATATTGTGTCGGTTGCAACATCAAATTGCCCATCAGGATTTGAACTTCCGCCTTTTCGCTTCCAAATAATTTCATTTATGAAATTGTCATCTCCAAATATTTCATCCAATAATATTTTTACATAATGTCCAATGTGATAATCTAAATGAACGTAAATGGTGGCTTCATCTGTCATTATATTTTTGATGGCAATTAAATTTTCATACATCCAATTGATATAGTCTTCTTTTTGCCAAATGTCGCCATACATAGTTTCATCAAATGCCCGAAGCCTGTCCATTTCCATTTGAATTTCCATTCCGAAATTCACTCCAGTTTCTTCTGATGCCAATTCTAATTCCTCAATGTTATCTTGAATTTCTTTTTCTATTGTGTTTATTTTTTCAGCAAGCTTTGGATTTCTTCTGATGTAAACTTTTTTTGAATAATCTATGCCACTGGCAAAAGGTGGGTCAATGTAAACCAAGTCCACTTTAATGTCTTTTTCTTTCAAAAATGCACAAGCTGAAATACACTCGCCACGTATAACCAAATTTTCGGAAGGTTCGCCTACTGTTTCCATTGGTTCTACTTCGTAGTAGGGCATACCTCTTTTTATACGGTCGTAAACTCTATCGTTTTCACGATAACGCAAAACCCTTTGTGTTCGGGTAATGTTATCTAATATCGCTTGTCCTTCAACCGTGTTCGGGTAATATGGAATGTATTTTACTGGCATAATTTATCTTTTCTTTTTACTTGTTTTACTTGCTGCTATTAGTTGTTTGTTTGCATTTTCAATGCTTGCAATAAATTGTTTTTCTACTGCCGAAAGTTCATCAGCCGATTTGCTTTTATAGGTGTTGTATTCTACAAGGGCTTTCTTTTGTGCCAGTTCAGCAGAAATCTTACCTGCATCCGTTAGAACATTTTGCCTTGACATTTTTATAAATCCGTTAAGTACCTCTATCCAATCTTTCATTGTCATTGCTTTTTGCTGCAAGGCATTCACTTCTGCAATATCAAGGTATGCAGAAACCAGGCGGTTTAAAATTGCAAGCTCTTCTTCTTTAAGGTAATTTTTCGCAACGGTTATTTCGCTTTTTGAAGGTTTGCTCCCCTTAAAAGCCGTTAAACCCATAAATGGCATTTGGGCGTTTGCCCTTTGGAAAATAATTTCGGAAGCCGTATGTCCGTGTGCCGCCCAGTGCAATTTGTTTTGCACGGTTTGAAAAAATAGTTTCGTGGTTTCAGCATTAGGATTATAGTCTATGCTTGTGGCATATATTTCCAAAACTTTGCGATAGAACAACTTTTCGGACGAACGAATATCGCGGATACGGTCGATTAATTCCTCAAAATAACCACCCCCTTTTTTAAGCAAATCATCATTCATGGTAAAGCCCTTAATCAAATACTCTCGCAATCGTTCAATAGCCCAAATTCTGAATTGAGTACCTCTTAACGATTTTACCCGATAGCCGACAGAAATAATTACGTCCAAGTTGTAAAGAGTGGTATCATATTCTTTGCCGTCAGCGGCAGTTAGTCGGAATTTCCGACATACTGAATTTTCCGACAACTCACCTTCTTTAAATATGTTGCCGATATGTTCAGTAATTGTAACTCTGCTTTTTTGAAATAATTCGGCTATTTGTGCTTGTGTAAGCCAAACGGTTTCATTTTCCAAACGGGTCTCAATCTTTGTAATCCCGTCTTCGGTTTGATAAATGATAATTTCAGACGATGATGAATTTTCGGGCATATCTTAATCGTTAAAAAACTGGTTTAACTTATTGTTCAATTTTGTGATGTTGGCTGCAATGTTTTTGCTGTCTTCCAAGTAAAGGAAGTCGAAACGTTGGTAGCCGAATTTTTCTTGGTTGAGTTTTAAAAACTCGGTTTCTACATAGTTTTTCTTTTTCTGAAAAACCTTGTCTTCTGCATACAAAGCACCTTTGGTTTCAATCAGTAGGGCTTTATGAATTTTATCTTTAGCGGTTCGTTTCACAATTAAAAAGTCAGTAGTGTATTTCCCAATGTTTTTCCAATACTTTCCTTCTTTGGCAAAGCAGTTAATTACAAATTCGGTTAAGCCACGTTCGCCATTGTAGTATATTTCCAACTCTTTAGTTTTGAAATCAGCTAATCGTAAAGTTTCTTGAAGTGCTTGTATTTCAAAACCACTGCTTCCGCTTCCGGTAAAATTGTAAGGTAAATAATGAAAGGAATTATTTTTTGCTTTTACAACTGATGAATATTCTTTACCCGATTTAAAACTGTCGTAAGACATAACCATACTTCCCATTCCTTGGGCTTCCAAAGCTTCTTTCATTAGGTTATAAGCCTTTTCAACTTCGGTCATATCAACTTCAACACTTTCATTTGTTTTATCTAATTCAAGAATTTTATTTGTGTCGGCTTCGTTCGGATAGAGTTTTGGATTTCTCTCCACATCGGTCAAGCGTTCGGCAATCAATAATTCCGCTTGTTTTGGAATTACTTCTGTGTCGGTTTGTAAATCTCTTTTGATGCTAAATGCAACACGAATTTTTGATTGTATCAAATGTAAATCATACAATTCATTGAAAAAGCGGTTTTCGTCTTTTTCAAAAGAAACGGTTTCAAAAATTTCGTTTAGTTCTGTGTCATATTGGTGCAATTGTGTTTCCGAAATCAAACCAAAGCTTTGTCTGCTAATTTCAAAAAGCCATTGATTATAATTAGCAAAAGCAATTCCTGTTTCGTTGATAATGTCAATAGTTCCAGTATCAATGTTTGAAATTTCACTGGTGCTTATTAAAGCAGATGCCTTGTAATCTTCCATCTTTTTAACGATGGCTTTTAACTTGGCTTTTGTGTTTGCCGTTTCTTCCTCGTCAATACTCTGATAGGTAACTTTCATTTGATAAAATTCCACTTTCGGCAATTGCAAATATTCCATACGGCTGTGGCGTTCCACCATTTCGGCTTTGCCAATGCGTTTTGTGCTGTTCAGTTCGTCAATGCTGCTGTTTTGTTCTTGCTTCAACTGTTTGTTCAGCGTATCGGCATTGTCTTTATTCAGCCAAATCAAAGCGGTTTCTTCTTTTCCTTTGTCCACTTGGCGTAAACATCTGCAAGATGTTTGCAGCACCATATTTTGTGGGCTGTCGCCTTTTTGCGAAAGGATTACGCCTGTTAAACTTGGGCAGTCCCAACCTTCTTTTCCAACTTGTACTAAAAGAATGTACCGCTTTTTTGAAATTGCCAAATCCAATGAACGGAATTCTAATTCATTCTCTTTTGGCAAAGAGTATTTTTTATTCCCTCCGTGAAATTTCAAAATTTCAGCCGGATTTAATTTCAATTCACTTGTCAGGAACGGATAAACTTCTTCTTCTAAAACTTCAATGTTACTGCAATAGATAGCAATCTTTGCAATTGCTCCATTTTGATAAACCGTTTTCTTGTATTGATTATCAAAGTCCTCAATTCCTTTTTTAATGATTTGAAAACGGTCAAGGTTTTGCCCGATTTTTACTGTTGGTGTTTTAAGGAATTTCTTAATGGCTGTAACCAACGGATAATAATAAACGGTGTTGGTTATTTGAGAAAATTTAAAAGCGTAATCACCTGCTTTTATGGTTTCAGCACCCTGTAAATAAGGAGTTCCCGAAAAACCTAAAACGGTTGTAATGTTCCCTTTGCTGTGCCAATAATTTACGGCTTGCCGTAATTTAATATCATCGGTTGCAGCGTGGTGAACTTCATCTATTAAAATTGTAAGGTTAGGAATTTGTCCGAACAATCTTTTTAAATCGTTGCTTGTGTCTTTTTCTTCTTCTTCCAGTACCAATTCTGTTTGAGCATTGAATTTAAAACTTTCTAAAATCACTTTCTCCGCATTTACTACAAACACTTGTCCGAATGGATTAGGTAAGCAAGCGTTTACTTTTTGTGCATTTGGGTTTCTTGCTTTGTTACTTTTCTTCGCTGATTTTTGTTCGTCCAATACATCAAACTTCAATAGTTTTTTCAGTTTGCTTGCCGATGGTTCAGGCAGCACCCAAGAA
>JAUXWT010000056.1 GCA_030681475.1 Bacteroidales bacterium | reverse complement strand
TAATGTCAAAGACCACCGCAAATGCCGAAGGCATGGCATTATAATGTCACCACTTCGTGGTTTATGATGTTTGGCAAGGCCTAATTCTATAAAAATGTCAACCCTTCGGGTTTTAAAATTCAACACTTGATTCGCATTTTTTATTAATTCTCAACATTGGGTGGTTTCAATTTGTTAAATTCTTAAATTTGTATAAAATATTAACGAAAAACATATCCTTATGAAAAAGTATTTATTATTGTTAATCTTACCTTTGATCACATTTGGTTTTTTAAACTGTTCGAATGCCCAGGCGCAGCTATTGCAAGAAAACTTCAGTTATACGACTGGAACTCTTTTAACGGCCAACGGATGGACTTCTCATTCTGGAGCAGGGACGAACTCTATCACAGTTACAGCCCCAACCATCAGCTACACCAATTATTTATCCTCAGGTATCGGCAATGAAGTTTCGATGGTTGCCACTGGTGAAGATGTTAACAGCACCTTTCCTGCACAAACTTCGGGAACCGTTTATGCAGGGTTCCTGGTTAACGTAACTGCTGCAACAACGGGAGGGGATTATTTTTTTCATCTGGGACCAAATACAATTGGTTCTACTTTCAGAGGCAGGGTTTTTGTTAAAAGGGATGCAAGCAGCGCACTTTCATTTGGAATTTCTTATGGGGGTGCTGCCATTACCTATACCCCATTTTCCTATGCCCTGAACACGACATACCTTGTGGTTGTGAAGTACACCATTGTTGCTGGTGCTTCCAACGATTTTGTGGATATGTTTATCAACCCTGTGCTTGGAGCACCGGAACCGACCCCAACCGTGACCGCGACAGATGTTACGACCGACCCTGGTGATATCGGTTCCGTGGCACTCAGACAAGGCGGGTCAACAACCGGCCCAACTTTGAAACTGGACGGGATTCGGGTTGGCTTAACTTGGGCAGACGTTACAGCTTCCGGAACAATTATTGCCCCCACCACTCAAACCTCCAACTTTACCTTTTCTGATATTCTTCAGAACCAGATGAATGTTGCCTGGTCACCAGGGAACGGAACTAAACGTGTGGTGAAGATCAATACAGTCAATTCGTTCACGGCTCCGACCGATGGGTTGGATCCCACAGCCAATGCCACTTACGGTGGTACAGGCGAACAAGTTGTTTATAATGGCTCAGGCAGCACGGCGCCAATCGTCTCCGGACTCCTCTCCAACACGCAATACTGGTTCCAGGCATGGGAATACAACGGAACAGGTGCACTCACAAAATATTGTACGGTGTCTGGCGCGAACAACCCGTTAAACCAAACGACCGCTGCATCAGCAGCCCCCCCTGTAATCACCACTCCCACCTCGGCATCCATCACTGCTTCCGGCGCAACCCTTGGAGGCAACATTACGGCTGACGGAGGCGCTCCAATTCTTGAAAGGGGAACCGTATGGAAAGCAAGCCCTGGCGTGTCCATTACAGACAATAAATTGGCCGAAGGTGGTACTACCACAGGTGTGTTTACACATATACGTTCCGGAATGCCCGCGAATACTCCTATTTATTATGCCGCCTATGCCACCAACAGTGCTGGTACTTCGCTTTCCGGTGAATCGAGTTTCACTACCCTTTTAGGGGAACCAACAAACCATGCAGCTTCTTTTACAGCCATTTCTCCAAACTATTCTTCCATTGTAAACACGTGGTTAGATAATGACGGGGCCCAACCTGCAACCGGATTTATGATCCTCGCTAATACGACCGGAACATTCACTGATCCGGTTGACGGGGTGCAGCCTGCCTCCGATTCAAACCTGGGAGACGGCAGCGGACTGGTGTATGTTAACCATGGCGTGCAAACTTACACATGGACCGGGCTGATAAGTTCTACACCCTATTATTTTGCCATCTATGCTTATACCAATTTCGGCGCAAACATTGATTATAAAATCCTCCCTGCTGCTCCAACAGCAAATGTAACAACGTTGGCTTTTGTACCCCCTGTTGCTGCCTGGACATTTGATGCCACAGCACCAGCCCCCGATACGCCGACTTCGGTCAGCGCTAATTTCGGCAACCAGTCAGGCACTGCCATGCTATATGCTGATGGTACGAATGTATCTTCATTATGGGTCACTACCGTATCCGGGAATGAATTAACGACATTTGGAGGAACAACACTGAATGACCCAAGGGAAGGAGGTGCAATTCTTGCGGGAAATGCCTACACAGCTGTTGGAGGAACTGGCTTTTCGTCAAACGGGAAAAGCATGGTTTTCAAATTTTCGATGTCGGCTCTGCAAAACGCAGTTGTAAGTTTTGCAATCCGGGGTACCTCGACCGGATTTAATGTACATCAGTGGGCATGGAGTATCAATGGGACCTCTTTTACGGATTTTGGACCGAATACTGCTGATAACTCAGCTAACTTTGTATTAAAAACACTTGATCTGAGTGCTATCTCACAAATAAATGGTGCTCCTATCGTATATCTCAGGTTAACATTTTCCGGGGCCTCCAATGTGTCCGGCAACAACCGGCTCGACAATATCGTGATCCGTGCATCAGCAGCCACCACCCTCCCACCATCTGTGGAAACTACTGCTGCCACGGCCGTGGAAGCGACCACGGCAACCTTGAATGGAACCGTGAATGCAAATAACCAAAGTACAACCGTGATCTTTGAATACGGACTGGATGTTTCCTACGGCATGACTGTCGCCGGTGTTCCGCCAACAGTGACAGGTGGTACGACTACGGCTGTTTCTGCTAACCTGACCGGTCTGCAACAAAACAAAACGTACTATTTCAGGATCAAAGGAACTAATGTTAACGGAACTTCCAACGGTAACGGCCTGTTCTTCGTCACGGGATGCCTTCCAACAGGGGATGCAGGCCAGATTACAGGACCGTCAACAGTTATAGCTGATGGTGCAACGCAATACCAGTACTCGGTACCGGTTATTGCGAATGCAACGAATTACATCTGGTCATTTCCCTTACCTTCAACCATTGTTGCAGGCAACGGGACAAATATGGTTACCGTCACATTTTCGCCGGGAGCCGTGTCGGGTAATGCCAGCGTTTTCGGCGTAAATGCCTGTGATGTGGAAGGTGGTTCTTCCCAATATGCAATAACCGTTTCTGCCGTTCCGGTCAATCTTACCGTAACCGGTACTGTTTCTCCCGGCCCGCCCGTATGTTATAATGCTACCAACACCATAACTGTCGCAGGAGGTGTAACTACCTTCGTGGTACTTAACGGTGGCAGCGCAACGATGATCGCCGGTCAAAAGATCAGTTACCTGCCAGGAACAACGGTTTTCTCAGGAGGGTACCTGTGGGGCAAAATAACGACAAGCGGCCAATATTGTACTCCTGCCAAGTCAACAACAGTCCTGGATGCCAAAGAGGAAACAGGCGTCCGTCTGATGGAGAATGCATTTAAAATCTATCCAAACCCAACCAGCGGAGTGTTCACCATCGAACAACTCAGCGACCTGACCACCAACCAGGTTAAGGTCGGGGTGCTTGGTATGCTTGGCGGAAAAATTCTTAGTACTGATTGGCAAGGGACAAGCAAAAAAACAATTTCAATCAAAGGCAACCCTCCGGGGATCTATTTTGTGACTGTAACAACAGGTAATAAAGTTCAAACGGTTAAAATCATCCTGACGAACTAATAAATCACCTGATATTATCGGAGGCTGTTCCTGTTTTCGGAACAGCCTCTTTTATTTTACAATAGTTCTTAACAAAATACAGGCTTTGTCCGTCTTTGTTTATATTTTTGTAATAGGTAACCTTTTTATTCAACGCCCGGATGCGAAAATCTGAATTATGAAAAATAATATATTCCTGACATTCATCTCTTTTACAATTGTTCTATTGAATATTTATCAAGCCGGTTATAGCCAGTTGCTGATGGACGAAAACTTTTCTTATCCGGCTAATGACCTTATAACTGCACATGGATGGACAGCACATTCCGGTGCAGGCTCCCAGCCTATCACGGTCAATGACGGGGGATTGAACTTTACCGGATATATTTCATCCGGAATTGGAAATGCAGCCCTGGCAGATAATACCGGTGAAGACGATCACCGGCTGTTTACCACACAAACGTCGGGAGTGGTTTACACTGCCTTCATGGTAAATGTCGTAAATACGGCAGCAGGGTATTTTTTTCACCTGGGCGGTGAAACGATTGGGACAACGTACCGCGGAAGAGTTTACATGGACGCAACAAACCATTTTGGCTTAAGCGTGGGGAGCAACACCGGTACATTTTCAGCATCAACCTATACACCCGGTGTAACCTATCTTCTGGTCCTGAAATATGAGATCGTTGGTGGCGGTAACAACGACATTGCCAGCTTGTTCGTATTCGATTCGGCCATCCCGGCATCTGAACCGGCAGTTCCGGCCGTGGGTCCGCTGACAGACGCCGGTATTTCTGATATTGATCCCGGATGCGTTGCGATACGCCAGTTTTCATCATCACAAAACCTGATCATCGATGGGATCAGGGTCGGCCTTTCCTGGGGGGATGTTTTACCGGCAAGTGTTGTACCTCCTACCATACAGGCACAAAACATTACTTTCAGCGGGGTAACCCCAACAGCCATGACCGCTTCATGGACAATCGGTAATGGCGTGAAAAGAGTAACGGTCATAAACACGACCAATAGTTTCACAAATCCTGCAAACGGCACCGATCCGGTTGCAAATCCCGTTTACGGAGGCACAGGCGAACAGGTGATTTTCAATGGAAATGGAAATTCTGTGGCCGTTTCAGGACTTACAGGAAGTACAACCTACTGGTTCAGGGTATATGAGTATAACGGCGCCGGAAGTTCGACGGTGTATCTCACCACAACGGCAACATTGAACCCAAACAGCCAGGCAACGCAAACCATTCTGACCGCACCTGTAGTAACCTTGGCCACTGTTTCGACCATTGGTAATATCTCGGCCATCCTTGGAGGGACCGTTTCCAGCAATGGCGGGGCGGCAATCACGGAGCGGGGCACGGTGTGGAAGACATCACCCGGAGTTACCATAACCGACAACAAACTTGCGGAGGGCGGGACCGCAACCGGTATCTTTTCTCATTTACGAGGCAGCCTTTTGCCGCAAACACAGATTTATTTCAAGGCTTATGCCACCAACAGCATCGGGACGAGCCTTACCGGCGAAGCATCCTTCTTTACGCTTTCTAACGAACCCGGTTCGCATGTGCCAGGTTTTACAGCACTCACAGCGGGCAACACAAGCATATACCTTAGCTGGAGTGCACCAGCAACCGGAGCAGATGGCTATATCATCATCCAAAGACCAGGAGCATCACAACCCTCCGGAATACCGGTTGATGGAACAGGTTATACCGAAGGAAGCCTGTTGGGTGATGGTGCAGTTGCAGCTTTGGTAACTCCGGGTTCAGCGCTTGACAGAACCGTTACGGGACTTTCCCCCGGAACACAATACTCCTTTACTATTTTTCCTTTTTCCTGGGATGGCGTTCACGATGAGACCTATAATTATTATACCTCCCCGGTTATTCCTTCCGCAAACGCCACGACATTGGGATCTGTATCCGTGACCTATACCTGGCAGGGCGCTGACAACGGAAACTGGACCACCCCCGGAAACTGGAATCCTGCCCGCACCACCCCTGCAACGGGAGATATCCTTCAGTTCAATGGTGGAGGTACCAAAACCATAACGGGAGTACCCTCGCAGACCATTGCAAGACTGATCATGGCCAACAATACAACCATTAACCTTCAGAGTGCATCTGCAGTAACCCTTACAATTGCAGGAGCCGCCGGAGCCGACCTGGATATCCCTGCAGGTTGCACACTCAACCTGAATGCCATAAATGCCATTAATATTTTTATCGGCGTTACAGCGACCGGCAGCATCGGTGGCAACATGAAGCTTTCATCAACTGCGAGTACTGCTCACCGGATTATTGCAGCCGATCCCGGAGCCATCATCTTTAACAGTGGCGCTGTTTTTATCGCGGGCACCTTCTTTTCCGGCAATGCTTTTGGGACTTCGTCGCTGGGATCGGTCATCTTTTCAGGAGGTTCAACATACCTGCAGCAAGCAGGAAGCAACCCCTTCGGCGCCGGTCAGCCCAACAGTGTTGTGGTTTTCGAGACAGGAAGCCTGTTCAAGGTCATGGCCAACCTTACGCCATCATTTTCCGGAAGGACCTATGCCGACTTCGAAATGGATGCAACGGGCGTCACGGTCAGCCCGTCGGGCAGCAGCCCGGTTTCCATCGACAACATGACCATCACGAATGGAACATTGAACTTCAATATGACAGGTCCGGCATCAGGCCTTCATCAAATCAAAGGTAATATCATGGTCCAGCCAGGTGCATTTCTTAATTTTTCACCCGCCACCGCCGCTACGGTCACCGTGTCGGGAAGCACAGTCCAAACAATTACGGTCAATGGTACCCTGACGACCAACACCAATCTGACCCTCGAACTTGCAAACAGCGCCGGATTGAACCTGAACACCCAGATTACACTGAGCGGCGACCTGAAACTGACCAGCGGCTTACTGACACTCGGATCAAGTGATCTGGTTATGGATGCCACCTCAACGATTGCAGGAACTCCTTCATCGCTGGCAATGATCGTTGCAACCGGAACCGGCATGTTACAGAAAAGGTTCGTTCCAGGTTTTACCGGCAGTTTCTTGTTCCCGGTAGGCGATAATACCGGTTTACCTGAATATTCGCCGGTTACATTGAATTTCAGCGCAGGAACCTTCGGAGCCGGGAATTATGCCGGTGTCAACCTGGCCAATGCCAAATATCCCGGAGATCCAAATACCTCGAGTTACCTGAATCGGTACTGGAATGTTTCTTCATCCGCCATTACTTCGTTCAACTGTGCAGCAATGTTCCAGTATCTGCCCGCCGATGTGGCGGGGAATGAAACACAGATGTTCTCCATGCAGGTCGATCCGACCCCTTTCACCGATTTTGGATTTGTCAACAATACGCTCCACCAGATCAACGCTACCGGTCTGACCGGTTTTGGAACCTTTACCGGGTCTCAGCCGGGACCGGCCGTGCAAACCACGCCAGCTACGCTGATAGATGCCACTACGGCAACGCTTAACGGAAATGTGACCGCAAATTTTAACGTATCAACAATTTCCTTTGAGTACGGACTAACGACGGCATATGGGACTGTGGTACCGGGGAACCCGGCAAGTGTAACCGGCGGGGGGACGAATGCCGCCCTGGCCAATATCTCCGGCCTCGCGCCAAACACCACCTACCATTTCAGGATCAACGGTACGAATATCCAGGGCACAACAAATGGCAATGACCTCTCCTTTACAACAACTTGTCCGGCGCCATCACCGGCGGGCAACATCAGTGGACCTGTAAATGTTTGCAAGAATGGAACCGGTTATGTTTACACCGTTCCTGCCATTGTCAATGCCACCTCCTATTCCTGGACGCTGCCAACTGGAGCAATGATCACCTCTGGCGTTAACACCAACTCAATCACCGTAAGTTTTTCCGGACTTGCCGTATCCGGAAATATAACAGTTTATGGTTCAAGTGTTTGCGGACAGGGGACCACATCTCCTCCGTTTGCGATAACTGTAGTTCCGCGACCGGCGCCGACCATCACCGGTCCGGCAAATGCCTGCATCAATTCATCAGGAAATGTATATTCCACGGAGAGTGGGATGACAGGTTATAACTGGGTTGTTTCGGGCGGTGGGATCGTTACTGGTGGATCAGCGACAAACAGCATTATGGTAAATTGGGTTACGGCAGGGCCCCAGACTGTTACGGTCAACTATACAAACAGCATTGGCTGTGACGCTGCAGTACCGACTTCCTTTGCTGTAAATGTGATCAACTTGCCAGTCCCGACCATCTCCGGTCCCAATGTGGTCTGTGCAAATGCAGCAAACATCGTATATACCACCGAAGCAGGGATGTCCAACTATAACTGGGCTGTTTCCATTGGCGGGACGATCATTTCCGGGGCCGGCACCAACGCAATCACGGTTTCATGGCCATATGCCGGGAGCAGGACGGTGAGTGTCACCTATACAAATCCTACCGGATGCGTTGCCACGACACCCACCATATACAATGTCACGATAAACCCTGCAGCAGTTCCCACCATCGGGAGCAGCAACAACCCATGCATCAATTCAGCAAACAACCAATACATCACCAACAGCGGAATGTTGAATTATCAGTGGGACGTTTCTGGCGGCGGCACGATCGTGTCTGGACAGGGTACGAATACCCTCAACGTTACCTGGAACGCTATTGGTGCACAATGGGTCAGCGTGAGTTTCACCAATTCATACGGATGCACAACAGTGACTCCTGCCGTTTATAGCCTCTTTGTCAATCCTATGCCGAATGCAGCCGGACCCGTTACCGGCACCGCTGCAGTTTGTGCCGGCAACAATGGAATACCTTACTCATGTGATGAAATCCTCAATGCCACGGCATACAACTGGAGCCTGCCTGCAGGTGCAACGATTGCTACCGGCTCCGGAACAAGAAATATCACCGTAAATTTCAGCCCGAATGCCATCACTGGAAATATCTCCGTGGCAGGCAGCAACAGTTGCGGTAACGGAACAGCATCGCCCGATTTTAGCGTAACTGTTACTACCATCCCTGCAACCCCGGTAGTGACAGTACTGGGTAATGTGCTGACCAGCAGCGCTGCCAATGGCAATCAATGGTATCGTGAAGGAACCGGGGCGATCGCGGGAGCAACCGGACAAATCTATTATGCCTCCCAATCAGGATGGTACTGGACTGTTGTGACAATAAACGGCTGCTCTTCACTTCAATCGAATCATGTTTATGTCTTAATATCCGGTCAACCGGAACTGCAGAACAGCAGTATCAGCATTTACCCGGTACCTAATGACGGGAAATTCACTGTTTCAATTACCACACAGGCGCCAGATGCCTTTTCCATCATTATTTACAACCAGCTTGGTGTGATGGTCTATGGACTTGACAAAGTAGAGGTAAATGGCATTTTTGAACAACAGATCGACCTTGGGCGGGTTTCCAATGGCATTTATTCGGTCGTATTGAGCAACAATCGGAACAAGGCGCTGCGGAAAATTTTAATAAACCGCTGACCTGGTAACTGTCTGAGATGAACATTGTTACCCTGTCACCCTGTTACCCTGTCACCCTGTCACCCTGTTACCTTGTTACCTTGTTACCTTGTTACCCTGTCACCCACTAGCCCAACCATGAAAATCAAGGTTTCCCTTTTTCTATGCTTCTTCCTGAGCCTGCATGGCTTCTCCCAATATTTCAGCGCCGGGCAGGACCCTGCATCAATCCGGTGGCAACAAATTAAAACAGACCGTTACCAGATTATTTTCCCGGAACCGTTTGAAAAAAAAGCGCAGTACCTTGCCAACATCATGGATATCATATGCAGGAATGCGACAACAACCCTTTCTTCGAAGGTTCCACGCATGCCAGTTGTCCTGCATTCGCATTCGGTTATATCTAACGGGTTGACGGTGTGGGCGCCCAGGCGGATCGAGCTATATACCTGCCCCCCACAGAATACCTATGCAGAGGAGTGGCTTGAGCAACTGGCGATCCATGAATACCGCCATGCTGTTCAGATCAGCAAGATCAACCGCGGATTTTCAAAGGCGCTATACTATATTTTCGGTGAACAAATAACCGGAGGGATACTAGGCCTCTATGTTCCGTCGTGGTTCCTGGAAGGCGACGCCACTGTAACGGAAACCGCCATGACTCACACCGGACGGGGGCGATCGGCGCTATTTGAAAGTACGCTCAGGGCGCAGATTGTTGAAAAGGGCCCATACTCCTATGACAAAGCTACCATGGGTTCGTACAAAACATTTACTCCGGATGCTTATGCGCTTGGCTATTACCTGGTCGGACAATCACGGAAGAAGTACGGCCCGGAGCTCTGGAATACCGCACTGGACAAGGTTGCCAGATATCCCTTCATGGTCGTTCCGTTTAACAGCGGTATCCGCAAGGTTACCGGAATGTGGAAAACCGGGCTTTACAGGCAAACACTCGCAACCCTCGACAGTGCCTGGCAACAACAGTTACACCGCACAGAGCATCAGGCGATGCGTTCAATCACAAAGCGGAATGTGAAAAACCATGTGTATTACGATCATCCGATCCTGTTAAATGACTCCACCATTCTGGCCGATAAATCGAGCATGGATGACGTTGACCGCTATGTGCTCATCGACCGTAAAACCGGAAATGAAAAGATCCTTTTAACGCCTGGCAACCACTTTCGGGGAACAACATCAACCGTTGGCAGTTACCTTGTATGGGCCGAACTGGTGCGGGATTTGAGATGGTCAAACCGCAACTATTCAGAGATCAGGATTTATGATTTTAACACCGGAAAGCAACGGTCTCTGACCGGAAAATCCCGTTATTTTGCCCCCGTATTATCTCCGGATGGCGCCAAGATAGCGGCTGTTCACTATTCCACAGAAAATCAATGCAGTATCGATATACTGGAGGCGCCTACAGGCCGGCTACTGAAACGGCACAACATAGCGGATGGTGGCCAGGCTATTACGCCAAACTGGTCGCCCGATGCCACCAAAATCATTTTCACATTACTGAACGAAAATGGAGAGACCGTGGCAGTTCTTGAGACTGTCACCGGTAAAATCAGTTGTCTTCTTCCATACTCCTACAATGAATTCAACCGGCCGGCTTTTTTTTTCAAGCAGTATATCATTTATAGCGCCGATCACTCAGGTGTTGAAAACATTTATGCCATGGACACCCTGACCAGGGAGACCTTTCAGGTTACATCTGGCCGTTTTGCCACATTTGATCCAAATTTTACTTCGGATAATAAACACATGATCTGCTCCGATTACAGCTCCGATGGACTTATGGTGGCGGAAATACCTGTAGACACCTTATCGTGGATACCTTTACAACATGTGACCAACAATTCCTACAGATTATATGATGCACTTGCAGCACAGGAAACTGCCAACATTCAGGATAGCATATCTGTGCGTAACATCTATAAAATGAATGCCTCCGGCAATTACAGCCTGGAGCGGGATTCCATCCGGGGAATAATATATCCCACCAGGAAATATTCGAAGTTCCTGAACCTTGTCAATCCGCACAGTTGGGCGCCTGCTTCCTTTGACATTAATAACCTCGACATTAAACCGGGGGTGATGTTGCTCTCCCAAAACACCCTGAGTACCATGCTGGCCGGCGCCGGTTGGGAATACGATATTAATGAACAGACCGGAAAGTTTTATACTGACCTGAGTTACCGCGGATGGTATCCCGCCTTCACCTTCCGGTTCGATATCGGGAACAGGGCCGGATACGCACGATATCACGGAAGCAGTGATATTTACCGGTTTACCTGGCAGGAGACCAATTTCAAGACTGTTGTCAGCATTCCATGGAATTTTTCACGTGGGAGGTACGCCAGATACATTCAACCCTCGATCGGGACCACCCTGATCGGAGTCAGACACCACTCCACGACACCATCCACATTTACAAACGGTTGGATACAGACCCTTGATTACCGGGTTACCACCTCGCAATACCTGAACTCAAACCCAAAAGATGTATATCCCAGGCTGGGACAAGCAATTGATGTCATTTACCGGAATTCACCGTTCGGAGCCAACAATATGGGATCAATCTTTGCTGTTAAAGCCAACCTTTATTTTCCGGGGGTCATCCGCCACCACGGGATCCGGCTCTATTGCGGATATCAGGAACGAAACGATAACAACCGGCTAAGCTATTCGTTTTCAAATCTCATCACATACCCGAAAGGATATTTCAGCGCAGATGATAACAACTTGCTAAGTTTAAGTCTGAATTACAAACTCCCGCTCTGGTATCCCGATTTCAGCATTGGGTCGGTAATTTACCTGAAACGTTTGAAACTCAACCTATATTACGATTGGGCGAATGGAAAAAATCCAGGCTATGTAAATGAATATCAAACAATGGGTGGTGAAATTACTGCCGATTTCCATCTTTTGCGTTTCGTTGCGCCTGTGGAGATGGGTTTACGCAGCCTTTACCATCCATCCACAGGCGGATGGGGGTTTGAATTTCTTTACTCCATCTCCTATTGAGGTTCGGGTAGTATCGTCAGCCTGTCAGGGTTGAAAAAATAAATTACATTTGCAGCAACATGTTGCCAAAATCAATTACCGGGAAACTTCTTGTGTGGCGGTTACGTCACATCAAACAAAGACAATTTGTGCTGATCCTCAGCATGGTGGTTGGTATTGGCAGCGGTCTTGCAGCAGTTACACTGAAAAACACGTTGTATTACACGAATTATTTTCTGACCAACGGTTTCAGCTACCATGGCATTTATTACCTGTTTCTGGCATTTCCGGTTGTCGGGATCATCCTCACCATATTGTTTGTCAGGTATGTGGTGAAAGAAAACATCAGTCATGGCGTAAGCAAGGTGTTATATGCCATTTCTAAAAACAACAGTCAGATCAAGCCCCACAATACCTTTTCATCATTGGCTTCCTGCACGTTGACCCTTGGTTTCGGAGGTTCAGTTGGGCCGGAAGCCCCCATAGTGCTTACCGGATCCGCTATAGGGTCAAACCTCGCCCGGCTCTTCCGGCTCGATTACAAGACCTCGACCATGCTGATCGGTTGTGGCGCCGCGGGGGCCATCGCCGGTATTTTTGAGGCGCCTATCGCCGGAGCGATTTTCGTGCTTGAGATATTGATGCTCGACCTCACCATGACCACCCTGATCCCCTTACTTATCACGACTGTAACGGCATCCGTGGTCTCGTTTTTGCTGATGGGCAACGAGGTGTTGTTCTCCTTCACCTTGAACAATCCCTTTATTATCCGTCATATCCCTTTTTATATCCTGCTTGGTATTTTCACGGGACTGACATCGGTATTTTTTATCCGTGGAAGCATCAAGATTGAATCACTGCTGAATAAACTGACACAGACAACCAGGGTTGCGATTGGCGGCATAACCCTTGCTTTGCTTATTTTTATCTATCCCTCCTTATTCGGAGAGGGTTATACGGTTTTAAAGGATGTGATCAACGGACAGGGCGAGATGATTGGCAATTCTGCTTTATTCGGCGCTTTAAAACAAAATCACTGGTCGCTCCTGATTGTCATCTTCGGCCTGATCATCATGAAAGTGGTAGCCATGGCCGTAACGCAGGGCAGTGGCGGGATCGGAGGCACCTTTGCCCCTTCGATATTTGTTGGCGCCATTTGTGGATATTTTTTCGCCAACCTGCTAAATACTGTCTTTGGTCTCAATATTTCTCAAAGCAACTTCGCCCTGGTCGGGATGGCAGGCGTGATGGCAGGTGTGATGCATGCCCCGCTCACAGCTATTTTCCTAATTGCAGAGATTACCGGAGGATATTTGCTGCTTACACCCCTGATCATTGTTTCGGCGATCGCTTACCTTACCTGCCATATCTTCGAAAGTCATTCCATTTATACCCGTCAGCTCGCAGCACGCAAGGAACTTATCACGCACCATAAAGACAAAGCCGTACTCTCTTTCATGTCGCCCCGCCAGTTGATCGAAACCAACTTTGCAGCAGTCGATCCCGGAGCTACGCTTGGGCAGCTTGTAAAGATCGTGACGACTGCTTCACGTAATATTTTCCCGGTGGTTGACCGCGACGGAAAATTCTATGGCATCGTGATGCTCGACAACATCAGGCAGATCATGTTCGACCAGTCAATCTATGATGAAACCTACGTCAAAGATCTCCTTTTCATGCCCGATTGTGTAATAAATCCAGATGATTCAATGGACAGGGTGGTGCAACTGTTCCAACAAAGCGACCGTTATAATTTGCCGGTGGTGGAAGATGGCAAATACCTTGGGTTTATTTCACGCGCCAATGTATTTTCGCAATACCGGGAGCTGCTCAGGAAATTCTCGGATGATTAACAGGTTTAAGTTCTTAATACCCAAAAACCTCTTCTAATTTCAGCGAATGCACTTGCCCATATGATGAGAGCGTGTTCATATCCAGTTCAGCCTTGTTGCCAAGTACCAGAATGGTGAAATTTTTGTCCTTAATGAACTTCTGCTGAAATTCTTTCAAGTCAGAAAAGTTCATGTGAGGTACCCTTTCAAACACATCCCTGCGGATGTCGTAAGTGAGACCGAATTTATCGGCATTGATATAATTAAACAATACCTGTGATTTGGTGATGCGTTCAGTTCGGATCTTGTTGATAATGGCCTCACGGGAAGAATTCAGCGCTTTTTCACTTTCCGGCATGTTGTTGAATAGACCGGTCATGGCTTTCATGGCCTCAGGTAATTTGTCGATCTGTGTCCCGATATAGGAGAACAGGTAAAAATTCTGGTATGGTTGCTGTGGTGAACGGTATCCTGCCCAGGCGCTGTAAGCCAGTCCCTTCGATTCACGGATCTCCTGGAAAACAATCGAGTTCATGCCGCCGCCAAAATATTCGTTGAATAGCCGAATCTCCGGAATGATCGACTTGTCGTACGCACCTGACTTTGAAAGCATGATGATCTCAGCCTGCTTCATATCGTAATCCACCGTATAAACCCTGGAAACATCTGTTGGTTTCTGCTCGAAAACTCTGGCTTCAGGCACCCCTTTGATCGATCCCGGATTTCGATGCTCCCTGTTCAACAGCGCTATTAAATTTTCCGCCTTTTCCGGGCCATAATAGAGCGCTTTGTGCTGAAATCCATTCAATTCTTTGATCAATGCAACCAGGTCATCCGCCTTGAGTGCATCCAGTTCGGAGGAAGATAAAATGTTTGTAAAGGGCGATTTTTCGCCATATACACCATAGTTGTACATCGCCTCCCACAAAATGGTCTGCTTTGAAAGTTTGTCATCATCCCGGCGTTTTTTAATATCAGCCACAAGATTCTCCAAAGCCGGCTTATTTGGCTGGGCATCTGATAGCAACTGCTCAAAAAGCTTCACCGATTTTGCCATGTTTTCACTCAACCCCTTCAGAGATACCCATACCTCCACCTCTGAACTGTTCACACTGATCGTACAACCCAATTTGTAGAATTCCTCCTGGATTTGTTTGGGAGAAAAATTCGTTGTACCAAGGTACTTCAGGTAATCAAGGGCTATGCCAAGTTCACGGTCATTGTTTGTGCCCATCTCAAAGAAATAGTATAATGAAAAAGCGCTGTTTTCGGTATTTTCCTTATACAATACCGGGATGCTGCTTTTCAGGTTGAGCTTTTTAATATCCTTTGTGTAGTCAAGAAATACCGGTTCGATCACTTTACATGGCTCGGCCACGATCTTCTTCAGGAAGTCTGATTCGTCATCACGGTTCATTGGAACAGGAGTGATCAGCGGTTTCACGATCTTTGTCGTTTCCTTCGCCTGGCCATTGCGTTTATAAACGATTACATGGTTGTCGCCATAGTTCTTGTTTGCAAAATCGATGATATCCTGTTTGGATATCTTTGAAAGCCGGCTGATGTTGTTAACAACCCTGGAATGGGGCAATTCCTTCACGAATTCATCCATCAATTCCATGGCACGGCCAAAATTGGTTTCATACTTTTTGATTTCAGCCAATTTAAGATCATTGATGACCGCGGGGATCAGCCAATCGGGAAATTCACCTTTTTTCACCATGGAAATCTGATCCATGATGAGGTCTTTCACCTCTTCAAGCGATTGCCCCTCTTTGGCTTTGCCCGAAAAAATATTTACCGAATAATCTTTCAAAACATAAGAGTAAGCGTTAGCCTCGAGCACCTTTTGTGCCTGGTTCAGGTTCAGGTCCATCAAACCGGCATTGTTATTGCTTAGCGCCATGTTGCAAACAGTTACCAGATCGGCATCTTTGGTGTCGGCGCCACCAAGACGGTAGCCGATGGTTACCGATTCAGCATCCGGACCAACCACCTCTTTTACAATTGTATGGGTTATTGGTGGTTCAACGGCAGGAACATAGGGGGCAACCGGTTTTGATGCCAACTGTCCAAAAGTAGCATCCACCATTTGAATCACCTCATCGGGGTTAAAATCGCCTGACATCACTACGGCCATATTGTTAGGGACATAGCGGGTGTCGAAATAATTTCTCATTGCGACAAGTGATGGATTTTTCAAATGCTCCACAGTCCCGATGACCGTTTGGGTTCCATAGGTATTTTTGCTGAACAGACCGGAAAAGAGATCTTCAAAAACTTTATCATCATCGTTGTCAAGGCTCATGTTCTTCTCTTCATACACGGTTTCCAATTCTGTATGGAACAACCTGAAGACAGGATCCTGGAAACGCTCCCGTTCGATCTCCAGCCACGGACCGATCTTGTTCGATGGGATATCATTGATATAGACCGTCTCCTCAAAGGATGTAAAAGCGTTAGTCCCCTTTGCCCCGATCACCGAAAGCAGTTTATCATATTCATTGGCAATGGCATAGGTGGCCGCCACCCCCGACAGACTGTCAATTTCGTGATAAATTCGTTTCCGCAAAAGTGAATCTGAAGTTTGTTTGTAAACTTCGAATTTGAGTTCGATCTGATCCAGCAACACCTTTTCCTTTGAAAAATCTTTGGTTCCAAATTCATCGGTACCCTTGAACATGATATGCTCAAGGTAGTGCGACATACCCGTATTGTCGGAAGGATCGTTTTTGCTGCCGGTGCGTATGGCTATGGCAGTCTGAACACGCGGGGCATCTTTATACACTGTGAGATATACTTTGAGCCCATTGTCAAGCGTGTAAATTCTGGCTTTGAGCGGGTCGTTCGGAACCGTTTCGTATTTGAAGGATTTCTGGGCGAAAATTCCCATGCCTGATAAAAGTATCACTAAAATAAGTACTAACCGGATAACCCTTTGGTTCTTTTTCATATGAATTTGTAATTATTTATACCCCATTTCGCCATTTCGCTATTTCGCTATTTCACTATTTATTACTTGTGGAACTTCCTTATAAACGCCTCCACTTCCGGCACTCCCCCCTGGTAGATCAGGTAGCCATTGTATGGTTCGCGGGGTGTAATTTCACTGTTGATGGGAGTCAGCATGATCTCTTTGACCTTCTCCAGGTCTGATGTTTGTCCCAGGGCCCAGCTTAGTTTGATAAAGGCAGTTTCGGGCAACATGTTCTCCGCCGGGATAATTCCCTTGGCCATGAGGTCGCGCCCCGTGTCATACACAAACATATGCACGTAGCCCCATAAAGTTTGAACGGTCATATAAATGGCGACGCCTTTTGCAATGGCTCGTTCCAGGGCAGGATATATCGGTTTGTTGACATGGCCGAGTCCGGTGCCGATGATGATGATCCCTTTGTAACCAGCGTCAACCAGTGCATCAATTACGTCGGGCTGCATGTTGGTATAGTAGTAGATCATGGTCACCTTTTCCTCGTAATAGGGCATGATCGTGACATTCCGGTCTTTTCGCCTGCGTTTATAATCCTGTTTGATGGGAACCACGCCCTTCCGGGTGACAGTAGCAATGGGGGTATCTCCGATGGTGCGGAAGGTTGACCTGTAGGATGAGTGCATTTTCCGCACCCGGGTCCCTTTATGCAGGAAACCGTATTCGTCGGATGTTGGTCCGAACATGCATACCATCACTTCAGCGATGTCGCCATGTGCCGCAGCCGTGGCGGCATGCATCAGGTTCAGGGCGGCATCTGAACTTGGCCTGTCCGATGAACGCTGTGACCCGACCAGGACGATCGGAACCGGTGAATTTTGAACCATGAAGGTCAGCGCCGCCGAGGTGTAATGAAGCGTATCGGTTCCGTGCCCGATAATGATACCGTCGATGCCCTTTTCGATCTCATGTCCGATGGCAACGGCTAGTTTTTTATACTGCTCCGGGCCCATATTTTCGCTGAATACGGCGAATAGTTTTTCAGTAGTCAGATTGCATATATCGGCCAATTCGGGGACCGCACCGTACAATTCACCCGGCGAAAACGCGGGAATCACGGCGCCGGTGCGGTAGTCAAGCCGGGAAGCAATGGTGCCTCCCGTCCCCAACAACTTTACATTGGGTTTATCTTTGGAATAAGGAAACTCCTTCTCCGGGATTTTATAAACCGCCTTCTTGTACCCAAGTTCAACGATACCGGTGATCCCATCTATATCGACCCCGATGTTGTATCCGGTAAAAATCTTTAATACAAGGTGTTTGTCATCTGTGTTCTCCGCCCTGGGAAGGATCGTACCTTCAAAGATGCCCCGGCTGCTTTCGACCTTTACCTTTGCCCAAACCCTGGCATTAAACTTTTGCAGTACGGCGAGTGCGCGTCCTTTGTATCCCTGGAAAATATCTTCAGTCATATGTAAATGGTGAAATGGTGAAATAGCGAAAAGGTGAAATAGCGAAATATTGAAATTAAAATTTAATCTGTTTGCTTAAGGTATTGAGTGAGATGTTGCCGGTGGCGAGTTTGCTGAGATTTCCCATTACCCAGCGCACACCTGCCGAATCATCCTTGGATATTCTGATCTCTTTGTATTTTTTGACAAGGAATGGCACTTTCGCTAAAATATCCTCTTCTTTGGCTTCATTGAAATTAATGATGGTCAGAATGGATTCGAAATCCAGTTTCGGATGCCGGTAAAGTTGAAACAACATCCGTTTCGCAATGGAGAGGTCTAACTTGCTTTCAATGAGGAATTTCAACAGATCATAAACCTTGTCATAAGAAAAATCAGGAAGCATGGGAGATTGACCCTGCAGGTTTTTTAAGGTATGTGCCAGCAAACCTGAGGTGAACCTGGCGGGAACATTCAGTTCAACCTCTGCTTTTTCCAGCGCTGGAACGAGATTGTTCTTTAACAGATAGGTATGGGTATCTTCCGGCACATTCCATTCAATCAGTTGAGCAATACGTTCAGAGACCAGTTTCGGAATCCGTTTCATCGCTTCGTATATCTCGGCATCCTCGAGGGGAATGGGCGCTGAATCAGTATCAGGATACATGCGATCGGCGCCGGGCAGCACCCGCTCGAAAATAGTAGTCCCATCTTCAAACGACTTCCTGGTTTCATTCGGCACGCCGGTAAAGGCCATCCTGCAGCGCTCTTCTATGGTTTCAATGGCTGTTTTGATATCATCCTCAGGCCCCCAGAAGATCAACTGCGCATCACCCTCTTTGCTGCCTAACAGCGTCTGTACCTTCATCCAGGCTTTCTCGCCAATGATATCATCAAACATTTCTGAGTGAACCATATTTGGTTTCTCGATGCAGGCAATGACCTTCAGCCTGTCAGAAAATTCATCGGCGAACATTCTCCCGGGTTGGGTAAAATGGGAAAAGATTCCCTGGAATTGTGGCAGGTTAACCATGTAAACCTTGAGGGCAGTGTTTTTTGGAACCCCAAAGTTTTCCAGTTTAAAATCTTTCGCTTTGGCTTCCCTGACAAAAATGTTCCAGCTTGCCTGGTCCTTAATTCTTTGATTCAATTGATCCCTGATCGCCAACAAGGCCCATTGCCGGTAAGCTTCATTATGGGTAAGTTCAGGCATCCAACCGGTATGCGACACCCCCTTGATCTCAACTCGGGTACCCCCTTTGCAACTCACGTTCACATCGGCCCGGGTAGAGCCGATACCTTGCAATACCTTCCCTGTACTGCGGTTAAGGAACCGGATATAGTCCGCCCCTTCTTTCACCTCATCAGGGTTCTTAAAATCAGGATAGGTCACCGTTTCAATAAGTGGCATGCCGAGTCGGTCGGTTCGGAAAATCCGGGTATGGCCGATATCCGACACCTCCCTGCAAGAATCCTCCTCGAGTGAAAGCTGGATCAGTCGCACTTTCTTATGTTTTAACTGGATCTCGCCCTCTATCCCGATAATGGCTGTACGTTGAAACCCGGTAGGTATTGAACCGTCGAGGTACTGTTTTCGGGTGATATGCACCTCCCCCACCACCTTCAGTTTCGATAACAGGGAGATATCAATGGCGTGCGACAATGCTTCACGATTCAGCGGGAACGGAGGTGTATCATCCACATCGTACGTACAGGCTGTCTCATTTTTAATGCGGTAAATAATGTTTTTCCGCGTCCTGAACTCCATCAGCGCCGTGCCGTCATATTCGCCAAGTTCACTCAAAGTCGGACGCATGTGACGGATCAACTCGGCATCATAATCATCAGCCTGCTGATAAATCCCGGCGGGACAATGACAGAACAGTTTTTCTTTGGTTTTCAGTTGCTGGTGAACTTCGAGTCCCGACATAAAACCAATGCGGTCATAATCAGCCTGGGTGGCCTTTGTACGTGGGACATATCCGATATGTTGTTGTGTTTCGGCATGGTGGCGCCTTGGATCAAAATTTTGTTTCATTGTATCAGCAGGGATAGTTTTAGGAGTGTTCAAATTTACCCATTTTATGAACAATCGCGGTGAATTGTTCATTATTTTTGGTAACATTGACTTTAGTATCTTTGCACTTCCATTCCGAATCCGGGTTCAAAATGCTGCGATTTATTCTACTTATTCCTTTACTATTAACCTTTGATGCCTATTCGCAGGACCAGGGGAAGACGAAAATTCACTATTCGGGTAACCGATGGGAGTTCAATCAGGATATTTACAAGGATGGTCCGAGGATCCTTGGAAATGTCGTCATGAACCATGACAGCGCATTCCTTTACTGCGACAGCGCTTATGTGAATGAAACCGGAAACAGGGTGATCGCCTATGGCCGGGTACATATTAAACTCAGCGACACGCTTAACCTCTACAGCGATTCACTCAGATACGATGGAAACACCAGGATCGCCATCGCACACAGCAACGTGAAGCTGATCGACAACCAAACCACCCTTACAACAGATACGCTCATATATAATCGCAACACGCAGATCGCACGTTACGATCACTGGGGGAAAATTGTCAATGATAACAACAACCTTGTCAGCCTTCATGGTTATTATTACACGGATAAAAAAGAATTTTTCTTCAAGGACAAGGTGATCATGATCAATCCCGATTACAATATGTATTCTGATACGCTGATGTACAATACCGTCACGGAAACATCATTTTTCTATGGGCCATCACACATTATCAGCAAGGACAAGCAAGATTCAATCTACTGCGAAAACGGATGGTACAATACGCGTTTGGATGTCGCACGCTTCCGCGACCGGGCAAGGATTTACCATGAAGCGACCTATCTTACCGGCGACAGCATGTATTATGAACGAAAAAACGGGTTTGGACAGGTGTTTCGCAAGGCGCTTCTGATTGATACGGTTCAGAACATCATCCTGACCGGAAACTACGGCGAGATGCAGCGTAAAAAAGGATTTGCCTATATGACAGACAGCGCTGTTAGCATATTGGTTGACAAAAAAGATTCCTTATTTATGCATGCTGATACGGTGAGGGCGACATTCGATTCGGCCCAAAATATAAGAAATGTCTTTTGTTTTTACAAGGTGAAGTTTTTCCGTCATGACTTGCAGGGAATGTGTGATTCCCTGACATACTTCAGCGCCGATTCATCCATAACCATGTATCATGATCCTGTGATCTGGTCGGATTCGAACCAGTTGTCTGCTGATTCAATCAGACTGACCATCCGGAACGGCCAGGCTGATTCGCTGAAATTATACAGTTCGGCTTTTATCATTTCAAAGGATGATACAGGCAGCTATAACCAGATAAAGGGAAGAAATGTACTTGCCAAATTTCGTGATAATGAACTATATAAGATCAACGTAATTGGAAATGCGCAAACTATTTACTTCGCGAGAGAGGAAGATAAAAGTCTGATCGGGATCAACCAGGCTGTGTCGGGAGAGATGCTCGTCTTTTTGGAAAAAAACAAATTGAAATCAATTACCTATATCGACAACCCTGAGGCACATCTTATTCCTGAAAAATCTGTACCACTGAACGAAAGGAAACTTAAAGATTTCAAGTGGGAGGAACATCGACGGCCCCTTAAGAAACAGGACATCTTTATCTGGTAACCCGTCCCCCTGTCCACTTGTCCCCCTGTCCCCCTCCTAAAACACCGAAACCTTCACATACTTACCCGGGTTCTTCCTGATATCCTCAAGCAACAAGTTAAGATCGCGAGCTGCTTTTTCAACCTCGTTGTATAGTTGTTCGTTGCTGAGGAGTTGACCCAGAGATCCTTCTCCCCGGTTGATCTTCATCAGTATCGAATCCAGGTCTATTACCGCCTTGTTAACCTGGGCAATCGTCTGCGGGATGCGCGCTTTGGCCAGTGAATCGCTCAGGTCGGAGAAATTAGTAAGGATATTGGTGATTTTTTTGTTATTCTGCTTCAGGTTACTGCTGATCGACTCTACATTATTTATAATCCTTGAAAGATTGTTGCGTTGTGATTCCATAAGGGTATCAATGTTATAGGTCGTATGGGTTATATTCTCCAGCGTTTGCTGAATATTGCCTATGGCTTTCACCAGGTTGTCGCGGGTATTTTTATTAAGCACCTGCTGAACGATGATCGCGATACTGTCGATGGAACCGATCAGGTTTTCTGCTTTTATTTTCAGTGGAAGCAATTGCCGGTTAACCTCCTGCCCCAAGGTTGCTTCAAGCAGTGAAAGTAAAGTATCTCCCTCTTTGGCCATAACGACCGAATTACCCGGAATGATTTCGACTTCAGGGGCGCCCAGCAGACTTGAATTGAATATACGGGCGCTTGAATTTTTTGCAATCGGATAATCCCCGAGAACATAAAGTTCCACAATGATCTTTTGGGGGTTTTGCGGGTCAAAATAGAGCTTTTTGACCTGTCCGACTTTCATCCCTTTGATCGAGATCGGATTGGCGGCTACCAGTCCATTTACCTGATCATAAACCGCATAAAACGTACGACTGGCATTGAACATCTCAAGCCCTTTTAAATACATCAATCCCCAAATCAGGACTGCTGTTGCGAGCACAAAAATTACCCCGATTCTAATCTCTTTACTGATTTTCAAAGCTATGGTTTTATGCAAACTTACAAATAAAATGGTTAATTTCTCGAGAGTTTGTCAGCCTCAGCCTGCGAAATGCGTTTCTCATCCCTGAAAATTACGATAAATGCATCCTTGACCCCCTTATTCTTAACTTCGCTAAGCAAACGAAGCGCTGAATCCAGATCTGACTCATCGCCAACAGTATATTTGAACTTGCCTCCATGCCGGTACATCCTTACATGGTCGAAACGTGAGAATCTCGGGATTTTTGTGCCGATGTTCTTGCTTTCCGTGGCTATTTGTACCCTGTAGGATAATTTTCCGGTCGATTTGTCTGTTCGGGATGCAACAGTGGTGGCTTTGGATGGCGATGTGTCATTATTCCTGATATTCGTCTCCTGATTCGGGGGATCAGATTTTTTTTCAGATTTTACCGGTTTTTCCGCAACGCCCTCCATAACTGCCAAGGCTTCAAAAGCTCTGTATATGGCCATGGCGATGTAATCCTGTCCTTTGGCCGACATTAAAAATCTTTCTTCGTCCGGATTACTGATATAACCTGTTTCCACTAAAACGCTGGGCATGGTCGTTTTGTACAAAACAAGAAACCCAGCCTGCCTGACCCCCCGGTTATTCATACCGACACGTTCTACCATTTGGTTCTGGATCGAAGCGGCAAAATCGGTGCTTTTATCAAGGTTTGAATTCTGGTTTAGTGAAAATATGATGTACGATTCATCCGTATTGGGATCAAACCCGTCGTAGGTGGACTGGTAATCGGATTCCAGCAATATGGCTGCATTTTCGAATTTTGCAATGTTCAGGTTTGCCTGCGACCTGTGCAACCCCATCACATACGTTTCCGCACCCTTCAACGTACGATTCTTGTTGGCGTTGCAATGAATAGATATAAACAGGTCAGCTTTTGCCGCATTGGCAATGCCGGCACGGCGGTATAACTCAACAAAAACATCTTTGTCACGAGTATAAATTACCCGTACATCCTTATGGGAATTCCTGATCAGGTTTCCAAGCTTTAAGGCAACGGCAAGATTGATATCCTTCTCTTTCGCCCGTTGACCAATTGCTCCCGGATCATGCCCGCCATGCCCTGCATCGATCACAACAGTTCGGATTACCCCGGTTCGCTGTGCATAAAGGGACCATGGCAGAATAAGGAATAGTAAAATCGTCCAACACCAGATATAACGAGGCATTCGTGAATGAGTATTGTTAAAGTATCTTAAAAATGGCACTGGTTTCAATATTTTTGATTAGTTTTGAAACCCTAAGAATAACGGTCTTCAACGCCTTTTTATTCTGAATTTTTACAACAAACAAAGATAGAATATTAACCTTAGAATTCAGAAAAGAAGTTGTTAACGAAATTATTAACAAGGTCTTTCCATTCTACATTTCTTTTGGTCATTCTTCTCCTGCAAATCACGAATGTGGTCGCCCAGGATACGATCCGGCAGCCAAAAGGAGATGTGTTCATGGATACGATTCAACCCGACAGCCTGGCAAAATCTAAACTTAAAAAAAGTCAACTTGATGCCAAAGTTGACTATGCGGCCAAGGATTCACTTCGCTTCGAGATCAAAGGGCAAAAGGTATTTTTATTTAACGAAGCCGATATCAAATACCAGGAGATTAGCCTTAAGGCCAACTACGTCGAAATAGATTTTACCAAAAACCTTTTTTATGCCACTGGAACAAAGGATTCTACCGGAAAGGAGATCGGTATTCCCGAGTTCTTCGATGGCACGCAAAACTTCAAATCTAAAACAATCAACTACAATTATACCAGCAAGAGAGGGTATATCAATACTGTATTCACCAAACAGGATGAGGGTTACCTTCACGGTACGATCGTCAAGAAGATGGAGAACAATGTAACCTATATCAAATCCGGATCTTATACGACATGCGACCTGGAGGAAAATCCACATTTCGCTTTTAAATTCAAGAAAGGAAAAGTAATTCCCGGGAGGAGGGTGATCACAGGACCGGCATACATGGAAATCGCCGACGTTGCTACACCGCTGTTCATTCCTTTTGGTTTTTTCCCGAACAAGACCGGACAGCGTTCCGGCATCATTATCCCGACTTATGGGGAATCGGCCGACCGGGGCTTTTATTTTGAAAACTTTGGATACTATTGGGCTGCCAGTCAATACATGGATATAAAGGTACTGGCCGATATCTATACTCATGGTAGCTGGGCAGTCAAACCTACACTCCGTTACAACAACAGATATCATTATAACGGCTCCCTGAATTTCAGCTATGCCATCAATGTGTTGGGCGATGCTGATTCACCCGATTTTCAAAAACGAAGGGATTTCCAGGTGCGCTGGGTCCACAGCCAGGATGGAAAAGCCCGCCCCCACAGCAATTTTTCAGCCAATGTGAACGTAGTGAGCAATACATTTAACAAGTATAACCTGTCCTCGAGCGCTCAGTCGTACCTTTCGAACACCTTTCAGTCGAGCGTAAACTATTCGACCAATTTTTCGGGGAAATACTACCTTAACCTCAACTTCAACCACAGTCAGAACACACTGAACAAAACCATCAACATCACGCTTCCCCAACTCTCTTTTTCGGTGAATCAGTTTTATCCTTTCCGGAGGCAAAATCCTGTAGGAAAAATAAGATGGTATGAACAGATCAGTATGAAATACAACATGGATGCTGAAAACCGCTACAATACTGCCGATTCGAATTTCCTGAAAGGTACGTGGGCCGATTCCATGCAAAATGGCATGAGGCATTCTTACCCGATCAGTGGTACATTCCGCGTACTGAAGTTCTTCAACTGGTCCAATTCCATCAACCTTACCGACCGGATGTACCTTAAAACCATCCGGAAATACTATCAGACCGATACTATTGTCGAGGGCGCCGACACCCTTCTTCCGGGTTATAAATCCAGGAATGTTCCGGGGTTTGCCAATGCCATTGATTTCAGCATGTCCTCTTCATTGAATACAAGAATATATGGTATGTATCAGTTCAAGGGGAACGGCATCATCAGGGCGGTCCGTCATATGGTCACGCCATCGGTATCGTTCTACTATACCCCCGACTGGGGCGCCCCTTCACTGGGATATTACCGTTATATCGATAATGATACGAATACGATCAACCCATCCGTCTATTCAAAATTTGAGCGTTCGATCTATGGCGCCCCGCCCGGGCAGAAGTCAGGAACGGTATCGTTCTCCATAAGCAATAACCTTGAATTAAAAGTAAGGAACCGCAAGGATACCGTTACAGGGGTCAAAAAGATTCCGCTCATCGACGACCTGAGTATTCGCTGTTCATACGATATTGCACGCGATTCGGTGAACTGGTCTCCGGTTACGGTCAGTGGCCGAAGTACCATCATCAAAGGGCTGACCATACAATATGGAAGCACATGGAACCTCTATGCCCGTGATTCGCTGGGCAGATCAACCAACACGACGGAATGGGAAGCTAACCACCGTATTATCCGTCTCGATAATACCACATGGGACGCGGGTTTAACGTATGCGGTATCATCCGAAAAAGTGAAAAAGAAAAACAAAACCGATAAGGGTACCGAACAGGAGCAAAAGGATGTTCAAGACTACTACGATTATTACGTTGACTTTGATATTCCATGGAGTTTTTCAATAAACTACAATTTTCATTACGGAAAATCATATAACAGCTCTTCGAAAAAACGTGTTGAACAATTGACCCAGGCTTTTAACTTTAACGGCCAACTGAACATCACGCCAAAATGGAAAGTATCGTTGACTTCGGGATGGGATTTTGTGTCCAACGAGCTTACATACACCTCCATAGATATTTATCGCGACCTTCATTGCTGGGAGATGCGTTTCGGCTGGATCCCGAAAGGCGGACGGCAGAGCTGGAATTTTTCGATCAATGTAAAGGCATCCATACTTCAGGATCTCAAGCTGAATAAGAAGAAAGATTTCAGGGACTATGGGAATTAGGTAGCGAGGCAGCGAGGTAGTGAAATAGCGAAATAGCGAAATGGTGAAATGGTGAAAAATTGAAAATCTTAATTTATAAAATCTTAAACATGAAAAAAATCATTTCAACCCCTGATGCACCGAAGGCGATCGGACCTTACAGCCAGGCCACGGAGGCCAATGGCATGTTATTTATCTCCGGACAGATCCCGATAGATCCAGCCACCGGGAAGTTCGTTGAAGGCGGCATTACGGAACAAACGGAACAGGTGTTGAAAAACATTGGCGCCATCCTGAAGGCTGCCGGTTTTGAGTTCAAGGATGTTATAAAATCGACCTGTCTGCTTAGTGATATGGATAATTTCGCTGCAATGAACGCAGTTTATGGGAAATATTACCCGGAAAATCCCCCGGCCAGGGCCGCATTCGCGGTTGTCAAACTACCCATGGGAGCGTTGGTGGAAATTGAGACGATTGCGTGCGGGTGAACAGGCGGACAGGAGGACTGTGGACTGTGGACTGCCGACTGCCGACTGCCGACTGTGGACTGTTGTCCTTCGTCAATCTCCCACAAGAATATATGGCGCCCAAATGGTTGGGATAGCGGTTTCGCTGCAACTGATCCATTGCAATTTTACTTCCCGCAGGGCTTCACTGTAGGTTTTCCCCGAAAGCAACAACCGGTAAAAATCCAGCATGAACCCTGCGGCAAGGTGATCCGTCACGTTCCATAAAGTTGAAATGATATTCCGGGCGCCTGCCATCGCCAAAAGTTGTGACAAGGTATAACAGGCAGCTCCAGAAGTGATCCCGTCAACCGCTGAAGCGCATGCGTTCAGAACAATCAGATCAGCATCCAACTGTAAAACTCTGAGCTCGCCTGTTGTCAACAGACCTTCAGGTTGATTTTGTCCCGCTGCAGGAAGGTACCCAGAAAACAGAAAACCACCGGCCTTGTTTCCGCTTTTATCAGGTATATAATGGGTTGCCAGGTGAACGATCCTTCCCCTGCAGGCCATCTTCATAAAATAATCCTTGTTGGAGAACTCATCGCTGACCAGCCACGATGACAGGCCTTTCTGACGAAATAATGCGCCTATAGCCATGATTTCGTTCCTCGAACCTGGAAGGGCAGTATGCTGCTGGTTCTGATTGAATACCGGCGAAAAACCTATAAACGCAAATTGGTTGTCGCCGGGAGTAATCGAAGGGATACTCTCTTTTGTCTTACACTTTTCGTTCAGGCACTTCATAGAGCTTTGATAAACAACTTCAAAATCATGAATCAGGTAATGAAGATCACAAACATTATAGAAAGAAGAAACATGGTCGCTTCGGATAAAAGCCTCAAACGGCAACCCGATCAACCGTTTTCCCGGTATGATGATCAGCCTGTGCTTCCCTGTTAAAAAAACCCTGACCGGTTCAATTAAAAAAAGGTACAGGATCTCCGCCTGGATCAAAAAATCCCTGGGTTCGGCCGACTTCAACTTTTTCTGAAAGGAGTTCAGGCTGCACCAGAATAACCGGTCTGCCGATTGATTCGTGAAATAGGTCGATTCCCCGGCAATTGCCAGGATCTGGATTGACGAATCGGTAAGGGTGTACTCCAGCAGCGCCTCTCCGGGATTAAGATGTTGTTGAACATTTGCAATCTCTTCCATGGATCCTGCAGGCCGTTCCTTGGCCAACCCGGAGAGGGTGCCGATCATCATCCAGGCTAAAATCAGTGCAGACCGCGGAGAGACTATTTTCATCCGTTTAGGGTTTACGTTTAGGTGTACTTTCATAATAACCATCTGTGAAAGTCAGGTTAACATTTATAAAATCGTAAGCTTTCCCATGAGAACCAGGTCATCGCCTGCCAGTATTTTCCAATAGTAGAGCCCAGGCAGAAAATCACCGGTATTCAGAACAAACGTATCCTTTTTGGTCAATGGCATTTCAAATACCGGAATTCCCTTGTTATTCATGAGGATGATGGAAACCGGTTCAGACCTTTCATCGTAAGTCCATGAAAAGAGCACCCTGGTCCCGGCCGGAATTGATAAAACAGGGTCAGGGGTAATTAATTTAAAATAGTCCGACCGTGTTACCGAACCAATCAGCAAGTCAAACTCCGTCAAGGGTTGAAAGGCTTCTGCCAGTAAAAACATATGTTTGGCCATGTTATGAGGGATTTGGTCTCTGACCAGGGGATTTTGGAAATCGGTCAAAGGGGTTAACTTCTCAGGTTCTACCTCATGTTCACGGAGAGGTTGATCTGTTCTGCTCACGACACATTGCCTGATTGTTCCCGGATTTGTCTGAAGAAGATAAAACAATCCACCCATCACGGTAAGGCATAGCAAAGTTGCTGCAATTAACATGGGTTTCCACCAGCTGCCTCTGCTTTGATTTTTTTGCGAAGATGAACTGATCTTTTTCATCAGGTCAAGCAATCCCTCATCCATCAAAAAACGGTTCAGGCAATCATCGAGGTGTACCTCCGACCGAAGCAAATGATTGGTGCCCATCCGTTCTTCGAATATTGCTTTTTCATTTTCATTTAACTCATCGTTATTATAGCGATCAATCCAATCGCAGGTGATTTCGGTTTCCATAATTTTTTAAGAATTGGTGACATTCAGGGTCATTCAGTATTTTTTTTCTCAACAGATTTTTGCAGTAATATTTCCGTGTTTTCACATAGACTTCATCTTTTAGCTTCATCATGGCAGCAATCTCCTTATAGGGTATTTTCAAACAATAAAGCTGCAGAATACGGCGGCATTCGGGCGACATTTTCATGAGATTTTTATATAACAACCGGTTCTGTTCGAGGATCTCCTCCTTTAGATACTGATCCTCAAGGGTATAATATTCCCTGTCCTCGTACACCGAGTAGTCGGCATGGTACATCAACCTGTATTTATAATCAAGCCTCTGAAGCCACAGGTTTTTGCAGACTGAAACGAAAAAGGTCTTCAGACTGCATTTCAGTGTAAAGGGTTCTTCGAGGCTGCGTTTATACAAAACAACCAGAGTATCCTGAAACACATCTTCCACATCCTGGTCGTTCCCTGAATTTTGTTTCACATGATGCCTGACTAAAGGAAAATATTCCTTATACAGGTAATCAATGCAACTGCGTTTGCGTTGGCGCAGATCTTTAATGATCTCTTCATCGGTGTACTTGTTCATCATGGCGCGATTTCTTTAGGTTAATCCGTGTTTTTGCAAAAGGTGAATTGGTTGTTAATAACTTTTCATTTGATGACATCATCACAAAGTATGGCCATATACCATATCGACAGGGCGAATGGCCAAAAGGTTGCGTGGGGGAAAAAATAAAGTTGGAAAGGGGGATGGGGTATCAAAAGGCACAGCCGGTTACCTTTGAACCTATAGTGACGAAACGCGGTTCACCATTCGGATCCAAAAATGCCGGATTGAAGAATGGTGACAAAGCCAGCAGTGTAACCGTTCTTGATCTGGGAACTTCGGCGAATGTTCTCGGTTACTCCGGCGGAACCCGGATGATTCTCTGGGCCGATGATGATCTGAACTGCGTGATCAATTTCCACAGGATGGGCACAGGATCAGCGCCGCCAGGTTTGTTGATCATGCCGATTCCACAAAACATCTACGATGGTAAAATTTCCATCCTTACACTTACATCCCCGACAGATTTACGGTTACCCAAAACGGCATAGTCCACATGGTTGACCTGGCCAGAATATTGAAAGTGGCGTGGAAGTGTACCATGACAGCGCGATCTACGGCAGAGGAGTATGGAATGAAGCCACTAAGGATTTTGATTATACATTCAAAACCCTTGCATTCCCATGCAGAGATGATAGTTCTGCAGCCGATTGCAAAATTGCCGCCTCCCCGGATGGCAACACGGTATGGGTCTCAGTTTTGACCAATCCAGACGGGACAACGCCCTTGATCGACTCTACCTATTTCCCTGTTCTCAGAAAATCTACGGATGGAGGGTTGAACTGGAGTGATCAGATTGTTATCCAACTTGACGGTCCTAATGGTATTCAAGCAGTTTTAAATCAATACAGCGAATATTTTATCATGAACTTCTTCACGGGACCTCCCTGGCCTTGGCGTGATGAGATCCCTTATACCACCGCATTTGATCACTCCCTGAGCGTTGATAAATGGGGGAACCTTCATATCGGGGTTGCCATTGGATATGCCCCGGGAGGTTACGCTATTTCTACCGGTATAGATAGCCTGATCAATGTATTTGATATTTATATATGCAAAAATGGAGTATCTTACCATGGCGTATTCCTGGGTCCTTTAAAGACGTTCCGTGGCACATGGGGCACAACTTCAAGCGACAACCGGGTATACACATCCAGGACAAAGACCGGGGATAAAATATTCTTTACATGGAATGATACCCATGTAGATGGTGAGATCAATAACCAGCATCCAGATGTTTTTGCCCGCGGTTTTGACCTGATATCTAACGATCTTACTTCGGTCAATGGTGGAGATGGGCCCAACATCGTGACATCACTGAGCAATATCAACCAGGAAGCATACTGGCAGTGTACCTCCCCTATTGTGTTCAGCGACAACAATAAATACACAATCCCAGTCTGTACACAGTGGTTTACCACTCCGACGGGGGAAACTCAATTCAAATATATATCAGATTTTTCTTTTAAAGATAGCGACTTCACAATAACTACTCCTGTTTACTCCTGGCTCTGCGATATTGGTATTGAACAGCACACTTCTGAAATTGATCCTGTAACGGTTTATCCTAATCCGGTGGAAGACATCGTAAAAATCAGTTTGATTTTAACGCACAATGCATTTGTTTCTGTTGATATTACCAATCTAATCGGTAAAAGGTTAATATCACTGAACAAAGGAACCATGAATGCCGGATCGCAACAAATCAGTATTGATGCAAGCAATCTTTCCGCCGGTATCTATTTTGTGACTGTAAGATTGAACGGACAGATATTTACCAGGAAGTTGATTGTCGAATAAAAACTATTTAGATGGATTTTCTCTGTGGCACTCTATTTTTTTTCTCTGTGGTTCTCTGTGAAATAAAATTACACAGAGATCACTGAGAAGACACAGAGAGCCACGGAGAACCCAGGTATCTGCTTAATTCAGAATTAATCTCTTGGCGGGAATATGCCATATACACAAATAATGTAAAGAGGTCCCTCGTTGCGGGTTTTACCGCTGTTCAGATCGGGAAGTGAAAAAGTTGTCATTCCATCCCCACCATACATGGTACCTA
Organism: Bacteroidales bacterium; assembly: GCA_030681475.1. Classification (GTDB taxonomy): domain Bacteria; phylum Bacteroidota; class Bacteroidia; order Bacteroidales; family FEN-979; genus CAIVAT01. The sequence continues at coordinate 21,634 of JAUXWT010000056.1, read as the reverse complement.
ATAGAGAGAACAGCGCTGAATATTTAGCAATAGGCAGTGTCGACCCATCGCAAAACATCCAGTTTTTTGGGGCAAAGTTGCCTCCGAACAGTATGATTGAAGCCCATATATGTATCCATAGTCTTTTTTTAGATTGTTAATAGATTCATTTACTTAAGACATTAAGACAAAAGTAACATAATTTATTTAATCTAAATAAATTTTATATTTATTTATGGCTTTAACTGTAAAAAAAAGAAAATTACCCTGACGATGATTATTCGATAACCACTATTTCAACGTCATCCCAAGGTTATAGAATACAAACGACCACAGGTCGGTGGCTTCATCAATCAGCTTGGCGGTGGGCTTGCCTGCGCCATGCCCGGCTTTAGTGTCTATACGGACAAGGACAGGATTGTCGCCTGTCTGTTTTTCCTGCAGCGTGGCCATGAATTTGAAAGTATGGGCAGGGACCACACGATCGTCGTGATCGGCTGTAAAAGCAAGGGTAGCCGGATATTGCACGCTGTCGCGGAGGTTATGCAACGGGGAGTATTTTATCAGGTAATCAAATCCTTCCTTCGTTTCACTGGTGCCATAATCACTGGCCCAGGCCCAGCCGATGGTAAATTTGTGGTACCGGAGCATGTCCATCACGCCAACATGGGGAATCGCGACCTTGAACAGTTCAGGATGCTGGGTCATGCAGGCGCCCACGAGCAGACCTCCATTCGATCCGCCCATGATGGCCAGGTACTGCGGCGAAGTATATTTTTCAGCGATCAGATATTCAGCAGCAGCGATAAAATCGTTGAATACATTTTGCTTCCGCTCCTTTGTGCCGGCTTTGTGCCACTCTTCGCCATATTCACCTCCGCCACGAATGTTCGCGACAACATAAACGCCTCCGTTTTCCAGAAACAGCAACCTGCTCAGGCTGAAATTCGGGGTAAGACTTACGTTGAACCCTCCATATCCATACAACATCGTAGGATTAGTCCCATTCATCTCCATCCCTTTCTTATGTATTATGAACAAAGGGACGGTGGTCTTATCCTTACTCAGATAAAAGACTTGTTTCACTTCGTAAAGATCGGGGTCGAAATCAATCTCAGGCCGGTTATAAATTTCCGATTTATTTTGAGTGACATCATATTTAAAGATGGTCATCGGAAATGTGAAAGAGGTATAGCCATAAAAGGCCACCTGCTCACCTTTTTTCCCACGAAAGCCGGCAAGAGTTCCAATGCCCGGCAAGCTCATCTCCTGGAGAAATTTTCCATTCAGGCTGTAAATGAATGCCTGTGAAGTGGCATTTTGCATATATTCAGAAATAAGCACCTCTCCAGCCAACCTGACCGACTCAAGCACATCGTCACGTTCAGGAATGATGGTTTTCCACTTTCCAGGTTCAGGGTTTGCCGGATCCATCAGGATCAATTTCTTTTTCGGGGCTTTATGGTTTGTCACGATCAATAATTTATCTCCAACATTGTCAACCACACCATATTCATATTCAAATCCTTCCGTCAATTGTTTGAACGGCATGTCAGGCTTGCCAAGGTCGCGGTAGTACAACGCTGTTCCGCTGGTGGATTCGGATTCGTACAATATCAGAAAACGCTGATCATCCGTAACAGATGCCCCATAATTTCGCTGAGGGTACTTCAGGTTCTGGTAGATCAGTTTATCTTCCTGCTGTTCAGTACCGACCTTATGGTAATAAACCTTGTGAAATTCATTCTTCTTCGAAAGTTCCAATCCGGATTTTGGGGCATCATAACGGCTGTAATAAAAACCATCGTTTTGCCACGACATACCCGAAAATTTTACCCATTTCAGGGTATCGGGCAACAGTTTGCCTGAAGCGATCTCCATCACGTGGACCTCTTTCCAATCGGAACCGCTTCGGGCAATGCTGTAAGCCAGGTACTTGCCATCGTGCGAAACCTCCGTGCCAGCAAGGGCGACTGTCCCGTCCTCTGAAAACTTGTTGGCATCGAGTAAAACCCGGGCATCACCTTCCAGTCCTTTTTTTACATAGAATACTGATTGATTCTGCAAGCCGTCGTTTTTAAAGAAAAAATAGCAGGGGCCTTCCTTAAACGGAACACCGTACCGCGGATAGTTCCATATTTTTGTGAGCCGTACCCTGATCTTTTCACGGAAAGGAATTTTTGCAAGGTACCCTTCTGTTACTGCATTCTCGGCAGTGACCCATGCTGCAGTTTCGACCGAGGTATCATTTTCAAGCCACCTGTAAGGGTCGGCGATCTTTGTTTCAAAATAATTATCGACGGTATCAACCTTTTTAGTGACAGGGTATTTTACCTCCATTTTTGGTTTACAGGCATTCATCGCTACGATTGACATGACTAAAAAGAGAATGTAAAAGTTTTTCATGGTTGGTTGTTTATTTTTTACATTTATTCTGACATTGGAAGTGGCGGTTACAATTTTTGCAGTAAATTTATAGCATTATTTTGATAATGTCAATTGAAACAACTGATTTAATGGAGAAAAAAACCAAAAGCATTACCGTTACCCAATTTGATTATATCCTCCGGAATGGTCATGACGAAGAGATCGACATTGATGGCCATACGAATCACTACCGCGAATTCGACCCGGATGGGAGGCCGTTAAAAGAGATCAAGTACAACAATCTTGGCGAGTTTGAGGAGATGTTTGAATATGAATACGATGCGCAGGGTCTTCTGATCCGTGAAGCTTACTATCCGGTTGAAAACGAGGTTGCCGAGGAGAAGACTTTTATCAGTAACGACACCGGTCAGATTATCCGGGTATTGAAGCATTACCGGGATGGGTCAATTGATACAATAGAATATGAATACAATGTAGCGGGCGAACTGGCCAGGCGTACGACCACCAGCGACGAAGGTGAAATTGAACAGGTGGAAACCTTTGAATGGGAAAACGGAGAACTGGTAAATCATCAGATCTTTGACGAGGATGGGGATTTAATTTCCGACCCTGACTTATCGGGCATAAAACAAAATGAATCCCGCGTTACCCACAACGATAAAGGCCAGGTAATTACCGAGGAGGAAATTGATGAACATGGCGAGGTTTACCTCACCATCAACCGCAGTTATCATGACGATGGCCTGGCCGCTGAAGTTGATGTTCAGTTCGACGGCAGGGGACAAACCATCAGCCGCCATTATTTTCTTAAGTATGAATATACATTCTTTGAATAATCAACGTTAATAAACGCATGAAAAGATACATCTTCATTCTGATCAGTGTAACCCTCCTACTCCCGTTCACGGGATGTAAGAAGAAATCATTTGATCCTACCTCAAAAAGCCGGGAAGATTTTGCAGGAATATGGAAAGGCAGCATCTCAACCTTTAAATCCAACAAGTTACTGAAGGAATATGGCACTGTCGTGATTTATTCTGAGCCGGTAACCCAGTTACTCACCGGGATCCTATTTATGAAAGAGACCAATATTTTCCGTGAGTTTCAGTTCGTCGACGGTACGTTATATTTCAAAGTCGATAACAATGACCCTGCCAGTCCATTATGTCAGAACTGGAACCTGGGCGGTTTTGCCGTGTTTTCCGAGGAGGGTATATTCGACATCCATATTACCGGGAATGAATGCGGGCAACTGGGAAGCGAGTTCGTCAACTGGGTGGGATCCATGACCAAGACCGCGGTGGCACAGGATTCGGTGAAATATTACAGCTTTGTTAAAAGCGGCAATTCATGGACATACAAAGTTACCCAATGGAACGGAGATTCCTGCGAGGTTCAGAAACAGGCTACACAGATTTCGCTGACGTACCTTACTAATGGGACCACTTCGCAAACCTGCGGATGGTCAGGACAATCTATGACATTCACCTGGAATGTTTCTCCCTCCGCGTTTAAAATCCTGAATGATTCCTCACTCTGTACCAAACCATTTACTTTTCCTATCAATGCAAAGCTCGGAGTGGTTTACAGTACATACGTCAACAACGATACGACGACAGTTACCCTGGTCGACAGCAACCTTGTCATTACGACACCGGCCGGTGTCTTTCCCTGTTCAAGGTTTAAATACACCGAGCCTGTGTATTCAGGAGGCGCTAAAATTCAAAGGACATCTTATATCTGGCTAAACAACCTGTACGGAATCATCAAACATCAGGTTCAAAACCCGGTTGACTTAACTGACATCCAATATCAGGTATTGATTTCCAAGAACTTCTGATCCGGGTAACCATTCGTTTTTCATCCTTGAGTCAACTTCGATCCTTTGCCTAATCTTCGCGGTATTTGCGGATATTTTTTTTTAAACCACGGAGACGCAGAGACGCAGAGTAATTCGCAGCGTGGCAATTAAAAGAGACCGGTGATGAGGTCATTTGAGACCCGGTTTGGCAGGGTTACTGTCAACCGGGGTTCTTCGAGCATGGCCCGTTTAATGGCAAAAATGGCCTCGTCGTTGCGTGCCCAGGCCCGACGCGCGATTCCGTTATTCACATCCCAGTGTAGCATCAGGCGCAACCTGCGGGCAGCATCATTGGTTCCATCGAGCAGCATGCCAAAACCGCCGTTGATCACCTCCCCCCATCCCACTCCCCCGCCATTGTGGATAGATACCCATGTAGCGCCCCGGAAACTGTCGCCGATCACATTCTGGATGGCCATGTCGGCCGTAAACCCTGATCCGTCATAGATGTTAGAGGTTTCACGGTAAGGTGAATCTGTACCTGAAACATCGTGATGGTCGCGCCCAAGGATGATGGGTGCAGATATTGTCCCGTTTTTGATGGCCTCGTTGAACGCGGCGGCGATTTTTGTGCGTCCCTCGCAATCGGCGTATAGGATACGTGCCTGTGAACCCACCACCATTTTGTTTTTCCCGGCCTCACGGATCCAATGGATGTTGTCGCGCATCTGCATTTCCGTCTCTTTTGGCGTGGTTGCCGCGATCTCCTCAAGGACTGTGGCAGCTATCATGTCCGAAACCTCCAGGTCTTCCGGCTTGCCGGAGGTGCAAACCCACCTGAACGGCCCGAATCCATAGTCGAAGAAAAGCGGGCCCATGATATCCTGAACATAAGAGGGATAAATGAATGATCCGTCCGGAGCCATTACATCAGCGCCGGCACGCGAAGCTTCCAACAGGAATGCATTGCCATAATCCCAGAAATACATACCGTTCTCGGCCATGGTTTTAATAGCCACCGCTTGTCGTCGAAGTGATTCCTGAACGGCGGCTTTGAATTTTACCGGATATTTAACCATCAGATCATTCGATTCTTCGAAAGTCAACCCGACCGGATAATATCCACCCGACCATGGATTATGCAATGATGTTTGATCTGATCCAAGTTCAACCTGCAACTGATTAACGGCAAAATATTCCCACAAATCAACGATGTTTCCCTGGTAGGCCAGTGAAACAGGTTCCCGGTTGCAAACGGCCTGCATCATCCTGCGCACAAGATGATCAAGATCTGTAAAAACCTCGTCAACCCATCCCTGCTCGTGTCGTTTCCTGACCACCAGGGGATTGATCTCCGCAACCACAGCGATAGCTCCCGCGATCACGGCTGCTTTGGCCTGTGCGCCCGACATGCCACCCAGTCCGGAAGAGACGAAAACTGTCCCTCCAATTTCGTCGGAAGTAACCTTGCGTGCAGCATTCAGAATGGTTATGGTGGTTCCATGTACAATACCCTGAGGACCAATATACATATACGACCCGGCAGTCATCTGCCCGTATTGGGTAACGCCAAGTGCGTTGAACCGTTCCAGGTCGTCGGGTTTAGAATAGTTTGGGATCATCATGCCGTTTGTCACAACGACCCGTGGCGCGTCATTATGCGAAGGAAAAAGTCCCATCGGATGGCCGGAATACATCACCAGCGTTTGCTCATCAGTCATTTCAGCCAGGTACTTCATGGTGAGCAGGTATTGTGCCCAGTTCTGAAAAACAGCGCCATTTCCACCATAGGTGATCAGTTCATGCGGATGCTGCGCCACTGCCGGATCCAGGTTGTTCTGTATCATGAGCATGATGGAAGCGGCCTGAAGCGACTTGTGCGGGTACTCGAAGATATTGCGGGCGTGCATCTGGTAAGCAGGCCGGAACCGGTACATGTATATGCGACCAAATCTTTTCAATTCGTCTGCAAATTCCGGTGCAAGTGTGGCATGATGCTTCGGATCGAAATACCTGAGTGCATTTCGCACCGCAAGAATCTTTTCCTCTGCCGACAAAATATCCTTCCTCACAGGGGCATGATTTACACGAGTATCATATGGCTGCAACGCGGGTAATTCCCCGATACCCTGAAGGATGCTGCTTTTAAAATCATTTGTATCCATAAAAAAACGTTTAAAACCCGTTACAAAATTACAAAAACTCTCACCCGTCACCCGTCACGCGTCACGTGTCAATCGTCACGCCCTAAATCCGCTCCTCCACCGGCTTGAGTATCTGGAACAAAAACTCACGGGCCCTGAATAGTTGGGCTTTCACAGTACCAAGCGGAAGGTTGAGTTCCAACGCGATCTCCTCATACGACCATTCTTTAAAATACCTCAATTCGATCATGGTGCGGTAATGAGGTTTAAGTTTCTCAATAACTTCATGCATGAGTTGGATCTTCTGTTTCTCGATGATCTTCTCTTCCGGATCGAGCCCTGTGAATGGGATGTTATAAGGGCCATCTGCTGCATCCTCATCGTCAAAATAGTTATCGGCAAAAAGGATGCGGTTATTTTTCCTTAAGAAATCAATGCAGTTGTTCGCTGCAATTTTAAAAAGCCAGGTGCTGAAAGCAAAATCGGGGGTATATTGGTGAATGTTTTTAAAAGCCTTGCCAAAAGCTTCGATCGTCAGATCGTCAGCATCCGTCGGGTTACTAGTCATCTTCAGCATCATGAAATATATTGAATCGCGGTATTTGTTCAGCAATTCAGCATATGCGTGCTGATCGCCCTGGTTCCGGGCCTTCTGAACCAATATATAATCATGTCGTGCCTTTTCAGTAAGATGAGGGGCTATTTCCATCGGGTTGGTTTGCGTACAACATTGGAGATCAGAATTCCGGAGTTGAAAATCAACAGCATTAATTCATAAATTGGGATAAAAGGGACCAGGTCTTTCTCGTTCAACTTGCGTAAACAGCCTGAAAAGACAATGTATTGTGAGATCAGCCTGAGTAAAAACATCCCAAGGACGGGAATAGCAGACCAGTTAAGCGCAACAAGGAGCACGAACAGTAAATAAAAGGAGATCTGGCTGAATGCATAAAGGCCAAGCAATGCCTTGTGTTTGAACTTATAGTGATGGCTTGTTAAAAGGTGCCTCTTTTTCTGAGTGATCCATTTTCCAAAAGAGGGTTTGGGCTCAGAAAAAGTATAACTTGCCGGATGCACCATGATTTTCGTGTTGGAGCGGTTTGCAGCGCGGTTGATAAAAAGATCGTCATCACCGGAACGAACTCGGTAGTGGGTAATAAAACCCTGATTTTTATAAAAGACTTGCTTCAGGTAAGATAAATTCCTGCCAACGCCCATGTATGGAATGCCTGCCATTGCATATGAAAGGTATGTTGAAGCGATTTGGGCTGTATCAAACCGGATCAGTTTATTTGTCAGGCCGGGTTGGCGATTATAAGAGCCGTAACCCAAAACAACTTCGGTTTTTGACTGAAAGGCAGATTGCATGTGCCTGATCCAGTCCTTTGAGGCAGGCTTGCAATCGGCATCGGTCAACAGAACCAGATCGTGTTTCGCCGATTTTATGCCAATCGACAGTGGAAATTTCTTTCCGGTGAAAAAATTAAGGTCCTCCCGGATATGGATCGTAGAAAGATGGGGATACTTCTCCTCCAATCTGGCCAGCAGAAAATGTGTATCATCATCCGAGGAGTGGTTCACGACCAGTACTTCATACTCAGGATAATCCTGTTCGAGGATCAGCGGGAGGGTTTCACTCAGATGATGGTACTCATTGCGGGCGCATATCACAACGGAAACGCCCCTGAGATGACCAATACTTTCCGGTTGTTTGTAACGTCCAAGCCGCCAGAAGATTACCCAATAATAAAACTGTTGAATAATAAAGACCAAAACGAAACAGCCTAACAACACGAGTGGCAGTATCTGTCTATTGAACAGTAAATCAACCATTAAACAATAATATGTTTATCCGGCACAAAGTTATTAATTCTCTCATAATAAAAACCGGTGTTGTATCTAAAATGACGGCGCTGTTAAAAAGAAGAACCCTTACCTTTGCCGGAATATTCACAAAACCCGTTAATTGAAATTCGATATTTCTCATCGCGACAAAAGCAGCGCTGCCCGTGCCGGGTTGCTTACCACAGATCACGGAACCATTGAATCCCCGTTTTTCATGCCTGTCGGCACTGCCGGAACAGTAAAGGCCTTGCATGTCAAAGATCTGCAGGAAGAGGTAAAAGCACAGATCATGCTTTCCAACACCTATCACCTGTACCTGCGGCCGGGGGTCGATATCATTGCTGCTGCCGGCGGACTGCACAGGTTTAACGGATGGAACAAGCCCATTCTCACCGACAGCGGCGGATACCAGATCTATTCGCTGGGCGACATCCGGAAATTCACTGACGATGGGGTCATCTTTCAGTCACACATCGATGGTTCCAAACATGTTTTCACCCCCGAAAAGGCTGTGGATGTTCAACGCGGACTGGGAGCCGACATTATCATGGCATTTGATGAATGCACCCCCTACCCGTGCGACAAGGCCTATGCCGTAAAGTCGATGAAAAGAACCCATTACTGGCTTACCCGCTGCATGACCCGCTTCGCACAAACTGAAGGTCTGCATGGATACAGCCAAAGCCTTTTCCCGATCGTTCAGGGCAGTGTGTTCCCCGATCTTCGCACAGAATCAGCCAGGTTCATCTCAGAACAGGAGGCTCCGGGCAACGCCATCGGCGGGCTTTCGGTAGGTGAACCGGCAGCCATGATGTACGATATGACCGGTCTGGTTTGCGGGATACTGCCGGATGATAAACCGCGTTACCTGATGGGTGTAGGAACACCTGCAAACATCCTTGAAAGCATTGCCCTGGGCGTTGACATGTTCGACTGCGTGATACCCACCCGTAACGGCCGCAACGGAATGTTGTTTACCCGGAACGGCATCATCAACATTAAAAATGAAAAATGGAAGGATGATTTTTCACCCCTGGAGGAGGATGGCGAAGTTTTTGCCGACCTGCAATACAACAAGGCATTCCTCAGGAATCTTTTCATTTCAAAGGAGATACTCAGCGCTATGGTCGCAACCCTGCACAATCTTGGGTTTTACATCTGGCTGATGAAGGAGGCCAGGAAGAAAATTATGGACGGGACCTTTCTTCCATGGAAGGAGGAGATGGTGAAGAGGTTGATGAGGAGGATATAAAAAATAGCAAAATAGCGAAATAGCGAAATAGCAAAATAGCGAAATAGCGAAATAGCAAAATAGCGAAATAGCGAAATAGCGAAATAGTGAAATAGCGAAATGGTGAGATTGCGGACAATTGACCGGTATATTATTAAAAAGTTTCTGGGGACGTTTTTCTTTACCCTGGTCCTGTTGATATTTATCGTTATTGTATTCGATATTTCGGAGAAAATTGATGATTTTCTGCGTCATGACGCTCCGTTAAAGGCGATCATATTCGATTATTACCTCAACTTCGTGCCCTATTTCCTCAACTTGTTCAGCTACCTGCTGACCTTCATCGCGGTCATTTTTTTCACCTCCCGCATGGCCTCAGATTCTGAGATCATTGCCATCCTGAGCAGCGGCATCAGTTTCCGGCGTATGTTGTACCCTTATTTCCTTTCGGCCATGGTGATCGGGTTATTCTCCTTTTTACTCGCAAACTTTATCATCCCTTACACGAACAGAAGCATGTTCGAGTTTGAGAAGCAATATATTAACAACCCCAAGGAGTTCAGTGAACAAAATATCCATAAGCAAATCAGTCCGGGAACATTTATTTACATGGAGAATTTTAACATTAAAACGGGCGCCGGATGGAAATTCACCCTCGAAAAATTTGCCGGTCTGAAATTGGTCTATAAATTATCAGCCGACCGCATTGAGTGGGACAGTATAGGTTCGCAATGGAAAATTTCCAATTATTATGAACGGAAACTTAACGGGATGTCAGAGTCGATCTCCACGGGAACCCGACTCGACACAACACTCCCATTCAGACCGGCTGAATTTACAGAAGATGTAGAAGAGGTAAAGATCATGAACTATTTCATGCTGGAGCGGCACATCAAGAAGAAGAAGATGCGCGGTGACCCTGACCTGATAAAATTCAAGGTGAAAAAGTATGAACGTATCGCTTTCCCTTTCGCAACACTGATACTCACCCTGATCGGCGTATCTGTGTCAAGCAGAAAAGTTCGGGGTGGGATTGGCTTTCATCTTGGCCTTGGACTGGCGCTTACCTTCCTATACATCCTGTTCATGCAGATATTTACTGTTTTTGCCACTTTTGGAGATCTGCCTCCCCTCATCGCGGTATGGATCCCAAACATTATTTTCGGGGTGGTTGCTTTGTTTCTTTACAGGATCGCGCCAAAATGAAGGTAGCGAGGTAGCGAGGTAGCGAGGTAGCGAAATGGCGAAAGGGTGAGATCTGGTTGTTCTTTAAATATTCCATAGATTGCGGAGCCGCTGCCGGTCAGGGAGGCATAGATGGCGCCGGCACTGTATAATTCCTGTTTGATCCTGCCAAGTTCAGGAAATTTTTCAAAGACAGGTTTTTCAAAATCATTGATCAACACATCTTTCCATTCCTCCAACGGATACCGGATCACCTCCTTTAAAGAAAATTCCGGTATTTGCGGAACCACCATCTGGTAGGCTTCGGCTGTTGCGACATGTACATCAGGGGTAATGATAAATAGGTATGAACCGGAAAGATCTGTTGCTACCTGCTCAGATCGATCCCCTTTCTCAAATGCAAACCGGGGATGGTTGTCGATGAAGAATGCGCAATCACTTCCCAGCATACGCGCATAATCCTTCAATTGCCCATGGCTCAGACCCAGCGAAAAAAGATCATTCAACATCGTCAGGGTAAAGGCGCCGTCGGAAGAGCCCCCACCCAATCCGCTTCCCATGGGAACGACCTTATGAAGATGGATTTTCACTTCAGGTATTTTGAAATCAGCCTTCAATAAATGAAAAGCCCTGACGCACAGATTATTCTCAATTTCGCCAGGGATATTTAATCCACTGCTCCGGAACTGAAAAACACCATCAACTGCAGGAATGATTTCAAGCGCATCGAAAAGCGGAACAGGATAAATTACCGTTTCAAGGTCATGATATCCATCGGAACGCCTGGAAAGGATATTCAGCCCAAGGTTAATCTTACAATTCGGGAATCGGATCATGGCGCAAAATTACCGTTAAAAATCATCCGGAAATTGAGCAGGCCTTGAAAATGATGGATTGGTTACAAATGAACTGTCGTTTAAGGAAAGCAGGAATGATTTAAGATCGGCTAACTGCGTTGGGTTCAGCCTGATACCGTTTGTGCCGATATGATGCATCAGTGGGCTGATGTTGGGTGACCAAACAAGCCCGGCGTTGTAAAAAGCCAGAACCTCATCCAGGGTTTTGTAACGTCCGTCATGCATATAGGGGGCGGTAAAGGAGAGGTTCCTTAGTGTGGGAGCTTTATATGATCCGGCATCATCCGGGTTTCCGGTAACCGAAAAACGGTCGCGCGGATCGGTAAAAATGGAATCTTTCCCATTGTTGTAAAACAGGTTGGTTGTAAAAAGAGGGTTTCCGGCGCCTCCGTGGCAGTGAAAACAGTCACCGCCCTGTTCGGTCATGAACAGCACATATCCGTTCCGTTCAGCGTTGGTCAACTGGACTTTGCCAAGCATGAACCGATCGAATTTCGAGTTCGCCGAGATCAGTGTGCGGATGAACTGCGCGATCGCCCTGCCGATATTCTTCATGGTCACACGGTCGGAGCCAAAAGCCTTTTTAAACAGCCCTGGATAACCTTTGATCGATTGAAACAGCGCAGCCACCCTGGCTGTATCGCCCTTGATCTCATGCGGGGCAACAACAGCCATCCACGCAATATCTTCGAGATTTCGCATGGCAGGAGAAGGGTTCATGGGGGATACCATTCCGTTCCAGAAATATCCATTCATGGTCCATGCCAGGTTGATCATGGGCATCATCACATGCGGGGTGGGAATCCCTGTCAATCCAAATGGATGTCCGTTGAGAAATTTCGGATGGGCAATGCCGCATTCGAAGGAATTAATTTGCAGGTGACATGTTGAACAGCTCATCAGCGAATCGGATGAGGTGCGTCCCGACAATCTTCCGTCATAGAATAGGTAGCGACCCAGTTCTACGCCTTCAACAGTCATCGGGTTATCATCCGGGATATTTAACTCGGTTGGAAAAAAACGGGGAATCTCTATGGTATAAGGCGTTGGCCGGTACAATGCGGTGTAGGTCGGGTCTTTTTGACAGGAGCTACAAAAGATAACCAAGGTGGCCATGCAAAGTTTCGGAAAAATGCAAAATGCAAAATGCAAATGGTAAATGGTAAAACGGGAACTGCGAACTGCAGACTGTGAACTGCAGACTGCAGACTGTGAACTGCAGACTGCAGACCGCGAACTGCAACCTCTGGTTTTCTTCGAAAATTTCATGGCAGTTTCCAGTTTATTTCATCCGTGCCCTGTTGCCTCAGAAAATTGTTGACCTGTGAAAAATGCCGGCATCCGAAAAATCCGCGGTGAGCAGATAGTGGTGAAGGGTGCACAGATGTCAGTATAAAATGCCGCGAGGTATCAATCAACGACCGTTTTGCCATAGCATAGTTGCCCCAGAGGATAAAGACCAACCCCATCCGTTCGAGCGAAAGCTGTTTTATCGCGGCATCGGTAAAGGTTTCCCACCCGTGGTTTTGATGAGACCCTGCCTGGTTCTGGCGGACGGTCAGTGTTGCATTGAGCAGCAAAACACCCTGCGCTGCCCATGAGGTCAGATCGCCGTGCTTCGGTTCATCATATCCCAGGTCGGATTTCAGTTCCTTTAAAATGTTGATTAGAGAGGGGGGTTTTTGAATGCTTTCCGGGACTGAAAAACAGAGGCCATGAGCCTGGCCGGCGCCATGGTATGGGTCCTGACCAAGCAACACTACTTTGACCCTGTCGAATGGAGTTTGGTTGAAGGCATTGAATATCAGCTTCCCAGGAGGGAATATCCGGTATTTCTTCTTTTCCCCGAGCAGAAACAACTTTAATTCGCGAAAATATTCCTTGTTGAATTCATCTCGCAACGCGTGTTTCCAGCCTGCTTCCATAACGGGATCAACCTGCTCCATTATTTTATTAACTTACCAACGTTGATAACTTGAGACAATAATAATAAAAATAGTTGTTCATTATATTATAACCCGTACCTTTGCAAATCTAATTAAACGAAAAACAGGGGTAAACATCATGAAAAAAATCCTAATTGTTCTATTAGTAACTATAGTCTCAGGTATCGTTTCTTCATGCAATTCAACTCAGAATTGCGCCGCGTATGGTGAAAAACAAAGATATCAAATTGAACGACGTTAAAGACCTTTTCCATTTTCTTTTTTTCGCAAATGGGAAGCTTCGGCTTCCCATTTCTTTTGTATCTTTGTTTCCCTCATTACTGTAATTACTGATGAAACGAATCATATTCACGCTATCATTGTTTTTTTTCGCGGCAGGCGGGTATTTTGCTTTCGGTCAATATGAGGCAAGTCCCGATACTGTTCCTGAAAATGTTTTGCTCGAAAAGCAGTGGAGCATCGGGGCGATTCTGCATACCAACGGGTGGGGATTAAAATTCAGAAGAGGGCACAATGTGACTGCCATGAGACAATTCATGTGGGAAGTAGAATTTGCCACCTATAAATCATCCAAGGAGATCAGAAGTATCAATCCCTATTTTTCTGATTCCCGTTCCTATTTTTACGGGAAACAGAATTACCTGTGGTTTTTGCGGGGCGGGGTCGGGCAACAACAGATCCTTAACCGCAAACCCTATTGGGGAGGCGTTCAGTTAAGCTGGATCTATTACGGCGGATTCTCCCTTGGAATTGCCAAGCCCGTATATCTCTACATCATTCATTTTAACAGCGGATTTACCGATTATGAGGTCAAGGAGGAGAAATATGATCCCGAAATTCATTTTGTCGATAACATCTATGGCCGCGGATCCTTCCTCGGAGGATTGACCAAATCAGGCCTGCATCCCGGCGTCTATATCAAAACCGGCCTCGATTTTGAGTTTGGCGCTAAAAACAGGCAGATAAGTTCGCTCGAGATAGGCGGGATATTTGACTACGCTCCTATTCCGGTTTCCGTCATGGCTTACAATCCGAAGCAAAGTTTCTTTCTGACATTATATGTGAGTGTGATGTTTGGGAAGAGGTATAATAAGTGACAAGTGACAAGTGACAGGGTAACAGGGTGACAAGGTGACAAGGTGACAAGGTGACAAGGTGACAAGGTGACAAGGTGACAAGGTGACAAGGTAATGGGGTAACATCATCGGTTCACTGCATTGTCTGCATTGTCTGCATTGCCTGCATTGCCTGCATTGTTTTCATTGATTTGGTATTCAACTTCTCCGTGGTTGTATGCTGAAATTTCACCGTTCCGGTCTTCCAGAAGAAGCAGTCCGGATTTATCCACTCCCCTGATTCTCCCCTCAATCTTATTGCTTTTCTGGACAAAGAGCCTCCACTTATCAAATCCCAGCAGATTCTCGTTGAATTCCTGATCCAGGTTTTCATTACCGGCTTGCTGAAGTTCGAGATACCGCCTGTTCAGAAAATCGCACAAAGAATGCAGGGCATCTTTGAGCACAATTTCATGCCGCAGCATGTGTATGAGTGAAACAGGGTTTGGAATATCAGGGGCAAACCGGGTCTGGTTAATATTCAAGCCGATACCTGCGATGGAGGTTTCGAATGTTGATCCCATAATTTTGTTCTCGATCAGGATACCACCAATTTTCTGATTCCCCACGTAAATGTCGTTTGGCCATTTGATGAAGGCTTCGGGATGCGGGGCCGGAGATGCCTGATTGGGAAAAGAGCGGATAAAATCAATTATGGCAAGGGTAAACGCTTTATTCAGTTGGAACTGGGATCCTGGGGCCAGGAATCTCGGTTTGAGACAGACGGTAAATGTCAGGTTCTTGCCCGATTCACTGATCCATTGATGATCGTGCTGACCCTTGCCTGCAAATTGATCATGGGCCCAGATCACTGTACCGTCTTCAAAATCAGAATCTGAATAAAGCAGGCTGGCATAAGCATTGGTTGAATCAACACGGGCGAGTTCAATGAGTTTTTTACCGATCATAGGGCAAGAAGATATTAATAAATAGGTGTTATAAACGTTGAGTATTTAACTGTAGTCAGTCATCCCAAACCGAAGGCAATTTAATGATATTTTTTCAACGACACTTGACGTATTGGCAATATCTTTGTATTTTGGATCACCGTTATAAAAACAAATCAATTATGGAAACCTGTGCAGTCAAATGGATTATCATCGGAATATGCGCCCTCATCACCCTGGCAGGTCTGTGGCTCTCCATATACCGGGAGTCCGGAAATATCAAGCGAGGAAAAAAAGATATTCAGTCGATCATCTATGATAAGGAAAAAGGTACTTTTAACTTCTCTTTCGCCATTGGTATCGTCCTGATCGGCGGAGGGTTATACGCAATGATCTATGCAGAAAAGAATCAGATCGGATGTGAGCCCGTGCCTGTTCAGGGCGCTTCAACGATTAAGGTCGGGCGACTGCTTTTCAAAATAGAGGAGAGTTCTATACTCGCGGACTTGCGATTGTGTCAGCAAAAACCAACAATTACAAACAGGAATATCACCCGGCAGGATGACAAATACTACGATGAATTCATAGAGATCCCTGAGGTGAATGAGGAGTATTTTGCCTATGTCACCCAAAGTGTAAATACCAGTGAATTAAGGGACAACGCGGTTGAGGATCCGATGAATATTTGTTTTACAAGAAATGAAAAAGAGATCAGAAAAGATAACGTGATTGCTATCTTAAAGGCCGGAAAAGATAAAAAGATCATTCAGGAAGCCGGTGACCCTGGATGTGTCGTTCTGTGTGATCATCCACAAACATCATCCCGCTCTTTATTCACTCTTTTCTCCGCCGCATATGCGCAAACACCGCAAACCGAAAGTAGATATTCCGGATGGACGGTCCCTAACCTGCAAACGTTATTGGAGAAAAATAAAACCGGCTTCTCACAGATCTTTATTAAAAGCACCGCGCTGAATAACCAGGTAAAAGAGGCGAACAGGTTTTATTACGCGGTTAAAGTCAACGGCATTCCTATCTATATTGACGGTTTATTGCCCAAATACATTGTGCATCCGTTCAATTATGAAAACGGCCTGAATATTGAATTTGGCCTGGAAAATCTTGGTTTTTCCGGGATGAATAAAGGGGTCGAGAAGATCGAAATAACGATTAATTTTTACCTTGACTCCAAATTCGTCGCATCATCTTCCTTATCCCTGGATTATGTCGCCTTGAGAAAATCTGATCCAATGGTTGTAGCGGGAAGTGACGGTTCAAAATACAGATGGGAGGCTCAATTCAAAGCAAATAATGAGACCCAGATATTTATCCTGTCCACCACCGATTCCAGCGAAGCCATCCGGACAAAAAGGAAACTGGATGCCAGGTCGCTGGTTTTTAATGGCAACAAAGTCGTCGGCGTGATCCGGCCGCCCTATAAAGAAAACCGCCATTACGGCGTATGTGCAGGCGTGGTTTTACCAAACAAGCAAATAAGATTTACTTATGATGCGGGCGAAACAAATGTGTTTAACAAATATTTAACTGATCAAAGATACAAGACCAGCCGGAGGCTTTTACGTGACAATTAACGATGATCTGATGCAAAAGGCTTCCTATATCATCGTCATGGGCGCCGCTGTGAATAGCGACGGGGCGCCTTCCGGGGCCATGAAGCGTCGCATCGAATCCGCAATCATCATTTCCCGGAAACTTCCCGGGGCAAGGTTCATTGTTACGGGGGGCATCGGAAAAAACGGGAAATCCTCGGAAGCAGATGCCATGAAAGATCTGTTACTTGCGTCGGGAGTTTTCCATGAAGATATTATTGTCGAAGATCAATCGACTGATACGCTGTCATCGGTATTTTTTTGTTCTGCCATCCTGAAAGCCAGCATCGACCATGGCCATGTAGTTGTCTGCTCCGACGCCTATCACATCCCCCGGTGCAGGTGGTTATTCTTTTTAGCCGGCATTCGCACACAACATGCCCGGGTAATCAGCGGGTATAAGGCCAACGGGTTTTCCAGGTGGATATATTATATTATCCGCGAAGGAGCGGCAATTCCATATGATACGATAGTATTCTGGTTCCATAAATCCGGTCCGGCCAAATCCCTGATCAAGCGGAAAAATTAGGGGGAAGGGTTATAGGTTTCCACAAAGACTAACAAAAGTCATCGGTTTGTTTAGCATGCATTCTAATACGATGAGCAAAAGAAACCGTTTCCTTAAACCTTAAGCGTCTCCCCCTCGCTTTTCGCGATCACCACCGCCCCGCAACTGTCGCTCCACACATTAATGGTCGTGCGGAACATATCGAGGACCCGGTCAACGGCCAGGATCAGCCCCACCCCTTCCAGGGGCAGGCCCACGGCAGAAAGTATGATCGTGATCATGACCAATCCGGCCATGGGTACCCCGGCAGCGCCGATGGAAGCAAGGATGGAGGTGATGACTACGATAATCTGCTGCCCGAAACTCAGGTCAAAACCGTAAGCCTGGGCGATGAACATCACCGCGACACACTCGTATAACGCCGTACCGTCCATGTTGATGGTGGCGCCAAGCGGCAGGGTGAAGCTTGATATCTTGTTAGAGACCCCGTCGTTCTCCTCCACCGATTGAATGGTCAGCGGCAGGGTGGCGTTGGAGGAGGAGGTGGAAAAGGCCGTCAGCAGGGCGGTCTTTAACGCCATAAAATGTTTGAACGGATCGGACCTGCCGATAAACCGGACGATCAGCGGCAGTGTAACCAGCCCGTGAATTGCCAATCCGGCCAAAACGACAAGCATATAACTGCCCAGGCTCCGGAACAGCGCCCCGAGATCATTCTGCTGCGCGATCTTTTCGGCCACCAGTCCGAAAATACCCAAAGGGGTGAAGCGGATGATAAAGAGGGTGACCTTCATCATGACGTCGAACACAGCATTGAAGAACCCCGTTAGCATTTCGCGCGGCTGCTGGGGAACCCGTGTAATAAAAAAACCGAAGATCAGTGCAAAGAATATGACCGACAGCAACTGGCTGTTCTGGGTCATAACCGAAAAGATATTATCGGGGATGATATTGATCAGGGTGTCGGCGAAGGAATGTTCAACCAGTGCAAGTTTTGCATCAGCCGTAAAATTCAAATCTGCCCCGGTACCGGGTTTCACCATGTTCACCAGGGCCAGCCCGGTGAGAATGGCGATGGTACTGGTCGAGATATAATAGACCAGGGTCTTCAATCCGAGCCGGCCCAGGCTCTCTGTATTACCCACATTGGTCATCCCGGAGATGATGGAGCTGACCACCAGCGGTATGATGATCATCAGCAGGGCACGTAAAAATATAGTTCCCATCCAACTCACATAACCAATGTATCCGGGCAGGTATATTCCAAATAAAACAGCCAGCGCAAGTGCGATAAGGATCTGCCAGTGGAGGGCGGGGGCTTTGAGTTTTCTTGTCATTTGAGCGGAATATCTGTTTTCAAGGCAATAAAGGTAAGGGAATTCATTGATATCATTTTTTTTCCTAATTTCATTCCGCGAATTAATTGATGTATATGAGGAAAGCAATACAATGAAGAAAAGTCCAAACCACTTCCTATGAAAAAATTCAAACCCTTGATGTCTTCGATCCTGGGAAAGCATGAAGACATTGATACCGACCGGTATTTTTTAACCCTAACATGTTTGGCAGCTTCTTTTTTTTTATTGATTCTTTGCGGTATTCATCTCATAATTAACCTCGCGAAAGCTCCGGTTTACCTGGCTTTTTTCAGTTCGATTGTTTTATTTGGCCATTATCTCTGGTTCCGGTTTTTTAAAATCCTTTTTATCCCGAAATCATTTATCACATTCTTTGGGATCATCTTTCTTGACCTGACCTGGTATTTTAAATTTTTATCTTTCGGGCCTGTACTATATTTTATATTCGCCTTCGGGGCATTGATCACCTGGATATGGACCGGACGAATCCAGATAGTCATGTTTGTCGTATTCTTCGTTAATATTGCCATCCTGTTTACCATAGAGTATATGACCCCTGACTTTTCAAACATGTATCCCGACATTAAAATCAGAACGTTCGATATTTACCTGAGTTTCATTTTATACTCTTTATTACTTATTTTTATCCTGTCGGGAATTAAAAGGGCATTTTTAAAACAGCGCTCTAAAATTCAATATTCCCGGGAAAAATTTTCAACACTATTTCTTATGACCCCATGTGCTTGTTCGGTAGGAGAAGTTTCTACGGGAAAATACACTGAAATAAATGACCGGTTTCTATCTATGCTTGGATACGACAAGGAGGAAGTTATTGGCAAAACTCTTTCTGAGTTGGGCATCTTGTCTGCCGACACTCAAAATAAACTGATATTGAACGATAACCTCCATAAAACAAAATCTGATATTGAAACAATCGCACTGACAAAAAGCGGCAATACGATAAATATTATTTTATCAATGGATATCATCGAGTTAAATGGCAATAAATATTGGTTTACAATTTTTCATGATATCACTAACCTGAAGGAAGCGGAGAAAGAACGACTAAAAAGTGAAGAACGTTTTCATAAATTGTTCCACAATTTCCCTATCGGCATCTATCGAACCACCCCTGATGGGCGAATTCTTGAAACAAATCCTGCGCTCAATCGCATGCTGGGTTTCGCGGAGTCTGAAGAATGTTCCAACTGGAATCTGGAAGAAGCATCATATACATCCTACCCGCGCAGTGAATTTAAAGAACGGTTAGAAAATGACGGTTTCATCTCCGGCCTGGAAGGAGAATGGCAAAAAAACGATAACACAAAGTGCTATGTGAGAGAATATGCATGGTTAGTGCGGGATGATGCAGATAAAATTTTATGTTATGAAGGTATTATTGAAGATATTACGGTAAGCAAACTGGCAGAAGTTGAACTTACAAAACTAAATGAACGTTTGGAAGAACGTGTTATGGAACGTACAGCCGAACTCGAAGCCCTGAATAAGGCACTCGCATTTCATATTAACGAGATTGAACAATTTACATACATTGCCTCTCATGACCTAAGGGAACCGATACGCACGATTTCAACATTTGCACATCTTCTGCAGGAAGAATATGCTTCGAACCTGGATGATACCGCGAATAAAGTTATTGAGTTTATATCCGATTCGGCTAATCGGATGAGTTCGTTGGTAACAGCGCTCCTCAATTATTCTTTATTGGGGAAGGCGAATGTTCATTGTATGGTTGACTGTAATAAAATAATCGACGAAGTTCTTGATGATCTATCCGATTTAATTTTGGAAAGCAATGCAAATCTTGAAGTACAGCGCCTTCCAGTCGTACTGGGCATGGAGACGGAACTGAGGCAATTATTTCAAAACCTGATAAACAATGCGATCAAATTCAAAAAATCAGATATTCAACCGGAAATACAGATTTCAGCCCAAAGTCTGGATAAAGAATGGAAGTTTAAAATAGTTGACAATGGCATCGGCATTGAAGAAAAGAACAATGAAAAGATTTTCGTCATCTTTAAACGGTTGCATAAACGGGATGAATATGACGGAACAGGCGTTGGCCTTGCTAACTGTAAAAAGATCGTGGAAATGCACAACGGAAGAATTTGGGTAGAATCTACAATAGGAGTAGGAAGCGCCTTTTTTTTTACAATCCCCAAATGAGTTCTATCATATTCGCTTTCTGGAATAAACGCATACGCTGACCAGTTTCCGCTGGAGGAAGCTGACCACTTCACATCGTTGTTTGTCAAGCAGATAATGCGAGCAATAAAAATCGACAAAGGGTGGTCAAGTAGCCCGGTTTTTCCTCTGATGGATCATTCACCTTGTCACCGGATCTGTACCGGGATCATTGCCCGGTTCCACTGGCCAAAAAAAAGTGTTTAAAGCCCTCGCCTTAGGATATGCAATCCGAAACAGAATCTTTAATCACTTTTTAGAAGCAATAACCCCACATTTGGAGAAATGCGGGGCTTGCGGACGACGAAGATGTCACCGGAGTGACATAATCGCACTGCAAATATACAACCGTTTATCAATTTTCAATCAATGGATGGAATAAATAATTAGGATCACTCAAAAAGGAAAAGAAAGGAAAAACGGCAACGATACGGAATCGAGTAGGAGGAAAATGAAAAGGTTTTCCTCCTATTTCATTTTCCGTCCTCTCACACCACCGTACGTACCGTTCGGTATACGGCGGTTTCTTAATTTACACGACGGACTTGTTTGTAGTAGTCAGAGAAAAAGAT
>JAUXWT010000065.1 GCA_030681475.1 Bacteroidales bacterium | reverse complement strand
GAGCAGTATTCAAATTTGCCAATTCCAGATCTATCAATTGATGAACAGAACGACCTTCTTTTCATTGGCGATTCCATTACTAGTAACATTAATACCCTTAAAGTTGAAATCAAACTTCAAAAAAACATAATGAATAAAATTATTAACAGTATATTCTAAAGAATTGATTTATCACACCTCAGATCCCACTTGGCACGCAGTAGGATGTAAAGATTTCGACGCCTATTGCGAGAAGTACGTCATTAAAGGAGCATTCCATTCACGAGTTCCCGAGGATGTTGTTAATAGTTACATCATAGCGGAGTATATTATGGCTCACTCCTACTATCATTACCCAATGTACGATGAAGCTTTCTCCAAATTGCTTCGAACGGTCGAATTGGCGGTGAAGCTTCGTTTAAAGGAGCTTTCCATTGATGTCCCAGAAAAAACCACATTAAAGGTACTGGTCGACCAGTTTCAAAAGAGGGAACCAGGGAAGAATCTGGAAATTACATTAAAAAATCTGACGGATCTTAGAAATAATTACATGCACCCGAAAAATTTCTCTTATGGAGGAGTGATATTTCAAAGACCCATCAGACAGATAGTTATTGTTTTAAATCAATTGTTTCTGCAGGAATCCGTTCTTATTGCGCAGCAGGAGCATTTACGGGAAAAACAATCTGTATGTTCGGACTTTGCCACCGGAAATATATTTCTATTTTATGCTGAACATTTGGAAGTAGCCGTTGGATTCCATATTCAGGATGCCTTGTTCATCAACAATGAATGGATTTACTGCTGTGTTATCAAACCACAAGAAGTAATTGTAACAACCAGTGAGGGAGAGACTGTGAGTATGAACCCAATTTTTCTAGAATTGGTCAACATAGAAGTTTCAAAAAATGAACTTACAGGTAAAGTTTATAACACCGGGGATCGTATTAAAGTATCAAAATTGACGATGACCAGTTCCCAAGTTGAGTCTTCCACGATCCATGTCAAGTCTAATTCTGATCATGAGCATATTAAAAGCATCCATTCCTATTTAAATGATCATGAAGTTAACGAATATCATACAAGCTTTTTGTATCAATATTTACCTAAAGTATTAATATAAGATCATGTCCTTCAACGAACTCAATAGTGTCGAATACTTCATCATCCGTCAATTGACCGGGGTGAACCTTAATGCCGGGGGAGTTCTTGAACCCGGTGAGAAATATGGCGCCTCACTGTGGAAATATATTCCAGCTGAAAAGCTCAACCGTGAGATTACTGAAGTGCTGGTTGAAAGCGACCTTAAAGCAGCATTGATCCGCATTAACCCTGAGATTGCCTCACAACCCGAACGAGCAGAAGAAGTCATTCATAAGCTTCGGGCGATCATCATCACCGTAGGAAATGTTGGTCTTGTTGGTGCAAACGAAAATTTCTCAAAGTGGCTTAAAGGAGAAATGACCATGCCATTCGGGAAAGACAATGCACACGTCGCGGTCAACCTGATCGATTTTGAGCATCCCGAGAATAATACTTATATCCTGACCAACCAGTTCAAAATCCGAACCAGAGAAACGAAGATCCCAGATATCGTAATGCTGATAAATGGCATTCCGGTAATTGTCGGGGAAGCAAAGACACCAGTTCGACCGGCAGTCTCCTGGTTTGACGGCGCCTTTGAGATCCACAATGTGTATGAAAATTCTGTTCCCAATCTTTTTGTTCCGAATATCTTCAGCTTCGCTACTGACGGAAGGGAATTCAGGTATGGTGCCGTACGTACACCCCTTGAATTCTGGGCGCCCTGGCGGCTTGAAGATGAAAAGAACGAACTTGCTTTTTTCGCAGGACTTGAGGATGCCGGCAGTCAGTTGAGCAACCAGCTTAAGCCGCAAACCCTTTTGGATATCCTGCAATATTTCACCCTTTATGCCACAAATAAAAGTAAGCGTAAGATAAAGCTCGTTTGCAGGTACCAGCAATATGAAGGCGCTAATGCCCTGGTAGGGCGCGTCATAGAAGGCAGGATTAAAAAAGGATTGATCTGGCATTTCCAGGGATCCGGCAAATCGCTACTGATGGTCTTTGCCGCTCAGAAACTCCGAAAGAACCAGGAACTGAAAGGCCCGACAGTCATTATCGTGGTGGATCGTGTCGATCTGGATACGCAGATCAGTGGAACTTTTAACGCTACTGAGATCCCCAACCTGGTCAATGCCGAAAGCATCCAAGACCTGGTGAAGTTTCTAGAAAAAGATACCCGTAAGATCATTATCACTACAATCCATAAATTCAAGGATGCTTACCCGGACATGAACACCCGTGAAAACATTATTCTGATGGTTGATGAAGCACACCGGACCCAGGAAGGTAACCTTGGTCGTCAGATGCGTTCAGCCCTGCCTAATGCATTTTTATTCGGATTGACCGGAACTCCCATTAACCGGGCTGATAAAAATACTTTCTGGGCGTTCGGTTCTGAAGAGGATAAAGGAGGTTATCTGAGCCGTTATACTTTCCAGGAGAGTATCCGCGACCAGCAGACCCTCCCACTCCATTTTGAGCCACGGTTGCCAAATGTTCATATTGACAAAGAGAGTATTGATTTTGCATTTTCCGAGCTAGCCAACGATCTGAGTGAAACGGATAAAAATACACTCAGTCAGAAGGCAGCCAAAATGTCGGTTTTCCTGAAATCCCCGGAAAGAGTAAGAACGATTGTCGAAGACATTGCAAAGCATTTCAGGGAACATGTCGAACCACAGGGGTTCAAAGCGATGATTGTCACCCCTGACCGGAAGGCATGTGAGCAATATAAGGAAGAACTTGATAGGATCCTCGGTACAGAAACAAGTACTGTCGTGATCTCCACTACTGCCAACGATGAACTTGAATTCAAGCAACGATGGAGCATGGATAAGGACCAGCAGGAGAAAGTGATCGAAAAATTCAACGATCCTAAGTCTCCTCTGAAATTTCTTATTGTCACAGCTAAGTTGCTCACCGGATTTGATTCTCCTATCCTGCAGACGATGTACCTAGACAAATCCCTAAAGGATCATACCCTGCTTCAAGCCATCTGCCGCACAAACCGGCTTTTTCCTAACAAGACCTTTGGACGGATTGTAGATTATTTTGGTGTGTTTGATGACACAGCAAAAGCGCTCGTCTTTGATGAAGAATCGATTAAAGCAGTGATCTCCAATCTTCAGGAACTTAGAGAACAACTTCCTTCTCTTATAGCAAAGACCTTTGAACATTTTCCCGGAGTAGACAGAGCATTGCCAGGATTTGAAGGACTTAGCCAGGCACAGAATTGTATCAATACCAACGAAAAGCGCGATGCCTTTGCAAAAGATTATGTTTCGCTTTCTAAAGTTTGGGAATCCTTAAGCCCAGATCCTGTACTTAATAACTTTCAGCAAGATTATCGCTGGTTGTCGCAGGTCTATGCCTCCATTCGCCCCTCTTCGGACGATCACGGGCGTTTGCTGTGGCACGCATTTGGAGCTCAGACGACAAAACTCATCCATGAGAATATCCATGTCGATGGCATCGCTGAGGATATGGAAGAGATGATCCTCGATGCTGCTGTGATCGATGACCTGATGAACAAGAAAGACCCTAAGGATTCTGAGAAACTAATCCGGATTCTTATTGGCCGTCTCAGGATGCATGGCACGAAATCTATATTCAAAAAACTCAGCGACCGGCTTGATGATATCCGCCGTAAAGCCGAGCAGGGGTTAATAAGCAGTATTGAATTTATTAAGCAACTCTGTGAAATTGCAAAAGAGACTCTCCAGGCCGAGCGGGAGATCACGACTCCCGATGAACGCAAGTCTGCTAAAACAGCACTGACCGAGTTATTCCTTGAAACAAAAACCGACCAAACCCCAGCGGTAGTCGAACGGATTGTAAATGACATCGATGAGATCGTAAAGATTGTCCGATTTCCCGGATGGCAAACGACGATAACCGGTGAGCGAGAAGTTCAGAAATCGCTCAGGAAGACACTACTGAAATACCAATTACACAAGGAGGAAGAGTTGTTTGAGAAGGCGTATGGGTATATCAAAGAATACTATTGAACGAACATAAGAAATTAAACCTTACTAAATCTTAACCAACATGAACTATACAAATTTTGAAAACCTTGTTGAAAAAATCAACCACGATCTTGGAGCTGAATTTTGTAATCAATTTCAGATTAAGCGAAGGGATTTGGCGATGAAGGAAAGATTGGCTTCCAGAGATAAACTTTTTGGCAATGTAAAAGATGGATGGGCTATTAATAAGGGTGGAGGCATTGAGGTCCAGTACCATATCGGGTATGATGCAACCGACTCAATAATAGTTTATGGGCTTGGATTTAATACTCAATATGTTCCATTTGCGAATGAAATGAGCATGGTGGGATACATGCGACCTTTCATAAATGCATTTTTGCAAATGGAAGCGCGAATAAGAGAGATACTCCCCGATTATGAATTTGTTTATGGTTCAGCTGATGAGCTTAGAAATCCGCAAGAGGGACAGTATTATTTATATGGCAAATCAATTGAAGTAGGTGAGGATGCCATGGGATTTATAATCGAAGATGCACATTACAATGTAATGATTGAAGATTTCAAAAGACAATTTGCGGTGTATGTTGAAATATATGATAACAAAAATAAACTGTTTAAAACCATTTATAACATGGATTCAATCACGAAATTATTGCACGAAAAGGGTCAAATAATTCTTCAGGGAGCACCTGGTACGGGTAAAACATACACTGCCAAGGATATTGCAGAGTTCATCATCTTTAATGCTGTTTCTGAAGATAAAGCCATACAAAACCGAAATCTTGAAAAATGTGACCAGTTCAAAATAATACAATTTCACGCCGCCTATTCCTATGAGGATTTTGTAAGAGGCATAACAGCAACAACGATTGGATCTTCAATTAGTTACAATACGATTAATAAAACATTTGCCGAATTCGCGGAAACAGCAAATACGAATTTTATAAACAGCAAAAAGAATCATGACGAACTCTCGGTCGACACCTGGATTGATCGGGAATTTGAGAAATTCAGTCAGGGAGTTGAAAGAGAGATTTCAGAAACCGGAAGATTGCAATTAACAGATAAGGTATATATCTTCCAGGTAGATGATGATTGCTTTCGCTACAAAGGAGACATCTGGTCATATGATGGACGTGCTAATTTCAAGGAATTAAAGAAATTGATAAAAGTGAATATAGGCAAGCCATTAAAGGATATGGAATTTCCTGATTCGATCTCAACCCATGTCCGTTACAGAAAATCCTATTACCTGCCAATTATTAATCTCTTCTATAACCGTGCAGAACCATACCACGCATTGGCAGTTGAAGCTGAAGAGTTAAAGGATTATATTCTTATCGTTGATGAAATCAACCGGGCGAACTTACCATCAGTACTAGGAGAACTCATTTATGCCCTGGAATATAGAGGAGAAAAAGTATCAAGCATGTACACGCTCGATGATGGGACAAGTAGTATAGTCATCCCGCCTAATCTATTGATTATTGGCACTATGAATACGGCAGACCGGAGTGTTGGACACATTGACTACGCCATTCGGCGAAGATTTGCTTTCGTTGACATGTTGCCTACTCCTCGTCCCGTAAAAGAGTTTGCTTTGCCTTATTTTAAAATAGTATCTTCACTCTTTATCAGAAATTACGATGCTATCGGGAACTGGGATCAGCCGAAAATTGAGCGTTCAGAGCATCTGGCGTCAGATATAAGGCCGGAGGATGTTTGGATTGGGCATAGCTATTTTATTGCTGCTGACGAAGGTAAATTTAAACTGAAACTACAATACGAAGTGGTTCCAATACTTAAGGAGTATTTAAAGGATGGTGTTTTACTTGATTCAGCAAAATCCATTATCAATGAACTTTCTTAAAACTAGTGAAAATAAAAACTTTATCGAGCACCACGATTGGTATTTCGACGAAATAATACCCCATTCTAAGCTTCCGGTTATTCCACCGCCAATTCTTTTTCAAAACTATAAAGAGGCAGTTTGTGTTCGAATTAATGAAAAGAGAATCTTACATTCATCCTATTTTATTGGCGTAGATTGGCTAAATGAAGAAACCGCGATATACATAGAACCCAAGCTTCATAAAGATAGTGAAAAGCAAATACATTATTTGCAAATGCTTTTCGAGTCTTTGAAACATCCTGATATCAATCCATATACATCGGGGCTTGTTGAGATTAAATGGGATAGACAATTTATTGAAATTGACAAGTCACAGGATCTTCTGACCCCGTTACTCGTTGTTCAATTCCTTAAAATCGTGCAACAAATTGTAAGAAAGGGGTTGAAAAAATCATATTTTAAAGTTGAGCAGAATTTGAATAGTCGAATCAAAGGAAAGATTCAAGTAAGCCGCACGATCCAAAAGAATAAACTGCAGGGTAAAGAACTTAAGTCATTGTGCTGCTATGATGATTTCGGTGTTGATTGTCTTGAAAATCGACTGCTAAAAAGGGCGCTTTTATTTGTTCAACGATATTTGCCCACCCTGAAACATCTTAAAGTTGAAGAATTTACATCAAAGGTCTTCAATTATATTTTTCCAGCGTTTGAAGGAGTATCTGAAGATGTGAATCACTATGAGGTTACCAATGTAAAAGCTCATGTATTCTACAAAGAATATGAGGAGGCAATTCATCTTGGAAAATTAATTCTGCGACGGTTCGGGTATAATATCATTAATATACAGCATCAAAAAACGATACAAATTCCTCCCTTTTGGATTGATATGTCAAAACTGTTTGAGCTTTACGTTCTAGGGAAATTAAAGGAAATTTATGGTAACGCAGTAAAATACCATCCAAGGGGTAATTATGGTGAAACGGATTTCTTGTTAATCTCTGATCCGGAAATTTATATCATTGATGCCAAATACAAAACAAAGTATAGCGGTGAGGGTTATAAGATTGAGGATATCCGACAGCTTTCAGGTTACGCGAGAGATAAAAATGTCCTTAAAAAACTTGGTATCGTTGAAAAAGAATATCAAAAAACGGTTCCAAATTGTCTTGTTATTCATTCTGATCAATCATCTGAAAAACCACTCACAAGACCAATTGAAACTAAGGAGATTTCTCAGTTTGTGAATTTTTACAAGGTTGGGATAAAACTTCCTGAATTATAATTAAAGCATTTAGGGAGATTAATATAGGGCTGTGAGCCGTTGAAACCAACATTACTGAAAGTCCTGATGGCG
Organism: Bacteroidales bacterium; assembly: GCA_030681475.1. GTDB lineage: Bacteria > Bacteroidota > Bacteroidia > Bacteroidales > FEN-979 > CAIVAT01. The sequence goes on along the minus strand of JAUXWT010000065.1, from coordinate 18,971 downwards.
TTCTACGGTTTTTAATCAAAGTTTTTCATGGATTATTATTGAATTTTAGGGCCAATGTACCCAACCAATATGATTTGGTCATTTTCAAAAGGGAAGAAGTGGATCCTTCCTGGGCCAGGAGTATATCTTGAATGCCACTCACAAAAACGAGGATTTCCATTTGGATCAATAAATGTCAATTCTTGTTTTAATGCTTTTCTACGACTTTCGGATTCGGGAGTAGTACGGGTTGGAAAATCATCAGGTATGATGGGTTTGCCTGTGAATAGAGATGCTATGTTTTGTAAGTCAAACAATCGATCAATTATATGCTGAAAATGTGGAGTCTGAGCATCCATGAACCTGATCTGAGCTTCAACTGAATTACAAAAATTTAAATTTGGGAACAGGTTTCCTCTATTTGACCATAATTCTCTTCCGTTTTGGATCGTAGCTTTGACACCATCAAATATAAATTGTCGATGTGTTGCAACATGGCCAAGAGAAGCAATATTCTTTGTATTACCACTTAAGTCCATTGAGGAGACTTCACCATCGTTACTTTCTGCCACGGTTGTAACGGAAATCGTGTAACTAGGCAAATTCCAATTTGCAGAAGTGAAACTAAACGCAAAAGAATTGAAGATTATATCACTAGCAAGACCTAGACCTACGCAAGGCGCACCCCTATATTTAAATTCAAGCGCTACACCGTGTTGTTGCTCATAGGTTTCAAAAATATCTTCGACGAATGGTAGAGAACCCAATACGCCTTTTAATAAAGTCCTTAAATCTTCATCTGCACGCTTATCCTCCATCCATTGGTAGAAACTATAACCCGGAGCGAGCTGATGATTAAAAAAGTTGTTATCAATTTTAATTTCACGGATTCCGCATGACCTTGCAACCAAATAATATTCCCCAAAATTATTAAACGCATCAATTACGTTTGTGTCCAGAGGAAGATTCGGCAACGACAGCTCATTAAAATATGCAACCATGATTTAGATCAATTTAGACAACATGTTATCCCACTCGTCAAAAAAATCTTTAGGCCTATGGCTTAGTTTCCCTTTTGGTGAAATCTTTACATATTCAGGATATGGTGTGCTTATATCATTTTTTATGCTGCCTTGAATAAAGATCAAACTAAGCATGCCGTCCTGGAGAATATTCTCTTTGAACGCATAGCGAACACTGTTTAGGATATGATCGCTATGAGATTCAATAATAACATGTATTCCATTTTTGACTGCTGTCGCTAATAGTAATCCAATCTTCATCTGAGCTGAAGGATGCAAATGCGCCTCCGGATTTTCAATGATGATCATGTCTCCCGGTGTTGCAATAAGCGGAGCCAGAACAACAGGCAGGCAAAAAGTCAATCCGAATCCGACTTGCAAAGCTGAATAACTTTTACCCATAGAACCTTTAAAATTATATGAAAGCTTAATTGTATTTTGATCAACCTCAGTAACCCTTGTCTGTAAAGGCAAGTTCATAATTTCAGACATCCATACATTCAAGTTCTGATACAATCCATTTGACACACAATTAATATGCTTCATGCCAGGGATGCCAATTTCTTCATTTGCCGAAATAGCATTAGCAATATAAGCTGGAGCCAACTCACCCTGAATACCCAATTTAGTGTTATAAGCCCTTTTTTCTTTACGATTATAATATTGTTTTGGTCCCCAGCGCTCAGCATCAAGAAAAATGAAATTATCGTTAAACAGAGCCAACTTATCAAAACTGCCATCTCCACTATAATTACAATTCAAAACTTTACCTTTAGGATCAGATGCATCGATTTGCCATTGATGTATACCAACATGATCATCCGTAAGGCTTACCAAGACATTTTTATTTTCGACAGAAGCCATCCCATAGCATAATCCTTCTGCAGATTCTAAGTTAATGTAATCATTGTCAAGATCAACCTTATTCTGTTTGTTGAGGTACCTCAAAGAATAACTTTGCTTTAGCAAGAGCAAAGATTGAATGATGCTCGATTTACCCATTCCATTTATACCAGTGATAAGTGTTAAGGGTGCTAAATCAAAGTCCTGCTTTTGGAAAATTTTAAAATTCTCTAAACTTAATTTTGTTATCATTGATAAACTGATTTATAAAATATTTCACTCTATCAAAACGATTCTTAACGGCCGTTTTAGTACCTGTAGTATCAGAAATTGCACTATACAGCATGTCGTCTTTTATCATGAACTCTCTATAATAACTTACAAACTCGGTTTTTGAATTCAGTATCTTACTGTATTCAGTTTCTGAAATCCTACTAAAATTCCAAGAAAGAGCATCAAAAAGTGCTTTATTCGGCCGTTTTCCCAATGAGTTATCTTTTCTTATTCGTAAAAATGCATTTTCACCAAGTACATTATAAATACGGTGGCAAGACAGACTGAATGACTCTTCTAATTCTAGTTTCTCGTGATCTGTTAAATCATATAATTCAAACATTGCTTGAGTAAGAAAGATATCCATTTTGGCAATATAATCATTGTAATCGAAAATTTGGAATGCAACGAACCGCAGTGCGTATTCTCTATCTTCCATCCTACGAGACGACACTCTGCCCCCTGTTACTTTTTCAAATGCATCAAGCATAGAGAGGCTCTGTGTAAAATTAGCAGGAAATCCACGGCAAAATGCATTTCTTATCTCCTGACCATTTAGCTTCAAACCACCAGTATTAATGCGTTTGAAAATATTGTATTTAACTTCAGACGGAGTACCTGGATTAATAACGTATGCCTCAATTTCGGCATCCAGTATTCTTGATTTCAAATAACCATCTAATTGATCAAAAAATCTTCCGCTACCTTCTCTGTTAAGATATTCTAATCCACCTAACTTGTAATTATTCTTTACAAACGTGTGAATTGTAAAAAGCCGTTGCAATCCATCTATTATGCCCCAAGGCTTTTTGCTTCCATCAAAGTAAAATAATGGGATTGGAAGGTTTATCATCAAGGATTCAATAAATAAACTTTTTTGGACAACATTCCACAATCCAGGTTTACGTTGAAAATTTAGGTCTTCAAATAAACTAAGTTGTTCCATGAATCTTGGAGGCGATACTTGATCTTCCCTGTGCAACATGGCCAATTCACCATGGTCGATCATGGCAAGCAAATCACGAACTCTAAAGTGCTGTAAACGAACGTTTACATCATTAGGATTATAAGGTAACTCAGCTTTTTCTTTATATTGAAACTTTCGGATCATAAATGTTATCAATCAAACAATTTTGTTTGTTCAATGGTTGCAAAGTTACTGTTTTGCTCTTTCTTATCAAACTTTCTTTGCAGGTGGAGTATCATATCATGGCCACCGGTTCATTGCTCGGGATCACCCTGCATCAGAAGACTTCCTTTCCGGTGGGCAAGGTTGATTTTCTTACCCTCTACCCTATGTCTTTCAATGAATTTTTACTGGCACTGGGCCAGGAACAACTTTACGAACTGCTTAAAAGCAATGATTGGCCCATGATCATGAGTTTCAAAGCAAAACTTATCGGTCATCTCCGGCATTATTATTTTATCGGAGGCATGCCTGAGGCCGTAAGCTCTTTCATCAGTGAAAATGATTTCGATAGGGTAAGGTCCATACAGAAAAGTATTCTAATTGCCTATGAACATGATTTCTCAAAACATGCGCCCGCAAAAATCGTTCCCCGGATAAAAATGATGTTGCAATCCAATCCTGCCCAGCTATCAAAAGAGAACAAGAAGTTCATTTACGGTGCTGTAAAACAAGGCGGAAGGGCAAAGGAATTTGAACTTGCACTGGCTTGGCTGACAGATTGCGGCCTGGTGCATAAAGTACAACGTATTTCGAAAGCAGCCCTTCCATTGGTTGCCTATCAGGATTCATCGGCATTCAAACTGTTTATCCTCGATGTCGGGCTGTTGTCAGCCATCGGAGGTCTGACCAGGCAGACAATCCTTCAGGGGAATTCAATATTCAGCGAGTTCAAAGGATCCCTCGCTGAGCTGTTTGTCCTGCAACATCTCAAAATCCGGCAAAATGTCCAGGTTTATTATTGGTCATCGGATACTGCCCGGGCTGAACTGGACTTTGTAATCCAGAACAATGACCGGATTATCCCGATCGAAGTAAAGGCAGAAGAAAACCTCAAAGCGAAAAGCCTAAAATCATTTTATGAAAAGTTCAATCCATCGACATCTGTCAGGACCTCGATGTCGGATTATCGCGATGATGGCTGGCTGGTGAATTCACCGTTATATGCTTTTGAATCGTTTCAGTTTGCGTGAAGCAGAGGGTCATGACGAACGTTTTCAATAATTCTTTACCACTGCAAACCCACATCAATAAAGGAATATCGAATCATTTGTGCAATTTTGCATTTATATTTCTATTTTGTACAAAACAATAAAACTTCTTCACGGCACCATGAAAACAACACCCGAACACGACCAGCGCATGGCAAAAACCATCTTTGCCACTGTCTATCCATACTATGTCAAAAAGGTTGAGAGTAAAGGAAGGACTGTGCAGGAATTGCTTCAGGTAATTGAATGGCTGACAAGCTTTGATGATCAAAAGCTGAAGGAACTGATTGCTGAAAAGGTGACCTATGCCACTTTTTTTGAACGGGCAACCCTAAACCTGAATGCACCCCTGATCACAGGAATTATTTGCGGGTACCGGATAGAAGAAATCGAAAATCCGGTAACGAGACATGCACGTTACCTGGACAAGCTGATCGATGAACTGGCCAAGGGCAGGAAGATGGAGAAGATTTTGCGGGGATGAAATCCGTCGTTTTCAATGATTTTTATGTCATTTCTTGTACCCTATTTGTACCTCGTGGCTGTAACTAATTGTATATCAATGCTGGTTACTTTCTGCGTGGGGAAGTGAATAGTAATCGTGACACGTGACTGGAAAAACCGGAGAACCTCACCACTTTTTGCCGGTTTTTATTGACCACACCAACATAATGACAACCAATACAGTGGGGTGGTATGATTATTTCTGCGCGGACTGGTCAATATGAGTGTTTTTTTTACTCTTCGGGGGCATTGCAAATCAGATCTTTAAAAAATATTTCGATAGTTTTGTACAATTTAGAATTTGTTTTGCAATTTTGTACATGATTATAAAACCGATAGCATGATTAAGAGAGAAATAAGCCAGAAGATTCTTGATCTGTCAGAAAAGTTTCCTGTCATAACGGTTACCGGCCCCCGGCAATCCGGAAAAACCACACTTTTAAGAAACCTTTTCGGAGACCTGTTCCTGCTTCAACCACACCATCGAAATTTCAGTAAACGGCTGGTTAAAAGACCGAAACTCTATTTTTATGATACCGGGTTATGCTGTTCTCTGCTTCGAATCGAGCTGGAATCGTGATTTTTTCCTGAATATTGAGAAATGGAATGGCTATTCCGGGAATTTACCTGAAGACTCCTATGTCGTCTATGGCGGAGACGAATCTGTAAAAACTACTTCAGGATTACTCCATTCATGGAATTCAATTGATACTATAGGTCAGGATTGGAGAAACCGGCATTGACTCTCTGAAAGTTTTTAATTTCGTGGAATTAATTCCAACACCATGAAAAAAGTATTAATCTTTATCCTGGTTTTACCTGTAATAGTTGGTTCAGCCCAGAATCCCGGCTCAAACCACCATCTGGGTCAGTGTAATCCGAAAACAATGCCGGTTCTGTGGCAGCAAACCGCGGCTGAATACAGGGCCTTGTGTTACCAGGCATTCAACCTGGCTACCCTCCGGATCAATGCAATTCCCGCGAAAGAAATTAAAAAGGGGAACCTTGCCATCGTGACCGATCTGGATGAGACCATTTTTGACAATAGTTTCAATGAGGCCCAACTAATACTTGATCATCAGTCATACTCTGATTCCAACTGGAAAGCATGGACCAGATTACATGCTGCCCCGGCTTTGCCTGGCGCCGTGGAATTCCTTAAAGCAACCCATGCCAGGGGGATCTCCATCTTCTACATATCGAACCGGGATACCAGTGAGATTAAATGCACTCTTGAGAATTTAAAAGCCTTGTCGTTGCCCTGTGCTGATACTGCCCATCTGCTTCTAATGAGTGACGCTTCAACCAAAGGACCAAGAAGGAACAGGGTGATGAGATATTACAGGATTGTAATGCTCCTGGGCGATAACCTGAATGATTTTGCATCCTGTTTTGAGCGGAAATCTGTTACGGAAAGAAGTAGTGAGGCTGACAAATTAAAAGAGGAATGGGGCGATAAATTCATCGTATTACCTAACAGTACCTATGGTGATTGGGAAAATGCCCTCTACAACTATCACAAAGATTTTTCTGCAGAAGCGAAGGATTCCATCCGAACCACCTTATTGAAAGGCTATAAATAAAAATAATTCCTATTTCCTGTGCGATTAGTTTAAAACCCATAAAATTCCTATATTTGAAATCAATGATATCAAGCTTCAAATTATAGGAAAATTTATAAAAATTTCTGATTGATCACAATCATGCGTACCTTTAATTCTAGCAACTTCTCCTCAGGAGGTTGTCTCAAAAGATGAAAAAAATTAACCGCAAAGGACACAAAGTTAATACGCGAAGAACACAAAGGTCAGATATTCAGCAGTATACTTTTTGCGAACTCTGCGAAAAACTTAGCGAACTTTGCGGTTGAAGGACTTTTGAGACACCCTCTACAGGGGGTGAGGTCATTAAATCATAAAACCAGAAAAAAATGGAAAATAATGCAAATAACAGCGACAAATGCCCGGTAACCGGGGCAACACATGGTCAAATTGTTGGCGCAAGCGGAACCAAAAACCGCGACTGGTGGCCTGATCAGTTAAAATTAAACATTTTACGGCAACACGCTGCTAAGTCTAATCCGATGGGTGAAGGGTTTGACTATGCGAAGGAATTCAAGAGTCTGAATTTGGAAGCAATAAAAAAAGACCTTCATAAGCTTATGACCGACTCTCAGGACTGGTGGCCTGCCGATTTCGGCCATTACGGACCTTTGTTCATCCGTATGGCCTGGCACAGCGCCGGCACATACCGTACAGGCGACGGTCGTGGCGGCGCAGGAGGCGGACAGCAACGCTTTGCCCCGCTTAACAGTTGGCCCGATAATGTCAACCTCGACAAGGCAAGAAGACTGCTTTGGCCGGTCAAGCAAAAGTATGGCCGGAAAATATCCTGGGCAGACCTTATGATCCTTGCCGGTAATGTAGCGCTGGAATCAATGGGATTCAGAACGTTTGGATTTGCCGGTGGGCGTGAAGATGTTTGGGAGCCGGAAGAGGATGCTTTCTGGGGTTCCGAAACAAAGTGGCTTGAAAGTGACAAGCGCTACACCGGAGAACGCGACCTTGATAATCCGCTGGCAGCCGTGCAAATGGGGTTGATCTATGTGAATCCTGAAGGGCCGGATGGAAATCCTGATCCTGTTGCTGCGGCTAAAGATATCCGCGAAACCTTCGCCCGCATGGCCATGAATGATGAAGAGACCGTCGCGCTGATCGCCGGCGGGCACACCTTTGGTAAAACCCACGGTGCAGGAGACGCAGCGCTTCTCGGACCCGTACCCGAAGCTGCCGGAATTGAAGAACAGGGCCTGGGATGGACAAGCAAGTTTGGCAGTGGAAAAGGTGGCGACACCATCAGCAGTGGTTTGGAAGTGACATGGACACAAACTCCCGCCAAGTGGAGCTATTACTTCTTCGAAAATCTGTTTAAATATGAATGGGAACTGACCAAAAGCCCGGCAGGCGCCCATCAGTGGGTAGCAAAAAATGCCGGTGACGTTGTACCTGATGCCCACGACAAGTCTAAAAAGCATGCACCTTCGATGCTTACGACAGACCTCTCTTTGCGTTTCGATCCCGAATATGAAAAAATTTCAAGACGCTTCTATGAACATCCCCTTGAATTTGCAGATGCCTTTGCCCGGGCATGGTTCAAACTAACCCACCGGGATATGGGTCCGCGTTCCCGCTATTTAGGCACTGAGATACCCGCAGAAGAACTGATCTGGCAAGATCCGATACCGGCTGTGGATCATCTGTTAATTGATGAGAAAGATATTGCCGCGTTAAAAGCCAAGGTATTAAACTCCGGGCTATCCGTATCTCAGTTGGTATCCACTGCATGGGCTTCAGCCTCTACTTTCCGCGGATCCGACAAACGGGGTGGCGCCAACGGTGCGCGTATTCGTCTTGCTCCACAAAAGGATTGGATTGTTAACAATCCCACCCAGTTGTCAAAAGTGTTGAAAACGCTGGAAGGCATCCAAAATGAATATAACAGCGCCCAATCCGGCGGTAAAAATGTTTCAATTGCTGACCTTATTGTACTGGCCGGTTGTACGGGTGTTGAAAAAGCTGCGAAAGATGCAGGACATGTTGTGACTGTTCCTTTCACGCCGGGGCGTATGGATGCATCGCCGGAGCAAACCGACGTGGAATCTTTCGCAGCGCTGGAGCCGTCAGCCGATGGTTTCCGGAATTATTTAAAAACCAAAAACACTACAGCTACAGAAGAGTTATTGATTGATAAAGCGCAATTGCTGACATTAACCGCTCCTGAAATGACAGTTCTCGTGGGTGGCATGCGTGTTCTGAACACAAACTTTGATCACTCCAGATATGGCGTTTTTACCAACCGGGAGGAGGCGCTTACCAATGATTTCTTTGTCAACCTCTTAGACATGAGTACAGTTTGGAAGCCAGCTTCGGAATTAAAAGAGACCTTTGAAGGCCATGATCGCAAATCCGGTGATCTTAAATGGACAGGAACCCGTGCAGACCTTATTTTTGGTTCAAACTCAGAACTCAGAGCCCTTGCCGAAGTTTACGGAAGTTCAGATGGTCAGGAAAAATTTGTAGAGGATTTTATTTCGGTCTGGAACAAAGTAATGAATCTTGATCGCTTTGAACTCAGATCATGACATGTGGCACAAACATTCTTTAAAAAGGATACCCGATGGCTACATTCAATATCAGGTTCTCACTTCTCCAGGCAGGACTCCCGAAGTCGATCTGGTTTATCACCCACCGCTGGCCATTTTCCAGCCAGGGCTTTCGTAAAGGCATTGCGAGATCGAACCTTATAATGAAAAAGGAGACATCAATTCTTAACCCAATACCTGCCCCTACAGCAATTTCTTTATAGAACCCGGACCAGGAAAACTGACCACCCGGCGTTGAAGGATTTGATTTTAACAGCCATGTATTTCCGGCATCGGCAAATAAGGCACCTTTAAGAAAGCGATAAATTGTAAAACGGTATTCCGCGTTCATTTCCAGTTTCACATCGCCGCCCAATTGCATAAACCCTATGCTGTCGTTATGCTGATTATAGGTGCCCGGACCAACGGAATTAATATGAAATGCGCGAATACTGTTAGGCCCGCCACTGAAAAACTGTTTGGTATATGGCAGGATGGAAGAGTTCCCAAATGGAACACCAACACCCGTAAAAAATCTCACTGCAAATTTATTATTGTCTTTAAAATTGTAAAAGCCCCGGCCATCAATACTTAACCGGGCGTATTGAGAATAAACCGATCCAACGACCTTTGAAGGGTTATCGGCTGATACTTTTTTCCCGGTAATCAGGTAGGCCAGCGAAAAAACATTCCCTGCAGCCTCAGTTGATAGTTGAAAAAAGTATTGCATCTTTTTAAAGGGGATCACCTGTTCGTTATAGGTATATATGTAATTTCCTCCTGCAATGAATTGCTCTTCATAACTTTTTTTTAGAAAGGGGTTTGTTGCGAGCAATTCAATGAATGCATCTGTTTTATTGGCAAGGGTAGTGTAGCTTATATTTATTGGATTTAATTCATGTTCTTGTCTGATATCTTTTTTCCACCTGTAACCAAAAATGAATTGAAATGTGCGCATATCAAAATAACCGACTCTTTTCGTATAGGTAAACGACAGCGAGAAACGTGTTTTAGGAATGTACAAACTGTTTGTGCTTTTAATTTTAAAAGGTACAAGAAAACGTGGTAAATACAACTCAACCTGCGGGGTGAAAGCATAAGAAAATAAATTTGTCCCGCTAAATTGTGCTTCGAATGATGCCGCCAGACTAATATTTAGTAATTCTGCTCCTTTAAATGCATTTCTATTCAATAAACTTGTATTCAACCGCGGCCCCATATAATTATTTGATTTTGAAACAAGTTCCAATTCTGCCCTGAATGTACGTTGCGGCATGGGCGTCATTAAAATGGTTATATCCAAAAATCCGGCAGCGGAAGTATCGCTGTCTGAAAAGTTGATGCGGACGAATTTGAAATTACCCATCGTCATCAAACGGTTAAGCGTGATGTTGTGATTTATTCTTGAATAAATTTCATTTTTCCGTAAATAAACCGATCGGGAAATTACTTTTGGCCTGATCTTCATTTCTGATTCATTTCCCAGGAAATAATTGCCCTGATACCTCAGGGTGTCTTTGAGCTTGACTGTCCCATCTTCTTCAAGGGAATAGTCCTGATCAATAAACACATTGTTGATGCGGTACACCGTCAATACCTTCTCCGGAATACTGTCTTTTAAAGTAAGCCGGAATGTTACATCATGATTTATATTGGAAGTATCGGCTTTAAAAACCAAATAGTCGGGATTGAAATAGAAATACCCGTTGTTCTTCAATAAATCATCAATTCGCATCCGTTCATTTTTCAGGTTTTCGAGACTGTAATCGTCACCTGTTTTAATCAATGATTTTTTCATTCCTGTAATGATTATCCGGCTTATACTGTCGTCGGAAACAGCATAGATAAGTTCTTTGACTTTAAATGGGGCATGAATATGGCTGGTGTAAATTACTTTTGCAGTGTGTTTCTTTTCAATTTTTTTGAATTCAGTATAACTTCTGAAAATTCCGATGTTGAATAACTGAGCATCAATGATGGCGGATGTTACAGCAGGTTTAACACTACTCAGGAACACGGGAGCTTCCCCGTTTTTTTTGAGCCACTTTTTAAATTTGCTTTCAGGCTTTTCGCCGGCTGCCATATACATCCACAATTGCGGACGCATGCCTAAAATTTTCTTATTCGGTTCGGGACGAACGGCATTTTTAGCGGTTGTTTTTAATTGACGTTTCTTTTTGTTTGCAATTTTTTCTGTCGATTCAAATCTTATTTTCACCCCGGTATAAAGCTTTTCGCCGATGGGCAAATGCCTGGTACCGCTACATGATGCCAAAAGGAGGCAGATCATGATCTGAACGTATATTTTTTTTATGGATAATGTCATTCCCCGGGTTTTTCCTGAAGATTCACTTTTGTTTTTACGGGTGTCCTGAATAATTCTCTCCACTTATTGAAATCGCGCACATAGGAAACACCGATTCCTGTTTCAATGATCTGGCCTTCGATAGCGCCTTCATAAAGGTTATTTCTGAAGCCTTTCAACCGATAGCGGCCGTCTTTCGACAATTTGTACTCAATGGTAACATCGCTGGTAATATCGCTTGCCGAGTTTTGAGTTGCTTTGGTTCCTTCCACATCTACGGCGCCACCAATTTGAACGGTTAAGCGTTCATTGAAAAGCTGCTTCTTTAGCCCGATTCCAACCTGGGTTCTTCCCTGGGCTTGTCCCGTGCTATAATCATCATAGGATTGGATGTCGAAATTCAATTCAACCCCGGGCACAAAATTTGAACTCAGCTTATTTAATTGTGTCGACAGAAAATTGCCCACCGTTGAACGGAATACATTTGATACCCCGCCATTTGCATCGGTTTGCAAAGGATTCTCCTGAATAAACCTGCCAAGTACCAAAAGTGCAAATACCTGTTTGTTCAATTCCGAGGGATTTTCATTCAGCAAATTCAATTTTGCATTCACGGCTCCGCCTATAATGCCCTTATTTTTCGGAGGCAATTGTATCTCGAAACTGATTTCAGGATGTAAAATTTCACCGCGTAATTTGAGCAATATCCAAAACGGATAGGTCTGTTTATAAGCGCTTTTATCAACTTCGCTGATGCCTGACACCTGATTAGCCACAAGGTCAATGGGTGAAGCACGAACAGAATAAGTTGCGTTGATGGAAATTTCGGCATCCAGGGGATCCCCGTTCCATATGATCGTACTGCCGGGATTAATATCAAATTTCCTCTTAATGACTGATTGGAATGATACCAGGTAACTTCCTTCGTCTAAATTGTAGATTCCGGTAAGGCTGATTTTGCCGCTCCTGTCCATGGTAAGACTCAGTGCCGCTTCACCCCTAACCACCAAGGAATCTTCAGAAGCAGGATCCATCAATAGCCGTAACGTTGCATGTTTATCAATTTCAATGACAGATGACAGATCAAATCCGGTAAACCGTGATTTATATTTTACTTTTTTCTCTTCTTTGTATAAAATTGAATTGGGCTTCAGAGAATCAATAAATTCTACAACATCTTCACCCTTGTCGGTGGTGAGTTTCTCTTCGGGAACTGCGAAGGTGAAATTTGAACCTTTTTTCATCCTTATTTTTGCAATGACCACCGGAAGTTTCATGGGCCCGGTTACATCAATCTTACTGTCGATGACCATCCTGCCAAAGAACTCCTTGTTTTCTTTTGCCGTGGTATTAAATAATAAAAAGTCCTTCATGGTCACATGCAAATCAAAAATGAAATCTGTAAACTGTTTCATGTGAACGGTACCATCAATGATTGCGGTGTGCTTGTCGCCATCTGCAAGGGTGAACGATTTAAAATAAATTTCATCCTTTGTAAATTGAATGGTTTCATGCTTCAATTCCAACCGGTTATTCAGAAAAGCAGGATTTATAAAAGCATTATTGAAAACGAGTTCGCCTGTTATGTCAGGTATATTGGCCGCTCCCCTGATGAATAAATTTCCTGTAAGCATTCCGGATGCTTCCGTTATTTGCCCCATTGAAAATGCTTCGACCGTTTTCAATGAAAGCGATTGAATCTCAGTTTGTATGCTGATTGCATGATCGCCGCCTTCAGGCATATAATAGCCTTTTGCCGTCAGATTGTTGTCAGTCCCTGTCAGATTCAACTCAATATCATATCTTCCGGGTGTCGGGTTGCCGGCTTTAACGGATAAATTTCCAATGGGAACATCACGAACTACCAGGCTTGTTATTTTGGCATCCGCAATGATACCATAGGTGTTATTCACTCTTTTGAGCAGTACATTTCCATCAACATTTCCTTTTACCAGGCTGGTGTCTTTTTCAATGATCCGGGAGATGTCATCCAGCTTGAAATTACTGACCGATATGTTCAGGTCATCATTGAATTGAGCATGTACAGAGGCGATATTTATCTGACTTTCAGTATTATTGATAAAAAAATGATGAATCAGAAACCCCTCTTTCCCGAATGCAATATAATTATCTGCGGCAATGTCCCAGCGTTTATTCATCAGGTAGAACTCCTTTGGGTCTAGTATAAGCCTGTAATTGCCATCGGCCCTGGTAATTTGTGAGCGGATCACAAGCTTTTTGTTAAGATGATCATCGACTGACGATAAATTGGCAAAGATGGTCTGATCTGCCAATTTGCCTTCCAGAAGGAAGTTGTCCAGTTTAACTTGAGTGTTTGAAATGCTGCTGCCTGATATATTATAGTTCAGTGCTGTCGAAGTCGAATTTGCATCGAATAAGAAGTCATGTATTTCAGTAGACCCATAGATGATTTTTTTGATGGTCGCATGCAATATCAATTCGTTCTTCCCGCTGTCGAAACTTCCCCGGATGATGCCCGGCTCGAATTCCTTTAGCTGGGGCAACAGAACCTTCGAGAAAATGGGGTGATTGCGAAGATGCATTTCAAAATTGAAATTCGATGGTTCGCTCTTTCTTGCTGCCTGAATGCCATCTGAGAATGGAAAATAAATATTAATGAAGTTTTTAATCTCCGATGAAAAGTCGGCAGGCGAAATTGTCCCTGCATACGTAAGACCGATGAGGAAGTTGTTAAAATTGAGTTCGCTTTGACCCGTTTCATTGATCGAAGCAAATAAAAAGGAATCGACCCTGTAAATTTTATCTCCTTGTGCGATAACCAGATTGGAAATTTCGGAGTTGCCTTTCAGTTTGCTTTCTGCGACGCCCTTTAAATCTGCGGCTGCAACAAAACCTATCCTGATATCATCTTTGGTCAAATTGAGCTTTTGAAGATCAGCGCCCTTCAAATTCAGCCGGAATTTATAATGTTCCTTGTCGGGATTAAAATTTACAAGTCCGTCAAACTCAAATTCTGCATTTTTATCAATCAAATTTATCCTGCCTTCAAATCCTTGTCCGCTGAAATTGCCATCAATGGTAAGATTGTGATATGTGTATTTATTCAGCCGGAACTGCGATGCTTCCGCATGGATTTTAGCATTGATCGTATTTTTATCCAGCCCATGCCCTTGTGCTTCAGCAGTTATTGTTACGGGGCCAAACATCGCGGTATCTTTCAGCAAGCTGCCTAAATTGAAGTTGTTCATGCTGACAGTGCTTCTGAAATTCTGATGTTGATCGATGGTTGCAAAAAGATTCGCTGATCCAAAGCTGCTGCCCATACTAATTGTTGATTCAAAGGACTTAAACCTTCCTTTGAAAACAACCTGCATCATTATATTTTCCGGAAGCCCGATGGTTTCAGGTATTGAAGGTCCCGCCATCATTACAATATCCCGTTTGCCTGAGATAATCTTAAGATTTGGAAAAATAAAATAAGCAGTTTCCATATCGGGCAAACCTGTGATACTGAAATCAGTTTTTATAACTGTCCTGTTTCCGGTTTTGATCACTATATTTTTTCCCTTCAGTCTGTTCAACTGTCCATTGATTACTCCGGACATGGTTGTAATGTTCGTCCCGGTTTGAAAGAAAGCTTGCCTGATCAGTTGTGGATTAAAATAGAGAACATCAGAATTTTTAATGCGCACATCTTCCAGATCCAGATTCAGAACTAAGAATGGTAATGAATCTTTTAATGACTTTAAAGACGAGTATTGAATGTTCAAATCTGCAATGATGGAGGAATTGGCGGTTTCTGCTTTCAGATTTTTTGCGTTGATGGAATGCTGATCCATGCTGAAATCAGTTTCAAATTTTGTAATGGAGAAATTATTCCTGTCCGTTGCTTTTAATTTCTTTATCGAAACCTTGGTTGTGTCCCCGGAAAAAAACAGGTCTGTTGATTCAAGTGTTAAAAAGTTATATTTCAAGTTATTTGCATCGAAGACATTTTTTATTTCCGGCTTGTTTCCAACCTTGTAGGCAAGGGAATCAGCGTCGAGCATGAAATTTTTTGCCGTAACATTCCAATTATTTGCGGTGGTTAAAACAGTCCCTTTCTTTTGGAACCCGAAGGCGCCTTGTTTTAAGTCTATCCGGTTTATTGCTGCAATTATTGTTTGTTTGCTTATTGAATCATTGTAAGTTACAGTTGAATGATTGATTCGTATCTTATTTGCCGTTATTTTCGGCAAAACACCATCAGATTTCTTTCCATTGGCATTTGCCGCAATATTTATCCGAACATTTGCAGTCAGATTTTCAATGAGCAATTCATCAGCACCGTAAATGGATTTCACGAAATCAATATCATCCATTTTTAATTTTAAATTCCCGAGCGCTGCAACCACATTCACTCCTCCATATACGTCATTGTAATGAAACCGGATATTTTTCAGAATAACTTTATCTATGCTGAAGGTCCATTTGGATGGAGATTGTGGCTTGACCTTTGTTTGATTGGTGGTATCACTGAATGCAGCCAGCAGAAAGTTAAAGTTGAAAAGAGAATCGGTGCCGGTTCTGCCGAGTTTAAGATTCACATCTTCCAATGCGACAGAACTTACAGATATCCGGCTTGAGAATAAGTCGTAAAGCGCAATGTTTATTTTCGCCTTTCCGGCATACAATAAAGTATCCTTTTGAAGGTCTTCCAGGAAAAGGCCTTCAATGACAACTATTTTGGGAAATGAGATGCAGACATTATTTATATCAACACGGGTATTCGTTTTATCGCTGATGAAAGAGGTGGCAAAACGGACAATCCTGTTCTGAATTGCCGGGATCCGGATCATTGCAGCAACCAATATGAAAATAGTCACAATGATCACGGCCACCCACAAAATAGCCTTTAAAGTTTTTTTTAAAAAGGATTTTGCTTTACTCAAAAAAATGATTTTATGTCATTGGTTATTGTTGTTAATACCGGAATATTGCTGCCAGCCCTTTTTCAGAAGGCATTTTACCGGTTGGGAGAACCATCACCTGCCCTCCCATTTTTGTTACCAGTTCACCCAAATCATCGAGCAGGTCATCTACTTTCGGATTTGTCAAATCTTTTTTCTGTGTGTTTCCCGTCACCAGATTAGTTACCCTGACTGCAATAATCCGGTCGGCTTCAACAATAAGCGTATCAACCCGTCCCTCAACTGCCGCCACAGCAACTTCCTTGTAGTCATCACTACCTTTGCCATTTGCCCTTGCCTGCTCAAACCGGGCAACGAGCCTGTCAAGTTTCAGGTTATACTCCGGTTCCATTATTTCCCAGGCCATATTTGCCAGTATATCTGGTGAAACTGATGAAGGGTTAATTGCAATACCTTTGGTTAGCAATAATGGATTTTTATTTACCTTTTGAAAAAGGCTGTGGTGTTCGGTCAAAGCAGCAAGAATAAGTGGCCACCCTGAAGGTTTCGTATATTGTTCGTAAATCGTATTCGCTACGACACGAAAAAACCGTTCAGTGTCTTTGTCAGATTCTTCTTTTCTTCCACCTTGACCGTGGTGCGTGGGCGAACTTTCTCCTCCGGAACCACCATAAGATGCAACAGTTGTATGCTTGTCTGTCAATTCATCACCAAGCGCTTCAGTTATGGTTTTTGGAGTACCCTCAGTGAGTTTAACTTCAGTAAGTGAGTGACGGTTGCCTTCAAAAAGCCGGATATCATGAAGTGTTAAACCCAAAACGTGGAAATGGTCAAGAGATTGCAAATATTGCCGCAGCGGTTTGGTATGGAAACTGTCGGCCACTATTGCCAATTCCTCAAACGATTTGTGTACACCGACAACTTTAAACAAACCGGTTGCACTAAAAACGGCTAGACCGTCAAATGGGTGATTCCAAATATTATTGTCGTTAACAAGGGCTTTTACAGGCTCAAGATATTTTTGCACTTCAACGGTTGAATATTTCTGCATCAGCGATTCCTCCACTTGCTGAACAAGATTTTTAAAAAGGATGTTATCCTGAAGATTCTCCGGATGTGTATGGTGCGTAGGCATATAAAGTGAAAGACAAGGAGCCTGATTTACTGCCAGAAGCTCCTGAATTAATTCTTTTGTAAGTAATTCCATAATATTTTATTCTAAATCTCTGTGATAAAAAGTATTGTTAAACTCTTCACGATCATAAAATCCATCAACAATATTCGAACTGTGAATCGTGTTATCTCCCCTGTAATGGCGAACTAAATTTAATTCGTATGCAAAATCAATAATGTCTCCTTTTCTGAATCGTTTAGCTTTAGCAAAAGTCGAACTATCAATTTGGTTGGTATTTACCAATTTGTTCTTCTCATCAATAATTGCCATTCCGATAGGAATAATCAGGTGATTTTCCCCTTCCTTGTTTAAAAACCCATGTACGCCTTCGCTAACCTGGTTTTGATACGTGTTATACCCCTCTTCTAGCAACGTTTCATCAACTTCAACATCTAGATAAACTACTCGTTGTGCAGTTTTATTTACCAGCAAATGATCTACTTTCCCAATGATGCGGTTATTTGCATCTTTTACATCCCAACCCCGTACATCGCTATAATTTTCGGCCACTTTGTAACCTGATAATTCATCCAGATTAAAAAGATTTTTATTTGTAATTGTCATTATTTTAATTTTTAAAGATTAACTAATTCATTTTTTGAAGAATGTCAGAAGCCTTTGCAAAGTAATTCTTAACTGCATCTTTTTGCTCAAGCGTAAGCACTCCTGGTTTTATTGATTCTGATGCACTTTTTAATTCTTCGACTTCCTCTGCCAAACCTGGATATTTTGCCTTTTGGATATTTTGCAATACATTGGTTAAAATATCATCCGCCTTTCTAATGTTATCCGCATGAGTTGTTTCAAAAGGATCTTTTGAAATCATTTTTGCATATTCTTTTACCTTTTCCAAATCTGCCTGAACTTCATATCCAACCTCATTGGCCATAGCATTTGTTGCCTCAATTAGTTTTAATAGCGCTTCATTTGTATATGTATGGTCCAGACTCATCTTTTCCTTACTGTTTTCTACAAAATTTACATAAGCCGCAACAGTGCCGTTATTTTCTTTTACTCCTAAGAGATCAGGTTCGTTCGTATTAGTGATGTAATCTGCTTCAGTTACTGCCTCTTTATTTTTGCCGTTATCACGAAATACCAGGAAATATACAAGCAATGCAGCGATGACAAGACCAACTAACAACCACGGCCAAACCAGTTTTTTCTTTTCAATCTTAATTTCTGCCATAATAATTTTCTTTTTAATTGATAAAATATTTATTTGAAGAAAGTGAGTATATATTAGTGAATATTGAAAAAACAAAGTTCGGAACCTTTCAAATGATAAGTGTTATACAACTTTAGTAAAAGTTTATATCATTCACACATTAATCATTTTAATATTAATTAATTCGAAAACCGCTTTTTATTTTCTCCCACCATCGAGATAAAAACTGTTCATAACCATCGCTCTTCTCTTTAATATTTTTCTCGCCAATGATCAGTGCAATTGGTTTGAGCTCTTCATACTCTTCACAAACAACCTTTAACATGGCGGCAAAAGGCAAAAACATGATCATACTTTCCGCCCCGACCCAAACCGATACCACTTCCTGAGATAAATTGATGCCACCAAAATATGTGGATTTCGTAGACGTAACAAAATAACGTCTATGCACACCCTGGTATGCCGGCATTGCGGAAAAGAAGTTCCATCGAA
>JAUXWT010000053.1 GCA_030681475.1 Bacteroidales bacterium | reverse complement strand
TAATTATTTGCCTAAATGTCTTATCCTGAACACGGAATAAATTACATACATATAATGAAACCATACGATGGATAGCAATACAATCAGGGTGTACACCATCCATAGCGGGGCATCAGTATCTCCCAGGCCTCGTTTGATGATCTTTGCCGGAACCAAAGGTTTACCCCAGTTGATGGTGCCACTTGCTTCGACATTTCCATAGATATCACTTTCTTCGACCTTTGCCACAATGGTGAGATACCCGAGTCGATTTCCCGGAATTGATGTCGGAAACTCCAGATTAGTTATGCCATTGGAAATGGTGGATTCTCCTACTTTTAGCAAACTGAATGTCCGGGGAACATAGAACACGATATCGAGATTATCAACCGGGACCCATTGGTTATCTTTATTCAGTTCAGATGCTTTAAGGTTGACCATTTTTTCCCCTTCCTGCTGAAAAAAGGATATTTCCATCCGCAGGGGCTTCATGCTGGTACCCGATGAACTTTTTTCGTAGTTTTCCCTCCCTGAAAACAAGGCCTCAAAAGTATAGATTCCCTTGTCGCCTCCGGTATCGATGATCTCTCCTGGAATTGAAAAGTTTACCTTGCCATGATCATTCGTTTGGCCTGTACCCAATAATTTTTCTTTACCACTTTGTAGAAGTATAAACTCGATTTCCATTCCGGGAAGTGGCATATATCTTCCGTCTATCTTTGTTCGCAGCGTGGCAGACAGGTTGTGAACTGAATCAACATGGTAATACCCAAGGTTTAAAACCGTTTGAATGGGGTCTTCATTCTGTGCGATGACCCTGGGTGCCGATACAAGCATGAGTAAGATGATCATTCCTGTTGCGGCGGCATCACTTTTTTTGCGTTGCTTGATTACCTTTTTCATTTGCTTTTCGAATACCATGTTACGCAACCGGGAATAGTCTTTTTCCTCACCGGTTCTTACAATCGGGATGATAGGGATAAATTTTGAGAAAAGGTAGAAAAGCAGTATAAACATGGCAATCCCTGCAAAGGTCAGTGTCCATTCAACCCATGTTGCTGAATAGTGAACAAATTCTGGTCGCAGGTCATGAATCGGCAGCAAGGGGGATTCAAGGGTTGGAATGATGATCAGGTATCTTTTAACCCATAGGGCTAAAACGGCAATACAGCCGGCAAATGCGATGGAATTAATGTTCCGGAATTTTGGGACGGCTACGATAATTATCGGGACTAAAACCCCGACAAAAACTGCATAAACAAACAGATGCCAATAATCACTTGGGTTAAACAACTTGTGCAAAACCTCCATATCCCATTTGATTGAACCATACCAGCTGGTAAGATATTCGCTGAATGTAAAATAACCGTACATGGCGCCAAGGACGATCATAATAAGGCCCAGGTAATTGAAATGAATCTTGGTAATATGTGATTCAAGGTGGTACACCTTCCGAAAGATCCACATGACAATGATCAGCACACCTGTGCCGGAATACACGGCGGCTATCACAAAATAGGGGGCGAAAATGGTACTGTGCCACCCTGGTCGCAAGGTCATGCCAAAAATCCATGCCAACACTGAGTGGACTAAAATAGCCAGCGGGATGATCACGATCGACAGGAGGTCAGTGGAAACATTTAGAATTTCCTTCTGTTTTGTAGTATCCTTATAGCGTACCGCCATGAACCGGTAGATGGGATTACGCCATCGTGCAGTTTTTACAGGGTTGTCCCTCAGGATAGCCAGGTCGCGGATCATGGCCAGGTAGAGAAAAATGATGCTGCCGGATAAATATGTAGTGATGGCGATGACATCCCAGATAATTGGTGATTGGATCCGTCCAAAAAGCACGATATTCGGCAACCGGTCAAGTCGCCCGATACACAGCAAAATATACGTAGGTCCGATCATGGTGGAAATTACGGTAATGAGTTCAGCAATACGGATGATTGGGGTTCGCCAGGGTACTCTTAACAGGTGAAGAATTCCTGAAATCAAGGCACCGGCATAACTGATCCCGATAAAAAAGATAAAATTGACAATATATAAGCCCCATACAACATTATCTCGCATACCGGTTGTAATATGCCCGTCAACTATCTGAACGTATAAAGCATAAACCCCAAATCCGATGACAATCAGGAGTATGACAATCAGGCCAATCCCCTTTTTGCTCATTTTCTCCAGTTGAGGCTTGAATGTATAAAGATTTTGTTGTGTCCTTGCGTCTTCGTACATAAATTCGTTTTTATTCGGTTATTTTGGCTTCAGTTTTATAAAGGGCAATTTCCTCTTCACTTAATCCTTCGAATCCTACCTGATAATCGAAGGCACGGTTAACGGCGGGGAGATAGTATATGCTGGGTTCAGTTCCAAGTTCCTCCATAAAACGATATGCTGCCCCTGTTTCGATCAGTTCGCTGAGTTTAACGGTATCGGTTCCGTTTGTTACCGCATCCTCATTTTTATCACCATAATAGAACGCCCCGTTAGGGCAGGAAGTAACGCAGGATGGCAATTCTCCTTTCCGGACCATATCCGGACAGAAATCACATTTACTTACGGTTCCTACTATAGACGGTGTACTGGTTTCAGGCGAATAGACCGCATGATTCATGGTTTTCGTTATATCTGGTTCTTCCCAGTTAAACACCCTCGAAGAATAGGGACAGGCAGCCATACAGAATTTGCAGCCGATACACCGTTCATTGTCGATAAGTACGATGCCATCGGTACGCTTAAAAGTTGCACCCACCGGACAAACCTTAACACAGGGTGGATTGTTGCAATGGAGGCAGGGTTTTGGAAACCAATACGGCGCCTGCTCCTCGCTGTCGCGCATAAGGTAAAATTTTATCCATTCCATGTGTGGCGGGAGAAAGTGCATTTTTTGGCATCCTTCAAGGCATTTTCTCGCATTCCGGCATTTCGCAAGGTCGATCACCATCACCATTTTTTTATCGGGCAAGCCTTCTCTGGCCTCCAGATTTCCTGCCGGCTGGCAACAAACGTGACCTTTGTCAACTTCAACCAGTTTGCCATCCGGTGTGAGCAATCTCATTTTTTCACCGGTCTCCTTGTTTTCAGAACCCGAGATGGATGATAAAACATTTTCTCCGCTGGCGATCAGAGCAGTAGCTCCCGCTGCAATGCTAATCTTCAGAAAATTTCTGCGGTTAGATGAAGGTCGTTTCATATGGCGAAATATTCATGTTTTCAATTTTTCAAATCTACCTATATATATATTCAATCACTGCAATGTGGTACGGCAATTTTGACACTTAAAACCGATTATTTTACTTGTAAAAACCGGAAATAAACTTTAATTAATGTTGATATATGTCAATTTTAAAGTAATTTTACACTCAATAGACAAAATTTATTCGAATGTCAAATTTTTTTGATAAAGAACCCCAAAGCTGTCACGGCTGTGCCTGCATGTCTTCATTGTTTTGTTTACTGAACCCCGATGAATTAACACTTGTGGATGCGAACAAGATCAATGTTAATTTCAAAGCCGGGGAGACTATTAAAAAACAAGGTACATATATGTCGCATGTGCTGTCGGTAAACAGTGGCCTGGCAAAGTTGTATCTTGAGGGGATCGAAGGGCGATCAGCCATCCTTCGGATTGTAAAGCCTACCAGTTTTATTGGTGGTCCGGGAATTTATTTCGATCAACGGCATCATTTTACAATCACTGCCCTGCTCGACACTTCTGTTTGTTTCATTGACCTTCAGGTGTTTAAAGATATACTCAAGGGGAATCAAGCCTTTGCCGAAGAGTTTCTCAAGGATTTCAGCCGCCATGTGCTGACTGTGTACAACCGGTTAATTTACCTGACGCAGAAGCAAATGCCCGGGCGAATGGCTGATGCCATACTTTACCTGCATGATGAGATATTTAACCAGGCAATTTTCCCGATGATCATTTCCAGGTCTGATCTGGCTGATCTTTCAGCGATGTCGAAAGAAAGCGCTGTAAAGATCCTGCGTGATTTTCAAAAGGAGAACCTGTTGAGGATCTCAGATCATGAGTTGGAGATCCTGGATGAAGAGGCGCTTCGTAAAATAAGCCATATCGGATAAATTGTCAGCCGTTCACCATTTCGCCATTTCGCCATTTCGCTATTTCGCCATTTCGCCATTTCACTATTTTAATTATCTTCGTATAAATTTTCATAAGTATGGAAGATCCCCGATCGGATTATGTCCGCATGTCAACGGTTGAACGGCTGATGCCTCGTGAAGAGATGCTTGAAATAGCCCGCCAGTCGAGCCAGCTGTTAATCGGCGTACCTAAAGAAGTATCTCCGCAGGAGAACCGTGTCTCGCTTGTGCCGGATGGTGTGGCGCTTTTATGTAATAATGGCCACCAGGTGATTGTGGAGGCAGGGGCAGGGGTTACAGCTCATTTTACCGATCATGAATACAGTGAAGCAGGAGCACAAATCGGTTATTCGCCAGAGGATGTTTTCAAAGCTGACATCATTCTTAAGGTGGGACCATCAACACCTGCAGAAATTGAGATGCTGCGTCCCAAACAAACGGTTTTCTCTGCCATTCAAATTACCATGCAATGCGAAAGTTACTTCAGGTCATTGCTTTTGAAGCGGATTACCGCACTTGCATTTGAAACTATCAGGGATAAAACCAACCAGCTTGCCATCATACGGGCGATGAGCGAAATAGCGGGAAGTACCTCAATTTTTATTGCTGCCGACTACCTTGCCAACACTGAATTTGGCAGGGGGGAGATGTTTGGCGGCTTTACGGGAATCACCCCGTCTGAAGTAGTGATTATCGGCGCGGGTACCGTTGGTGAGTTTGCCGCACGGTCAGCCATTGGCCTGGGCGCCCTGGTGAAGGTTTTTGATAATTCTGTTTATCGGCTGCGCCGGATCCAGAGTAACCTCGGCATGCGGGTGTTTACCTCCATTCTTCACCCCAAAGCCCTGGAAGAATCACTTCAAACTGCCGACGTTCTGGTTGGCGCAATTCATTCCCGTGAAGGAAAAACACCGTGTATCATCAGCGAAGCAATGATCAGGCAAATGAAAGATGGCGCTGTTGCGATCGATGTGAGCATTGACCAGGGCGGTTGCTTTGAGACATCAAAACCTACAACCCATCAATCGCCCGTTTACAAATTACATGGCGTGACCCATTATGCGGTACCGAATATTCCTTCAAAAGTACCCCGTACAGCATCACAGGCGCTGAATAATATCATCGTGCCCATCATACTTGATATCGGTTCTGAGGGCGGAATCAAAAACCTGCTGAAGCGCGATTATGGCGTCCGGCAAGGGGTTTATATATATAACGGGATCCTCACCAATCAATTCATCAGCAAATCTTTTAACCTTCCATTTCAGGATATCAGCTTACTTATGGCTGCTTTTCGATAACTCACCATGATCGCTGAATAATGAAAATATCCAGCCGTATCGTTACGACCACCCGCACGCCGACCTTCTTCGGAAATCTTGCATTAGCATCTGTTGACCGTTTGGTTAGTACCACACGGCCTGATGGCATCTACATTCTGGTTGACCCGAATACCCGGAAACATTGCCTCCCGCTTCTCTTAGACAAAACCGCAACGCTGATAAATGCGCAAATACTTGAAATTGAAGGAGGAGAGGCATCCAAATCACTTGAAAATGCTGAAATGATTTGGAAACAACTGTTAATATTGCAGGCAAGCCGGTCAAGTTTGCTGATAAATCTTGGAGGAGGAGTGGTCAGTGACCTCGGAGGATTTGCCGCAGCAGGATATAAGCGCGGTATCAGGTACCTCAATATCCCGACTTCCCTCATGGGACAGGCCGATGCAGCAATTGGAGGTAAGACTGCCGTGAATATCGGGGCAATAAAGAACCAGGTTGGCTTTTTTCATGCACCAACCGCAGTGATCATTAATCCGGAATTTCTTAAAACATTACCGTTAGCGCATCTGCGTTCAGGATTGGCCGAAATTATTAAAAGTATACTGATCAGCAATCCTTCGCTATGGCGACGTATTTATAAAAAACCTGTTAACCTGCTTTTGAACATGCCGGCAGACAGCAAATTCTGGCAGGAATTAATAAAAGCAGCCATCATCTTTAAAAATAAAATTGTTGTAAAAGATTACCGTGAACTGAAAACCCGCAAAGTGCTTAATTTCGGCCATACCCTCGGGCATGCAATCGAATCATGGTCAATGCAGGGATCAGAAATCCCGCTCCTGCATGGCGATGCAGTGGCAGCGGGAATGATTTGTGCCACCTACCTTTCATATCTTAAAACCGGTCTCCCTAAGGAAGATATGGAGGAGATCACGGCTTACCTCCTTGAGGGCTATGGTCATATTCAGGTTGGAACAGCCTCAAAATCAATTATAATGGAATTTCTTAAGCAAGATAAGAAAAATGCCGGAGGCCTGATTCGGTTTACCCTGATATCGAAACCGGGGTACCCTGTAATCAATGTGGTGTGCGATCATGCAGAAATTTCAGAAGCTCTTGATAATTACAGTAGTCTATCCAGGATAACAGCATAGTGAAAAGTATCATAATCAGTAAGGCCGACAAGATTTTAAAGGGTGTTATCCAGCTTCCTGCGTCAAAGAGTATAAGTAACCGGCTACTCATGATTCGCGCAATTAGCGGAGACGATTTTAAGATTAACAATCTGTCTGAGGCGGAGGATACCCAGTTATTACAAAAACTTATCGAAACAATCCTTCATGGCAGCAGCCGGAAAAAAGTTGTTGAACTTGATACTAACAATGCAGGGACGGTAATGCGGTTTCTGACATCATTTTTGGTGTTGAGGTCTGGCAAATGGGTACTAACCGGTTCGGAGCGAATGAAACAGCGGCCAATCGGTATTCTGGCTGATGCCCTGAACCAACTTGGAGCATCCATCGATTATCTTGGAAAACCTGGTTATCCTCCCTTACTGATCAGTGGCGGTGATTTGCATGGCCGGGAATTAGCGATCGATACAAAAGTAAGCAGTCAGTTCACCACTGCTTTGTTGCTTGTTGCACCTTACTTTTCCGAAGGTCTTATATTGCATTTAAAAGGCAAGCCGGTGTCGTCGCCTTACGCTGAAATGACGATCCGTCTAATGCAACTGTTCGGTTCAAATGTAAAGCAAGGGAAAACACGGATTCATGTCAAACCGGGAAAATACCAATCCCATGAAGTGGATGTTGAATCAGACTGGTCGGCAGCAGCATTTTGGTATGAAGCAGCTGTATTTGCAGAGGAAGTGGATCTCGAACTTATTGGTTTGCGGTTTGAGAGTTTTCAAGGCGATGCGATCTTGCCGGTTATTTATCAGAATTTTGGCATCCGTACTGAATTTACGGATTGCGGGATCAGATTGACCAAGGTTGATAAAAAAATTGATGGCTTCTATTATGACTTTACCGATTTTCCCGATATAGCTCAGGCGGTTATTGCCACGTGTGCCGGAATTGGGATCAGAGGGAGGTTCGAAGGTGTCCAGAGTTTACAGATCAAAGAGACTGACCGGCTTCGCGCAATGAAGAACGAAATTGAAAAACTTGGATTACAAGTCGCCTTTTCCAGGGATAGTAATTTATTGACAACCATTGAAATAAAACCAAAGAAACCTGCTTTCCCCGAAGGGCTTACCTTTGAGTCATATGGCGATCATCGCACCGCCATGTCGTTAGCCCCATTTGCCATTAAAACAGGTAGATTAAAGATACTCAACCCCGACGTGGTCGTGAAATCCTATCCTCGATTTTGGGAGCACTTGAAATCGGTCGGTTTTGAAATCCACTGATTGAATTTGCTTAAGTTCCAACTGTCATGGCCGCAATATCTGCTGACAGCAATGTTTACATATTACTCCATTACCAGGCAAATCACATTTATTTTTGCTTTGTTTATTCTGGTTTAACGTAAGTTTCAGGTAAGGATTTCAACAATTGCCTGTTGATAAATTCCAGACTACTTTTGATATTTATAATTGGACATCTTTTCTTATTGGAAAGTGAAACCTACTTTACTCATTGAAATTTTCGTGAGTTTATAATGGCAAATAAAACAAACATGAAAAAAATCGCAATCCTCTTATATTTAGGTCTATCGGCGCTGAATTTGGTAGCTCAGAGTACCGTGACCATAGGGTATGGAGCTGATTCGCAGCCTTATCCCTATAACCTCAACTATGGTTACACCAGATCTGCTTCGATTTATACCGCGGCCGAAATCGGTGGTTCCTGTATCATCACCTCCCTGGGATGGAATGTTGTTGATGCAGCTATTGAAATATGTCCCGTAAAAATTTATTTGAAAAACACTTCGGGTGGAACATTGTTTTCCACTACCTGGAGCTCTCTTATCAGCGGAGCTACGCTGGTTTTTGATTTATCTGCAGGCTTTTCGACCACCGGATGGAAAACAATCGACATTGCGGATTTTGTTTATTTGAGTGCGGGTGGCGGAAATCTTCTTGTTCTTTGCGAAGTTAATTATGGTGGGAATGGCGCACCCAGTTATCCCTTTTTTGCATTCAGTTATCACCCGAATCAACATGAAAAATGGTATCAACATGAAACACCTCCGACCGATCCGGGTGTGCCTGATGCAAACAGACCAAATATTCAGATTACATATTTACCGCTTTCAACGCCGAACCCGCCTTCAGGTTTTATAGCCAATGCCATGAGTACCAGTCAGATTAATCTGACCTGGGTGAAAAATTCTGCCAACAACAATGTCATGGTAGCATTTAACACTGTTGATGTTTTCGGTACGCCATCAGGTAGTTATGTGGCTGGAAATGCTATCAGTGGAGGAGGAGTCGTTTTGTATAACGGATCAGCATCCGGTTATAACCAGACTGCCGGATTGAATCCGGCCACCACCTATTATTATAAAGCCTGGTCGGTACTGCCCCCCACACCTTCATATTCCACCGGATCAAATGCATCTGCAACAACTCTTTGTGGGACCTTAACTGGTTTTCCGTACACCATCGGTTTCGAATCACCCGTCTTTCCTCCGGTGTGTTGGTCGTTGGCACAAAAACCATGGCAGCACAACGGTTCAGTTAGTGCATTCGGAACCGGAACTGGAGCCACTTTTTGTGATTTTTTTACTATTAATGCCGGGAACTCTTTCGATCTTATTTCACCCACCTTAAATATCAGCGCCTTGGCTTCACCGACTATTTCCTTCGATCATGCCTATGCATCCTATTCGGGAGAAGTTGATCTTCTTGAGCTTTGGACTTCAAGCAATGATGGTGTATCTTTTTCCCTGCTCCAAACGTGGCTGGGCGGGATGAATGGACCATTGAACACCGGAGGCGGGGTGACTGTCAGCTTTATTCCAACATCGGGTCAATGGGCGTCAAAGAGTTATGGAATACCGGCAGGAACAAATAAGATACTTCTGCGCGGAGTTAGTGGGTACGGGAATAACTTGTACCTCGACAACATTACTATTGGCAATATGGTGCTTGTTTGGAATGGAAGCGCATCCGGTCAATGGCATAATACGCAAAACTGGACTCCAAATGTAGTTCCAACTGGAATCCAGGATGTCACAATTCCAGTGGGTACGCCAAACAGCCCGGTTGTTTCAACTTCCGGTCATGCTTGTATGAACATGAACATTCAATCGGATGCAAATTTGACAGTTTTGGTCGGGAATACGCTGACAATCAATGGTAATGTTACCATCCATAGCGGAGCCACGTTGACAAACAACGGCTCGATTTCACTCAAAGGTAATCTGGTAAATTTAAATATTTATTGAATTATTGGATTTGTAGTAAAAACCCATTTTATTTAGTCCCCTTTGGCAGTATTTTTGGATTCCATAAAATTAAATTATTCGCTTGTTAATCAAGCGATTATACATTATCTGAATCATCAAGTGTTCCGGTTTTCCAGAATATATTTTTATGGATAATCTGCATTGCACAGGCCTTTTTGCCAATTTATCTTTGCTTACGCAAGAGAAGAAAAATAAGTCATCGGTTTCAGACCCATAAATCAGAATCAAAACGACACGAAAACAAACAAAATATTTTTTCAACAACAACGAATAATTAATCCTAACCCTAACAAAAAACCCCAAAACCCCAAAACCCCATGAAACCAGTTTCAAGATTATTTTTACTGGCAGTGTTACTGACCATGTTTGCAGCTACAACACAGGCCCAGGTCACGGCAAATTCAACAGCCGAAGCAACCATTGTTGCAACAATTGACCTTACGTTGGATGTACCTTTGAATTTCGGAAACCTCGCCGTTACCAATGTTGCCGGTGTTGTAACCCTGGAACCCTCTGCAGCCGCCACCCGTTCACAGGTTGGAGGTGTAACCTTTCCGGTTGTTGCCGGTACAGTTGATGCGGCGACCTTTTTTGTAGTAGGTGAACCCAATTCAACCTATGCCATTACCATTCCTGCGCCAAGTTATATTCTGACCATTACTGGACCAACCGCGGCAACCATGGATGTTGACAGCTGGACCAGTTCTCCATCAGGTACCGGGTTGTTGGATATCTCAGGGCAGCAAACACTCTATGTCGGCGCCGATCTTCATGTTGATGCAAATCAGGATCCCGGGCATTATATCTCCGATGCAGCAGGTTTTGAAGTAACAGTCAATTACAATTAACAAAATTGATGACGAAAAGAAACGCTGCCTGATACACAGCGTTTCTTTTTTTTTATAACTTGGGCGCTCTTATCAATATTTATAGTCACTGAAATTCGCTCTATAAAGTTGAAATCTAAGAAAGGTACAAGATGAATACGAAAGAATGTTTTATCATATTTATTTTTCTCTTGAGTATCTCTTCTGTTTTCTCACAACAAGACGCAGCAATGGTAACTCAGGCCAGCGCTACCGTGGTTGAACCCATTACAGTGACGAAATCAGTCGCCCTGAATTTTGAAAGTGTAGCCATCATCATTGCCGGTTCTGTTGAATTGACGCCACTGAATTCCAAATCAAAACCGGCAGATATTGTACTTCCGGTATCTGGCACATTTACAGCCGCATCATTTATTTTTCCGGGCGAAACAGCATATACGTATAAAATAACTGTCCCTAAAACCCCCATGGAGGTCACTAGAGGGAACGATAAAATGATCGTGCGTTCATTCGACAGCGATCCGATTCTTAATCCTGATTCTGAATTGCTTGCAGGAGTTTTTGTTTCAGTTTCACCCATGAATGTAACTGTAAACTATAACTGATACCTTTACAAGGAAAGATAATCTGGTACTCTTTTTATGTGAAGAATAGTTAAGTTACCGGCTTTAAAAACGCAAGAAATATGCAATTATCGGGTTTATTGGCACGGGGATCCGGATTTTTCCGGATTGCTTTGTTATATAAGGGGTTGTTTATAGTATCCCTTCTTTTGATTACTTCGTTCTGTGATGTCTATTCACAAGGAAATTTACTGATTCTTCCACGCAGGGTTGTTTTCGAGGGAGCGCTTAAATCACAGGATTTAACCCTTGCGAACACAGGTAATGATACGGCAAAATATTTGATCTCCCTCGTTCAGATGAAAATGAAGGATGATGGATCATTTGAACAAATAACAACACCGGATGAGGGACAATTCTTTGCAGATAAATACCTGCGTTTTTATCCCCGTTCAGTAACCCTGGCTCCGAAAAAATCGCAAATCGTCAAAATGCAGTTTTTAAAATCCCCCAAAATGGAACCGGGCGAGTATCGCTCGCATATCTATTTCAGGGCTGAACCAAGGGCCAGACCACTTGGGGAGAAAGAGACTGATGTTGATTCTACCGCTGTGACGACCAAACTGGTCCCCATTTTCGGTATTACCATTCCTGTGATTATCCGTACAGGTGAATCGAATACAACAACTACTTTAACGGATTTGTCATTTGAAATGATAAAAGATACTGTACCAACTTTAAAATTGACCTTTAACCGGTCCGGTAACTTTTCGGTTTTTGGGGATATCGTTGTAAAACATATTTCCAACCAGGGCAAGGAAACAAAGGTGGCATCTGTAAAAGGGATTGCCGTTTACACTCCTAATGTGATCCGCAGGTTTCAGTGTAACCTTGAGGCTGTGCCGGGCATCGACTATAAATCGGGTAAATTGCGGGTTGTTTTTTCAACTCCTGTTGACACTAAGACGCAAAAACTTGCAGAAGCTGACCTTCAGTTGTAATAAAGTTTGTTGATTGTTGTGTTATGTGGCATTGGATGAGTTTTTTACCGGATTATCGGAACTATGAAAATGAGATTTTCAAAAGCCATATATGCATTTGTTTGCCTGGTTATTGTAATATTAACCTTCAACCCTCAGGGATTTGCAACCAAATACTACAGTTACCAATCGGGTAATTGGACTGGTACAAATGTCTGGACAACCGATTCCACCGGGACTACATTGATTGGTTCGGTTACTCCTTCTTCTAATGATTTCGTTTGCATATTGACCGGCCGCACCATTTTTGCTACTGCCAATATCGCCACGCTGAATCACACGATAACGATTAACATCGGCGCCGTGCTTGAAATGGGCAGCTGGTCGATCACACCGATCACCCTCAATGGAAAGGGACGGATCCGCACCAGCAGGGTAAGTTCCGGCGTTGCATTACTGCCTGCGATTATCGGAGGCAACTTCCTTTCCCTTACTGGCGGAACTGTGGAATACTATCCCGCATCGGGAAGTTTTTACATTGATGATAATGTTGCTTCCTACTGCAACCTTATCATTAACCTTGGCTCTGTAAGTCAGGTAATGACGATCCGAAGAAATCTCAGTATTTATGGGTCCCTGACTGTGCAACGGGGAACATTGCAGATCAATGATGCCACAAATGCCAAAAGAACGATCACCGTCGATGGTAACCTGACAGTGGATGCGAATGCGACAATCACGACCGGCGCCGGCAATTCAAATGTTTCACCAACTTATACCATCAACCCAAGCAGTGGTTTACCTCCGATCGGACAATTTCATGCGATCTTCCATCAATTGGTTGTAAAAGGTGATTTTACCAACAACGGAACCATTAGGTTTACCAATCTTTCAACCCCGAACTATGGAGAATTTGCCAACAATGGCGCAGTAACAGTCAGGTTTATCGGCGAAGCACACAATACGGTCACGCTAAACGGCGTGACCGATTTTTACAACTTAATTGTTGATAAAGGAAGTGATCAAACATACATGCTTACTATTTATTCCACGGCAGCAGCCAATTTTTCACTTTACGGATCAAATGCTGTAAAACGTAACCAAACCACCCCTTTTACACAGGATAATCCTGAAGTTAGAAAGGCATTGTGGATCAAGAACGGTACATTAAAACTTACAGGCAACCTTCAGATCCCGACGCTCGCCGAAGGACCTGTTGGGCCGTCGGACCAGAACGGGGATTATGCCATTGGTTTGTCTGCACAATTATGGATCGCAGGTCCAGACGTGATCGTTTACAACACAGCAACAAATAACTCCGGATGGCCGCAGGCTCCGGCAGGCTCAGTGGGAGTAGGTGGAACTTCCACCGCAGAACAAGCGCTTTCTATATTTGGAACATTCAGAATATCAGATGGTTATTTCAATACGCGTCATAGCGCCGGTATAATTTTCTGGAATACCACAAACTCCTCCTCCATGGTCATTGTTGAGGGAGGTGTACTGAACGCCTCAGTGATGAGAAGTACATGGACTGCTTCGGGAAAGACCTCATATGTACAGACCGGTGGAACGGTGATCGTGCGAGGGAATGAGACAGAAGCAGGGGAATTGTCCTCGGTTCCGATCTTTAACATACCCCATCCCAGTTCCACGTTCATTATGACCGGAGGTGAAATAATTATCAGGGATAAATGCAATGGAACAGGCCCGGAAGGAAATGGAATTTATATCAATTGTGACCCCGGAAATTTCTCCGTTACCGGAGGAAAGATCATATTTGAAACAAACCCGGTCAATACCCCATCCATTGATGTTTATTGCAGGGTGAATATATGGAATCTCGAGGTCAGGCGGCTCGGGTCAAGTGGAAATGCCACGGTTAACCTGATAAATGACCTTAGGGTGACTAATACCATTAATATATATGCCAATGCTACCCTTTCGGCGGGTTCCGGAAATTTTCCGGTTACGATAAGCAATGACTTTTTCATCAATGCAGGGGGTACTTACGCTCCAAATAATAATACAACCACCTTCACCGGTTATGGAAATTATTTTTTATGGAATTACGGGACAATAACCAATGGATTATATAACCTGCAGGTAAATAAACCTTTGGGAAGTTGTATCCTCGCCTCTTCTGCTGGTTCATTTACAATAAGAAATAATCTCATGATCACCAACGGTATCCTTGCTGACGGAGGAAAAAGTGTAAATGTATTGGGAAACGTTATCAATAGCGGAACCCACATTGGAGCTGGAAAGATAGCTTTAATCAAATCAACCGGTGTGCAGACAATTTCGGGGAACGGGTCGGGTGTGTTTCAGAACATTGAGATCAACAACACGACAGGTACAGCCGGGACTGCTCAAGTATCACTGGCGGCTGATATTGGGATAACAGGAGTTCTTACGCTGGCGAATGACAGGTTGTTCAATATTGCGCAGTACCAGGTAACGCTGACAGCTTTGGCCAGTATTGAAGGTAATATGAGTAATTCAAGGTTCATTCTCACTTCAGGCGCACCATCTGATGGCGGGATAAACCGGATGTATGCCGACACCACATCCTATATGTTTCCTGTTGGCAGTGGAACAATGTATTCACCTGTAACAGTTCATCTTAATAAAAAGCCTACCGTTTTTGGCAGTGTTTCTGTCAGACCAGTGCCTTTAAAACATCCGTTTGTTTCAAATACAAATTGTCTTCCATACTATTGGAAGGTGGAGGAATCGGGATTTGCCGCTATTCAGTCAAATTCGATATCTATGTCCTTTAACTACGGTACACTGCCAGATAATCCGTTATATGTGCCGGGGAAATATAATCCTGCATTCTGGACCTACCTGAATGATGTTGCACTTGTGAATGAGGCATCCAATATGATTTTTTTTCCCTATGAGAATAGTTTTACAGGGGATTATACTGCCGGGATTCCCGACTGTTTTGGAGCTGTGACCGCGTTTTACAGCCGGGCGAACGGGCAATGGTCCTCCCCGTCAACATGGTCAAACCAGGGTTATGGAGGAGTTGCAGCCCTGACAGTTCCTGGTCCGGATAACCCTGTGTTTATCGGGAATGGTAGTACTTTTAACCATACCGTTACCGTTTCTTCCGGGTCGGTATTCTCAGGTAGTTTATCGATTAAACAGGGCTCTGTTCTGGACATTGGCGCTACGACCGGTCACAACTTCGGAACAGTTATTCCTGCCAGTCTGGGAAAACTTCGCTTAACCTCAACCGGGACAACAGCCGTGTTTCCTGCCGGAGATTTTGGTAACTTCCTGGGCGCTTACGGAGGTACAGTAGAATATTATACAGGAACGGTGAATTACTCCCTGCCTTTAATTTCTTCGGCGCCCACATCACGTCCGATCATGAACTATTATAACCTGATGCTTTCACCCATCTCAGGGTACACGATAACCATGCCTGACATTGACCTGATTATATACGGAACAATGACCGTGAACGGAAACACTTCTACTGCATTGGTCAGGCTGAACGGATCCTCGCCACGTTCCCTGACCATCAAAGGCAATTTGGTGGTGAATGGAGGTAATCTGGTTATGCAACATGGTAATCCGCAGTCGTTCGGGGTCGATGGGAATCTCACTGTTTTTGCAGGTGCGATATTTAATATGGCAACTACCGGGTCTGTCGTCAATCATTCACTTTCATTGGGAGGCGATGTGACCAACAATGGCGTGTTTGACTTAAGCAACCTGGTAGCATCCAACTTGTACCGGTGTAATGTTACATTTACAGGTTCGCAGCCTGCTACAATTTCCGGGAGGGGCACTACTACCGACTTCTATTCTATCACCCTGGATAAAGGAACAAATGCGACTCCTGTTCTAAACATCGTATCCACCACCTTTACTTTTTCCAACAATGTGGCGCCCTTAACACTTGTTAACGGAACATTCAGGTTATCAACCATCGCGCTTTCCGTTACAGTAGCCAGTCAGAAATTTATAATTCCATCTTCAACCTGTTTATCGGCAAACGGAGGATTCCTGGTGGCAGCGTCAGCAGCAGATGATGATGCTGATGTTATTCTGGCCGGAATGATAGAGGTAAAATCAGGAGGGATTTATATCGGAAATGTTGCTGACAGTATTAACAATGATATCGAATATTCCGGTGCAGGATATCCGACAATTGAAGTCAGCGGTGGGTTATTGTATGTCAATGGACAAGTAAGACGAAGCATGATCAACGGGCTTGGTTCACTTGTTTACAAGCAGTCCGGATCCGGCAGCGTCGTGACCATTGGAGGTCGGAAATCTCAGCCAACCCGTGCGAAACTGGAAGTATTGAATCCCGGCAGCACCTTCAATATGTCAGGAGGTACCTTGAATATCGTAAGAGGGGGCAGTACAACGTACAATGATTTGTATTTGAGACCAGAGAAGTCTACAGTAACCGGAGGTAATATTGTTTTCGGAAGCGCGGTCACCGAAGGTACTGCCAATATGAACAATTTAACCATTGATACGCAAGTTCCCCTGTTTAACCTGACCGTTGATGGCACAACCAGGTCAAAATCCCTGACGCTTTCTGTTCATGGAATTACCCTGAAGGGCACGTTGACCATCCAGGCTACGTCCGTTTTCAATGCTGACAGTCTTGATGTGAATATCGCCGGCAGTTTAGTGAATCTTAATACTGCTGCGGGAACAGGTGTCTCTGCCGGGGGTTACCGTGTTGGTTCTTTGCGACAGGTTACCACCTTCAATGGCACCGGAACAACACAAAATATTACAGGCACATCCGGAAATATTACAAATTTTGCCAAATTGGTGATCATCAACACCAACCAGGCCGGCACTGTTGCGTTGCAAACCAATTCAGCGGTCAGGGTAAACAGTGATCTCACCTTAACCAGCGGTACCCTGCAAGATGGTGGCAATACAATAACAGTTCTTGGTAATATCAGCAATTCAACAACGCACGAAGGTACAGGTAGGATCTTACTTGCCGGTACGACTGTACAGGAACTCTCGGGTAGCGGCACGGGAAAATTTGGAAATCTTACCCTGAATACTACGAAAGATGTTTCCATGATCACCTCCATGGAGATCACGGGCGATCTGACCTTTCAGGGAAAGATTCTTGATATTGGCAATAATTTGCTGATTTTATCAAGTACTTCGGCCGGATCAATCGTTGGGTATTCGGCTACAAGTTATATCAGATCAAACGGTTTGGCCAGCGATGCGGGCGTACGAAAATCATATCCTGCATCGCCGCTTGATTTTACCTTTCCGGTTGGCTGCCCGTTAAAATATACTCCTGCCAGAATTAATGTTACATCGAACAATGCGATTGGAACAATTACCGTAGCTCCGGTCAATTCCAAACATTATTGTACCACAAATACTGCTGAATACCAGTTAAAATATTATTGGCAGGTGATCAGTACGGGTTTCAGTGACCTGATCGTAACCCATTATTATAACTATCTTGCCTCAGATGTACTCGGAAACGAAAATCAATATTATGGTGGTCGTTTTTTTGAAGGCGCCTGGACACAGGGTCCACTTGTAAACCGGCCACTTCATCAGATCAATTTTTTTAATGTCGGGTATATCGATGGTGATTATACTGCCGGGTATCTTTCAGAATTTCAGATACTTCCGACATATTACAGCCGTAATGCCACAGGGGGGGGGGATTGGAACACTTTGACGACATGGTCAACAGTTTCGCATAGCGGACCGGCTGCAACCGCTTTTCCGAACGGACAGATCGTGATCATAGCCTCTGGACATACCGTAACGGCAAATGGTACTGGGCGTAGGGCTTATACGCTCACACTGAATGGCACAGCGCTTCTTGATCTGGGAAATACCGTCGGCCATGATTTAGGAGTAGTTACCGGTACAGGTACCATTAGGCTGACACCTTCTGCTTTCGGATATTATGTTTTTCCTGCCGGAAGTTATAACATATTTACATCCACCGGCGGTGGCGCTATCGAGTTATCCAACCCATCAGGAACAGCGGTTTTTCCATACCTGCAAACTTATAACAGGTTAATCCTGACAGGAAATGGGATAAAACAAATGGCAGATAATGATATCCTGGTAAATGGTTCCTTGACAAATGAGACAGGCAGCGTTTTTACAGCATCAACGGTTGGTAAATTGGTACTTAAAGGTGATTGGATAAATCAGGGAACATTCAATCACAATAATGGCACAACAATTTTCAACGGAACGACTCTACTGAGCGGAACAAATCCACCAATTCTATATACAGGGATAATAGACCTGGAGTGTACGCTTACCGGGCCTTTATCAGGAACGTTTGGTTTTGCCGGCGACTGGATAAACAATGGTACATTTAATCATAATTCCGGAACGGTGAGTTTTAACGGGAACACTACCCTTAGTGGAATTTCAACGACAACATTCAATTCCTTAAGGATAAATACTGGTATGACTTTCACCGGCAAAAGTGGCGCCGATTTTATAGTTCTTTCAAACTGGATAAACAATGGAAATTTTATCCACAACGGCGGGAATGTGGTTTTTGACGGTGTAACTGTGATCAGCGGTTCAGAAACGAGTAGATTTGGCGGCATTACGATCAATCCCGACCGCTATCTGACAGGCCCTGCAGCCGACACGCTGAATGTTGCCCTGAATTTTACAAATAACGGGTATTTTAACAATAATGGGGGAACAATTTCTTTTAATGGCGGGGTACAGATCATTGGCGGAAGCGCATCGACACTTTTCGAAAATATGATTGTTGAAACCGGGAGCAATACTTCAGTATCCGCCCAAAATCAAACGCTGCGCGGAGTGGTGCTGTGTCATGGAACACTCGGCGCCAACAATAACCTCATGTTGTTGTCTGATCAAACCCGAACTGCCCTGGTTGATGGCTCCGGAGACGGCGAAATTACAGGAAACCTGGTCATGCAACGGTACCTCCCCGTTGGATTTGGGTATAAATATTTCAGTTCAGCTTTTCATGCCGCAAATGTTGGTCAGTTTAGCCCATATATGGATCCGAATCCGGCATATCCGACATTCCCGGCATTTTACAAGTATGATGAGAACCGATTTTATACAGGATGGTTAAATTATACAAACACTTCAGGGATTTTAAACCCGATGGAGGGTTATGCCATTAATTTCGGGCCCTTATCCGATCCAAAAACGGTAGTAATGTATGGCATTGTCAACAACAGAAATATGATTCCGGTTACCCTATTCAACAGGAACAGGCCCTTTACTGTTGGGTTCAATTTACTTGGCAATCCTTATCCTTCCCCTATTGATTGGGATGCAACTTCGGGTTGGATAAAGACAAATATCGACAATGCCCTTTACTATTTTGACGCGGGAACCACTGACCCATATACGGGTACTTATAGCACTTATGTAAATGGCATCTCAAGCAATGGCATTGCCAGCGGTATCATTCCGGCCATGCAGGGGTTCTTTATCCATGTTTCTGACGGGGATTATCCTGTTGCATCTACCCTGATCTTTACCAATGGCATCAGGGTCAACAACCTGTCGCCATACTTTCATAAAAAAGAGGTGCATACTGCGACTCCGTTATTGAGGATCAGCGCCAGGAATGGCGTTGAGGGCTCATCAGGCGATCCGATGGCAATCTATTTCAACCATGACGCCTCTATGATGTTTGATAAACAATATGATGCCCTGAAACTGATGAATACGGATATCCTGGAACCCAATTTGTACGCGTTATCAGGCGATTCGAGCCGGTTATCTGTTTGCAGTATGCCATATCCAACCGACTCCATTACTGAGGTCGCACTTGGTTTGAACACGATGCATGACGGATTTGTAATTTTTCGGATTTGTAATCTTGATTGCATGCCATCTCATCTTTATATCTATTTTTGTGACCGTGAAACAGGGGTAAAACAGAATATTGCATTACATCCTGAGTATCGGATCTATATGAAACCTGGAACTTATGATAAACGTTTTTCGGTCATTTTCAGCTTTAAAGATCTCAGGTATCAGCCTGGAATTGATGAGCCGTTATTCGTTTATACCTCCAGGAACAGGTTGTATGTTCATTCGAAGGTGGATTATGGTAAAAAAGCTGACCTTACGATTTATAATCTGATCGGTCAGCGCTTATTGCGGAAAACCATTACGGCTGATGGTTACCAGGAGATAGATCTGAATTATCCAACCGGGATCTACATCGTCAGTTTATCCATGGGCGATGCTGTTTTGAACAAGAAAGTATTTATCAATAACCAATGGTAGTAAAATGAGAAATAAACTCCTCCTGATCTTTGGCCACACATCATTACTTATTGGTATGCTCGTTGTGATGTCATCCCGAGTGGAGGCCCAGGAAATGCCGCCAAAACCAGTTTCCGTATCCTTTATCCGGAATCTGAATTTCGGCGCTTTTTCTACAGGTTCAAGTGGAGGTTCAGTCATCGTATATCCTTCAGGGTCAAGAACTTCAACAAATGATGTCATCCTGATCAATTTTGGTTATTTGTATTATCCCGCGATATTTGAATTGGAGGGAAATCCCGGCACAGTCATCCATCTACTGGCAGGTTCTCCGGCGATCCTAAACGGAAACCAGGGTGGGACGATGACAATGACAATCGGAGATGCTGACCCATTTTCCCCATTTATATTGCCCCTGTCAACCAATGGAATTCTCCAGGTGAACATTGGAGGAATTTTGACAGTCGGTTATCCGGTTGCCAACCCGCCTGGCTACTATAATGGCGCCTTCAATATTATGTTTATCCAGGAATAATGGGAAACGATCTAACCTTTTAATTTTACTTTGACCGAAGAAAATGCATACAGGAATCGCAGATTTGATCAAAATGGAAATAGTTCAGGTTTCTGGTATGCCCTGATGGGTCTTTTCATAACACTCTCCCTGTCATGGATACAGGTTTCAGCGCAGGAGGAGGTTGACTTTGAAGAAATTTCTATATTTCTATATACAAGGCATATCGGGGGTACCGAGATGCCTGCCTACCTGCACGGAGAAGTTTTGTATCTCCCGGTCGCCAACGTATTTTCTTTTTTAAAGATCCACAACACCCCGACACCCGGGTATGATTCGGTATCAGGTTTTTTTATCAATCAGCAATCACCGTACCTCATTGACCGATTGACCAATACAGTTCATTTTCATAAGAATGTTTATAAGATGCCCCCCGGTGATCTGATCAGGACAGAGAACAACTTATACTTAAAGTCAAATTATTTTGGTGAGATATTTGGCCTTGAGTGCGCTTTTTCATACAGCAGCATGTCAGTGACACTCACAACCAAACTCGAACTGCCTGTTATCAGGGAGATGAGGCAGTCCATGATGCGATCAAATATTAATAAACTCAAGGGTGAAATAAAGCCCGATACAGTGATAAAACGAGATTATCCTTTATTTCATTTTGGCGCAACTGACTGGGCGGTTTCTGCTTCTGAAATCATTAATGGAAAAAGCGACATTCGTCTTAACCTTGCACTTGGCGGAATACTGGCAGGAGGCGAAGCGTTTGTAAATCTTAATGCTGCAACTAATCAACCTGTTACGTTGCGGCAGCAAACCTACAGATGGCATTTTGCCAATAACGACTTCAAATTTTTCAAACAGATATTGGTTGGTAAAATTCCTGTTCAATCAACTTTTTCTGTGAGCGCGCCTGTAGTTGGCCTGCAAGTAACAAATACGCCCACCACCTTTCAACGCTCATTCTGCACATACACGTTAAGTGATTATACTGAACCTGGCTGGATTGTTGAACTGTATGTAAATTATGTTCTGGTTGACTATGTCATGGCCGATGCTTCAGGTTATTTTTCCTTCGAAGTTCCGTTGGTTTATGGAAATTCACAAGTTAAACTTAGATTTTACGGTCCCTGGGGAGAGGAACGGACGCGCGAACAATCAATTCGTATTCCATTTAATTTTTTACGCCCCGGCAGATTTGAATATACCTTTAATGCCGGTGTTGTTGAAAACGACCAGCATGGGAATTATTCAAAGTTGAACCTGAACTATGGTGCAAGTCGCAGACTGACACTGGGTACCGGTGTGGAGTATCTTTCAACGGTACCTGATGGTTCTGTAATGCCGTTCGCCAATTTTTCATTGCGGCTTGCGACAAGTCTGTTGCTCACGGGTGAATATAACTATGGCGCCAGATTCAAAGGTGTACTGAGTTACCGGCTTCCGGCCGACCTGTTGATTGAGCTTTACTATACTGCACTTAACAAAAATCAAAAGGCAATAAATACAAATTTCCTCGAAGAAAGAAGGGCAGTTATTTCACTGCCGATCCTTGCACGCTCCTTTTCTTCACTTGTCCGTTTGACCCTGAATCAAATCATTTTGCCAGGTACACGATATTTCTCATCCGAATTGTTGTTATCCGGCGCTGTAGTTGGTGTAAGCACCAATCTGACCACCTCCGCGCTCTTTTTAGATCCGGCCAAACCCTATATTTACAGCAACCTGTCACTTGGGATTAAGCTCCCCGCTAAAATCATATTTACGCCACAGGCTCAATATATTTATAGTAAGAACAGGTTTCTTTCATGTAAAGTGGAGTTCGAAAAGAGGTTTTTTCGTCACGGTACGGCAAATCTTCTTTTTGAAAAGAATTTTATTAGCAACCTCAGTACTGTACAGGTAGGGATCAGATATGATTTCAAGTCCTTACAATCCACTGTTTCTGCCAGGCATTCCGGTAAAGCCTTAACATTAGTTCAATACGCAAGAGGCAGCATGGTGTATGAAGGCAAAGGCGGTCAGTTGAAATTTTCCAGGAATTCTGCTGTCGGAAAGGGTGGAATCATTGTATTGCCTTTTCTGGATGTCAACAGTAACGGCGTGTTTGATAAAGGTGAGCCTAAAGTCATTGGTATTGACCTTAGGATCAGCGGTGGTCGTGTCGAGAAAAAATTCAAAGACAGTACGATCCGGATTTCGGAACTGGAACCCTTTACAACCTATTTCATTGAACTGGACCGTACCGGATTCGAAAACATTTCATGGAAAATCCCAAATCCAACGATAAGTATTACAGTAAATCCAAACCAATACAAACATATCGAAGTGCCTATCCGGGTCATGGGTGAAGTTTCAGGATTTCTTTATCTGAATAGCGATACAATCAGAAAAGGGCAGGGGCGTATTTATGTTTCAATTTACAGGCGCGACACCAGTTTTGTAGCAAGGACATTGACCGAAGATGATGGCTATTTTAGCTACCTGGGGTTGCCACCTGGCGAATACTTCGCAAAAATAGATGAGACCGTGCTAAAAAAAATCAATCTGGTTGTCTTTCCTGACATAGTCCCTTTTGAAATAAAACAAACCATGGAAGGAGATCAGGCCGTAGGGATTGAATTCGATCTGCGTCTCGCCCAAACCCTGCAAAATACGGAACAGTAAATCTGTTATTCCGATTTGAGCAATTCCTGTTTTCCCCCATTATTGATAATGGTTTTCCGCAATTGTTTCAGTATAAATATCAGTGTACATTTACCGGTGTTGGAGTCATACAAGTTTAGATTTAATTCCACTATTATAAGAGAACAAAAAAATCATAATCAGCAATCGTACATGATAAATACTTTTTCTATGGAAACACAAAAGCAATGCAACCACGTGCCTGGTTTCCCCTATACACGGCATCTCATCCGCTATCTCTTTGTATTCCTGTGTCTTTCAGGGACCACCCTGAATAGTCAGCCAAATGAAGCTGGATTCAACCCTGGAGATCAGCCTAATCTTATTCCCTCGATCACGGGACCTGATACAGTTTGTATCGCTACTGCCGGATACATTTACGCCACTGATCCCGGCATGTCTGATTATACCTGGATACTTTCCGCAGGGGGGGTCATTACATCCGGTT
The DNA here is from genome assembly GCA_030681475.1 of Bacteroidales bacterium. Classification (GTDB taxonomy): domain Bacteria; phylum Bacteroidota; class Bacteroidia; order Bacteroidales; family FEN-979; genus CAIVAT01. The sequence continues at coordinate 38,907 of JAUXWT010000053.1, read as the reverse complement.
CGGGAACAAACAGCATCGTTGTTACATGGACGCTGGCAGGAATGGGCTCCGTAACAGTTAGCTACACATCAGCCACCACACCTGGCACACTGGCCGTAAACGTGCTACCTCTGATGATTCCGTCAATTTCTGTGTCACCTTCAGGCAACCCGGTTTGTGCAGGTACCCCTGTGACATTTACGGCATCGGTCACAAATGGCGGAACTTCGCCTGGATTACAGTGGATGGTGAATGGTGTCCCTGTCGGCACAAGCAGCACAGTTTTTACATACATTCCCTCGGATGGGGATATGGTGACATGCACCCTTAATTCAAATGGGTTGTGCACTAGCACAACTCCGGTTATTTCTGCGCCTGTCATGATGATTGTCAATCCATTATTACAACCATCCGTAGTAATTTCCGTCTCTTCCAACCCGGTATGCCAGGGAACGATGGTGACGCTGAATGCAGCGCCCCAAAACGGAGGACCGGCGCCGGTTTACCAATGGAAAGTGAACGGAATTAACGCCGGATCAATTAACCCCATTTTTTCTTATATTCCTGCCAACGGCGACGTTGTGGTTTGTGAGATGACGTCAAATGCACTCTGCCCGGCCGGAAATCCTGCCGTTTCAAATCAGATTTTCCTAACGGTAAGTCCAACACAGTTGGTGAGCGTTTCAGTAACTCCGTCAGCTAATCCGGTTTGTGCGGGGAGTCCAGTGACCTTTTCCGCATCAGCCGTCAACGGTGGACTTTCACCTCAGTACCTGTGGAAAGTCAATGGTATTCAAGCAGGTTCTGGTGCAAGCAGCTTAACCTATATTCCTGTTAACGGAGATGCAGTGACTTGTCAGTTAACCTCAAATGCATCCTGTGCCATCGGTAACCCTGCCGTTTCACTGCCTGTTACCATGATCACCAACCAGGTGGTCCCTGTAAGTGTCAGCATTCAGAGTTCTTCCAACCCGGTATGCCAGGGCATGCCGGTGACATTTACGGCTACACCTGTAAATGGCGGAACAGCCCCGGTATATCAATGGACGTTGAATGGATTCCCGGTGGGAACCAATAGTTCAACCTATACCTATATTCCGGCAAATGGCGACGCAGTATTGTGTAAACTTTATTCATCCAATCCATGCCGGTCAGTTTTCCCTGCTGTATCAAATACCGTGAACATGTCGGTGAATGCAAATGTACCGGTAAGTGTTTCCATTTCATCTTCCGCAAATCCCGTTTGCATCTCCTCATCTGTAACAATTACAGCCAATCCCTTTAACGGGGGGACATCTCCGGTTTTTCAATGGAAAGTGAACGGATTAAATGCAGGAACAAACAGTATATCCTACACTTTTGTTCCAGATCATGGCGACCAGGTTGTTTGTATAATGACATCCAACGCGGTGTGCGCTCCTGTAGGCCCGGTTTCTTCCAATACACTGACCATGACCGTCAGTCCGAATCTCCCGGTTTCTGCTTCAATCGTTTCATCAGCGACGACCGTTTGTCAGAACGTGCAGGTTACGTTTACTGCAACTCCTGCGAATGGAGGCATTTCTCCTTCCTTTCAATGGAAAGTAAATGGGAACATCAGTGGTTCAAATAATCCGGTTTTTACCCACATACCACAGGATGGGGATCATATCTCCTGCCTGGTGACCTCAAGCGCTGCGTGTGTCACCGGAAACCCGGCCATTTCCAATACTATTTCCATGACGGTTATTCCAAGCGCGGGAGTTCCCGTCGGGGTCACGGTCACGCCTTCAGCAAATCCATCCTGTATCGCGCAGCCCGTGACATTTACTGCTGTTGCGGTCAATGGCGGGTCGGCGCCCGTTTATGCCTGGACACTGAATGGATTAGACGTAGGAACGAACAGTCCTGTATATACTTATATTCCCTCGTCCGGTGATTTTATACGATGCTGGGTGACATCCGATCTGAGTTGTGCCATAAATAACCCTGCCGGGTCGAATGAGGTCATCATGACCGTTAATCCGATACTTCCGGTGAGCGTTTTCATTGTCAGTTCTGGAAACCCTTCCTGCGCCAATGCCAATGTTACTTTTACTGCGAATGCGGTTAATCCCGGAGCATCACCGGTTTATCAATGGAAAGTTAACGGAGTCAATGCCGGTTCAAACCAGAATACATTTTCCCATGTTCCGGTTAATGGAAATGTTGTAACCTGTGTGTTGACATCAGGTCTTGTATGTGCATCAGGAAATCCGGCAACTTCCAACGCAATTACCATGAGTGTGTTACCTGTTATCCCTGTTGAAATCTCTATTTCAACGCTTACAAATCCATCCTGCACTGATGTTCCGGTTACTTACCGGGCAATAATAAGTAACGGGGGTACCTCACCTGTATATCTATGGAAATTAAACGGAAACAACACCGGTTCCAACAGTGCAACCCTGATTATAAATGGCCCGGCCACCGGCGATGTCATTACCTGCAGGCTGTCATCAAACACCCTCTGCAATACCGGGAGCAAGATAGTCACATCCAGCCCGATCACCATGGTGGTGAGTTCGGAACTAGCGCCTGATGTCAGTATTACTGCTTCGTCAAACCCTTTTTGTCAGGGAACCCCGGTTACATTCACTGCCACTCCGACAAATGGTGGAACATTGCCGGTTTATCAATGGTTGGTTAATTGCCAACCGGTAGGAACAACAAATTCAACCTACACTTATACACCGTTGGACGGGGATTATGTGACCTGCCAGATGACTTCCAATCTGAGTTGTGCTGTTCGTAACCCTTGTAAATCCAATGGAATAGCCATGAAATATAATACCGGAACACCTGCAAGTGTCCAGGTTTCTACCTCAGCAAACCCGGTTTGCCCTGGCGCCAGTGCAACCTTCACCGCTACACCGGTAAATGGTGGAACAACACCGGCTTACCAATGGAAAGTTAATGGGATCAATACCGGAACGAACTCCCCAGGATTTACCTATTCACCGGCGAATGGTGATGTTGTCACCTGCAGGTTAACATCAAACGCTTTCTGCGCAAGCGGGAACCCTGCCATTTCAAATTCCCTGACAATGGCGGTGAGCCCCGCTTTGCCTGCAAGTATTGCCATATCTACTCCGACAAATCCATTTTGCACGGGTACGGCAGTCAATTTTTCAGCAATTTCGACCAATGGGGGATCTGCTCCTGGTTATACCTGGAAGATCAACGGTACTCCAATCGGAACCAACTCAACATCCATTACAACTTTCCCGGTTTCCGGCGATGTAATTACCTGTGAACTGTTTTCAAATGCAAGTTGTATCAGCGGACCAAACCCTGTTTCATCCAATCCGGTGACGTTACTTGGTGCGTCTTCCATTCCGGTGTCAATATCAATTGGAGCGTCATCCAACCCGATATGCGCGGGAACCCCGGTTACTTTTACCGCCGCACATTCAGGCGGAGGAAATAACCCGGTTTTTGCATGGCGGGTAAATGGCAACCCGGCCGGAGTGAACAGTCCTGTTTTCACATATATTCCCTCAACCGGCGAAATGGTGAGTTGCACGCTCACATCCGATCTTGCCTGTTCAACAACTACCTCTGTGGCATCAAACAACATCATCATGACAGTTAATCCGTCGCTACCGGTTTCTGTTTCCATCACCGTCTCAATTAACCCTTGTTGCATCGGAACTCCGGTTACCTTCAATGCCACGGCACAGAATGGCGGCCCTGGCGTAGTTTATCAATGGATCATCAATTGTGTAAATGTCGGAACGAATAATCCGGAATATACTTATGTCCCAGTAAATGGTGACGTGGTCGTATGCAAAGTAACATCAAACGTTGCCTGCGCGACAGATAATCCGGCGATTTCAAACAACATCAACATGGTTGTCCTGCCAATTCAGCCGGCAGATGTTTCCATTCTGGCAGACCCTAACCCATTTTGTATTGGAAGCCCGGTTACATTCACAGCGACTCCCACAAATGGCGGATTAGACCCTGTTTATCAATGGCAGGTGAACCATACAAACGTGGGACTCAATAATCCGGTTTTTACACACACACCGGCCGATGGTGATTCTGTTGTTTGCGTCATGACTTCAAATGCGGCATGTGTCTCGGGCAATCCGGCGGCTTCACTCCCTGTCCGGATGGTCGGAATTTCCGCTTTGTTGGTGACAGATTCGATCTCTGTGTCCGCAAACCCCATTTGTGCGTTAAATCCCGTTACTTTCTCCGTAACAACAACCAACGCCGGAAATACGCCGGCATACCAGTGGAAAGTCAATGGGATCACTAAGTCATCCTCTTCAGCGTACAGTTATGCACCCGTCAACAATGATGTTGTAACCTGCCAGGTAACGAGCAGTTTAGGCTGTGCCACCCCGAACCCGGTGGTATCGAATCCAATTACCATGACCGTTTACCCACAAGCTCCCGTTTCTGTTTCGATCACCGCTTCCACTAACCCGGTCTGTGAAGGGCAGCCGGTTACATTTACTGCCGTGGGCACGAATCCAGGGAGTAATCCGACATACAGGTGGAGGGTAAATACTATCCTGATCACAGGGGTCAACAGCCCGATTTACACTTATACTCCCACGGCCGGGGATGTGGTCTATTGCCGTCTGACATCAACTGTTGTTTGTCCGGTGGGAAACAATGCCAACTCGAACCAGATCACCATGATCGTCAGCCCGAACATGCCTGCCGGTGTTTCAATAACTCCTTCCGCAAATCCGGTATGCGCGGGTACACCCGTCGTATTTACTGCTACACCCTTTAACGGGGGAACCGCTCCGGTTTATCAATGGAAGGTCAACGGAACAAACGCCGGCACGAACAACACAGTTTTTTCATATTCACCGGTCAACGGGGATGTTATCCGCTGCGACATGTTGTCAAATTCGCAATGCACTCCCCTTCTTAATGCAAGTTCCAACACAGTCACTATGACCGTAAGTCAGGTACAACCTGTAAGTATATCAGTTTTCCCTTCAGTCAATCCGGTTTGCACCAACAGCTATGTAAATTTCACTGCGATTCCTGTCAACGGGGGGGCAGCGCCGCAATATCAATGGAAAGTCAATGGAAATATTGTCGGTACAAACAATACCGGGTATACATTTGTCCCTGTTAACGGCGACTTGATAACTTGTACACTTATATCGGGGTTGTCGTGTACAACCGGAAACCCGGCAACATCCACCCCTGTCGTAATGACGGTTAGTTCAACGCTGCCTGTCAGTGTTTCTCTTACGGCCTCTGCAAACCCCTCCTGCCAGGGACAGGCAGTTAACTTCACAGCAATACCGGGTAATGGCGGACTTCTACCTGTATATCAGTGGATGGTGAACGGGATTCAGGTCGGCCCCAACGCGCCGGCATATACCTATGTTCCGGCCCAGGGGGACTATGTGAAATGCCAGTTGACTTCCGATTTTTCCTGTGCTACCGGGAATCCCGCAGTTTCCCTGCCAGTTATGATAGAGGTAAATCCCAACCTTCCCACCGCGATTTCCATCATGAGTTCGGCTAACCCGGTATGTGTCGGCACGCTGGTTCATTACACTGCATCCCCTGTAAACGGTGGGAGTACACCGATGTTTCAATGGAAAGTCAATGGGGTCAATGCAGGAAATAATACGCCAGGTTTCGATTACATCCCGGCACATGGCGATACGGTTGCATGTCAGATGACTACTTCAATTGCCTGTCCTGAGGTTAATCCGGTATGGTCCAACATGATCATCATGAATGTTGTTGAACCATCACCCAGTGCAGTTACAGTTTCAGTTTCTCAAAACCCATCATGCCAGGGAAATCAGGTTACGCTCCTTGCAACCCCTGAGAATGGCGGTTATAATCCCCTCTACCAATGGAAGGTGAACGGCCTGAATGTCGGAACAGGTCAGCCGTCCTATACATTTACCCCATCCAATGGTGATATGGTGGTATGCGAAATGACTTCGAGCTCGGCCTGTGTTAGTGTCACAACAGTTACCTCAGAACCGGTAACCATGACAGTGAGTAATGAACTTCCTGTCAGTGTTATCATACAGGCCTCATCCAACCCTGTTTGCGTCGGCCAGACTGTTACTTACACCGGAACAATTGTCAATGGAGGGAATTCACCTTCCTATCAGTGGACAGTCAACGGGATCAATGTTGGTAACAATAATCAGGTGTTTAATTTTGCACCATCCGACGGTGATATTATTGCTTGTCAGTGCACCTCTGACCTGTCATGTGCAACTGGTAATCCTGCAGCATCTGACCCCATTGTCATGGTGGTTACATCCGGCATTTCGGCAGGAATAACCATCGTAGCATCTTCGAACCCGGTGTGCCTGGGCAATCCGGTAACACTTACCGCTTCTTATACAAATGCAGGTCCCTCACCGGTGTTTCAATGGAAAGTTAACGGAATAAATGCCGGCCTGAACCAGCCGGCTTTTACCTATAACCCGGTAAACGGAGACCAAATAACCTGTCAATTAACGGCCAACGATCCGTGTTCATCCGCGAACCCGGTTATCTCAAACCAGGTTGTCCTGGTTGTCAGCGCAGAATTACCTGCAAATGTGACCATATCTGCCTCTGCCAACCAAATTTGCACAGGATCGTCAGTCACTATGACCGCGTTATCGGTCAATGGCGGACCGGCGCCATCCTATCAATGGAAGGTGAATGGAACTACCGTGGGGTCTAACACGATAACCTATACCTGTTTCCCGGCCGATGGCGATCAGATTCAATGCGTTATGACCTCTGGACTCTCCTGTGCCACCGGAAATCCTGCTACATCAAATCTGATCGTTATGGCAGTATATTCACCTGAAACTGTTTCAGTAGGCGTATCGGCTAATCCGCCGGGCACAATATGTGCCGGAAACAGTGTTGAATTGATGGCCATCCCGGTAAACGGAGGATCCTCACCTTCTTATCAATGGTTCAAAAACGGCAATCCTGCAGGAGGTAATCAACCGAACTTTAACTTTATTCCATCCGACGGTGACCAGGTTTATGTGGTTCTTAATTCAAACCTTCCATGCTCCAACGGCAGTCCTGCGACTTCTCCTGTCATGACGATACCTGTCACCAACCCGGTGGATGCAAGTGTGACCGCAACAGTGAGTCAAAACAATGTTTGCGAAGGATCAACGGTTACCTTCTCAGCCACATCTGTAAACGGGGGTGTTCCAACCTATCAATGGTTCCTCAATGGGTTGTCTGTGGGGGCCAATCTGCCAACCTATACGTGTATCCCCTCCGACGGGGACCTGGTTTATGTCATGATGACATCAAGCCTTCCATGTGTTAACACCCCGGCATCAATTTCCAATAGTATTTCCATGATCGTCAACAACCTCCTTCCGGTTGGTGTTACAATTTCCGGCGATCAGAATCCGGTATGCCTGGGAACCCAGGTTACCTTTGAGGCGACACCTGAAAATGGAGGATCAAACCCGGTGTACCAATGGAAGGTCAATGATCTGAACGTTGGAACAGGGCTGGCTACTTTTATTTACACGCCATCCAATGGTGATGCAGTTGCATGTGAGATGTCTTCAAGCATCTCATGCGTTAATGCACCAACAGTTCAGTCAAACCCTGTTGTTATGACCGTAAGTACTGAATTTCCTGTGAGTGTTAACATCCTGCCTTCTTTAAATCCTGTTTGCACGGGGCAAACGGTTACCCTTAACGCCACCATTGTAAACGGAGGAAATTCCCCAACATTCCAGTGGAAAGTGAACGGTGTAAATACCGGAACCAACAACCCGGTATTTTTCTATACGCCATCTGATGGCGACATTGTGGTATGTGTGGTTACCTCTGGTTTCTCATGCGCTACGGGTAATCCCGCAACATCAAACGCTGTTTCCATCGGGGTTGTATCACCCATGCCCGCCGGAATAACCATTGTTGTGGCTGAGAATCCGGTTTGTATAGGCAGCGAAGTGACATTCACAGCCTCAAGCGCCAATCCGGGAGTTTCACCTGTCTATCAATGGAAGGTAAATGGGATAAATGCCGGTTTAAATTTACCCGCTTATACATATATTCCTGTAAACGGGGATATCGTTACATGTCAATTGACACCTGACGATCCGTGTTTATCAGCGGGTCCGGTTCTCTCAAATCCCATAGTCATGGTTGTCAGTAATGACTTGCCGGCTAACATCACTATTTCAGCTTCCGCAAATCAGATATGTGCCGGAACTCCTGTCACCTTTACCGCGTTGCCGGTAAATGGAGGTTCGACGCCTCTTTATCAATGGAAGGTGAATGGAAACAATGTCGGAACAAACTCACCCGCTTATTCATTCACACCTACCGATGGAGATCTGGTCCAATGCATATTGACATCAGCCTTATCCTGTGCTACAGGGAACCCGGCCTCATCCAATTTGATCGTTATGACAGTTTACCTGCCACAGGCTGTATCGGTTACCATTTCAGCAAATCCACCAGGTGATGTATGTGCCGGTACCATAGTTGAAATGACCGCCATGCCCGCAAATGGTGGAACAGCACCTTCCTTCCAATGGTATAAAAACAGCATAGCAGTTGGCAGTAATCAACCATCTTATAGTTTCATCCCGGCAAATGGTGACCTGGTTTATGTTGAGCTTAACTCAAATCTTCCATGTTCAGTGGGTAGTCCGGCAGTTTCTCCCATAACAACCATGATCGTTACCGACCCGCTTAATGTGAGTGTATCGGCAGTGGTCGATCAGAACGATATCTGTGAGGGATCACCGGTTACCTTTACCGCAATACCTGTAAATGGTGGAGTACCTTCTTATCAATGGTTCCATAACGGATTGGCTGTTGGTCAAAATCAGTCAACCTATTCATGCATTCCAGTCACCGGAGATATGGTATATGTCGCCATAACATCAAGCCTGACTTGTGTATATACGCCTGTGGCATCCTCCAATGTTATTTCCATGGTCGTAAACAGTCTGGTCCCGGTCAGCGTCACCATTTTAGAGGATCAAAATGACGTATGCCATGGTACTATGGTTACAGTTACAGCCTCAGCAGTAAACGGGGGGAACCCTGAATATCAATGGTATCTCAATGGAACCTCCGCCGGGTTAAATCAGCCAGATTTCAGCCTGGTCCCTGAAAACGGAGATCAGGTTTACGTGGAGATGTTCTCAAGCCTGGATTGCATTATCAATCCATCTGCAACTTCCAATATGATAACTTTACAGGTGAATATGCCCTTGTCTGTGGGTGTTGACATCACGGTTGATCAGAACCCGGTTTGCCAGGGAAATCCTGTGACCTTCACAGCATCACCTGTCAATGGCGGCATGCCTGGTTATCAATGGTATAAGAACGATCTGCCGGCAGGTACAGGTGATTTCCAGTATTCCTTCATCCCATCGGATGGTGACCGGGTATATGTAAAAATGTCCAGTAGTCTGACCTGTGTGGTTGACTCTTCGGCTATTTCGCAAGCCATAAACATGGCCGTTGATATTCCGCTGGTTCCTGAAGTGACCCTGGTGGCTGATCAGAGTGAAGTTTGCGAAGGGTCGGTTGTGACGTTTACCGCACTTCCGGTAAATGGCGGAATACCGGTAATTCGTTGGTTCAGGAATGATATCCTGGTAGGGGAGTCCTCTTTGCAATATTCATGTGTGCCGGTTAAGGGAGACCAGGTTCATGTTGAAATGACATCAGGGTTATTATGTGTCAACCCCGGATCAGCCATATCAAACAAGATTTCCCCGGTGGTCATATCATTACCGGGCGAGGCATTATCAATTTCCGGCCCGGCAAATGTATGTGCAGGATCAACGGGTGTCGTTTTCTCCATCCTCCCTGTTCCCGGTGCTGAATCTTATACATGGTTACTACCATCAGGTGTATCGGTGGCCGGAGGAGAGCATGACAAAACGATCTCTCTGAATTTCAATGAATCATCTCATTCCGGGCCGATTAGTGTTTACGCCAATAACACATGTGGACATGGTAATATTTCCCCGACCTTGCATGTTGAGGTGTTAGTTATTCCTGAACCGCCATTGATAACCAATGAGGGGAATTTGTTGATCAGCAGTTCTGTTTCAGGCAATCAATGGTATTTTGAAGGTACCCTGATCCCTGATTCTGTCGGTCGCACCCTTTCCCCTGAACTTCCTGGCTGGTATTGGAGTATGGTAATTGAAAATGGTTGCAGTTCAGATACCTCCAACCATATTTACTATTATGGCAAATTTCCCGGATCTATTACGGGCGAATATGGTTTCTGGGTTTATCCGATACCCAACGACGGACACTTTACCGTGGCGATAAGCCTCCCTGCAGAAGATACCTTCGACATCACAATATTTAACAGCCTGGGTGTAAAGATTTTTGAAATCCCGGCGGTTTTTGTGAAGAGTAAATTCAAACGTCTTATTGATCTTCGCCCGAGGTTTCCAAAGGGTTTGTACACGGTTGTCTTCAAATGTGATGATTACCGGGTAGTTAAAAAAGTGTTAATCAATACAAGATAGATGAATAACAACAAGATGTATCTTTTTCAGATAAAAACCGTATAATGCTTTTAGTTATCTTCCGTACGGAGGTCAAACATTGATTTAATGAGAGCGGGTTTTTTAATAGCGCTGGTTTTTCTGTTCTTCATGCCGCTGTGTTCATTCGCACAGACAGGCGTTAGGGGAGAGGCGTCTGATAATCCCGGTAACATTCCAATCATAACCGGACCTGTAACTCCATGTGTAAATCAAAGTGGTAATGTTTATATCACGGAACCATTTATGACCAACTACATCTGGATTGTTTCAGATGCAGAAATTACCGCAGGAGGAGGCGCTTTTGATAATTCGATAACAATTACCTGGCTTTCGGAAGGTACTAAAACCGTACTGGTAACCTATACCGGAAGCAGCGGCCCCGGAGTTTTGGATGTAGTGGTACAACCTAACTCTCCAGTTAGCATCACCATCACCCCCTCGATCAACCCTGTATGTCCGGGTACCCTGGTAACTTTTACGGCGGTGGTGATCAATGGTGGAGTAACACCTTCATACAATTGGTTTGTTAACGGGGCGTCGGTTGGTGGCAATTCTCCTGTATATAGTTACATACCGGTCAACAATGATATCGTTCACTGCCAGGTTTTGTCAAGTCTCGTTTGTCCACCAGGAAATCAAGTATCTTCTGCGCCGGTGATCATGATCGTGAGCGCTAATTTTCCAGTTGGTGTTACAGTATCCGCCTCTGCAAATCCATCGTGCCAGGGAACTCCGGTCACCTTTACCGCTTCACCTTTTAATGGCGGCAATTCGCCTTCGTACCAATGGAAACTTGGAGTGTCCAATATCCTGGGCGCCACCAACAGCGCCTATACATTTGTACCAGTCAATGGGAATGTAATCAGGTGTGTGATGACATCAAGCCTGACCTGTACATCTGGAAACCCGGCAACATCCAGTCCGCTGACCATGACGGTAAGTACGAATCAACCGGTTGGGATTTCGATCACCCCTTCCGAAAATCCGGTGTGTGAAGGGAATCAGGTTACATTCACGGCCACTCCCACCAATGGCGGCTCTGCTCCTTTTTATTCCTGGATGATCAACGGGGCGCTATCGGGTTTAAATGCTTCAACGATGACCTATTCACCTCAAAATACCGACGTGGTGACCTGTATATTGAATTCCAATGCCCTGTGTAAAACCGGAAATCCTGCCACCTCTAATACTATTCCCGTGGTGGTTTTTCCCTATGCCCCTGTCAGCATCAGTATCACCGCTTCTGCAAACCCCTTGTGTAACGGAAGTTTGGTGACCTTAACCGCAATTCCCGTCAATGGCGGTACCACACCCCAGTTTCAATGGAAGATCAATGGGATTGATGCCGGAACGAACAGCCCGGTATATTCTTACCTGCCTGCCAACGGAGATCAGGTAATTTGCATCCTTAACTCAGATCTGTCGTGCGCAACTGCGAACCCGGCAACATCAAACACAATTACTTTGACTGTTGGCCCACCATTGGTTCCAGGCGTGTCCATTCTTGCCTCTTCAAACCCTGCCTGTGCAGGTACACCGGTACAATTCACAGCCAACCCAGAAAATGGTGGTTCAAATCCGTTGTTCCAGTGGGTTCGTAATACCGTAAATGTTCCGGGGGCCACAAACTCAACGTTCACCTACATTCCAAATAACAACGATCTTGTTTACTGCAGTATGACTTCAAACGCCATTTGCAGCATGGGAGCCGTTGTTTCATCCTCCGCAATACTCATGTCTGTCAGCCCCAGCCTGCCTGTAAGTGTCACGATCACTGTTCCGCAAACCACCGTTTGCCAGGGAACTAATGTTGTTTTTACAGCCGTCGCAGTTAACGGCGGAAGTGCATTCTATCAATGGAAAGTCAATGGCTTCAATGCAGGCGCCAACAATGCTATCCTTTCATACATCCCGGCAGATAATGATGTCATTACCTGTGAAGTAACCTCAAGTCTGAGTTGTGCGGTAGGAAGCCCTGCCTTGTCTAACCCGATAACCATGAATGTGGAATCTTCGATAGATGTGTCGGTTTCCATATCCGCAAGTTCCAACCCCGCTTGCGAAAATGAGGTCGTAACTTTTACCGCCAGTTGCATTAACGGTGGTTTGACTCCTGTTTATGCCTGGAAGGTGGATGGTTTTAACGTTGGAACGAACAGTCCTGTATATTCTGATATCATGACATCGGGTTGGGTGGTAACCTGTGAAGTCACATCCAGCTATACCTGTAAGGTCAACGACCCGGCTATTTCAAACCCGATCGCGATGAATATTACGCCCAAGCTTCCGGTGTGTGTGTTTATAAGTAATTCAAATAACCCTTCATGCCTTGGAACACCGGTAACTTACTCGGCTGCAACAACAGGCGGAGGACTGACCCCTGTATATCAATGGAAGGTCAACGGAACGCCGGCGGGAACGCCAAGTACAACATTTACCTTCGTTCCGGCCAACAATGATGTGATCACATGCCAACTGACTTCATCCATACAATGCCCGATAACAAACCCGGTATCATCCAATTCAATCACACAGGCCGTGAACCCGTTTTTAGCGCCATCGATCACCATAACAGCTTCGGCAACAACGGTGTGTACCGGGACGCCGGTTACATTTACTTCAAGTATAACCAACGGGGGTATTGCTGCCTATCAATGGAGGTTGAACGGTGTACTTGTTGGCATTAACCAATCATTCATTTTACTCCAACCCAAGGATGGAGACCAGGTAACCTGCGAACTCACCTCCAGCCTGATGTGTGTTAACAGCGCTCAGGTCAGCTCGAACACGATCATATTGACGGTGAGTTCGGCACTGCCGGCAGGGATAAGTATTTCAGTTCCACCATCCTCAAACCCTTTTTGCCAGGGATCAAATGTTACCTTCAGCTCGGTTCCCATAAATGGGGGTAATTCGCCTGGTTATCAATGGCTAATAAACGGATTGCCACCCACCTTGCCTGCCGGGACCAACTCCACCTACACCTACGCTCCTCAGGATGGCGATTTTGTAACTTGCCGGATTACCTCGGATCTGTGGTGTGCCACACCCAAGCCGGCCACCTCGAATCCGGTATATATGTTACAGAATAATGGCACACCGGTAAGCGTTACGATCGTAGCTTCTGCCAACCCGGTTTGCGATGGGGGCAGTGCAACCTTCACTGCTTTACAGATAAACGGAGGAACTTCCCCATCCTACCAATGGAAAAAAAATGGATTAAATGTAGGCACGAACAGCTCCACATATACCTACTCACCGGTGAGTTCAGGAGATATCATCACCTGTGTTCTTACCTCCAATGCGGCATGTAAAAGCGGTAGTCCGGCAACTTCTAACCCGATCACCATGATAACCTCTGCCGGGTTACCGGCAAGCATCTCAATCGCTACAGTTACAAACCCATTTTGCCAGGGGACATCCGTAAAGTTTACCGCTACTGCCGTCAATGGTGGTAACTCGCCGGTCTATCAATGGAGGGTTAACGGGTCACCGGTTGGTCCGAACGGAACAATCTTAAACTATTCACCGCTAAACAATGATGTGGTTACCTGTGAGGTGACATCAAACGCCACCTGTTTCAATGGCACAAATCCGGTGGTATCCCTACCGATCACGATGATCTCATCTACGCTTCTTCCGGTCGGGATCACCATTACTGCCTCTGAAAACTCGGTTTGCCAGGGAACTGCAGTCCGTTATACAGCAACACCCGTTAATGGAGGAGAAACGCCGGAATATCAATGGAAGGTAAATGGAATCAATAACGGACCAGCAAAAACTGATCCCGTGTTTGTTTATACCCCTGGTAATGCCGACGTTGTCAAGTGTGACGTAAACTCCAGTTTGATCTGTGCCAGTGGGAATCCTGCAACTTCGAATGCCATCGTCATGACAGTTAATCCCCCGGTGGCTGCCGGCGTTACCATTGCAGCATCGGCCAATCCGGTTTGCCTTGGAACCCAGGTCACCATAACCGCCACTCCGGTCAATCCAGGCACCCTGCCGGTTTATAAATGGAGGGTCAACGGGATTATTAAGCAGAGTGGTAATAGCCCGGTCTATATCCTTACTCCTGTCAACGGGGATGTGGTGACCGTTACCATGACCTCAAATTCCACAGATTGCCTCACCGGAAATCCGGCGGTTTCGAATTCCATTCCGATCGTTGTAAACACTGAACAACCTGTGTCAGTATCCATACAGGCTTTTGATAATCCGTTTTGTGTCGGAAGCCAGGTGAGATTTGAGGCAACTCCATCTAATGGCGGAACTACCCCTTCCTACCAGTGGAAAAAGAACGGGGCAAACATTGACGGAGCGACAACTTCAATTTATATATACACACCCCTCGTTAATGATCAAATAACCTGTGAGGTAACCTCAAATCAATCATGTATAGTTGGCAATCCTGCATTGTCCAACATAATTATCATGACGCCGACTTTGTCGACGGTTCAGGTTACGGCAAACATTACCGTTAATAATAACAATATATGTCCGAATACATCACAGGTAATTTTTTCTGCGACTGTTATCAATGGAGGTTCGGTACCATTTTACCAGTGGCAACGAAATGGTGTTAACACAGGAAACAACAGTGCAACATACACCATGAGCTCTCCGTTGAATAACGAACAGGTAGTTTGTTATGTGACTTCAAACCTTGATTGTGCCGATCCCAAGACAGTCAGTTCCAACATCATCACGATGGTTGTTTACCCACCGGCGCCGGTTTCAGTCAGTGTAGTTGCATCCAACAATTCTATTTGCAAGGGAACCTCTGTGATATATACCGCCACACCTGTCAATCCTGGTACCAGCCCATTATACAGGTGGTACGTGAATGGTTTTCTCAAGACTGAACTTAACAACGGTCCCGTAACGAGTTATATTCCGGAAGATAATGACCAGGTCAAATGCAGGATCGTGTCAAATGCGCCATGTAATACGGGGAATAATACATATTCCAATATTATCAACATGATCGTATTCCCATACAGTACTGTAGGGGTATCTATTGCAGCAGGTTCAAACCCGGTATGCCAGGGGGCGATGGTTACTTTTACGGCCACTTCGGTGAACGGGGGAAGTTCGCCTGTTTACCAATGGAAAGTCAATGGCCTGGCGGTGGGTACAGGTTCATCAACATATTCCTATGTTCCGGTTAATGGCGACATCGTTTCCTGTGTGATAGTATCCAATGCCGCCTGTGTCCTGAACAGTACTGCCACCTCTAACCAGGTTACGATGATCGTCAGTCCGTTGCTGCCTGTAAGCGTTTATATAGCCCCTTCATCTAACCCGGTTTGTCAGGGTACAGTGACTTTTAATGCAACGCCTGCCAATGGCGGATCTTCGCCGTTCTACCAATGGAAAGTCAATAATTCAAACGCCGGAACCAATAATCCTGTTTTTAATTACGCCCCGAGTGATAACGACCAGGTGACATGTGTGTTGACTTCAAGCCAGGTATGTAAGACAGGAGACCCTGCGACATCCAATACCGTTACATTGGCTGTAATCCCAAGTTTGCCGGTCAGCGTAGGTATCGCACCAGCCGTTCTTCCATTACCTGCTTGCCAGGGAACTACGGTTACCTACCTGGCAACTGCTATTAATGGGGGCGCCACGCCGTCATATCAATGGATGGTCAATGGATTTTTTGTCGGAACGGGTAGTTCATCTTTTTCCTATGTTCCCAATAACGGGGATGTGATAAAATGTCAGCTTCATTCATCTGTATCCTGTCCGGACGGGAATCCTGCGATATCGAATGCCATTACCATGAATTTCAGCCCGGTTTTATCGCCTGGTATTTCAATTGCCTCTTCGGCAAATCCATCCTGTTCAGGAACTATGGTAAACTATTCTACTACGGTGACCAACGGAGGTGTTAATCCTGTTTTTCAGTGGTATATTGGCGGATCTGCTGTGACAGGCGCAACCAATGCTGCCTATGCCTATACGCCGGTAAACAATGATCAGGTGTATAGCAGGTTGACTTCGGATATACCTTGTCCATCAACAAATCCTGTAAACTCAAATTCAATTGCGATGTCGGTTCTTCCGCAGCAAAATTCTTCAGTTTCGATCTCAACACTGAGTAATACCGTGTGTGCCGGAATTCCGATAAAATTTACTGCAACTGCCATTAACCCGGGCCCGACACCGGCATTTCAATGGAAAGTCAGTGGCAGTAATATGGGAATTGGCAGCACTTCATTCACATATATTCCGACAGACCTGGATGAAGTGACCTGCGAGCTGACCTCGAGTGTCTCCTGCATCACAAATAACCCTGTCATCTCAAATGCGATCACCATGACGGTACGGTCAGAATTCCCGGTCAGCATTACCATTGATGCATCAGAAAATCCATCATGTGTCAGTGAGCCCGTGACTTTTACAGCCAATACAGTCAATGGTGGTGTGGATCCGGTTTACCGGTGGATGGTAGATGGTTACCAGGTCGGAGATAACAGCCCAACCTATACCTATACACCGACTCCCGGGCATGTAATTACCTGTGAAGTAAAATCGGGGTATGAGTGTGAACCGGTTCCGGCATTATCCAATGCTATCCTCATGGTGGTCAATAACATTCAGCAGGTGGAGGTTTCCATCGTCAGTTCATCCAATCCTGCATGTTCAGGATCTGTGGTAACTTATACTTCTACGCCAACAAATGGCGGGTCAAATCCTGCTTACGAGTGGATCGTGAACGATTTTGACTATCCCGGTGCGACCAATGCCACATTCGCTTACATTCCCTCAGATGCAGATGTCGTGCGGTGCAACATGACATCTAATGAAAACTGCATTACCGGCAACCCTGCCCAATCCGAGTCGATCACGATGACCATCAGCAGTTCGTTTCCGGCAGATGTAACCGTGGTTGCTTCCGGAAATCCGGTATGTGTTTTTACGCCTGTGACATTCACTGCCACTCCGGTTTTTGGCGGACCGGCGCCGTCATATCAGTGGAGGGTTAACAGTATTAACATTTTTGGGGCCACCACAACAACCTATACCTATTATCCGGTCAACAACGATGTGGTTGAATGTGTTATGACATCAGCGCTAACGCTATGCACAGCCAATCCGGTTACATCGGTTCCGATCATCATGGAAGTGCTTGATATTCCTGTGAGTGTTACAATATCAGCAGATCCGGTGACTGCGGTATGTGCCGGAACACCCGTCAATTTTGCGGCGCTTCCTGTGAATGGTGGTTCTATACCAAGCTATCAATGGAAAGTAAACGGGTTGAATTCCTCTGGGGCGACCAATGTCACCTACACTTACGCACCCCTCAACAATGATGAAGTAATATGTTTGCTGATGTCAAATGCACTTTGTTCGAGCGGGAGCCTGGCGGTTTCCAATTCTCTTTTTACGGTGGTTAACCCTCTCGAACCGGTTAGTTTATCCATTGCTGTTTCAGACAATCCGGTATGTGCAGGAGAACCGGTAATGTGTATTGCAACACCTGTGAACGGAGGTACAACACCCGGATTTCAATGGAAGGTAAACAACATTGATGTTGCCGGAGCTACTGATGTTACATATTCATTTACACCTGCAAACAATGATGAAATAATCTGCATCCTCACATCCGATGCAACCTGTCCGACAGGGAACCCGGCTACTTCCAACATGATCACCCTGATGGTTAACCCTCTGGAACCATTGAGTATTTCGATTGATGCTTCAGATAATACTGTTTGTGCAGGCACTTCATTGACCTTTTCTGCAACTACTGCCAATGGAGGGGCAATACCTGCATATCAATGGAAGGTGAACAACATTGATGTATCTGGGGCAACCGATGATACTTATTCATTTGTCCCGGCCAATAATGATGAAATAACCTGTGTCCTGACGTCCAGCGCAACTTGTCCGGCAGGTAATCCGGCCACATCCAACATTTTGACGATGACAGTGAATCCGGTTCTTCCGGTCAGCATTTCAATTGTTGCCACCGCAACAGAGGTTTGTGCGGGAACCTCAGTTACCTATACTGCCACACCCGTCAATGGGGGAAATGCCCCATTGTACCAGTGGTATTTGAATGGCAGTTCAGTTTCCGGGGCCACAAATGCAACCTATTCATATGTACCCATCAACAATGATCTGATCACTTGTGTCCTGACATCCAATGAGGCTTGTCCGACAGGTAATCCCGCCACCTCAAACACGGTGAGCATGATCGTTGGCCCATTATATTCAGTCAGCATTTCGATTGTGGCCTCAGCTACGGAGGTTTGCGCGGGTACTTCGGTAACTCTCACAGCCACGCCTACAAACGGCGGAACTTCACCTTTATACCAGTGGCTGGTTAATGGCGCCTTAGTTCCCGGAGCAACCAATGCAACCTATTCTTATCTCCCGGTCAACAACGATATAATAACCTGTATCCTTACCTCCAATGATGCCTGTTCGACTGGCAGTCCGGCCATATCCAACACCCTGATCATGACGGTAAACCCATTGCTACCGATCAGCGTTTCGATTGCAGCCACTGCCACAGTGGTTTGTGCCGGAACGTCGGTAACTTATACGGCCACTCCCGTAAACGGTGGAACTTCATCTGTTTACGCATGGCAGGTCAATGGTACACCGGCCCCCGGCGCGACCAGTGCAACCTATACCTATCAGCCGGTCAACAACGACTTTGTGACCTGTATTCTTACTTCCAATGAAACATGTTCAACAGGTAGTCCCGCCATCTCCAATGCTGTGAATATGACCGTGAATCCGGTTCTTCCGGTCAGCATCTCAATTGCTGCCACCGCAACTGAGGTTTGTGCAGGAACCACAGTGACATGTACTGCCACACCCGTCAATGGGGGAAATGCTCCATTATACCAGTGGTATTTGAGTGGCAGTTCAGTTTCCGGGGCTACAAATGCAACCTATTCATATGTACCTGTCAACAATGATCTGATCACCTGCGTCCTGACTTCCAATGAAATTTGTCCGACCGGTAATCCGGCCACCTCCAACACCGTGACAATGACGGTAAACCCGTTATATCAGGTCAGCATTACGATTGTAGCATCAGCAACAGAGGTATGTGCCGGAACTTCGGTAACTTATACTGCCACGCCGGCAAACGGCGGAACTACCCCCATGTATCAATGGCTGGTGAATGGCGCTATAGTTCCCGGAGCGACCAATACAACTTATTCGTATGTACCTGTCAGCGGTGATGTAATAACCTGCACTCTTACATCCAATGATGTTTGTTCTACTGGCAGTCCGGCCACATCCAACACCCTGATCATGACGGTAAACCCATTGCTACCGGTCGGCATATCGATTGCTGCCACTGCAACAGAGGTTTGTGCCGGAACTTCGGTAACTTTTAATGCAACATCCGTGAATGGCGGAACGTCACCAGGTTACGAGTGGAAAGTCAATGGTACGACGGCTCCCGGCGCCACCAATGGGTCTTATACCTTCGTACCGGTGAACAATGATGTAATAACCTGTATCCTCACCTCCGGCGAAATGTGTCCGACCGGCAACCCGGCCACATCCAACGCCGTGACCATCACGGTGAACCCGTTGCAGCCGGTGAGTGTTTTGGTCACTGCTTCGGCCAATCCGGTGTGTGCGGGTACTTTAGTCATCTATACAGCAACTCCCGTAAATGGTGGTACGGCACCTGTATATCAATGGAAGGTAAACAATTTGAATATCCCAGGTGCAACCAACTCAAATTTCTTATATACTCCGAGTAACAATGATCTAATAACCTGCGTTTTAACTTCTGATGCAATATGTCCGACAGGTAATCCCGCCACCGGCATCCCCTTCGTTGCGGTTATCTCATCTCCTGTGGTGTCTTATTCAGCCTGTCATGATGTTGAAACAGTAGTCTATGCCAAGCCATTCAGACTCCGTGGCGGGCTTCCCCTCGGAGGGATTTATTCCGGACCTGGTGTCATCCCCGGAACAAATATTTTTGATCCCGGCGCTGCCAATATCGGGGGTAATACGATTACATATACTTATACTACAGTCGAAAATTGCATATCAGCAAGTTTCCTCACCATAAATAACAATCCGGGGACCCCGGTAAATTGTTCAAATCCAACACTTACCGACATGCGTGATGGCCGGGTTTATCCGATCGTTCAGATCGGGTCCCAATGCTGGATGGCGGCCAACCTGAACCATGGCTCCATGAAAAATTCTGTTGATCCCCAATCCGATAACTGTGTAAATGAAAAATACTGCCTCGGGAACATTGAAAATAATTGTACGCAGTTCGGGGGCCTTTATCAATGGGATGAGTTGATGCGGTATGATCCGTCGCTGGATGGCCACCAGGGATTGTGCCCCCCCGGATGGCATGTTCCCAATGAGGCAGAATGGATGACCTTATTCAGTTTTTATGGCGGTCAATCACAGGCAGGGACATTCATCAAAGACCCCGGACCCGGAAGTTTTAAAGCCCAGCTTGGCGGAGCGTTGTACCAAAATCAGAGTACATGGTCTTTCTATCCTCCAGATTTCGCCGCAACCTTTTTCTGGACATCAGAACCTGCAGGACTTTGGAAGGCAAAATCACATGGCTTGAACAGCGAGGTAGGTTCAGTATCTGATTATCAGTCAGGAAGGGTAAATGGTTTTTCAGTCAGATGTTTGTCAGATCAACCATAAGCAATCCGGGGAAGTACAACTTCAAGGATTTGTTTTACCGATTCTTCAATTGATAGCATATCTGTCCTGATTTCAATATCAATGTTTTCCGGAGTTTCAAACGGAGAACTGATTCCCGTGAAATCTTTTATTTCTCCCCGGCGGGCCCGGGAATACAACCCTTTTAAATCGCGCTCTTCACACACTTTCAAAGGTGCATTGACATAAATCTCAATAAAATCATCTTTCCCGATGATCCTGCGTGCCATATCGCGGATATCCTCGGTAGGACTGATAAAACAGTTGATGGTGATCACCCCGCAATTCACGAATAACTTCGAGATCTCGGCGATCCTCCTGATATTTTCAAAACGGTCGATGTCAGTAAAACCAAGATTATTGTTGATCCCGGCCCGTATGTTGTCCCCGTCAAGAATCTGGGTGAGAAATCCCTGGTTGAATAATGCTATTTCGAGATTCTTTGCCAGCGTAGTTTTCCCGGCCCCGGATAAACCAGTCAGCCAGATAACCTTTGCCCGCTGGTTTAAAAGTCTTTCTTTTTCATGACGGCCCAGTATTTCATGATGCACCGGGTATATGTTATCGTTGTTTGAAGGCATGTCAGTGTGGTACAAATTAATTAATAAGTCTGCAAAGATAGCCGTTCTTTAAAATCCATCCCGTCTTAGCTGTACAGAAAAAGAAAATTATTAAAATAAAGATAATAATTATTTTAAGTAAATATATACGGAAATACAATTTTGATTAAATTTGGGATTCATTAAATAGAAAAAACAACGTTTTACTTGTAGATGTGTGGTTTGATATAACGCAGAATTAATGTTGAAAAACAGGAGGTTAAAATGAAACAGGATTTAAAATCGTCGCCTATTCCACCCGCTTTTGTCGTAAAATCAATGCAAGCAGTTCAAACAGGTATCCTCAATTTCGCCAATCGACTTGCTCCGCCATTTTTGCAGGTTCTTGAGGCAGCAGCCGGGACCATGAGTACCCAGGTAATTTACGCTGCAGCCAAACTCAACCTGGCCGACTTGCTTAAAAATGGTCCGAAAAGGGTTGATGACCTGGCACAGGAAACCGGGAGCAACCCTGACGCGCTTTACCGTTTGTTAAGGGTTCTTGCAAGTATTAAGATATTCAGGGAATCGTCTGACAGGTTGTTTGAAATGACACCGGCGGCCGAAACGTTATTGTCAGATCATCCTGCTTCTGTACGTCCGTTCGCCTTGTTAGTTGGTGATCCGATTTGGCGGGAACCATGGGGTGACATCATGTATTCTTTAAAGACGGGTGAGGACTCTTTTAAACATGTATATGAGATGAACTTTTTTGATTACCTCGATGAACATAAAGATAAGTCGGCGCTATTTAATAGCTGGATGACAAGAGTGTCAAATATGAATTGTCCGGTTATTGCCGCCAGTTATCCGTTCTCACGCTTTAAAAGGATTGTTGATGTGGGAGGGGGACACGGTTCACTTCTTGCACATATACTGAAAAAGCACCCCGGCCCTGATGGTGTTCTCTTTGACCTGCCGGCAGTGGTTGAAAGCGCCACTGAAATTGATGAAAGTATTGCTTCACGTTGTGAAAAAACAGGGGGCAGTTTTTTTGATTTCGTGCCCGGGGGCGGCGATCTTTACATCTTACAGCAGATTATTCACGATTGGGAGGACGAGTTGGCGATCAAAATTCTGTCTAATTGCAGGGACGCCATGACCAAAGATGACAAAATACTGGTTATTGATGCCGTTATCAAGCCTGGAAACCAGCGGGATATGAGCAAGTTCATTGATTTACAAATGCTTTTGATCAATAAGGGCGGAAGGGAGCGGACAGCAAAAGAGTTTAAAGAACTTTTTCAAAAGTCAGGGTTTCAAATATTGAAAATAATTCCCACAGCATCAATGTTTTCTATAATCGAAGGGCGAAAAAGCTGATTTTTAAACTGTCAACAAAACTGACAAAGTTGTCAGTAATAGTTATAAACAGGCAGGAAACGGCTGTAAAGGGGAGTAAAAAAGAGGGTATTTCAAAAGTCCTTTGCGGTTATAGTTTTTCACCTTTTGAGACACCCTCTCGTTGTTTTGGCCTGGTAATCAATTGGCCTTTTGTGATCAGCCTGGGGCTCGAACCCAGGACCCCCGCCTTAAAAGGGCGATGCTCTACCTGCTGAGCTAGCTAATCATACTTTGAAATCAGGCTGCAAAATTACTAAATAAAATCAAAGATCAAAGTTCAAAGATCAAAAAATCCTTTATGCGGGAGGATATCGGCTATTAAAATAGGGTGATGTCTCCTTTGCCTTCCCGTACAACAACCATCTCATCACCGGTGCAGTCAATTACAGTCGAAGGGATGTTCCCGCAATGCCCTGAATCTATAACAATATCCACCAACTTGTGGAACTGTTCATAAATCATCTCAGGGTCAGTTTCGTAATCAATTATCGCATCATCCGAATGGATGGAGGTAGTCATAATGGGATTCCCCAGCAGTTCGACGATGTGAACAGGAACCTTGTGGTCAGGAATACGAATACCCACAGTCTTCTTCTTGCTCTGGAAAAAATGCGGCACCGTGTTGGTGGCATCCAGGATAAAGGTGAAAGGCCCGGGTAATGCACGTCGCATAACTTTGAAGGTATGGTTTGGGATCGGTTTCGAATAACCCGAAAGCTGGCTGAGATCACTGCAGATGAACGAAAAATTTGCCTTTTCACGTTTGATCCCTTTGATCTGCGCCACCCGGTCAACTGCCTTGATCTGGGTAATGTCGCACCCCAATCCATACACCGTGTCGGATGGAAAGATGATCACCCCGCCGTTGCGCAGGCAGTCAACGACAATTTTTAACTGCCGTTCGCTGGGGTTATCGGGATGGATCTTTAAAAGCATATCCGTAAATAAAAAATGGGTAAGCCGATTATATCGCACCGCTCGACCATCGTACCCTTGCTTTCTTCCAAACCTGGGGGAGTTAGTTGGGAGCTGGTCGTATAAGACTTACCCGGTGCAAAAATACAAATTTATCAGCCATCTTTAACAAGAATGTCGATTTTTTTGTATGTTTGCCATGAAACAAACCTCTAAAACTTTGTGCCATGGAAGAAAAACCACGTTCCACAACCCAGATCGGTTTACATTACGGATTGATCACCGGAATCGCCCTTGTTGTCTTTTCCCTGATCCTGTTTATCGCTGAACAACACATGAACAGGACCCTGAGTTATTTTTCTTTTGTCCTGATGATCGGAGGTATGGTATGGGGGACCCTTGAGTACAGGAAAACCAGCCTGAATGGCTATATTCCCTATGGCAAAGCATTCTCCTCCTGTTTCATGATCGGTTTGTTCGCAGGCATTGTTGCCGCTATCTATGCATATTTTTTCGCCCAGTTTATCCATCCGGGTTATGGCGAGGAGATCATCGATAAAGCAAGGGAAGGCATGATGAGCAGTGGCCAGGAAATGTCAGAAGAACAGATGAACACTGCCCTTGAATGGACCAGGAAGTTTACCTCTCCGGTTATGATGGCCATTTGGGGACTGATCGTTTATATTGCAGGTTCAGCGATCATCGCGCTGATCGTGGCAATTTTCCTGAAAAAGGAAGATCCCACCTTGAATACCACGGTATAACCCGCTCCTGATGAATATTTCTGTTGTTGTACCACTTCTGAACGAAGAAGAATCACTACCGGAACTTACTGCCTGGATCGATCTCGTAATGCAGGCAAACAACTTTATCTACGAAATCATTTTTATCGATGATGGAAGTAAAGACAACTCATGGCGGGTGATCCAGGATCTGAAATCAGGCAATCCAAACGTCAAGGCGATCAAATTCCGCAGGAACTACGGTAAAGCTGCTGCTTTGAATGTTGGGTTCATGGCAGCATCCGGGGAGGTGGTCTTTACCATGGATGCCGATCTCCAGGATAGTCCCGATGAAATCCCCGAGATGTACCGGATGATCACCGAACAGGGCTACGACCTCGTCTCAGGTTGGAAGAAAAAACGCCATGATCCGATCTCGAAAACCATACCGACAAAATTCTATAACTGGTCTGCCCGCCGGATGTCAGGTATCAAACTGCACGATTTCAACTGCGGACTGAAAGCATACCGGAACGCCGTGGTGAAAAGCATTGAAGTTTACGGCGATATGCACCGCTACATCCCCTTCCTGGCCAAATGGGCCGGATTTTCAAAGATCGGGGAGAAGGTGGTGATCCACCAAAAGAGAAAATTCGGAAAGACCAAGTTCGGGCTCGACCGCTTCTATAAAGGTTATCTTGACCTGGTTACGATAACCTTTACATCACGTTTCGGAAAAAGGCCCATGCATTTTTTCGGACTGTGGGGGAGCCTTATTTTCCTGGCAGGCTTTGGTATCGCCGGATACCTGGCTTACGAGCGGTTTTTCAGGTTAGCCTTTAAAATGACCGAACGGCCCCTGTTCTTCTTTGGACTGCTTGCCATGGTTCTTGGAACCCAGTTGTTTGTTGCCGGATTTCTTGGCGAGCTTGTTTCAAGAAGCTCTTCCGACCGGAACAGCTACCTGATCGAAGAGAAACTCGGCCTGGAATGAATAACCCTGCAAAGATCGTCCTGATCGGGCCTGCCCACCCTTTAAGGGGAGGCCTGGCTACATTCAACGAACGATTGATCCGTGAATACCGCATGAGAGGCGATGATGCCATGATTTATACCTTCAGCCTTCAGTACCCTTCCGTACTTTTTCCAGGGAAAACGCAATTCTCATCCGAACCTGCCCCTCCCGACCTGCCCATCCATATCAAGGTGAACAGCATCAACCCCTTTAACTGGATCAAAACAGGGCTTGAACTGAGAAAACTTAAACCCGACCTGGTGATCGTCAAGTTCTGGATACCATTTATGGCCCCCTGCTTTGGAACGATCTGCAGGATCATCAAAGGAAACAAACACTCCCGGATCATCACCATCATCGACAATATTATTCCACATGAACACAGGCCGGGCGACAGGGCGCTCGCGGCCTTTTGGATTGGCAGTGTGGATGGTTGTGTTGCCATGTCGAGGTCGGTACTGAACGATCTGAATAAATTTGATGCTGTAAAACCCAAATTGTACTGTCCGCATCCGTTATATGACAATTTCGGTGATCCGGTTTCAAAACGTGAAGCCCTTGAACGGTTGCAGCTTGATCCCGGATTCCGGTATGTGCTGTTTTTTGGTTTTATCCGCGATTACAAAGGACTGGATTTACTTCTGGAAGCATTTGCCGACGAACATTTGAGTCAGATGAATGTCAGACTTCTCGTTGCCGGCGAGTTTTATTGTGATCCGAAACCATACCATGAGATTATCGCACGACATCACCTTGAGGACAAGGTGATCATGAGCAACGATTTCATCCCCGACAGCCAGGTGCTGAACTATTTCTGTGCAGCCGACCTTATCGTCCAGCCATATAAAAGCGCTACCCAGAGCGGCGTTACACAAATCGCCTTTCATTTTAACAAACCTATGGTCATTACCAATGTTGGTGGGCTTGCCGAATTTGTGCCGCATGAAAAGGCCGGGTATGTCGTAAATCCCGATCCTGCCGAAATCGCAGCTTCTATCGTGCGTTTTTACAGCGAAAACAGGGAATCCGAATTTTCAGCCAACGCTGCCCTGGAAAAACAGAAATATTCCTGGGGGAATATGGTCGAAACCATTGACAAACTAACTGTGACGGGGCAAAGTGATCTGGCAAATCCGAATTGACCCTCATTCAATGTAAACGAGTTGACGCCATAACTGGTCAGATTTTTTCTACTTTTGCCTGATCTTATAAAAACAAGCGACATGTCCTTAAAAATTACCCTTATCAGAAAGACAAAATGGTTCTTCTATCGTTTCAAACTCCACATTTTCATAGAACCGTTCTCTGGTTTTTTGCTGAATCTTGCCTATATGTCCAAAGTGTCAAAATGGATCGGCAAGAACAGGAATGTCGCTTTCAATGATTTTTACTCTCCGAAGTGGGACTATAACAAGCGATACCTGTTGTATGACCATGTTTTAAATTCGAAAAAACTTGATCAGGCAATTACCTACCTTGAATTTGGCGTTTCCGGCGGTTATTCGTTTGACTGGTGGGTGAAGGCGAACAATCATCCGGAATCGGTATTTGCGGGTTTCGACACCTTCGAGGGGCTGCCTGAGGATTGGGGCGGATTTAAGCAGGGAGCAATGAATGCCGATGTTCCCGTGACCGATGACCGGCGCGTCACTTTTTATAAAGGACTATTTCAGGAGACACTTCCCGGCTTTTTAAAAGAATTTGACGGGAATCGCCGAAAAGTCATACTGATGGATGCCGACCTTTTCACCTCCACACTTTATGTGTTGACCATGATCGCGCCGTACCTGAAAAAAGGGGACATTATCCTGTTTGACCAGTTCAATGTCCCTATGCATGAATTTCTTGCTTTCCAGTTATTTACCTCGAGTTTTTACCTCAAATTCAACCTGATCGGCGCAGCGAACAACTACTATTTTTGTGCTTTCGAACTTGTTTAATTGATCAGAAAACTACAAGTTTTGTAACTCTTCTGTAATTATTGAAGGATCCCTCAATGATGTAAGTGCCTTTGCTCAGCTTGTTGATATTCAGCGCAATGGGTTCATTATTTCTGACAGCTTTATATTCCTGCCTGAGGATTATTTTTCCTGTGAGATCGGTAACTGAGATCTCAACCAGGCCGGAATCTTCAAACAGGATAAAATAAAATAGTCCGTCACTGCTGGTCGGGTTTGGATAGAAGAGGATACTGTTGGCAGGGCCTTTGATGTTGATCTTTTTGACCTTCAGCGGGTGGCATGCTGTTTCCTGATCAGAGGCATTCCCTGCAGTAAGACAAACTTCATATTCGCCATATTTCTCATACAAATGAACAGGGTTCTGCTTCGCTGAAGTCTTTCCGTCGCCAAATTCCCATCGCCACCAGGTAGCGCCTGCTGTGTGATCCTCAAAAGCTATCATCAGGTTGTTGGTCTCGTTTTGTGACGATGTAAATTCAGGTTTCATGGTAGAGCAGACCCCAATCCATTCGCAGGTCATGTTTTGCCCGCAGGAATCTGATATGGTGAGACAAACGTTATAGAACCCGCAATCACTGTATGTATGGACAGGGTTTTGCTCTGCAGAAGTGCTGCTGTCGCCGAACTCCCAAAACCAGGCAATAGGGTAAGGACAAAGTGATGTGTCGGTAAATTCGACCGTTTTATAGGAATCGTCATAGATAAAACCTGTCTGAGGCAGTGTACATTCAATGTTTATGATATCGCAGTGTGTTGATGTTCCGCAACTGTCTTCAATTTCCAGGCAAACCTGATAGTCACCCGGATTTGTATAATGGTGGGAAGGATTTTGTTCTGAGGAAGAGGAACCGTCGCCGAAAGTCCAGTACCAGGATTGGGCAGGTGAAGAGTTGTCGTTAAACTGAACATCATGGGAATTGATGGTAAAGCTGAATCCGGCGACAGGATTTGTGCATAAAGTGTATTGTATGACCAATTTAGGTCGCCACTCCTCATTCAGGTTATCGCTTGAGGCGAACACCATGCAGCGGTATTTTTCTTCGGTCTCCAGCTTGAACATCCATCCGTAGTTGCCTGCCGGATTTTTTACCATTTCGTTAACGTGCGTAGTGACATTTACATCATAATTCTGGGTATTGGAAATGGACTGCGGCAGGAATACGGATGCCGAAGGGGATATGGAAGGCTGATTGTTCCAGCAGGCCAAATCCTCCGACCAGGGTTCCGCAACACGAAAAAGATATGCTGCGTTTGCCCCCGAATCTAGCTGGTAATGCCCGGTGGTAAGATTTGTGTATAGGAACAGGGTCGCTTGGAGAACATTGGCCTCAACGGGGATCTGGGAGAGATCAAATTTCAACAGACTCCGTTGTACGAAATAGTTTCCCTGGGCTGTCCAGGCATTTGCTATAAAGTCCGGGCTTGTACCTCGTGGGGTCTGGGGCATATCGGTACGCAACTCGGCATCGATCCCATCGGCCGGCCCTGGCCGAAGAACAATCGTGTGAATCGTTGCCTGAGAAAATGCAGATAATGTGATTGTAAGGAGAATAGTACTCGCGATATTATGGACTAAATTTTTCATAATCAGATGTATGAGTTAATTGGTTTATCGAAAGTCCTGTAAAAGTAATGATATAAAACAAGTTTGTCAATATTTTTTTTCAAATGTTTTCTCTTTTTTTTGAACCGGGAATCCTGTAAATTTGTATCAAATTTGACTTAGTGATACAAACTAGCCTAACTGCATGATAATTCGAAGCAAAGCTCCCCTGCGTCTTGGTTTGGCCGGTGGCGGCACCGATGTGGCTCCATTTTCGGAACTCTACGGGGGAGCCATCCTCAACGCCACCATAAGCATGTATGCCCATGCAACGATACAACCACGCAATGACGGGCGGATCATACTGAACTCCATGGATAAAAAGGAGTCTTATACCCTGGATTCAGTGGAAAATCTTGCCATTGACGGAAATCTCGACCTTCACAAAGGGATCTATAACAGGATAGTCCGCGATTACACACACAAACCGCTCTCATTTGAGTTGTCAACCTATGTTGATGCCCCTCCCGGATCGGGGCTGGGAACATCTTCGACCTTGGTGGTGGCCATCATCGGCGCTTTTGCCGAGTGGCTCAAACTTCCAATGGGCGACTACGACCTTTCTCATCTGGCCTTTGAGATCGAACGAATCGACCTTGGCATGGCCGGAGGAAAGCAGGATCAGTATGCCGCCACGTTTGGAGGAATAAACTTCATGGAGTTTTTCAAGGAGGATAAAGTGATAGTAAACCCATTGAGGATCAAGGAAAAACACCTCGATGAACTGGCGCATAACCTGATCCTTTATCATACCGAAACAAGCCGGTTATCCTCAAAGATCATTGAACAGCAGACAAAGAATATTCTGGCAAAAAACAGTAAATCATTGGAAGCGATGCATAAGCTGAAAGAGCAGGCTGTTATGATGAAGGAGGCCATATTGAAAGGCGAATTGGATAAAATCGGTGAAATTCTCGATTTCGGATGGCAGTTTAAAAAGAACCTGGCCGATGGGGTCAGCAATGACCTGATCGATGAAATTTACGAAACAGCCATGAAAAACGGCGCTTCCGGAGGAAAAATTTCCGGGGCAGGCGGTGGCGGCTTTATTTTTTTCTATTGTCCCGGCAACAATCGTTCAAAGGTTATTGAGTCGTTGAACAGGTTCGGAGGTCAGACTAAGC
Source organism: Bacteroidales bacterium (assembly GCA_030681475.1). Taxonomy (GTDB): domain Bacteria; phylum Bacteroidota; class Bacteroidia; order Bacteroidales; family FEN-979; genus CAIVAT01. Next base: position 8,427 of record JAUXWT010000053.1, on the reverse strand, counting down.
GATATGAGTTTACGACAAAAGGGTTGTCGACGTGGACGATTTAAGGTAGTGAGGTAGCGAAATAGTGAAATAGCGAAATAGTGAAATTATGGGCAACTTTTTGGAATTAGCGATGAGAAGATACTCCGTCAGGAATTATTCGGATGTTCGGGTGGAGGAGGAAAAATTGAATTATATCCTGGAGTGCGGGAGGGTGGCTCCGTCGGCGGCAAACAATCAACCCTGGCATATCATTGTGATCAGGGATGTTGAAATGCGCCGGAAATTGGCAATGACCTATAACCGGGATTGGTTCATACAAGCCCCGGTTATCCTTGTTATTTGCGGAGATCATCAGTCCGGATGGAAGCGGGCCGACGGAAAGGATCATACAGATATTGATGTATCGATCATCATTGATCATATTACGCTGGCGGCTGCAGAACAAGGTCTCGGAACATGCTGGATCTGTAATTTTGATGCAATCCTGTGCAGTCAGGTACTTGCCCTTCCCCAACATATCGAACCCATCGCATACCTGCCTGTGGGCTATCCCGCCGACAGCACAGATAACAATTCGCGCCACCTCAAACGTAAATCATTGAACGAGATCATTCATTACGAAACTTTCTAACTTTGCAATTTTACAATTTCGCTATTTCACTATTTCACTATTTCGCCATTTCACTATTTCGCTATTTCACCATTTATTTTATTATATGCGTATCATCGAATCCATCAACGAATCAATTGAAGTAAAACAAAAAATACTGACAAATACATTTCTGATCAGTGAAATACGGAAAGTTGCCGTAGCCTGTACAAATGCCTTTTCGAGGGGAAACAAAGTTCTTTTTTGTGGGAATGGGGGCAGCGCCGCCGATGCACAGCACCTCGCTGCCGAATTTTCCGGCCGGTTCTATTACGACCGCCCGCCATTGCCTTCCGAGGCGCTACATGTAAATACATCGTTTCTGACCGCTGTGGCGAATGACTATTCTTTTGACGAGGTTTATGCGAGACTGCTGAAAGGTACAGGCAAGGAAGGGGATATTTTAATCGGACTTTCAACTTCCGGGAATTCGAAAAATATTATCCGGGCATTCGAAACAGCCCGTGAAATGAACATCACCACGGTCGGACTGACCGGAGAGACCGGTGGTAACCTGGCTGTACTCTGTGATTTCCTGATCAACATTCCCTCCATGGATACCCCGCGGATCCAGGAGGCGCACATCATGGTCGGACATATCATCTGCGAGCAGGTTGAGACAACTTTATTTCCAAAAGATTCCTGACGTGGAGGCCATAGTTCTTGCCGGAGGGTTGGGCACCCGTTTGCAAAAGGTTGTCAGCGATTTACCAAAATCATTGGCACAGATCAACAACCGGCCATTTCTCGAATACTTGTTCGATTATCTTATTTTCCAAGGAGTTACAAGAGTCATACTCTCTGTGGGGTACAAACACGATCTGATATCCGGTCATTTCGGAAATCAGTACAAGTCGCTACCTGTTCAATATTCTATTGAAAATGAGCCACTTGGTACCGGAGGCGGTATCCGGCTTGCTCTATGGAAGGTCGAGGGTCAGCGCGCCCTGGTCATGAATGGTGACAGCCTCTTCAAACTGGATTATAAAGCCTTGATGGCGTATCACATCAAGAAAAAACCGGATGCCACCATTGCGCTTAGAAAATTAAAAGACACCGGCCGGTATGGCAGCGTTTCGCTTGATCGGACCAGGCGCATCACAGGATTTAAAGAAAAAGCCAGGGTTTCCGGATCTGGATACATAAACGGCGGCGTTTATGTCATTGAAAAGTATTTTCTGATGGAACCGGAATTCAGGGGACGGTTCTCCATCGAAAGAGACTGCTTTGAACAATACTACCCCGAATTGAAATTTTATGGCTTCCCTGCTGATGGCTTTTTTATGGATATCGGCATCCCGGAAGATTATTTGAAAGCGCAACATGAATTTGCAGCATTTAAAGATTGACCGAACCTGGACTTTGTTCCTTGACCGCGACGGAGTGATCAACTGTCGTATCGTGGATGATTATGTTAAAACCTGGGATCAGTTTGAGTTTTTACCCGGTGTTCTTGATTCACTCAGGCGGTTCCACCAGCTTTTTGGCAGGGTTATCGTCGTGACCAACCAACAGGGAATAGGTAAAGGATTGATGAGTGAAAAAGATGTTGAGGCCGTTCATCAACGGATGATGGAAGAGATCGGCATCGCCGGCGGAAGAGTTGATGCTGTGTTTTGTTCACCGCACCTTCGATCGGAGAAGTCATTTATGAGAAAACCCAATATTGGCATGGCTTTGAAGGCTCGCAGGCAATTTTCCGACATTCTTCTTAACCGCTCATTTATGGCTGGTGATTCACTATCCGATATGATCTTCGGACGACGTGCAGGAATGAAAACCATTTTGATCTCTGCGGATCCGGCGATCGCAAAAAAACACCCCCGCCAGATCGATTACCTCTTCCCCGACCTTATCAGTTTTGCCAATGCAATATAACCCTCATGATCCCATTCCCCATTTCACATCTCGCATTTCACATCTCGCATTTCACCATTTCACCTTTTCACTATTTCACCATTTCACCATTTCACCATCTAACTAGCCCCCACCCTTGACCCCAACCACCATCCTCATCAGTTTCCTCGCTTATACCGCACTTCTTTTTGTCATCACCTGGTATACCTCCCGTAAATCGACCAACCGTAGTTTTTTCATTGGAAATAAGGCATCCCCATGGTTCGTGGTGGCTTATGGCATGATCGGCGCTTCGATGTCGGGTGTAACATTCATGTCGGTACCGGGTTGGGTGGGAACGGCAAATTTCTCCTACATGATGGTCGTGATCGGTTATGTATTCGGCTATGTGGTGATCGGGAACGTATTGCTGCCGCTCTATTACAGGCTGAACCTCACCTCAATCTATTCCTACCTTGAAACCCGGTTTGGATTCTGGTCTTACAAAACAGGAGCATTCTACTTTATCCTGTCACGTACCATCGGCGCATCCTTCAGAATGTTCCTGGTCGTGAATGTGTTACAGATTTTTATTTTCGATGCCTGGAATATTCCATTTTTTGTTACCGTGAGTATTTTTATCGTATTGATCCTGCTCTATACTTTCAAGGGAGGGATAAAAACGATCATATGGACAGACACTGTTCAAACTACATTCATGTTATTTTCGCTGGTGATATCAATCTATCTGATCACCGATCACATGGGATTGAATCTTAGCGAAATGGTCAATAAAGTGTATTCAAGCGCCTATTCAAAAATGGTATTCACAGACTGGAGTGATAAGCGGTTTTTTCTCAAAGAGCTTTTCAGCGGGGCATTTATTGCGATCGTCATGACGGGGCTTGATCAGGAGATGATGCAAAAAAATCTGAGTTGTCGTACGCTCAGGGATGCTCAGAAAAACATGTTCACCTTTACAGGGATCATGGTGTTCGTCAACTTACTGTTTCTGTTCCTGGGAGCTGGACTTTATTTGTTCGCGACAACCAACAACATTCAGATCCCGGTCAGGACCGATGATCTTTTTCCGGTCATTGCCATCAACCATCTTGGACCGGTGGCCGGATTGGTTTTCCTGATCGGGATCATCTCGGCAGCCTATCCCAGCGCCGATGGCGCCCTTACCTCACTGACCACCTCATTCAGCATCGATTTTCTCGGAATTAACAAACGGACGGCGCTTTCTGAAAATGAGAAGCAGAGGATCAGGTATATGGTCCATGTTGTCTTTGCAGTTATCCTGCTTCTGGTGATAGTTATGTTCAGGGCAATCAATGACAGGGCTGTCATTGACCGGCTTTTTACCGTGGCTGGCTATACTTATGGCCCGTTACTGGGTCTTTATGCCTTTGGGTTATTTACAAAGTACCATGTACGTGACCGCTTTGTTCCATTGATTGCAATATTATCCCCGGTAATATGTTTTATCCTGAGTGAGTTTTCCATGGAAATTTTCAATGGATACCGGTTTGGCTTTGAGCTGTTAATCTTAAATGGATTTATTACATTTGCCGGATTGTTTTTATTCAGGAAAAAGGTAGTCCTGAAAATTGACGCTTAATTTGATTTCTGATGGATAATTTACGTTTTAAAGCCTTTGGGATAGCCATGACACGCAAACTGCGCGATGTGGAATTCCCGGAACTTAAGGCTTCCGAATATTTTGGCGAACTTACCTTCAACAAGGAAGCAATGCGGGAATACCTGACCGAAGGGGCTTTTGATCAGGTGATGAACGCAATTGAGAAAGGGCAGAAGATCGACCGTAAGATTGCCGACCAGGTGGCCGCCGGTATCAAGGCCTGGGCAATCAGCAAGGGAGCAACACATTACACCCATTGGTTTTTACCGCTGACCGGGGCAACTGCTGAAAAACATGATGCATTCGTTGACCCTGTGGAAGGCGGCCGGGGAATTGAAATATTCCGTGGAAACGAACTTACCCAGCAGGAACCAGATGCATCGAGTTTCCCGAGCGGAGGCATCCGGAGCACTTTCGAAGCCCGCGGTTATACTGCGTGGGATCCGACCTCGCCCGCGTTCATTATGGATCGCACCTTATGTATACCAACGGTTTTCGTTTCCTATACCAGTGAATCTCTTGACTTCAAAACGCCGTTGCTGAAGGCCATCTGGTCAATAGATAAAGCTGCCGTGGAGGTTTGCCGTTATTTTGATAAGGATATCACCAAGGTTTATGCAACATTGGGGTGGGAACAGGAGTACTTCCTGGTTGATCATGCACTGTACCTTGCCCGTCCTGATCTCGTATTGACCGGCAGAACCCTGTTTGGCCACTCATCGGCAAAAGACCAGCAACTTGAAGATCATTATTTTGGTACGATCCCCCAGCGGGTACTTGCCTTTATGCAGGAATTTGAATATGAGGCCCACCGTTTGGGGATTCCTGTAAAAACACGTCACAACGAGGTTGCCCCCAATCAATATGAATGTGCGCCGGTTTTTGAAGAGGTGAATCTCTCGATAGACCATAACCAGTTGATGATGCACCTCCTTGACAAGATAGCGCGGCATCATGATTTTACAGTGCTGCTTCATGAAAAACCCTTCAGCGGGGTGAATGGTTCAGGAAAACATAACAACTGGTCGCTGGCCACAAATACCGGCGAAAATTTACTCTCTCCGGGAAAAACTCCGAAAGAAAACCTGCGGTTCTTGACCTTTCTCGTTAATATACTCAAAGCTGTTCATGAACACGCTGATCTGGTCAGGGCAATTATTGCATCGGCAGGCAACGATCACCGGCTGGGCGGTCATGAAGCGCCGCCTGCAATCATTTCTGTTTTTATCGGCAATCAACTGACAAAAATGCTTGATGCGATTGAAAAATCCGAATCACATATTGTAGCAAAATCAGAAACGGTAATTGATTTATTGAAAAATCTTCCAAAGATCCCTGAAATCCTGTTGGATAATACCGACCGCAACCGTACATCCCCATTTGCCTTCACCGGGAATAAATTCGAGTTCCGTGCAGTGGGTTCAGCTCAAACATGCGCCCCTCCAATGATTGTGCTGAACCTCATTGTGGCTGATCAACTTCATAAGTTCAATTTGGAGGTCAAGGCTTTGATCGCTAAAAAAGTGGGGAAGGATGATGCACTTTTCCAGGTAATCAAAAAATATATCAAAGAGTCCAGGAATATCAGATATGAAGGCAATAACTACGCTGATGATTGGAAGAAGGAGGCTGCCAAACGAGGACTTTCAAATCTTACAACCACTCCCGAAGCCTTACAGGCGCTTACGAATAAAAGAACCACAGATTTGTTTGAACGTAACAATATTCTTTCTGCACGGGAGCTGAAGGCACGCCATGAAATCAGGCTCGAAAACTATACAAAAAAAATCCAGATCGAATCACGCGTACTTGGCGATCTTGCCGGAAATCACATCATACCCGTGGCCATCAGGTATCAGAATACACTCATCGAAAATGTGAAAGGGCTGAAACAGGTACTTGACTTACAAACCTATGGGAAACTTTCAAAAAACCAGATGGAGACGATTACAGATATATCTGAACATGTCGATAAGATCAAAACCTATGTGAATGAGATGATCGGGGCAAGAAAAAAAGCAAACCGCATCCAGGAGCCTGAAGAGAAGGCTTTTGCGTACTGCAACGGAATACTTCCATTTTTTGAAAAAATCCGGACACACGTTGATAAGCTGGAATTGTTAGTGGATGACGAGCTTTGGCCATTACCGAAATACCGTGAACTTTTATTTACACGTTAAAACCATGATTATGAAAAAGAACATTACGACAGCAATATTGTTTCAATTGGCTTTGGTAGTTTCTGTGTTTGGGCAGATCAACGTTTTGCGCGTTGATAACAATTCAGCGCCGCAAACCAAAGACGGTATATTTTATTCACTTCCCCGGACGGTTGTGAACATCAATGTGAAAATTGACCAGATTGAGAATTATAAAGGACCCTATGCAGATTTTGCACTCCGCTTCCTCGGATTGAAAAACGTGATCCTGACAAACTCCATTGATTATAAAATCAGCGATATCACCATAACCACATACCCGGAACCCGACCCCGACCAGTACTATTTCGTTGAACTGGGTGATAAAGTTTCAAAAGGGGAGAAGAGCGGTATGCTGTCGTTAAGTAACTCCGGGATTATACTTGGCACCCTGCTGGAAAGTATGGAAACCAATAAAAATTTCAGCCATGTAGCTGAAGCTTTTGAATCACCTGAAGATACTGATAAGGATGCATTCGGCGAATTGTTTAAGTATTCGGCCGATATGAGTGTGTTCGAAAAGGTTGACACGATCATCAGGAAAATCAACATCGATACCATGACTGTTGAGCGCCAGTACTACAAACGTACAATGGTAGAGAAATCAGTGGAGCAGAAAGCAAAAGAGGCCGCCGACTTTATCTCGAAAATAAAGGAGAACCGGTTCAACCTTTTAAGCGGGATCCAGGAGGTCAATTATAACAAGGAGACCCTGGAATACATGGACGACCGTTTGAACCGGATGGAGAAGGAGTATCTGAAGCTTTTTACCGGGATCAGTGTTAGCAAGAGTCTGGTATTCAGTTATAAATACATTCCTGTCCCCAACCAGATCAATACAGAGATCCCGATTTTCAAGTTTCAGAAATCCAAAGGCGTAATCGGCCTTGATGATCAGGGAGGAAAAGTGGTTACCATTAAGGTTCAACGGGTTGGCAATACCAATACGGTTGAAAACTACCTTAGAAAAGCGGTTAAAGATTCAAAAGTGCAGGGCTTTTCATACCGGATCCCCGAGTTGGCCCGTGTTTCGTTAAAGGTGGATGCCAATATACAGAAAGAGACCCAATGCCTGATTTCCCAATTAGGGGTGGTTACGAACCTGCCTGCCAATAAATGGAAGGTTATTTTTCACGAGGAAACAGGTGGGATAAAAGGGTTGGAAATTCAATAAAGGGCTTTCCTGATTTTAACAAGTTTTTCAAGCAGATCTTCAAGGAGGCTCAAGTGAAGCATATTGGCGCCATCTGATTTTGCATTGCCCGGATCAGGGTGTGTTTCGATAAAAATTCCGTCACTTCCAACTGCAATGGCTGCTTTGGCAATGGCCTCGATCAGGTCAGGGCGCCCGCCGGTAATACCTGAACTCTGGTTGGGTTGCTGAAGCGAATGTGTTACATCAACCACGACCGGTACCCCATGTGCCTGCATTTCAGGGATGTTCCTGAAATCAACGATCAGGTCATTGTAGCCAAAAGTAGTTCCCCGTTCGGTCAGGATGATCTGAGAATTGCCCGTCTGCTTTACCTTCTGAACCGCGAATTTCATCGATTCGGCGGAGGCGAACTGCCCCTTTTTTATATTGACGATCTTTCCAGTATTTCCTGCAGCAATCAGCAGTTCCGTCTGGCGGCATAAAAAGGCAGGTATCTGTAACAGGTCGGCAAATTCTGCTGCCATGGGTGCCTGCTGCTCCGTGTGTATGTCGGTGAGAACCGGAATGCTCAGTTCTTTGCCCAACTGGCTGATCAGTTTCAGCGCTTTTTCATGTCCAATCCCGGTGAATGAATCTGAACGCGACCGGTTCGCCTTCTGGTATGAAGCTTTGAAAATAAATGGAATCTCAAGCCGGTCAGTGATCTTCTTGATGTGACGAGCAATCGCCATCGGCATCTCCTCATCCTCGATCACACACGGGCCGGCAATCAGGAAAAAATTACCATGCCTGTTGTTGTTCAGGTTGCTATAAAGTGTATCATTCATATTTGCATTTATTATTTGAGTCCCCTCCGAAAAGGGGGTTTATAATAAATCGAAAAAATTAATGCTGATCAATAAAAATAGTGCAATGGAAAAATTACTGCTCCAAATTCGCTGTACCCTGCGCTGTAGGGTAA
>JAUXWT010000051.1 GCA_030681475.1 Bacteroidales bacterium | reverse complement strand
TAATTGATTGGTAGTTTAGCTGAGGGGACATTTTACTTAAACAAGGGGAAATATTATGTAAAGTAATTCCAAGTTTATTCTCTAAATATGAATATGTTAACTGATTTACTTTACATAAGTATTTACTTTACATAATGACCTAGGATGAGCGACGACGCATGATTCTCCAGGGCTATAAAGAATATCTTTTTAGGATCAACCACGGTGCCGGAAATTCCGCCTTCGGAAACCTTCACCGTTTTCATGATCTTATTTGCCCGGTTCAAGAGCAGCATCCAGAATTCTTCATACGGAAGCTCGCCGATCAGGGAATAAAAAACTGTGTATGCATCCCTGCTGCTGGATATTTTAGGTTTGACGACTACTTCGGCAGCATTTCTTCTGCGGGAGAGCGCAAACATGGAAGCAATCTGGCAGGCACGCTGTTTCCCGATGCCTTTGACCTTTTGAAGATCAGAAATTCCGAGTTTCCAGAATTCACAGAGGTTGTTCTGGCAGGAAGCCATGATTTTCTGAGCAATGTCAAGAGCGTTCTCCTGGGGAGTTCCGGAGCCGATAAGGATACTGAGCAGTTCTGCATCAGACAGGCTGGCGGTTCCCTTGAGCAATAGTTTTTCGATTGGAATGTCATCTTCTGCCCAGAATTGCATTGGGATCCTGTTTTCGTAGGTTGAGGCGTTTTGCAGGCTTGATTGTGAATCCATGAATGATTTTTTCATCTTTGAATGGTTTTATGCAGCTATATGGCCGCGGTTAGTACTGAAATCTTGCTGCATGGCCATTACCGGGGAAAAATAAATAATGTCAACGGGTGTTGGTCATTCCGCGTTTGCGGAATGAATACACTGAAAGCGACAGTTCCCAAAGGAGGTCGCCCTTGACAGTTTTATTTTCCCATAGGTAACTTTGCATGGATTTCGAGTAATAGTGTGCGGTGGCCTTTTTATCCGATTCCGGGGAGGAACGACCATAAAAAAAGAGCAGACAGTTACATTTTGTAACCATCTGCTCTGTGATTATTTTTTGCCTGAGAATTCCTTTATGAATTCTCTGTACTCCCATTCGAAGAGGGCTGACTGTTCTTTAGTCATGTCCTCTGAAAATCCAGGATAGTAGATATTTTCAATGTGCTGAATGAACATCTCTTCGATGGATTGATTGCGGGTTTCTCTGGCAAGTGCGGTCATTGTAGTAAGTTTTAGATTGTGGATACTTGAAATTTTCTGACCGCGAAGCGTTAAAACCGGATCGATTGGATTCAAGTCAAGGGGGCGGGTCTGGTTGGCACAACCTGAATGCCTGCAAAGCACGACTGTTCCCAAAGGAGGTCGCCCTTTACAGTTCCAAGCTACAGCGCCCTACCCGCTGGAAGCCCTGTCGATGTAGGTAGCTTTGTAAGGATTTCAAGTATTATATTGTGGGGTGGGTTTTGCTCGCTTTTTATAAAAGCTGCCCGGAAGAGGTTTCTTTTTGCTAAGCTTCTTCATTGCCTATAATCATCAAAGAAAAAGCGTGGCAGCAGATTGCCTCTGTGGAATTGGCCTTAGTTGGCTTTCTCTTTTGCTTCCTTTCTCTTTTTTTCAAAGAGAAAAGAAGTTCGTTTACCCTTGCTGATTTGATAAAAAATTCTATAAAATATTAAAAGTCGTAATTACCCCAAATACAATATTTTAGGGCTTCTGATGCCCTGAAATATTGTATTTGTCTGTCAGAAGACCCCGCCCCGCACTGTCGGCGTTCACAATTGTGTGACAATCAATTTTTGAGGATATATGAAATAGCCTTTCTGCCGGTGGCATTTTGTAATATTGATAATCAACAACTTGTAAAGATATTTCGTCTTAATGGCTTAGAATGGCATATAATTGCAAGGCAATGCCAAAAAAAAGGGAAGCATCCCGAAATGTCGAAATTGCTCCCCTTAAGCGATGGTTGCTCCCCTGTGCAGCAGGGCGGGCAATACTCAATATCCAATTTATAGAATCACAATTGTGACTCACAAGGAATGGTTGCTCTAACCCAACATCAGGCTCTCCTATGCTTTGCCATTAAGGGTTATGCAATAAACACATCTTCAAATTTCATGATTGTTTATAATGTTGGCATTTTTGGCAGGCTTTATTTTTGGCTGGACCTCGTCTTTTTTTGTCGGGACGAACAGAATCATTAATTTTCCACACATCGGCATACTCTGCCAGTGGGGAAATCATCACCTGTGCCATGAACTCCTCATACAATTGCAACAGTGCTTTTTGTGCTGCATCATCAATCAGTTTGAATCTCGGTGAGTTGATGAAATCAAAATTTAGAGACAGGAGTTGCACTGGAGGTTGGATTTTTGTAACATCAGGAATATTCATATCATCAATATCCAGGTTGTTTGCCTTGGTAATTCTTTCCATAGCCTTTGCCATTCCAATAAGGTCCTTTGCATGCTTTGCCATCCGGAATAAATCAATCGCCCATTGCGTAACAATGTAGCGTATACCTTGTTTGTTTGATGAGCGCACGTCTCCAAAGAAGTTTTTAGAATTTCGTATGTCATTATATGCGCATACGTTTGAAATGTCAAATCGCTTCATCAGGATTTTTACAATATTTTGATCGGTGTCGCTGCTATCCAGCACCAGAGCATGGGCTGCTTCCCATCGTGCCAGGATATCGGCATCAGCTTTGGAAATTTCATAGTCTTCTAAATAGTGAAGGCGGATGCGCTCCAAAAGCGTATTTTCTTGAAGTTTGTAAGTATTCATAGGTTGTTTTATTAATAGTTAAGATTAAATGGTCGTGAATTAATAGCTTGATCATGATACGCTGCCCTTTTTCCATCAGTTCTCATAATAAATTTTCAGTTTTGTGAAGCCTCTTTTTCGATCCCTACAGCCCTACAGCCCTACAAGAGCATTCAAAAAGCATTAAAACGCTGATAATGAATAGCAAATGTTTGTAGGGACTTTCCAATATCCCGTAGGGCGGTTTTTCCAGCCCTACGTAATCTTGAAAATCAGCCCTAACCTGAAAAATCAGGATTTTGCATGATCCCTTCAAATCCCTACGAAAAATTAACAGCCCTACGAAAATCAATAAACATAACATGCTGATAAATAATATAATAACAGTTTAACATTGTATTTGTAGGGCTGTAGGGCTGTAGGGCGCAACTTTCACGGCAGGATTTTCTGTGTGAAATATCAGAACGGCGGTTCATTTTTGACCCCGGTCTAAACTGGTACCAGTAGACAGGTCAAAATGATACCACCCCAAGGCGATGGCGTACACTTCATGGTTTTAACATATATCGTTAATGTGTGTATCGGGGAACAGTTTGATGTTTCATTATGACATGT
>JAUXWT010000064.1 GCA_030681475.1 Bacteroidales bacterium | reverse complement strand
GTCTACCCCAAGGGCAAATCAAACAGTCAAGGAATTATGCTCCTTGCTAAACCAAACAGAAACCTGCTTCCCTTTAACAGATTTGAAGCTGGTTTACGAATCAGTCGCGGTTTAGATTGCGGGAGTCATGGATGTCTGAATTTGTCGTAGGTCGCTTTTTCAGAGGAGTCAATAGTTTGGCTCAACGAGTTAATTATCGATTCACGTTGTTCTTTGAACACGCTATCTATGTATTTCTTGTCCATCTGGTATTCCGTCCTGCTATTGTCCACTGGATTAAAGTTTATTGGTGTTTCCTGTTTTACAATAATGGGATGGTTGCTCCCCAGAAGAAGTCCGGGTAGGTTGAATTGCCATAATGGCCTGTCAAGCCGGATCGTTTCTTTGTTTACCGGCTTAAATATTGGAACAATCAATAAAATGATGATGGAGATTAATATTTTAATGGTCCTGATCTCGGGGAAGGTTGGTTTTTCAAGGATCTCCCGGATCTTCGCGGGCGACTCCGGATCGGTAAGAACAATTTTCCTCCCACTGATGGATTTTTTTACCCCCTCATACTGTTCATCCAGGTTTGCCATGCTTGCATGAAAGGAGAATGCAAGCAGGAATAACAGCACGATGAAGAACAGGAACAGCCCCTTAACCTGAACTGTCCTCAGGATGTCCGCCCAGCTGTTGCTGTATATCAGGTCTGCTTTCTGGATGATCGCCTTTGGCATATTCAGGATATTTTCAAAATTCTGAATATCGGCCTGGGAAACTTTCTGAGGTTGATCTTTTTCGATTAATCCGTGAAGTTTCTGAAGATGATCAGATAATTTTCGGAGATAATAGGTTGTTTTAATTTTAGCTATGACTAATTTTTTTTCATTCCTTTTGATCTGATTTTTCTGCAGTGTGATTGAACCCAATGTGTCCAGGGATCGGAAAATAGTTTTAAGTGGTTTATCAAGAGCCCGATAGTGAGTGATTTGCCTGTTTTTCGATAAACGGATCTCTGAAATAGATCCAAGGCTATTAACACGGATCAGTTCATTGTACTTCTGCTGGACCAAATTATCCAGCGGTCCGATCTGACCTAAATTAAGTTCCATCACATTAAAACCCATCTCAAATTTTTCTTTGTCAACATAGCACTGGTTTGTATGTTCATTTCTGAAGAATGCATTGTTGAAATAGAGTATCCCCGCTGAAACTGCGATCACGAGCAGCAGGGCAAATTCACTGGACAGTCGTTTCCGTAATTTCCTGTATTGAATACCGGGGCTATGGCAACCCTTACCGTCACCGGAAGATTCGGATGAAGCGTATAACCAGATAACATATCCAATATAAATAAAAACGCTCAGCAGGAATAGCGAACTAATGGTATAAAAAAGGATTGAAAAAACAGGACTGAATGGAAAAACGATCGCCAGTGCGGCGAACAGTGCAAAAATAATCCAGGAGTAATAGTAACAACCGACTTTAGGAGAACGATCCAAAATCTGTTTGAAGCCTTCGATATCCCGCTTTGCAAACCAGACGACAAAAAACACGAGTGGGGTCACGAAATACATCACCAGGATGATCGCAAAACTCGCTTTAGGTGGTATTCCAAGGATGTCACCAGCCTGATCTATTAAATAGGGGACGACGATGGCAAAGGATACCAGGCCGATGATCATTTTCCATATAAAACCCTGAATCTCAGAAAAAAATCCAAAAGATTGCTTGTTGTTATTTTCCATTTATTGACTTGTGTAAACGGTTATCAACTTTATTTCTTCCAGTACAACTCAAACGGTGGTTCCCATTGCCTTTCCGTGATCCCGGGCAGGGACCTGCCCCAGGTGTTTTTATAGGCGTCGGGGCGGCCGGTGAAATGACGCACGATGAGCCGGTGGATCACGTTCATGTTGGTGATCAAACCGTGGAACCCCGCGACTTTTACCAGCGCCTTGTCCTGCAATTCCCAGTAGCCGAAGTCATCGGGCGTTAAACAGACGATGTTTTTCATCTCCAGAAAATCGGGGATGGCTGCTTTGAGCGGTACGGTGCCGTCGCCGGTGAGCATTTTTTGTTTCACCGGCACTGCCTTACCCCAGTTGTTTGCACGATCGGCGTTGTTGAAATTGAAACAGACGCCGGTTTTATCTTTGTTTACCTCAACGCCCACGCGGGTAGTGGAATCAACCCCGGCAATGCACAGCCAATCGCTGTGGGTCAGCCCGGTGTTTTTCAGATCCAACCCGTTTATCCGCTGACGGTGTGATTTTGCCGTCTGAAGCAGGCTGTCAAACAACTCCTTTGCCTGCTTTGCCGGATTTTTTTCCGAAACACCATGTAACCGGATGTATTCCTGCAGGGTGTCGAGGATGCTTTGCTGCCACATGGCCGGGTCAAATACATCCTTGCTGATGGAAGCCGGCGCGGTGATCCCTTCGCAGGTGGGAAGGAGGTGGTAAAGCGACGGGATGATCCTGGCCGCTTCACGCTCGCGGCTGCTGGGAGCAGATGTGCCAAGGTTTGCAGTGCCGGTGGCGATCTTGATGATAGCTTCAAAAGATCCCTTGAACGGCGATGCAATAGAAACCACAAGGATTTACCGGCACCGGCCTGTCGTCAGTTTCCCGGAGGTTGTACCTCAACTCATTGATCATCTCTTCGTAGGCGATCTCGAAGATATGGTCGGGCTGCACCCGCGCCGGTTCTATGGCTTCATACCGGTAATTGTCGGGATGCAGGGCGATGTTTTCATGTTTTTTTTGTCAATACCGACCAGATGACATCGGGCGGCAGCACATACTGGTCACGGAGATAGGTTGCTGTGATCCCCGGGAGGATGATAACTGGGTATACCTGTTTCATTTGAATCTATTTTTTAGACCGAGTATAAAAATTGAATATCGGTATGTCAACGACCAGCGAGGCGCTGAACCGCCAATAAACATTGTCCTGGTATTTATTGACCATGTCCCCGTTCTCATCTTTGACATTGACATTCCTCAGATTCGGCCCCACCTGGGCCCCAAGGTTAAGCGACAGCGGACTTTTCGGAAACCCTAAGGAGAAAAACAGTCCCGGGGAAAAGATATCCTTCAATTGTATCTTGGGCGCCTGCGCAATGGAGTCGCCGTTCTGAAACCTGAATGAAGCCACAGCGCCAAGATCAACCAGCGAAATAAAGGCTGAATAGGACCAATGCCCTTCATTTTTCGGGAACAGACACAAAAAAGAATGACCACCGGTACTGACCGACACCCCGATTGGCGCTGCCACACCGAAATTGTTGATCTCAAACCTCTTGCTGTCCAGCCCGGTTATCTGTTCATAACCGATAAACAATCCGGTATAGGCATTTAAAGCAACATTAAATGATGTTTCCCTTTTTATTCGTGAACTGCCTGATGGCAGTGCTGCTGCTTCAATCGCTTTTTCAACTTCAGCGGGACTCTTTGCCGTGGCCACATTCGACATAAAGGTGCCATACATTACGAATTTTTGCAGCAGATCTTTTGACAAACTGAACGAAGCCCCCGCCTGCTGCAGTGTATCCCGTGACATTTTCAGCGACTTCTCCATGGTCTTTAACGATTCCTTTGGTAATTTCTCCAGACTGTCAACAGATCGAGTTATTCTTTTAAATTCTGTTTCCAGGGGTTTCGTCCTTACAAGATTATAAACCGTAACGGCATGATTAACGGCTGAAGAGTAGTTTTTACGGTTGATGTCAGTAACCAGATCGGCAATTTCATAGGTTATTTTGAAATAATTTTTAAGTTCCTTGTGAAGATCTGTCTTAATAACTTTGTCAAAATCAGGTAAATCGGTCACCTTCGTGCAATATTCGATCAGGGAAACAGAAGATTTGAAATAAAGGGCATAATTTTCAACCGCCACGGAATCGTTGGCCGGCTTTGCATATCTCTTGATCTTTTCGTTCAGGTCATTTGCTTTCATGGCAAAATTTGAGATATAGCTTTTATATGCGCTATGATTGGAGTCAAAATTCACTTTGTTCAACAATGCGATCAGGGAGCCTTTCTCAAATTTTATGGAATCGTACCGCTGATTTTTGGCAACCTGGTATATAAGGCCAAGATATATCCGGAAAGTCTCCTCGTTACCGACAAGTTCTTTCACTTTCTGAAAACTCACCCAGTAATTCTCCCCGCCGCCATCAGATTCACGAAGCGATTCACTGATCAGTTGCAGCGTTTGAACTGCTCCGCTCCAGTTCCTGTTGAAGTATTCGGTTTCCCCCTTTTTAATAAAAAAATCATCCAACGGGTATTGGTCAATAATGTCGCCGGGATGCACCTGGTATTTGAGTGAGCTTGTGATATAACAGGCTGTATTTAAACTTACTGCCAAACCAAAATGTTTGTTGAAAAATTCTTCATGATTCGGTATGATGCCGGGTAAATTTCCATCCAGGGTGATGAGATCCGAAAGAAAAGCTTCCCTGAGGTTTTGAAGGTACTTGTTGTAATCATAAATTTCACTGCCAATGGCATCGAGCAATTCCCATGTGTTTGGAAACAGAGTTCTTAAATCGGCATATTTCGGTTTATTCAGCGTCTCCTTTAACCTGCTGAAGAAGGCGACATTCAACTCCTCTTTTGTCCGTTTTACTAAAAAATCGGCAAATCCGTACGCAAGGTTAGTGACATCGAGTCCGCCGACTGAAGATGCGAGAGAAGAAATTGATAATTGCTTTTTTTCGACAAAACCCTTTGGTTCGCCTGAATAGGTAAAATTCTTAAAAAAATGATTCTCTTGCAGCCTTGTATTGATCAGATCCGTTGATCCACTGTTCTTGATTCCCGGGAAATACAATTCCAGGATAGACAAAATCGAATCCCCTTTGGCATGATCAATTTGTTCCAGCATCGCTCCAATTTTCCCGATCCGGTTTCCGACTCTCTCCGACTCAAGCGCTGTTATTTTTTGAGGATCGAGCTTCTCTAATTCTGACCGTTCTTCCTTTAAAGCCGTTTCCTGTTTTGTCAGGAAGTTGTCTTTTGAAATCTGGTCATGCCTGAGATACCGGGATAATATCAAGGCATCATGTGATGCAATCTGAGCGATAGATGAAAATGTCATCATGCAGACCACAACCATCGTAAATATCCTTTTTATCATTGTCTCCAGATTTTAAAGTTGTTAGTAAATCGGGTCTTATCAAAGACTGGCAAATGTTCGTTTAAAATTGTCATAACTGTTTTATCGGTTTGGGTCTTTTTTTTATATGAGGTCGCCAATGCAAGAACACCTGTTATAACCGCTGTACCAAAGCTGCTACCTTCATCTTCTGAATATAATACGAAATTGGAATTATTAGCAGAATAGAATTTATACCTTGGAAGAATGAAATTTATTCTATTATCTATCCCCCCAAAGTCAGGATTGCCTAAAATGTTATCATCCAATACTGCCACGGCTGATGTAAAAGGGTTGGCTGCCGGATAAAAAATTCCTGAGTCTGAAGGATTATAATAATCTTGCCCTGCTGCAACAATTAAAATGTTTTTTTCATTGGCCTTGCGAAATAGTTCTTCAAAATCGTTCAGATCAGTGCCGGGAGAAAAATCAAAACTCATATTTATAATATCTGGTTGTATCGGGCAAATATTCAGCAACCAGTTTAGTCCCTTTAAAACGTTTTTTGAGATAACAGAATTATTTTCTATAACTCTGACCGGTAACAGTTTTGCTTTAGGTGCAACCCCAACAATTCCATTTCCGGAAGTGTGTCCGGCAATCAGTCCGCAAATAAATGTTCCATGCCCCTTGTTTGATGCATCTTTGATCTCATTGGTTTCAGTCAGCGCATCATAACCACTAAGAATTCCTTCACTGATATCCTTATGGTTTTTATTGCACCCCGAATCCAGGACGGCAACAACAACGTTTTCCCCATAGGTTTGTTTCATATCATTTGGTAATTCTACCAACGCATTGTAGTTGATTTTTGCCTGGCTGAAATTTATTTCAATGTCCGTCATATCGTCTTTTTTTACCTCCGCCCCCCCGCTCCAATAGTAGTTATCTGAATGGTCTTTCATCATCCCACCCGTTTAATTTTCGGAGCATTTGAATCCTGTTGTTTTTGCTTGTCATCGGAGGTGGAACTTGCCACAGAATTGCGTACCTTCATGAGTTTATTAAGTACATCATACCAAAAGGGAGCGCCAAGTGACAGCGCCAGCGCAGTGATGACCCAGCCCAATAACGACATAAGATAGCATTCCCACCGACAACCAATACATTCATAGGTTTTCCACCCTAATCCCAAAAGATCATTGGAATTTTTTATATCTCTGGTAATCAACGCTTCCGCTCTGTTCAGCAAGGTGTCTCTTCTTGCGATCAGGGAATCGTATTTTTTAACATCCGATGCGGCCAGGTATTGCGTTTTGGAGATACTGTCTGCTGTTGCAGCGTCAGGGTTCTTGGTGCTTTCTGATTTGATGGTCTCCAATTCCGCTTTCTGCGATGCCAATTCCTGATCCAGGTCGGGATGTGCCTTAATAAAAGCATCGGCCTGCTGTACAAGTTGTTCCCTGAGTTTGGGGTCCTTCTGCAATTTTCCGGCGATCTTGATCGTATCAACATTGAAAGTGATGGCCAATGCCAATCCGATAAAAAACAAAATAAACTGCGTGTTTTTTTTATACCATCCCGAGGCCCGGTCCATGGTGTCATCAAACCAGTTTCCAAGCAGTTCTTTAAACTTTTCGATGTCACCTTGTGCATCAGCCCAAATAGATTTAAGATAACTCAGCGTTTCAGCGCTGATTTCAGCGCCTCCCCAGTTGGTTTTATTATCATCCAATGCTTTCTGGATCAATGGCTTTATGTCATCTCCCGGTTTGACCTGGTCACCCCGGAGCAAATCAATTAAAACTTTGGAGAATGTCTCCCTCGTAATATATGAAGGTTTGCTGTGGCGCTTATTTTCGCCCAGAAATTTTATAAGCGGGTGATGGTAAAAAGTTTCAGTAGTGGACTTGCTGTTTTCTGCATTGGCTGTTCTTTTAAATAAATGAAGAATGCTGTTGATCCTGGGAGTAGGTACATTTTCATCCTCCAGCATTCTGGATATTGCCCGTTCTAATATTTTAGCCCTGAAGCTAAAAGTGGAAGCAAGGATCTCCTGAATAATCGTAGCCAGCAAACTATAAAGTAAATAGATAAAAACAAGTCCGATAACAACTTCTAAAACACTGGAATTAAACATGGTTTCCTGTATTTCTGCCTACTCTTTAATCCGGATTTTCGGCAACTCCGGAATGGTCATTGTCCGAACAAAGTTAAGGTGAAATATTTATAAATTCAATAACATGACCTTAAAATTATCCTTAAAAAAGGAAATGCAGGGTAATTCATTTTATGGTAAAGGCTGTCATAGACCAGTACATCAAAAAACGAAACAGCTATATTTTATTTTCCTCGTAAAATGGTTTTACGATTGTTATCCCGGCGTGTCGAAATAATTATTACTTTTGCCGCCGATTTAATTTAAATAAAAACAGCAATGAGTCTCGAAAAGAAATTTGTAAAAGCAAAACCCGTTTGTAAAGTAAAATTCTCTCTCTCCGGAGATCAGTATAAGTCAGCCTCATCCATCCTCCTGGTCGGTGATTTCAACCATTGGCAAATCGGGGAAACGCCATTGAAGAAAGCTAAAACCGGTGTTTGGTCTGTATCCCTTGACCTTGAAACCGGAAAAGAACACCAGTTCCGTTACCACATCGACGGTAACAACTGGGAAAATGACCCCGAAGCCGATAAATTTGTTCCCAGTGGTTTTGGTTCGGAAAATTCCGTTCTCGCGCTGTAAGTCTGCCGACTCAGCAGCATTATCTTACTTTGTTTCCAGCCGCTGTTTGATCCCCCTCATAATCTTCAGCGGAGTATCGGTAATGACCATATTATAGATCCAATCG
The DNA here is from genome assembly GCA_030681475.1 of Bacteroidales bacterium. GTDB lineage: Bacteria > Bacteroidota > Bacteroidia > Bacteroidales > FEN-979 > CAIVAT01. The sequence goes on along the minus strand of JAUXWT010000064.1, from coordinate 46,868 downwards.
GGTACGATACCGGCAGGATCTACATAGCCTTCAAGCTCCACGTGCACGATGCCATTGTTCTCAGGTTCAATTGACCATCGCTGCCAGTAGTCCTTGATCCTCACGTATTTGGAGTTTTCCGGGACCACCCCCTGAAAGGGTACTGACCAGATTTTGCGGATACCGGTTACCGGGTCGGTCGTGATCGTTGCATCAACGCACAGGTCGCGGTCAGTTACCGGCCAGGGCGAATCATACACCAGGTAGTACTGTGATCGTTTATCCTTTTCAAAATAAAGGACTTTAATCTCGCGAAGGTTCTTATCCCACCAGTCGAGGTTCTTTACATTGCCGATCAGGTTGAAAACACTTTCGACAGACGCATGGATGTCAGTAACCCCCTTAAACGATTTCAGCGAAATCCCGGCCTCTTTACGGGTATATATCTTTATCCCGTCCTTTTCTTTGATAAAATCCCATGATTGTGCAAACATCGGCCCGGAAAATACCAGGGTTGTATATATCAGTAAAATGAATGAAAACCGGACGGGCCTGATCACAGGTTGAATTTTTCTGCAAAATAACAGTTTTCCAGACAAAGTTTGTGGTTATTTTTTCAAGTACTCCACAAAACACACCTCATCCCCCAACCCCTTCTCCCGACAAACACACCTCATCCCCCAAGAGGCTGTCTCGAAAGGTAACTTTTTAATATTAACCGCAGAGGAGGAGACGCAGAGGATTCACAATCAATACTTTATTTCTCTGCGTCTTTGCGTCTCTGCGGTGAAAAATGACTTTTGAGACACCCTCTTAGGGTGAGGTGATCATGAGGGTTAGGGTGAGGTAAATATTTTTCCACACCACGTCACATCTTGGCGTAGTCTCATTGTAATTTTACATCGAAAACAATAAACCGGCAATTCAAAATCAAACGGATGCCGGGAAAAAATGCTAAAATAAAATTAAAACTCTATATTATGATTTTACTGACAGTTTACAGGAAACCCGCAGGAAAAAAGGAAAAGCGTGAATTTATCCGCCTGCACGAGGCGATTGAGTTCGGACAAAAGACCGGGTCGGATTATGAGATCTATGACCCCGCTACCGGCAAAGTGATTGACTGGAACGAAATAAATGTGAAGGAGGACGACGGCTGGTATTACGATGAGAAGGAATACCTTTGGAAAAAATTCAGATCCGACGAAGATGCAGGAGAAGGTTTCCAGGCCGGGAATTTCACTTACGAAATGATGGGCCAAAGCCATAAACTGCACTGCGCCGGATGTTAGCATGAATCAACCGCACCATGGCAAAGCAGGACTATATCTTCAGGTATCTCACCATTATTAAAAAACTCCGGCGCAATGGTGAGGCCACCTTTCAGGAGATCAACGATTACCTTAAAAAAGAATCGGAATTCCTTGACCGGACCTTTTCAGTTTCAAACCGAACCTTCATGCGTGACCTGAACGAGATCAGGACGCTGTTTAAAATCGATATCCGGTACGACTTCTCCAAAGGGGTCTATTTCATTGCCGAAGATCAGCAAAGTGACCTGAACAACCGCATGCTCGAATCGATCGACACCATCAATTCGCTGAAAATGGTGAGCGACATCACCCGGTATATGTTTTTCGAAAAACGCAAGGCGCATGGGACCCACCATTTTTACGGCCTCCTCCATGCCATCAAAAACCGCGTGATCCTGATGTTGGTGCATAAGCGGTTTGACAGCGACGAGCCGAAAGAGCGGCTTGTTGAACCCTTTGCCCTGAAAGAGTCGAAGGGCCGGTGGTATCTGCTTGCAAAGGACAGGAATGACCGAAAGGTAAAGACCTTTGGCCTCGACCGGATCCTCGATTTCCAAACCACCCCCGGCTGTTTCGATTATCCTGTGAACCTGGATGTAAATGAAATGTTCCGGTACTGTTTCGGGGTGATCAACCCCGACGATGATCAACCTGAAGAGATCATTCTTTCATTTGAACCTGACCAGGGAAAGTACGTAAAAAGCTATCCGATCCACGAATCGCAGGTCATCCTTGAGGACAACCCTCAGGAACTCCGAATTAAAATCACCCTGTTCATCACCCACGACCTGGTGATGGAGATCCTCTCCTACGGCAAGGCGGTGAAAGTCGTTTCGCCGGAACGGCTGATCAGTGAGGTAAGAACGATTTACACGGGCGCTGAAGCGCAATATGGGGATGAATGAGTTTGTAATCCAAAATTCACAGGTCAATGCCCTATCCCGAAAATTAAATCTATCACTGGCAACAAATGCCATTGCGGCCCGGCAGGATATTTCCCGAAGCACAGTTTGTATCCGGCTTCTATTCTGAGTGTCTCTTTTTTAGATGTATAGGCCAGGACTCCTTTGTTTTCAAGTAAATAATTCTCCGCAGTACCCCAAATAAAAAAGTTTTCTACATTGAAAAGCCATCCAAGCCTGGGAATGAATTGTCCGCGAAAATCAAGGCCGGCATCAGATGCCGGTTCGTTGTAGAAAACGGCGAGTCTCGTGTACAGGATTGGAAGGTCGATCGTGGTCCTTTTATCGAGTGGCCCAAATTTCACAGCAAAAGTCATTCCTGCATGTGCAGTGAGGATGACGTTTTTAAATGGCCTGTAAGAGACAAGGAACCTGTTGGAGATCGCAAACATCTGGGGAATGGTAAATTCAGGGGAGATCAATCCGCCGGTTCCTTTCGAAGAAACAAGTCGCATGAATTGTGTCGGATAGAAGATGCCATGTTCGGTTGCCAGCCGGAACCCTGAATATTCACCCCAACCTGCCTTGATCTTCACCTGGGGCATCAGGAAGACCATCAATGGATGGGCTGAAAGTTCCAATTTATTGGTAATGCCATATCTGGAGAGGGTAAAAAGGCCAGGTTCCCACCTGTGTTTCGGAATGGTAAAAGCAGTTCCATCGGTCCAGTAATTCTTTGTCAGGGTATCCTGCGAAAACAGATCACTGAAAATGATTACCCCGATGAAGCAAAGAAGAACTTTTTTCATTCCTGTGCAGTTATTTGGGTATCATAATAAGTACACTTACCGGGGCATGATCCGATTCTCCGGTTGCCTCCTGATGGGTTACGACAGAATGATCAACCCATTGATAATTGGTAAACAGGTAATCGAGGGTGCGGTCCCAGAAATGGGCACCCCTTGTTGTATGGGTGAAATATTTAAACTGGCTGGCCTGGTATGTGTCCAATGGAACAGCGCATTGATATGATTCATAAAGCGCCTCCAGCCAATGTTTCTCCGGCTCATAATTGCTTCCCTCCTTGTGCAACGGGTCATCTCCGGCACTGTGAAATGATTCCCATGAACACATGTCCTGGATGCAGTAATCGGTCGTATCCGATCCCGGCGGAAGTGTATTCAGGTCTCCGCCCGCCACAAACCACCCGCCATTTTTATTAATCCGGTCAAGTTCGTCTTTAAACTGAATGATATGTTTTTGCTTTGTATCATCCGTGGCAAAGGCAGAGGCATGGATATTCACTGCATAAAAATTGTCAATATGCGGGATGTCGATCCGTGCGGTCACCATGCAGCATCGTTCATAAAAATAGCGGGTAAGCTTGTCCTGGTCGCTGCGCAACGCAAGCTGTAACCGGGTGGCATCACTGATCTTCCATCGTGAAAGGATGACATTCCCCTCTTCCATGCGGCCCAGTCCGTCGCTTGGAATAAATTGTGCCTTCCATTGCGAACCATACACAGCATAGTTGAAATAGGTATGATCGAGAAGCCACTGCAACTGATCGATATAGCCCGATCGCTTTGAATTGATATCAACCTCCTGAAGCAGCAGGATGTCAGGTTTAACCGTATTGATCTTACCGGCTATGGCCCGCAGCGATCCGTAAACTTCATCTTCCGAAAGAATAACGCGGTTGCCGCATGCATCCCCGAACCAGGGGATCCTTCCGGCGCCAAAGCGGATATTCCAGGTCATGACCCGAACGACCGTAAATGTATCCGCAACCGGAACTATAGTGGCGGCAGAATAACATTGCGCACCTTCGACATCATCAAAACCCGTTGCAAGCGGTTCACAGGAAGAAACAAGGAGGAAAATCAGGGAAATGCTCAAAACAAAAAAAAATCGTCATCATGGCATGAAACTGGCGATATATTGGTCGAAGGATTCCTAATCGCACTTTCCCAGGTCATAGTTTCAACAGGCGCGGGCTTCCTGATCGGTGCGGGAATACGTTCAAAAAGAAAATTTTCGATCAAAGGAAGCCAGGAGCAATTTGACAGGAATAAGATCGCCTTGAATGATTATTCATTGAAACGCAATACAGGTCTTGAAGGTAAAACTTTCTCAAAACTTCCCGACACGGTGGCAGACATTGCCGGGAACAGTTATCATTTGCTAGCGCCCGGCGGGCAGGTATGGATGGCAGAGAACCTGAGGATGACACACGTTGGCGATGGATCAGGCATACCGGGGGCCACTAAAAATATTGATGGAAACGGATACAAGTACAATTGGACTGCAGTCACCGGTAGCGGAGGGATCTGCCCTGCCGGTTGGCATGTCCCTTCGATGGCCGAATGGACATCGCTTTACAATTCCCTTGGTGGTGGATACTGGGCAGGGTATAAACTGGAGAAAAGTTTTTCGGGAAAAGGTCCTGCTGCCCGGTGGTGGTCTTCCACAGAACACGGTGCCGACAATGCCGGCGCCTTGTATCTTGACAATCTTACGTTTGGAGTAATGTTCACCAACGCAGCCAAATCGTCTGAATTATCTGTCAGGTGTATCAGGGATAATTAGCAGAAACACCTGTTTTCAAAAAACACTACCAGATGATCATTTTGGATAAAAAGGAACCATGAAAACCCGATGTTTAATTTTATTTTATTGCATCTGCTTTCTCTTAATCCTGTGTTCCCCGAACAGTTTGAGTGGTCAAAATGGAGCAGGTGGCCCAGCACACATGGTTAAACCTCAAAACCAGGGAGCGTACCATAAATCTTTTATTGGGATAGGGCTTGACATTGGTCTGGATTTTATTCCAAATGATTTTCATGCTTTCAGTGAAACCTTAAGACAATGCAACCTGGATGTAATGAATTCGTCAGGCGTTGCCCTTATTTTTGGGATAACTAAATTCAATAAAAAGTATTACCTGGGATTTAATTTTGGGACAGGAAAGCAGGAGGATGATGGAAATGATTCATTAACGATTGTGTTTAAAACAAGGTTGTACGAATTAAATTTCGGATATTATTTAATCAACAGCCATCGTTTCAGACTATCGCCAACGGTTGCGATAAAGTGACACAGATACAGGTTGTTAAACGAAGCAGAGACAGATAAAAACACATTGGACAATTATATGAAATACAGGTCCCTTGATATCAGGATTAATCAACTGATTGGCTTTATTGGCCTCGATCTCGCTTATAACTTCTACGGTGCATCCTATAAACATGGGATTTTTTACTCAGTTGGAATATATAGCGGTTATGCATTTAAAATAAACAACCATCCTTGGATTTATTCAAAGCAAAACAGACTGCATTCAGATAAAACCATTGAGTACAGGAATTATAATATCGGATTGTATTTTATTATTAATGTAGAATGATTTAAGTTGTAACCAAATCTAATACGGGTCAACCAGGCAGATAATTCAGCTCATCCGTTCGATGCGGTTTCGGAGCGTATTGACCTTTTCATGCAGGATATTAAAAAACCGGTAGCGTTCCTTGGCCGAGGTTCCGCTGATCATGGTGGATTTTTGCATCAGGTTTCTCAGCGAATTTTCAACCTGGTCGCAAAACACCGGGTTGGATGTGATCAGCTGGTTGATGACATTATATGTATTGAAGGATTTCTTCTGACCGTTGGTTTTGACCAGGATGGTGTTATCGGTGACAAGCACCTCGTTGTGATATAGTTTAAAGCTGTTTTCAATTCCGTCAGGAGTTGTCCCGAACATATACTGTAAGCCCAGTTCAGCCTGGCTTTGAACATGGTTCAACCATGTTTCCAGCGTATCACAAAGGCTGTAAACATCCTCGGTACGGGAGAAAAACCCGGAAACAAAACAATAATCAATTTGCCGCAAAATGCTGGAGATCGTCTCTTCGCTCCAGATCTCGATGGCCGGGATCTTAATATAATGAGAAAGGAGTTGTCGCCCTGTTTCATACAACTCTTCAGGAGGTTCAAGCGTCAGCTTTTTATTTTCGTAACCGCTCGCCGGAATAAGCGCCTTGTTCCAGAAATAGATCTTGAAGGCAGCAATTTCCGGGAATTCGAAAAAATAAAACACCGGAATATCCTTGGCGGCATAAATGATCTCTTTTTCCTTTGCGTCATGAACCTGCCTGATCGCTTTTAAAATTGATCGCAACCATTTTTCAATATCAAAGCCATCTTCCCCGATCGCCAGGGAGTTAAAAATTACATGGTTGCTTTTTAAATTGAACAGCGCATCTGCCGAAATTTCGTAATGAATACAGATGGTCTTCAACTCCTCCAGCGAGAGCTCCTTCTCTCCCCTGATCCTGCGGTAGGCGCTGTCGTAGCTTATCCCCAACAGTTCTGAGAGGTCATGGACAAATGATATGTTCGGCGCCAGTTTGCCTTTTACCGACTGGAAAAGAATTTCCTGGATGGTTAGCGGCTGATCCATGACCATGGTTGTATAAAAGACTGTAAAGATAAGGTAAAAAATAAAAAAAACAACACAAAATTATAACCACTGAATGACAAATTTCACCCAAACCCAATCCGGGGAAATGGTATATTTACCAGAAAACTACTTAATCCTGATCCTTACTCCTTCCGAATGAGCCGAAAATTCAGGAGCGTACATACATTGTATCGTCGTAATGCCGTTGGAATAATCGCCGGCGGCATTTGCTTTTAAACCATATTCAAACACATAGGTTCCCTTTGGCAGATAATCGAAAAAGAAATTGGTCGCCACATCGGTGGTGCTCTGATAATATCCAAGTCCATCCTGATACCGATAACCCGACAGCCCTTCAGTTCCCCCTCCCTGTTTCGGGGCGGGCGTCAGGGGGTGGGGTTCAAAAGCGCTTGCCCGCATATCTTTCATGTGAACAAACTCAAGGTCGCGATCTGCCGTTAGTACGATGCGGACAACAATCCTATCACCGGTTTTCAGTAAACGGGTAAACGGGTGAACGGGTGAACCCGAACTTTCATTGTCCTTCGCCGCACCTCCTTCGTCGTTTATAATTTGATCAAGAACAGGTCCAGAAGGGGTATTTCGCTCAACAAACAACTTCTTTTCCAGTTTCATCGGGGTTGCCGCAGTGGTGATTTTGTCGAGGTTCTCAAAGTACTGCCAGTAAACGGCGCCCCAGGCTACACCTTCGCCCGATTTTGAAACGGTGATGTTGCCCATCTCAGGTCTGATCTCATTTCCTGACCAGGATACCTGGAAATATCCGGTTCCTGCCTCTTTTTTCACATCCAGCAGTTTATCGGAACTGATCCGCTCTTTGCCAAGCGATATTTTCACGCCCGGATCATCCGCAAGCAGGTCTGTTCCACGCAGCAATAGTGCATAACATGCCTGCAATGTTGCGCGTGGTGAACGCCAATTCTGGGTTTGCTTTTGTTTTAACAACCATATCTTCATCTCCTCCAACGTGTTTTTATCCCGGCTGATCTCATCAAAGGCTTCGATCATCAGCGCCTGGGTTTCAATGGGTGCCTGGTACCAGAAAAATCCCCGTTCACCTGCCCAGTACATTCCCATTTCGTCCGAATGAAGCGCCTTTTCTGAAAGCGACTTCAGGATAAGACCCGGAACCGCTTTGCTTCCTATACGATTCAATGCCAGTGCGATCATCCCCTGCATAAAGCGATCATTCTGCAGCCAGTATTTCTCGGCCTGCTTTTTATAAAAGTTGAAGGCTTCCGTTAAATCCGGTCCGGGATCAGGGATCTTACCGTCAGGATTGTTCATAAAATAGGAACGGGCATACAAATATTGAATTTGCTGACTGCCAAGATGGTTTCCTTCCAGGTTCTTTAACTGATATTTCTTCAGTTTTTCAAGATCTTTTTGCATCTCCCGGTCGAGGAAACCAATTGCTTTTATCACCATGTCGCGGGTGGCCGGGTCTTTCATGATCTTTGTGATGCCCAGGTGGTGCAACTGACCCAGACCGGTAAGTATATTTTGGGTGATATAACGGTTTTCGGGCATCCCTGCAAACCAGGTCCATCCGCCATTCGGGGTTTGAAGTTTCCTTAATTTCGCCAGGTTCTCCTTTAGATTTGCCTCAATGTTATCCGGATCAAAAAAGAGTCCCAGCTTTTGTTTGCGTCCTGTTTCATTATTCGCCTCCATCACCCATGGGGTCTCCTGCAACAATGCTGATTTCAGATCCTGGTTTTTGGCCAGGTTTGATTGCAACGCATCCGGGGTAAGACTCTTCCAGGACTCAAAGACGGCTTTTATTTTCGGGTTTGAGTTGGCAATATATGCCGCAACGCTGTTTGTCCAGAAAGCGGCAAAGATGGCATCGGCATTTTCATGTTGTTTTTCATTCAGCGATGGCAATGCCTGGATGGCGTACCAAGCTGGGTTCGATGAAAATTCAAGGGTCAGTTTGTAATTTTTCAGGGTTGAATTATTTTGATCCGGTGATCCGGATTTCAACAGTTTATCAAAAGAAAAGCCAAATGTTCCTTTACCCCTTACAGGCAATGGCAGCGATTCTGTCACCAGCATGCGGTTCGTGAGCACAGGAATTGCTTTTTCCTCCCCATCGCTGAAATTTCCCGAAACTGCCGTGATCTGGTACTGAAGAACCGAAAGACCGGGACTGGCCGGAATGATAAGGCGCCAGGATACAACCGTACTCTGGCTTTTATTAACGGAAAAAGACTGTACCCGCAGGCCATATCCCTTATCCGCTTTAAAATCGATCAGGTTGTTCAACGATTGTTGCGTAATGGCATCGGTAAGGGTAAGAATAGCTTCGCCCGAGAGATCGCGGTCGGAAAGGTTGACAATTTTGGAACTGAAAATAACCGTATCGCCCTGCCTGACGAACCTGGGGGTATTCGGGAACACCATCAGCTCTTTCCTGGTGATAAGTTCTTTTTCGATCAGGCCGTAATCGAGGTTTTTCGTGTGGGCCAACCCGAGCAGTTTCCATCTGGTGAGCGACTCGGGGGCCGTAAATTGCAGGATCAGGCTGCCTGTTGAGTCCGTCTGAAGGGTCGGGTAAAAGAATGCTGTTTCACGAAAATCACGACGGACCTTTACGGGTTCCTGCTGGATTTTAGAAGGAACCGGAACTTTTCCGGTCAGATTGGTCTCATCTGCCACCTTTTCCGGCACCGATTCAGGTGGAGGCGGAGGTTGTGTTTCAGTTGAAAGGACACCGCCGCTTGTTTGAGAATCCATCATCTCCGGACGAGTGCTTTTATCCATTCCACCCCTTGCATATCTTGAATATCGTCCTGATCCGCCAAAGTAATTGGCGCCAAACCAGTTCAGCTTCAAACCAGGTTGAAACAGATAATTGTCATTGGTGCCGCCAGAAGAGATCCACTGTCCTGAATTTGTACGGAAAGCATTATTAATATCCCAGTTGATCATTCCTGAATATCGCTGATACAGGTTAAAGGACCATTCGTTGCTCCTGAAAAGGTCAAGGGAAGCATCGTACATTGCAGCCAGGAATTCGGCATCGGCAGGTTTTCCGGACGGATCCGAAATTTTTATTTTCCAACGCTCTTTCGCTCCGGGATCCAGTTTGCTGCGGAAAGTTTCGAATGAGATCCCAAGTTTTTTATTGACATGAGGCACATCCACCACCTGGCTGTGCTGAAATACACGGTTTTGCCTGACAAACATGAAATTTACAGAAAAATTTCCACGGTACTGTTCTTTAATGGGGATTTCAAGCATCATTGCCCGGTTGTTCAGTTTTATCCATTCACGCAAAAGCAGGGTGTCATTTTTCCTTATTTCGTAGATCAGGTTGACATTTTCTTTTTTTGAGCCGATGAGAAACCTGGCTGTCTCTCCCGGTTCCCCTGATGTCTTTAGCGGTACGAACCAACTGATCATATTTACAGGTACCTCTTTTGATAACGGAGAGAAGAGGGTCAGGTACTTTTTAATCTCAACTACCTCTCCGAATGGATCGGTTGATGTGACGACCAAGAAATAAGATCCCGGACTCAGTTTTCGGGATGCAGCGTTGAAAATGTTCAGGATGGAATCTGTAGCTGTGTTGAAAGTCCTTTCAATTAATGTTTCCTCCCTGGCCCAGTTTACCTGATCGTTTTCATCGTCGTAAACATCGTCAGGGAATTGTTTGTTGAACGCTTCGCGCGACATAATGTGCAGGTCCGGACGTCCCCACAACCGCTCTCTGTATGCCCTGTCGGGTTGCCGGAGTCGCTGCAGGGTGATGGTAACTGTTGCCGGTGTGGGTCTTCCATTCAGATTGGTGGTCGTAATCTTTAATATACTGTCGTTACCGAGATTGACCATTTCCGACAGATTGGTTCCGATCTGCAACGCTTTATATCCCACCGATACCTTTTGCTCCACCGATTGTGTCTCGCCGTTGAGGTCGGTAACGTCGGCATAGATTGAAAAATCAAACACCGGCAAGTTTTTTTTCTCAATATTCAAATCGGGCTGCGCCGTAAATGAAATGATGAATTTTCCATCGGTGTCCGTTGTAGTTATGCCATTGGTAATCTCTACCTGCGGCGAAGCGGGCATGGGCCAGCGCCAACCCCAATCCCAGAATGGAAAACGGGGGGTACGGACAACCCTGTATTTCACCAAGCCGGCATCGATGGGATTTCCGGTATAGGCCATAGCCTTACCCGTAACCGACAGTAATTCGCCCAACTTGTAGTTTCCTTCCAAAGGTTCGCAGGCCACCTCGAAGGTCGGACGTTTGTATTCTTCCACCGAAATATAGGTGGATCCGGATTCATTGGAGATGGTCATTTGGCCAGGTAAAACACCGGTCGGCGCAACAAAGGAACCGTTGACCGACCCGTAGGCATTGGTTGTGAGATTCTGTTCGGAAATCTTTTGTCCGTTTACATCTGTAAATACCACTTTTGTCGTGTGATTCGTCTTGATCTTTGATCTATCTCCGGTTCTCGACAGGATGATCCCCTTGAAATAGACGATCTGTCCCGGCCGGTATATGGCCCGGTCGGTGTAAAACATGGTTTGCAGTGAAGTCTGTTCCTGGCCGGAATAGACCGGGTATTGGTAAAAGTTATCCGTGATCAGCAAGTCGTCCTTATAAAATAGTTTTATGAACTGACTCGAATTGTGCCTGTTTTTATCCATCGGTGGAATTTCAAAATATCCCTGGCCGTCGGAAGTGAAACTCCGGAGTTTTACAGTTGTAGAACGCCGCTCCCTGTATTCATAATTTTTTTCCCATACTTCGGCGGCAACATTTTTGAGCGGCAACCCGGTTTCCCTGTCAAGTAAAAAATAGGCAAAACTACCATCGGCATTACGTTTGCTTATGTAACTGATTTGGGTTGACCAAAACGGAGTAAATGCAAAAACCTGTTTTGGATCGGAAAAATCCTTGTTTGGAGCACACATCAGCACCCAAAAACCCACCGGAACATCCGCAACTTTAATCTCCGCCTGATGGTTCTGATAATCGCTGTCATCCGGAAAATCCTGCGACCACGTTTTGGAGGCAGACAGCGATGTCAGAAACTTGAAGTACCCGTCGCGGTCAAGGGTACCTGCTTTTTCTGAATAGGTGTCAGGGTCGGTCTTTATAAGTCTGAAAAAGAGTTGTTTAAGGTTTTTTACCCCGATAAGGGCCAAAGAGGGTTTGTCGGGAGGAACAGCCGATCCGGCAGTGATCTGCAGGGACGGTTCTTTGATAGACTTTGCAAGTATTTTACAATTTTTCGCCCCGTCTGATGCGGGAAACCGTTGAATGGCCTTTTCGCATACTTCCAGGGCCGACCTGATGTCCCATTTATGGACATCTGAAATCAAGGGCTGATACAACGTGCCTTGACCGTTAAGATATGCAGCAAGCGCATAAGAGATGAATGTACTGTGGGGTGAACCTGCTTCAGCTTTTTCGAATTGTCGTAATGCGGACAGGTAAAGGCTGTCTTTTTCAGGACGGGTATATTTTTCATAGACAAATGCAAAGCGTTTCAGTTCTGTTTTGATCAGTGCACCGCGGTCCTTATCCTTTAAATGAAACCTTGCAAGATCGCGGAAAATCCGCATCGCAAAACTTGCAGGAACCGCCGTGTCGGCAGGGATCATCATCCTGTTATCGAAAAAAACGCCGGATTGTGCAAAAAACCACGACTGATCCACTTCAAAATGCTGTGCAGGCAATGACTGGCCCATTTCACCCGAAGTGAAATAATCAAGGGCACGGCCTGCCAAGAAATCGTAAAGCGTTGGGTAGAATCTGGCCGCTTCGGCTTTCAGTGAATCCCGTTTACCGTCATTGAAAATTTCCAGTTCTAAGATGTCGTCAAATTTCCCGATGGGGATACGCCGGAGGGTGTCGGCAGGATCAAGCGACAAAAGATATGTGCGTGTTATTGCGTTGGAGATCGTTGCCAAGCCCCAAGTTTCAAGGCTGTCGGGCAAATTGGAGGTGACCTGGGTGCGGTTGCGAAAACGGTATTGATTGTTCTGGTAATATTTCCAGTACACCTCAGCCAGGATAGATTGCAGCAATTGTTTCCTTGGCTGGGGAGAGGCAGATATCTCTTTTTGCAGACCGGCGATAGTCCTTTCCAAAAAGTTCTCCTGGAATTCTGAATTCAGGCGGATGCGGTAAATAATCGCCTTGATCACCTGGGGGTCAACTTTCCCGGCTTTCGCCTGTGCGTATATTTTCTCCACGATCTCAAGGGCTGACCTGGGCTGCCCGAGGTTGGCGAGGGAATCGACCTGCTTCCAGGAAATGGCGAAATGGTGAAATGGTGAAATAGTGAAGTTGCCAGTTGATGAGTTCGTGGACCTTGCGATTTGATTACTTTGGGGTTTCTGTGGGTTTCCATTGACGGAAAAGGTGATCAGCAGAAACAGGATGGCAAGAAGCGGGATGGCATGGTTGATTTTCATAAAATAATAATTTGTTCAGATAAAATCCAATACAATATTAACAAAAGAAATGGTGTTACAAAGATTATACCGGAATCGGGATCCTTTTTGGCGATCAAACCACGATATTGATGATCTTGCCCGGCACGATGATAACCTTGCGGGGTGGTTTTCCCATGAGCCATTTTTCGGATTCCCTGGCTTCAAGCGCCGCCGTTTCAATTTCCGGAATCGTCAGGTTGAGTGGCAATACCATCTTGAAACGGGTCTTCCCGTTAAAGGAAACAGGGTATTCAAAGGTGTTCTCGATCAGGTATTCCGGGTTGAATTCCGGAAAAACCGCCATGGAAACACTTCCGTTATTTCCCAGCAAACTCCACAACTCTTCGGCAATATGCGGCGCATAGGAGGAGATGAGTACCACCAGGTCGCTGAGAATGGCTCGTTTACTGCATTTCAGGTCTGTGAGTTCGTTTACGCAGATCATAAAAGTACTCACTGCTGTATTGAATGAAAGCCGTTCGATATCCTCCTGGATCTTTTTAATGGTTTTGTGCAGCACACGCAACGCTGCGGCATCAGGGGCATCCGGAGTAACCCTGAAATTGTTGTGTTCATCGTGAAACAGCCGCCAGAATTTGCGTATAAATCGGAAAACACCTTCGATGCCGTTGGTGTCCCATGGTTTTGACTGCTCAAGCGGTCCGAGGAACATCTCATACATCCGGAATGTGTCGGCGCCGTATTTTTCTATCAGAGCATCTGGGTTGACCACATTATAAAGCGATTTTGACATTTTTTCCACAGCATAACCGCAATGATATTTGTCATCTTCGAGGATGAAGGCTGATCCTGCAAGGTCGGGGCGCCACTGGCAAAATGCATCGGTGTCGAGGATGTCGTTGTCAACCATACTCACATCTACATGCATTTCCGCGGTATCATACTGCTCTTTCAATCCTTCAGAGACAAAAGTATTGCTTCCCCTGACGCGGTAAACGAGGCTTGACCGTCCCTGGATCTTTCCCTGGTTGATCAGTCTCTTGTAAGGCTCCTCCTTCACAGTCACACCGATGTCGAAAAGGAACTTATTCCAGAAACGGGAATAGATCAGGTGGCCGGTGGCATGTTCATCGCCGCCGATGTACAGATCAACATCCTGCCAATAACTAACGGCCTCTTTCGAGAAATATTCATTATTGTTGCGCGGGTCCATGTACCGGAGATAATAGCCGCTGGAACCTGCAAATCCTGGCATGGTGTTGGTTTCGAGCGGATATCCCTCTTTGGTCGTCCAGTTTCTGGCGCGGGCCAGGGGTGGCTCGCCCGATTCGGTGGGGAGGTAGGCGTCCACATCGGGCAACCGGAGCGGCAGTTCGCTTTCGTTCAGTGTATAAGCGATGCCGTCTTTGAAATAGACCGGGAAAGGCTCTCCCCAGTAGCGCTGCCGGCTGAAAATGGCATCACGGAGGCGGAAATTGATCGTGCCTTTACCGATACCCGTCTCGCTGATCCTTCGTGTTATCGTGCTGATCGCCTCCTTCACCTGCATGCCGTTGATAAAATCGGAGTTGATCAGCGCTCCCTCTTTGGCATCATATGAACCCTGGGAAATATCGCCACCCGATACCACCTCTACAATGGGAAGACCAAAAAACTTCGCGAAATCGTAGTCGCGGCTGTCATGCGCGGGAACGGCCATGATGGCGCCGGTGCCATATCCCGCCAGCACATAATCGGCAACCCATATGGGGATAGGTGTTCCATTGAACGGGTTGAGGCAGTACGCACCGGTGAATTCGCCGGTGATCTTTTTCACTTCCGCCATCCGTTCACGCTCGGAACGGTTTTTTGCCATCTCCAGATATTGCTCAACTACCTTCCGGCGATCGGAACTGGTTATTTTCGGGATCAGCTCATGTTCGGGCGCCAATACCATGAAGGTCGAACCGAAGATGGTATCCGGGCGGGTGGTAAAAACACTGAGGCTCAGATCATGATCCTTGATGGGGAACCCAATTGCCGCACCTTCTGAACGGCCGATCCAGTTTCGCTGCATTTCGACAAGCGAATCCGAAAAATCAACCGAATCCAGCCCGTCGAGCAAACGCTGGGCATAGGCGGTGATCCTCAGGAACCATTGGCGCATGAGTTTACGTTCCACAGGATGGCAGCCCCGCACCGAAAAACAATTGATAACCTCATCGTTGGCCAGAACGGTTCCCAACTCAGCACACCAGTTCACCATCGCATCCGAAATGTAAGCAAGGCGGTAGTTCATCAGAATATCCTGCTGCTGCTTTTCAGTATAATTTTTCCATTGATCCGGGGTAAATATTCCATCCCATTTCCGATCAAATACGGGATCTTTTTTCACCAGATCTTTGAACCAGTTTGAGGTCATCGAGGCATCAACCCTGCCATTTCCCTCAGATTCGAAAATCCGGATCAGACCGGCAATCGGCTCGGCCTTTTGCGTGATGTTGTTATACCAATGATGGAAAAGCTGGATAAAAGTCCATTGGGTCCATTTATAATAATCGGGGTCACAGGTCTTTACTTCACGATCCCAGTCGTAGCTGAATCCGATCTTGTCCATTTGTTGGCGGTAACGGGCCACATTCTTCTCGGTGGTCACCGCCGGATGGGTTCCTGATTGAATGGCATACTGTTCCGCAGGGAGGCCGTAAGCATCATACCCCATCGGATGAAGCACGTTGAAACCTTTCAAACGCTTATAACGCGAATAAATGTCGGAGGCAATGTATCCGAGCGGATGTCCCACGTGTAACCCCGCCCCTGAAGGGTAAGGGAACATGTCGAGCACATAATATTTTGGCCGGGAATGATCAGTCTCCGTTTTAAAGGTCTTATGATCCACCCAGTATTTCTGCCACTTTTTTTCGATTTCCGGAAAGTTATAATCCATTGAAGGTTAAACGTTAAAGTTGAGGCTGTCTCAAAAGATACCATTTCAAGATTAACCACGGAGACGCGGAGACGCAGAGGATTCATAATCAATACTTTATTTCTCTGCGTCTTTGCGTCTCTGCGGTAAAAAGAGACTTTTGAGACTACCTCTGCAAAATTAAGCAATTAACACCAACCATGAAAATCCATACCTTTGATACACAAACCACGTAGTTTCATGATTGAAACGGAATCCGGAAACGATCGCCCACAGGCATTGCGACGACCCCGTCGCTGGTGGAAGATCATGATCTCCACGCTATTTCTTATTTTGTTTCTATTAGTGTCGCTATTCTTCAGCTTCAACTATTTTGGCGAACTGTTGCTGAGAAGGTATCTTCAGGAAACAATCCGCGATTCCAGCAAAGGGCTGTACCGTGCCAATTTCAAATCACTTAACGTGAATTTCCTTGCCGGCAGGATAGTAATCGACAGTTTTGATTTGATCCCGGATACAGCACGGTACCGGGAGTTAAAAGCCCAGGGCAGCATTGCCAGGTCATTGTATCAGATATCGTTTTCATCATTAATGGTGGACAAGGTTCATTTCAGGCAGGTCATTACCAGGAAACGCATCAACTTTCGCCAGTTAATCGTTCAACGGCCCATACTGAGCATCGTTGGTTTTCCGGACACCCTGGCCGCCAAACGCAACAAATGGCGTGTGATATATGAAGACCTTTACCCGACCGTTTCTGAATTTTTCAATGATTTTCATATTGATTCGGTCAAAGTCAATCACGGATTTTTGCTCACCACCTTCCGGCAGAAAACAGGCAGGCAGATGACCGGGGAATATGAATTCAGCTCGGTGCTGAAGGATGTCTCGGTAAACCCGTTCAGTTATTACAACCGCGACAGGGTATTTTATTCGCGCGATGTTGACCTGATCATACATAATTTTGAATCACAACTCGCCGACAGCCTCTATTTGCTCAAAGCGGATGAGATCGGTTTCTCACTTACAAAATCGATACTTTACGGAAAAAAAGTCTCCCTTTTACCAAACTTTGAGGAACAAAGGATCAGACAAGTCGGGAGCGGGGATCTGTTCAGGATTGACCTGCCTGAGTTTTCGATCAGCGGGATCGACCTTTACCGTGCCATGACCGGCCGGGAGGTGGAAATTTCGTCGGTGAACCTGACCAATTTCGTCATGCAGGTTTACCGTAATAAAACGCAAACTGAGGCAGGGCTCAAAAAGAAGATCGCAAAAAAAATAACCCTTGCCGGATTATATACCGTTGTTGCCAAAGAACTCCGTTTCATTGCCATTGACTCTCTTCATCTGAAAAACGGTTCTTTTGAATTTTTCGGCAATGTGACAGATACAAAACCAGAATTGCACATTGGAACCGTCAACCTTGAACTGAATCAGTTCCTGTTGGATTCAATTACCCACCAGGATCAATCCCGGATCTTTTACTCCCAGGGCATTGAGTTGGAACTTGAGCGAATCTCACTCATTTTACGCGACAGGATACACCATATTGGCGCTTCTGCCATTCGCTTTTCCACCAGAAATTCGTTGATTGACATCCACGAAGCCAGTATATTTCCCGACGGGAAAAAGAACCTGCTTCAACTGACAAACCGCCGCAATACAATATCTGTCAACATGCCACGGCTTACCTTTTCGGGTATCGACCTTAAAAAAGTGTTCAACAGACGGATCCTCGATTTCGAAGAGCTGATCATCGAGGAACCGGAGGTGAAATATACTCGTTTTCGTAAATCAAACAACCCCGATCCAAGGTTCAAAAAACCGGAAGATTTTTTCGATTCTGAAAATGAAGATGTGGTATATGATCTGTTAAAGAAGTACCTGTGGGTCATTAGTGGGAATGAGATAAATATCAACCGCGGATTCATAAAATTTTCTGTTGACCATAACGGATCGGAGATGCCTGTTGCCTCAAGCGATTTTGATCTGTCGATGCAGCAGTTCCTGATCGATTCGGTGCATGGATTGAATGAACGGGGGTATTTTTACAGTCGTGACTTCAACCTCGCCCTTCGGTCTGTTTCTGTGGTTTCACCGGATAGCCTTAATCACCTGAGGGTTGACCATTTTCACATCAACACCGGTGATTCGCTGATCGAGGCCGAAAACATACATGTCGTTCAATCTGCCGGTCCCATTCAAATCAACTCATTGCCAACCAGACGACGATCGTTAACGTTTGAATTCACGCTCCACAAACTTCAACTCACCGGTCTGAGTCACAAAAAACTTTTCCTCGAAAAGGTACTCAAGGCCAACCAGATTGTGTTTGATAAACCGGTACTCTTTTTAAAAACAGGCGCCAACCTGTCTCCGGAAGGGCCTCCTGCGGAAAACAAACTCCTCAAAACAGATAAGTTTGTCCACACCTTTGAAATCGGCAACTGTTTAGTACGAAAGGGTTCTTTTTCCTATGATGGTGAAGAGGACATCCAGGCCTCGTATTTCTCGCTGAAAGATATTGATTTTGAGGTGGCTGATGCCATGGTCCAACTCCCCGAAAAGGGAGTGCAGGAAGGGGTTATCAAATTCGACTCCCTTCATCTTAAAGTATTCCCCTTGCGCGCAGTGATCGCCGACAGCGCATATGCACTGGAGGCACGAAGCCTCGAGGTTTATTCCTATCCGTCCGACATTATCCTCAAGGGTATTAAGGTTACCCCGCTGAAACCACTCGATGAATGCCCTGACCGAAAAAGCACGGCGACCTTGACCATCCCTGAAATGCAGTTAAACGGGTTCTGGTTCGACCGTGCAATTTTCAACAATCAATGGCTGCTCGAAAAAATATATGTCGATCATCCCATGTTATCCCTTGAAATCAGGCAGAACGAAACAAAATCAACCGGTTCAACACATATTGATCCGGCAGGCCTTATCAGGTTTCCCCCGTTTATGAAAACCGTTGTCGTGAATAATATCTCCATTGTAAGCGCTGATGCAGGTTTGATCATCCATCAGTCAGAAAAAACCAGCGCTTATACATTTGCAGATGTGATGATAGATATCACCCGGTTCCGTGTTGATTCAGCCACCCGGTCAAATCCGTCGGGTACGCCATTGTTCAACGCCGACGACATAACACTCTCAGCCCCCGGCTTTTCCTGGCCTTCTCCCGACAGCATGTACACTTTCACCATCGGGCGGTTTGGTTTATCAACCGGGTCGGCAAATGCATTTTTGGATTCGGTCACGATCAAACCGAATTTCAGTAAAGTGGATTTCTCAAGGAAACTGGGTTATCAAACCGACAGGATCGTTTTAGAAATTCCACGGATAAGATTAACTCGTTTCGACTTCCATAAACTGGTCAGCGACAGGCAAGTATATGTTGTAAAGACGAGTATTAACGATATAACATTTGAAGCATACCGCGACAAACGAATGGCTTTTCCAACCTGGCAGCGTCCGCTCATGCCCGGACGAATGATCGCCGGCATTACCTTCCCTGTATCTGTTGATACCATTGCCCTGTTGAACGGGTTTGCTTCCTATGAAGAGCAAACCGGCAATGAACCCGGCAGGATCTTTTTTGACCGGTTGAATGCCACCCTGACAGGGTTCTCCACACAGGATGGGGCCGATAAAGACCTGGATCTTCATGGGGTTACCAGACTGATGGGGTTAGCCCCTGTTGAGGCATGGTTCCACCTTCAAAAGGATCACCCCAGAGATTCTTTTACTGTTCGTGCCACCATCGGCGAACTGGACATGACCGCCATCAACCCCATGCTTTCAAAACTGATGCCTGTATCTGTCAGACAAGGAACTGCCACCTCCACTGATATCCTTCAGATAAACGGTAACGACTCCAATGCCGTTGGAACTATGAACTTCCGGTATCACAACCTTGCCATCCGGCTTCATCCGACCAAACCGGGAACCTGGAATCGAATAGAACAGTCGTTGCTGACAAGCGTAGTCAACCTCCTTCTGCCCGACAGCAACCCCGACGATAATGGTAAAATGAAACATGGTATCATCTATATTGACCGCGACCCGTCCAGAGGTTTTTTAAACTATGTGTGGAGAAGTGTACTCAGCGGGCTAAAGTCATCTGTTGGCTTCAACTCCAGGGTGCAGAAAATGATGAAAAAGGAGGACAAGCTGAAAGTCGGAAAAAAGATTAAGTAGTAAAATTTGAGTAATTTTAGCCCCTATTTCAATACTGCATGCGTCAACACGAAGAACGATATTACCGGCGAAGGATTGCCACATCACAGGTTACAACGGTCATAAGCATTACCCTGGTCCTATTTCTGATGGGCCTATTGGGCATGATCATCCTCCATGCCAGGATGTTGTCGGACTATGTGCGGGAAAATATCGGCTTTTCAATCATGATCCGCGACGGGGTGAATGAGGCGGGAATATTGAAACTGAAAAAGACCCTCGATGGAAAATATTATGTTAAATCGAGTGAGTACATTCCCCGTGATAAGGCAGCAGAGAAATTGAAAACAGATCTGGGCGAGGATTTTGTCGGTTTCCTGGGTTATAATCCGCTGCTGCCCAGCATCGACCTGAGGATCAAAGCGCCCTATACCAATTCCGACACCCTTCGTGTCATCGAAAAACGATTGCTGGCCAACCCCGAGATCAAGGAGGTTTTTTATCAGCGGTCGCTGGTGGATGAAATAAACAGAAACATCGAAAAGATCAGTCTCATCCTGCTCGGATTCACCGGCATCCTTTTATTCATCGCGATCGTACTCATCAACAACACCATCAGGCTGGCCGTATATTCAAGACGGTTTATCATCCGCAGCATGCAATTGGTTGGCGCTACCGAGCGGTTCATCCGGCGGCCGATGCTTTGGCGCAGTCTCCTCCATGGGGTCATCAGCGCATTCATTGCCTTGCTGATGCTGATGCTGCTGACCTATTTCGCCCTCGAAGAGATTCCGGAACTCCTCGAACTTCAGGATCCCTTCATGCTCCTCGCCCTCGTGGTCTTCATCTTTGTTTTAGGCGCCATGATCTCCTGGTTTTCCACCTGGATGGCCGTTAGGAAATACCTTCGCATCCGCACCGATTTATTATATACCTGATATTCTTATTTTTTCCGTAATTTTGCCCCAAATTTCATTGGTATCATGGATAAGAAACCGACACAAACGAAATCACCGGCCGCTGGCAAACCTGCCAGGAGTGAAGAGCAAACGGTGAAAACAACCAAAGTTGGTGAATTTGCTTTCGGCAAGGAAAATTACAGGCTTATGCTGATCGGACTTGCATTTATCGCGGTGGGTTTTTTATTGATGATTGGAGGAGGTTCAACCGATCCCACGCAGTTCAACCCTGAAATTTTCAGTTTCCGTCGGATTACCCTGGCCCCGATCCTCATCCTTGCCGGTTATGTGATCGAGATTTTTGCCATCATGAAAAGACCGAAGGATTAATGACCTGGTTTCAGGCGATCGTTATTGCCATCGTTGAAGGTATCACTGAATTTCTGCCGGTCTCCTCAACGGGGCATATGATCATCACTCAGAGCATTTTGGGTGTTCAAAGCACCGATTTTGTCAAAGCCTTTACCGTCAACATTCAATTCGGAGCGATCCTCTCCGTAATTGTGCTCTATTGGAGACGTTTTTTCCAGTCCTGGGATTTCTATTTCCGCCTGTTCGTAGCATGCCTTCCGTTGATCATCGCATACCTGCTGGAAAAACAGATCGACACCATGCTTGAAAGTGTACTGACCGTAGCTGTTGCCCTGCTGCTTGGCGGGATCCTGCTGATATTCGTTGACCGGTGGTTCGACCGGCCCGAAAATGAGAACACCAAAATGACCTATAAAAAGGCGCTCATCATCGGGTTTTTTCAGATCATCTCTGTCATTCCCGGTGTAAGTCGTTCAGCCGCCACGATTGTTGGCGGGATGAGCCAGAAACTCAGTCGGAAGAGCGCCGCCGAATTCTCTTTTTTCCTTGCCGTTCCCACCATGTTTGCCGCCTCAGTACTTAAGCTGGCCGGTAATTACAAGATGATCTCCTCCGACAATCTAAACCTTTTGCTGTTAGGGAACGTTGTATCGTTCATCGTGGCCATGATCGCGATCAAATCCTTCATCGCATTTCTAACCCGCTACGGTTTTAAGTGGTTTGGTTATTATCGCATTGCAGTAGGTTTATCAATAATCATCCTTATGCTTGCCGGGAAAAGTTTAACAATACTCTGATGGAGTTCAGATTTGAACAAGGGGAGATCCTCCTGATAAACAAACCCCATACATGGACATCATTTGATGTGGTGGGAAAGATGCGGAGCATGATCCGGCAGCGCCTGGGCATCCGGAAAATCAAGATCGGCCATGCCGGCACCCTTGATCCGCTGGCTACCGGACTGCTCATTTTATGCACCGGTAAATTTACCAAACGCATCGATGAGTTCCAGGGGCTGGAGAAGGAATATATTGGAACCTTCATGCTGGGGGCCACCACGCCATCATTCGACCTGGAAACCTCCGTTGACAAATTCTTTCCGCTCGGTAACCTGGATGAATCCGCCATAATGGCCGCTGCATTACATTTTACCGCAACTTTCGACCAGGTACCACCCCAGTTTTCTGCCATAAAGGTTGATGGAAAACGAGCCTATGAATCAGCCCGAAAGGAGATCAACGTTGAGATCAAGCCCAGGCAGGTCACCATCTCGGCCTTTGAAGTTACCCGGGTCAACCTCCCCGAAGTTGAATTCAGGGTAGTATGCAGCAAGGGAACCTATATCCGTTCACTTGCCCGTGATTTCGGCGAACTACTTGGCAGTGGAGCTCATCTCACCGCCCTCTGCCGTACCCGCATCGGCTCCTTTCATCTTCGGGATGCATATGAACTCAGCGATCTGGAAAAACTCATGACAAATTTCTCCGCATGAAAAACTTCCCGCTCTTCTCTCCCGAATACTACATGAACGAAGCCCTGAAGGAGGCACAAAAGGCGCTTGAACGTGATGAGGTGCCTGTCGGAGCTGTAGTGGTTTGTAACCGCACCATCATTGCAAGGGCACATAATCTTACCGAAACGCTCAACGACGCAACAGCCCATGCCGAAATGCAGGCATTTACGGCAGCAGCAGGATACCTGGGTGGCAAATACCTTGATGAATGCACATTTTTTGTAACACTCGAACCTTGTGTGATGTGTGCCGGAGCTGCTTTCTGGACCCAACTTGGGGGTATCATCTATGGTGCATCCGACGAGAAAAGAGGTTACCGGCTGGCAGGATATCCTTTGCTTCACCCGAAAACAGAGGTTGCCTCCGGAGTGCTTGCTGAAGAATGCAGCCTTCTTTTGAAAAACTTTTTTAAAAATAAACGAACATGATTGGAAATTCCGGCAATCTGTTACCCCATACAACCAATATTTTTCAGAAAAAAGAGCTGAAATCCGTTTTTATCCAGATCGCCGGTATCGCACAATACTTATGGGATCGCGGATGGGCAGAACGAAATGCGGGTAATTTCTCGATCAATGTTACCGGTTTTTTTAACGCAAATGAACTTGACCGGCTCTCCTTCTATCCCTATGTTCCCTTATCAAAACAATATCCCCACCTTGCCCGTACCGTATTCATTTTAAGT
The DNA here is from genome assembly GCA_030681475.1 of Bacteroidales bacterium. Lineage (GTDB taxonomy): Bacteria > Bacteroidota > Bacteroidia > Bacteroidales > FEN-979 > CAIVAT01. The sequence goes on along the minus strand of JAUXWT010000064.1, from coordinate 23,221 downwards.
GGTACCGGCACACGCATGCGCGATGTGGCAAATAATCCTGTTGAAAATGTATGTTTTATATTCATCAGCGATTCCGGTTCCGCATACCACCTTATTGACGAAAATCCTGAAGGCAGGTCGGCAAGGCCAACTTCGGAACTGCCAACCCATCTAGCCATCCAGCAACAGTTGCTTCAAAAAAATGCACAGGAAAAAGTAGTGTTGCATGCCCATGTCACCGAATTGATCGCACTTACTCAACTTGCTCCCTTTACGACAGAAAAGGCTGTAAATTCCCTGCTCTGGGGGATGCACCCTGAAACTGTCCTTTTTCTGCCCGACGGCGTTGGTTTCATCCCTTATACCATTCCGGGTACTGAAAATATTGCCCTGGAGACACTGAATGGATTTGAGAATCATAAAGTGGTGCTATGGGAAAAGCATGGTTGTATGACCGTTGCCAATACGCTGGCTGAAGCTTTCGACAACCTTGACATCCTGGCCAAAGCAGCGAAGATCTATTTCCTTTGCAAATCCACGGGCATGGAGCCCGAAGGGCTGAACCATTTGCAACTGAAAGAGATCCGGGAAAATCCTCCGGCCGATACGCCAATTTACAAAAAACCGGATTTTTCGATCTGATAGGTTTGTTTTACGAATTTTGTTGTATATTCGCATTATAATACCATACAATGCCTCCGCTGAAAATCGTCATTTTCGAGGATGAATTTCTGTTAGCCAATGATCTGAAGCGGCAGATTGAACAATTTGATTATACGGTTGTTGGAATTTTCCGCAAGGCGGAGCAGGGACTTAAGTTTTTTGACGACATTCAAAAACCGGAAGATCTTCCCGAGATCGTGTTGATGGACATTTCGCTTGCCGGAACCATGAGTGGGATTGAAGCGGCCCGGCTCCTGATATTAAAATACAATTTCGCCCTGGTCTTCCTCACCGGCATGAGCCAGATAGATATTTTCGAAGAGGCTTTTAAAACAAAACCCCATGCTTTTCTGATCAAGCCGTTCGATGTTCAGCAGGCATTGGTGAGCATCAGGCTGGCAGTGTACCAGAGAGACCTTGAAACCCGGTTGCTCAAATGCCAGGAAGAACTTGAGGAAAAGATCGCAATGCTGGCGAGGGAGCGGTAATGCTCAGTTTAGCGTAATATTCCCCAGAATCGTGAAGACAACCGCCGGATCGACGGTCACAACCTCCTCACTGCCGATCAAAAAATGAAGAACCGTCGCATTCTGGTTGATATTCGTGCTATTACTGATGATGAAACTCCAAACCGGAGTACCGATCACCCCAATGTTTCGGGTCCAGTTCGGAGTGTTCACCACCAGGCTCTTTAAGGCATTGACAGAACCTGCCGTAATTAAATTATAGTTTCCGTTTTTTTCAGTAAAGGTAAGGGAATTTACACCATCGGTCAGCCCGGTCGGAAAATAGGAGGTGGTCGAAAGCGCCCCCCCGGAGGTGATCCACCCTGAATTACCTGCATTCAAACCACAAATCAATGACTGGTTTGAACCCCATACGCCCTGATAGGCAAACAGTTGGTCCCCTGCTTCATTGAAAGCAAAATTGGAAGGGCTGGTCGAATTCCAACCTGTACCGGCAATGTTCATTCCGTTATACCACGAAATGACAGTTCCTGAAGGAATGACAGTTTGTGCCGTATATTTAAGAAATCCTTCGCCTGTCCTCACGGTGTCGGGATGTTTGAATCCATTATCGGTAAAATTTATTTCGGTTGAAGCGTTTAGCTGTGTAAAGGTAATGAAAGATAGTTTATCGGGATTGACCGACTGGTATTCGATGATGGCAATATCACCAGGCTGTAGGATGCTGGTACCGGTTGTAGTAGCGCTGCTGGCTGATGGCACGGGTTCGCCGGTTTTATAATCAATTGTGCTCCCTGCATTGGTGTAAGGAAAGATTTTAAAATAGTAAGTTGTATTTGACGACAAGCCTGAAAAAATACCGGATTGAACTCCTGATCCGACATTTTTATCCAGTCCGCCGGTGGCAACAGGTGTACCGTCAACCGGTGCAACGATGGCCGAAAATCCGGTGGAACTCCCCCTGATAAGATATCCGTCAGGAATAACCGTACCGGTAGCGTCATTCCAGGATAACTGAATTGCGCTGTATGCAGGGCTCCCGTTGGTGGCCGAAAAATTAGTGACATGGCTTGAGGGTTCCGGCTTGGGGCCGGACGGCATCCAGATGGCATTCACATATTCGGGATGATCGATAAAAGGGTTCCGGTTAAGCTGAATTTTATAGATCGAATCATTCCGGGCAATCTCCTTGGCCGAGACCGGATCCTGGTTGTGCCATGAAATGAGCAAGTTCAAATACCACGTTTCGAAAACGGGATAGGATGTTCCGTCAAGTACGGCATCAGCATACGCACTGTTGGCATACCAGGTGGCAATAATATTCTCATAACGGGTGGCCATGTATAAGTATGCCCTGGCAAAATCTCCTTTGTACGCGTTGATCGGTTCAAAAACGATTCCCGAATACCCGGGTGTTGCACAACTTCCTTTTTTACTGCCGTTCAGGGAAATTGCGGTAACCGTTCCTACGGCAGCATAGGGGTAATTGCTATGCATGTTGTTGATGTACTGGTCAGCAGGAAATATATGAAAGAGATCGGTGTACATCGGCGACAGGTTATTGAACCAGCTTCCCGGAAAAGAGTGTTCCCGGCTGTAACAGTCTCCTTCAACACCACCGCCGCCCACTCCACACTGGTTAGTTCCGAAGGTGTACTCATATGGAGGAGTTCCGCCGGGAACATCTGAATACATGTCCCACACCTTTCCGTTTGGCTTGGGGTCAGTCTTATAAAAGGCGTTCCATACACCGGGAGTATAACTTATCACCATATGACCCTTGATGATATTGTATAAGGCGATCTGGAGCGTTTCGCCTGTTTTTCCTGCAGCGGTGTTATAATAACCGGACGGAATCTGGCCTGACGCAACAGAAACAAGCAGGAACAAACCAATATGTAAAAAACCCGCACGAAAACGCTTGAATGAAAGATTACGGTTAAGTAACAAAACAATGAGGTTAATGGATGATTACCTTAAACTGGAAAATGCAAAGATAATCATTTCACCCCTGCTCAATTTGTCAGTTTTGTTCGTTACCTCCTGTCTTGCTTTTATAGATTTTTATCCCGGCATATGCAGTGCCTAAAATAAAGAGTATCCCGAGGCCGCCATCGAGGGGGGCTCCGGCCGGTGGCTGGTTGCTTCCGGCGCCATGCCCGCCTCCTGGAGGGGGCGGCGGATTCGACGGTGGATCAGCTGATAAATCTGAGGTGAATACCCCTCCCAGGAATAAAGCCAGGAATAAATATGTTTTTCCGAATGTTTTCATTGATATCTTTTTATTAATTGGATGATTGGAGAAAAACCTTTGTCACTTCAACATACGCTTGCGAGGAGACCCTGACAAGATATAATCCGGCAGGAGCGTCAATAACTATTTTTTCACGCCCCATCCCCTTCAGATCACGCCAGATCATTGATCTACCCGACATCCCGAATACCTCCAGCAGGATATCACCCGGGTGTTCGATCACAATCTCATTCCTCCGCGAGAAAACTTTGGGCTTCGCCGCATGTGGCTGATCCACAACAGTATAGCTGAAGGTAATTCCGAACCGGTCAGATGAATCGCCTTCACCGGCAGTGAATCTGTACACCGGATCATGGGTCAGGTCATGCATGACTCCGGTCTTCTTATCGATAAGTAGTACCAAAGAAGGTACATTGCCGGTGAATTGGGCTTCGATCTGAAATTGTTCACCTTCTGTCTTCTCAAAGGAGAATGGGATGCACATCCCTTTTCCGGACAGGGGAATTGTGTTGACCGATAATTTTTCATTTCCGGACCATGAATAGAACAGGTCTGCATATCCCGGGAGGAACCTGCCATCGTATTCGGGATCAAAATCATTGGTTGACAATGGGTTGAAACGGATTTGACTCTCCTGGAAGCAGTGCCGGTCATTATTCCTTGCAATTAACCGGATCACTGAACCTGCGGATTCCTTGAACCAGGCCTGGTGGTCATGAATTCGTTGCGAAGCCGGAATGATCAGCGATCCGGGACTTCCGAAGTTCTCAATCACCTGTACCATGAATCCGTTGCAGGCAGGAATGATTTCTCCGGGATTCCGCGGGGTGTAACTCAGCCCTGCCTCATTCCAGATCTGTGACACACCCCCGATGTTGCTGGTCGTCCAGTCCGTAAACCATCTCAAAGCACAGGGAAACGGATTGCCAAGCAGATGCCACCCCCGGCTTGGAGCCGTTGCACCGGTGCAGGTAAGGTTTCCAGCCGGGAGATCCGCAACATTCAGAGGTCCGGTAAACATTTTGGTTCCGGTTTGTTCATAGGCTGTCAGATATCCCCTTCCAACTTCGAAGTTATTGCTGCCGTTGATGTCGGCAAAGTATGGCGGGACTGTTGTGTTTTTATAATTGACCCAGAGATTATCGGGTTCCGACCAGGTCAGCAAGTCAAAATCATTGCCTGTTCCAAGGGTTATGAATCCGCCTGTTTCATTAATTGACTGGCCGGCAACAGGAGATGACAGAAAGTGCCATCCGTCCTGCCAGTCTATCCAGGTCGCAGCTCCAATATTTCGCTTTACGGTTCCCGCCACCCCAACGCTGTTATGGATCAGCGACGCATCCGGCTCGACGATAAAGCCGGTCGCCGGTGCGCCGTTGACAAGGTCGCCTGTTACAGTCAACTCCGCGTTTGGGGCGATGGTGAACAATCCTCCTGTCGTAATCGTTACGTTGTTCAACCTGGCATCCATGTTCAAGGTTACCCCTGAACTGTTCCCGAATTCCACCGTCGAAAATGGACCGGTCATCAGCGATCCGCTGCCCGAAATTGTTTGCGGCGATGTGCCGTTAAACGAAATCGTTCCGGCTGATGACGGCGCAAGGATCAGCGTGGCTACATTTGCCACGAAGACATTCCCCTTTATGGAGTGTCCGGGTATTCCTGTCGTGTTGAAATAAAATGTCCCCTGTGATGCCGTGAAATTGCCGATAGACACGGCTGATGATCCCGTTACCGTAATGGATCCGGGGTAGTTCATCTCAAAATTTCCGTAAGTTCTGCCGCCGAAGGATGGAACCGCATAGGCATCAATCCGGTAGAGGCTCCCCGGCTGAAAGACCACCACGGAAGCCGGCGCGGTGGCGCCAAAAGGATTTCCTCCCGCCTGGCACACATATACTGATCCGGAACTGAAAACGACGGAGTTAAAGATCACCGTCCCGAAAGGATTTCCGGAAAATCCGCTCCCCGCTTTAAACATGCTGCCTGAGGCAAAAACGATCCCGTTCGCCGAGGCACCAAGCAACCGGTGTCCGCCGCCAGAAAAGGTCATTGATCCGTTTATAATACCCGATGCACCTGCTGCAAGAGAAATGCTGATCGTACCGGAACCGGAGAGATTCAACTGGCAGACCCATGCAACTGCCAGATCCTCTCCGGTATCCCCGGCTACGTTCAGCGTTCCCAACCCTTGGAGCGTTACGGCAGTGTTCGCCGAAACATGCAATTGTCCAATAGTCTGAGAAGGTACATTGATGATTGTCCATGATCCGCCTGCATCAAATACAAGAATATCGTTCAATGCAGGTACGGTCCGGTATGGATTCCAGTTTCCCGCCACGTTCCAGTCGTTACCGGAAGCTCCGGTCCAATGATAGGTCGCCACTGCGGGAACTCCGGTCATGGCGGAGGCAACTGGAACAGGCGACTGCGTAAGATAGTTGGTAGTCTGTGGATTGACCTCATCCCAGGTATATGGAAAAATGGAAAAAGTATATGCCGTTCCGGGCGATAAGCCGGTGATGGCCTGAACGCCGGTTGTTCCCTGGGTGACGTTTGCCGCCACCATCCCATCATCAATGATTGCCCCTGGTAAGTATTGACCGGCATCGGCCGGCATTCCAGCAGTGGGTGTTGTTCCTTGCTTTTGCAGGATCAGATATCCATTTGCTCCGGTCGTGACAGGGATCCAGGACAGACCGATGGTTGTTGTTCCGGCTGAAGTTGCTGTAAAACCGGTAACATGGCCCGGCGGTTCAAGGGCAAGTGTAAAAAATGTCGCCTCCGTCGTCAGCGTCGTGCCAACCGCATTCGTGGCATAGGCGGCATAATGGATCTGCATGGCCGGAGGCATCATCGTCCGCTGGTGGCTGAAGAAACCTGTATCAATGTCGCCCTCCGGAAGTTTGTTATCGCTGATAGTGACGGGGGAAGAGCTTTTCCAAACCGTTCCCCGCTCTGTGACCGGACTGCCTCCATCGGAGGTGATGTGGCCCCCGAGAATGGCAGCATCTGAGGAGACCATTGTTGCTGTTGGTGAAGAAACAGCCGGTGAAAGCAGCAACGCAGAGGTTGTCTGACTCAGTGGGTTGGTCATCGCACCAAGGATGTTGAACATCGTAAGTGTTCCAGAACCGTTGTATTCGTATATCCGGAACCAGTAGGTCACCCCTGTCGTCAGTCCGGTCACTGCAGGTATTGATGAGCCTGAATAGTTATAGACAACCTGTTCGCCGCTTCCGGAATATACCGGGTTCGCAATAGGGTCGGCGCCGTTGGCCGGATCGGTAAAATTGTTGGCGGTGTTGATCTTCACCAGCCGCTTTTCTCCACTACCCGGAGTCCAGGATAAGCCCATCTGGGTTTGCTGAATGTTGCTGAAATTAATACCGGAAGCCTGCACCGCCGGAACTGTGATGAGCGCTTCCATTACAGTTCCGCCCACAGCAAGGCCGTTGACCCCCGATGCACTGGAATAAAACCCCCATCCTCCTGTGGTGGTCTGACCGCTGGCATAATACCTCAGGGTGACCGTTGTCTCTGTATAGACATTCTGCAGGTCGGCGATGCCGGATAAATTCACCTGTGTCATGGTCAGCGAGGTTGATTGCACCGGATTCCCGATCAGGATAAAGTTCGCGCCGTCAAGACTGTAGGCAAATTGTGAAGTGACCCCCGGACTGGCAAAAAAGGTGGAGGTTCCGTTGAATTTCGCATCCAGGGTGGAAAGGGATAACTTGTATCCCGGAACAGCCTGCAGGGTGATCTGAAAATAATCGGTCGCGGCCGTGGATATCCCGTTGTTCTGAAATCCGGTTGTCCGGAATGAGTTTACACCGCCGGACGCAGGCGAACCGGAACCGCGGGTGATCTCGCTTGCGTTTCCCGTGGTGTTGAGGTTCGCCTGAAAGGTGGTTGCCGGCCATGTTACCGGGAACGACGCTCCGTAAAAATCCCAGGCAGCGATCTGACAACTGCCTGTGTGACCAGCCAGATATGCCAGGCAGGCCAAATAGATGAACTTTTTCATGGTGTTTTTCCGGTTAATCGGTTCCGGAGGGGAAAGGTGGGGGGATTGTTAATAACTTTTTTGGGGACAAGCGGACAAGCGGACAGGCGGACAGGCGGACGAAAGGATGGGTTTAAAGGCCGATGTCATTTGCAATTGGCAGCATTGATTCAATTGCCAGGGCATGTTGGAATTCGGTACTTCTTTCCTTTCCCGATGAACATTCATTGTGCATTCGGATGGTGTCAAGGATTTCCGGATCAATATCGTAATCCTTCAGTAACTCTTCAGTTTGGGTGCCATGTACGGTGGGTTCGGCATTGGTGATTTCCACATCGAGATCGTGCAGCAGTCCTGCCATACCCCACATCTCCTCATCCCGGTTAAGTTTGCGGGCGCGGATATGATCATCTCCACTTTCATGCCATAGATTGCCACGCTGGTTCTCTCAGATGAAACATCTCCATCCATTTTCAGGGTGAATTCGCCGGAGGTCGGATTGGGATATATTTTCCAGGCAGAACGGCCCTCCCGGGGCAACAAAGCTCATCATAGTCAAGCACATCAAATAACGAAGTAGCTGTAAAATTTGGATCGTAATCATAAAATAATATAATATTTTTGGATTATAATCTAAAATCATGTACTTTTGAGAAAAATGCAATATGATAAAACGCCGGATATTCACCTCTATTAAAGAAAACCTGTTCAAGGGTAAAGTAATTATCATCTACGGGCCCCGGCAGTCGGGAAAAACCACCCTGCTGAATGAAATTAAGGACTCATTAACCGAAAATATCCTGATGCTCGATGGTGATGAACCTGATACAAGGCAAAAACTGACCAATGTCACATCAAGTCAGCTAAAGACTTTTTTTTCGGGGTTTGACGTGGTGATGATCGATGAAGCCCAACGCATAGAAAACATCGGGCTGACCATCAAGCTTATCGCTGACAAAATAAAAAACATCCAATTGATCGCTACAGGATCTTCCTCCTTTGAACTGGCCAATAAAATTATGGAACCCCTCACCGGCAGGAAGATTGAATATCACCTGTTCCCTTTTTCAATATCAGAACTTAAATCCGAGCATGGCGAAACAGAAGAAAAAAGACAACTCGAAAACCGGTTGATTTACGGAATGTACCCCGAGGTTGTTACAAATCCGGGAAACGCCTATCAAACGCTGAAAAGTCTCACTACAAGTTACCTGTATAAAGATATTCTGGCCTATAATGATTTGCGTAAACCGGAGCTGTTCAGTCTGCTTTTGGAGGCGCTGGCCCTTCAGGTTGGGTCGGAAGTCTCTTTTCATGAATTGGGACAGATTGTCCATGCCGATCCGGTTACCATCGAACGCTATATCTACATGCTTGAGCAGGCTTTTGTCATTTTCAGGCTGCGTGCATTGAGCCGGAATGTCAGGAATGAATTAAAGAAAAGCAGGAAAATCTATTTTACCGACAATGGGGTAAGAAATGCCATCATCGCCAATTTTAGCCCGTTGAACCTGAGAACTGACAAAGGCGCGCTGTGGGAAAATTTCCTGGTGTGTGAACGTTATAAAGTACTTCACCAGTATAATTTATTTGTTAATACCTGGTTCTGGAGGACAACCCAGCAACAGGAGATTGATTATCTCGAGGAAAAAGACGGGCATCTTTTTGCCTGGGAATTTAAAATAAATCCGTTGAAGAAAGGCCGGCTCCCGAAAACATTCAGCGCCGCTTATCCAAATCATTCGTTCGACACCATCACCCCGGAAAATTATTTTTCATTCCTCGAATAAAGTCCAAAAAGGCGTCTATTGCTTCACTATTCTCACCGTGCCTGTCAAACCACCGGAAATAACCCTGATCAGATACAGCCCGGCAGGCATACCTGAAAGAGAGAATTCATGCTTCCTTTCATGGATTAACTCCGCAGATATGATCTTCTCCCCCTTCATGCCATAGATTGCCACGATGGTTCTCTCTGATGAAACATCGCCATCCATTTCCAGGGTGAATTCGCCGGAGGTCGGATTGGGATATATTTTCCAGAAGGTTTTTCCGCCGGTGGGGTGTATTTCATCTGTCCCGGTAACTGCTGCCGGCTTCGTCGGAGCCTGGCAGAATGGCCCTCCCGGGGCGATTTGACCATACATATACCCACCCGACACGACAGCCGTTCCCGGCAGGTACAGGATGTTCTGGCCGGCGATCATCGTGGCATATCCTCCGTTAGTTACCGTAAAGGTGTGTCCGCTGCCCGCCACGGTAATGGTCTGAACGGCATCAAAACACTGCGAACCGGTAACCGTGAGGTCATACAGTGTGACGGTAAGCGGAATGGTTGTGACGATCATGACAATCGCGTTGGAGTTGGCCGGATTACCGGATGCACAGGAGATGTCGGAAGTCAGCCGACACGTGATCACGTCGCTGTTTTCGGGGATATAAGCATAGCTTGAATTTGTTGCACCCGGAATGTTTGTCCCATTCAGTTCCCATTGGAAAGCAGGAACCGTTCCGCCATTTGCAGGGGTGGCCGTAAACATAACGCTGGTTCCGGAACTGACCGGGTTTGCCGATGCCATGATCTCAATGCCAACCGGGTAGATCGCAGGGCAGGCGCTCGATATTTCAACATCATCAACGCATACGCCATAACCGTATTTTGCGTTGCCTTCAAAAGCAATGAAATAAGAATCAGTAGCCTCCGGAAGCGGAATCGTTTCCAATGTCCAGGTTGCGATGCTGCTGGTATAGACCGTAAGTAATTTCCAGGGATCGGTTGCAGATTTCCTGTAATAAACAGTTAACAGATCCTGATCCGGGCTCCAGAATGCCTGCGTGTGCCAGAACTTCAGTTGGGGTTGAGGAAGGCCGGCAAGATTAAGTTTTGGAGAAACAAGACGGGTTATATTATCCGCAGATGAGGCATCTTTCAGGCAGGCATTGAAATTACCTCCATGTGCGGTCGCCGGATTCGAACTGCCGTTTCCCTTTACAAAAGTCCAGTTCAGGCCGGGGGTGGTCACATACTCCTGCGACCAGCAAGCCGGTATCAAACCTGCGTTTTCAAACCCTTCTGCCCAAGGAAAAGCATCCACGGTACCGCAGGCGGTATTGGCGCTTGTAGTTATCCCTGAAGAATAATTGTGTGTTGCATCATATGAAAAAGCCTTATAGTAATAGGTTGTACTTGGATTCAGCCCGGAATGATTGAAGGATGTGCCCGGATCAGTACAGATCACCGTTCCTCCGCCGGCAATGGCATTTCCGGGGTTGTAAACCGTTCCGTTGACCGGAACACCAAAAACACTCGTCATGGCACACACCACCATCACGTTATGGTTGGAAGCATTGGGAGTCCAGGCCAAGTCGATCTGTGTGGTGGTGGCCGCAGTGGCGGAGAAAGTTGCAGGGTTGATCACTACCCCTGACAAGCAACTGACACTGGCCTCCCATCCCGGCTTCGTAACGGATACATCGCTGTGAAACACAAATGTCAGCGCACCGGTTGAATTGTTGGCAATAATGGTTCCCGGTGAGTTTGTGCCACACCAGGCGCCCAGTAGCGGGGCGGAGGTGTTGGTTCCATCATAAATTTTAAGGTAATCATAGTTGCAGGTGGTCTGAGCTTCTAGCTCAAAACTGCTGAATATCACCCGGAGCATGCTTCCGGTCATGCCAGGATTGATTACCATGGTGAAGTCCTGACTGTTACTATAGCTCCCCGCAGGGCCGCCCGGATCATAAAAATAACCGGTACAGGTTGTTACCGAGGTGGACGACATAATATATGTGGGGATCAATCCGATCACTACCTGTTTTAACGCTGTAGCGGTGTATTGCCCTGATGTGCCTCCGGTTACCGTGTAACTGAGGTCAACCGGCGTACCGATCGGGGTGGATGGATCGGCTGTAACACTAAATACTGCATTGCCGGAACCTCCGGTTGCCAGGGTGCCAATAACGGAAGTTGAATTATTGATCACCAGGTAGGGGCTTGATCCCCCTGCAACAGACAAGGTTCCGTTGATGTTTGACAACCCGGCGTGCCCGTTATTACTGTTAACAATCACGAGGTTGGCAGTTTCGCCCGGATCAAGGATGCCATCGTTGTTACATCCCGGGCAGTTATCCTGGACGGTCATGGCGCCAACCTGAAGCGCAGGGGCATTAGCGGTGATATTGAAACTTGAATTCCAAAGATCAACTCCGCTTACGGCATGAAGGGTGAAAGGAACCACCTGCTGATCGGGAATGTCATTGGCCACGATGTACGAAAATGCATCATTCATGGTGATCGTCTGATCCGGGTTAATGTTGCCGAAATTCTCAGAATTATCGGTCATGGTGATATGGGGACTGGTGGTTGACAACGTTGCGATCACGTTTGTAGCGGTCTGAACACCCACATTTTTTAATGAAACATTCAAACTGTTGATCTCATCAAAATCCATTTGCCCGTTGTTGTTTCCGGTGGGAAGTGGATCGTTGATGGCGCTGGACGTATAGATCACGTAAGGCCCCGATGCCGGAATGACTTGTATCGTGCTGATATGTGGTTGCCTGTTTTGTTTGGTGATCACGATATCGGCGGTTCCAGGTGTGTTCAGCGCCGGAAAAGCAAGAGTTGCCGCTCCAGTGGCGTCAGCAATCCTGGCATCAAGCAGGATGCCGTTCATCGACAAGGCGATATAGGCATAGGGCGCTGTATTCACTGTAAGGGTTGTCATGCCAATCATCAGGGGACTTTGATAGGATGCGGTAAGCGCCGGTGGTACGGAATAATAGATCATCAGCGACGGGTCACCCATCAGGTGGTATATCTCCCAATAGTATTGCTTCCGGCTTGTATTGGATTCTTCTACTGCATAATTTCCGCAAACGAACATTTGTCCCTGGGTCACGAACCAGTCGGCAACAGGTTCCCCGTGATCGTGAAAAGCGCCATCATAGGCGCCGATATGGGCAGGATCATAGGCCGGGTGCAGTACCACACTCTTGAAACCGCAACCCCACCAATAGTCCTCATCCCAATAGGTATTGTTGGAGCCACCGATATACCCGACCGAACCCTTGTTGACTGCCCGGAGTTGCTCCTCGGCAAAACTGTTCACATCGAATTTGGCCGACAGGCAGCAATTTCCCACCATCAGGCAGTATTTATGGGCATTGGTAAGGCTGGCAATATCGGAGATCACAAAACTGGGATCGGCCCAGCCGTTTTCACTGCAATGGGCTGTATAATTAGCAAATGACACACCGCTTGATACGTTATTTTTTATGTTCTGGGAATAGTTTCCCCCTGAAGGTTCCGGCTGAAGGTACGTGTGCGATAAAATTCCATGTGCTGCATTGAAGTAATTCTCGGTGCCATAATAGATCTGTCCGTTGCTGTGTGTCTGGAAACTGGCATCGGCGCCGGCAGCCATAACCGCCTCATTCAAAAAGGAGGGATCGGGCATCAGGTATTGCTCATACTCAAGCGTTTTATCAACCTGGGGTTGGAGTTGTGCAACTGAAGTTGCTGAGAAACGACCATAATAGACTTCCGGCAGGTTATCATTGGTATATTCACAATACCGCAGATCGGTATAATGAGAACCAGCGCCTCCTGCCCATGCAGGGACCTGTGCCACATCGCCGATAAACAATACAAAACTCGGTGCATTGTAACCAGCCGGAGGTGAGGAGTATAATCCCTGGAGCCACGCTTTGATCGTTGTTGTTGTATTGCCAACTGCAGGATTATTGGTATATCCTTCGATCACCCTGAAACCCTTTTTCTTTTTCCAGGCAATGAAAGGTTGTAAAGTTGCCTGAAACATGGGGTCAGAAACGATCACGTAAGTAACCGGTGCTGAGGTTATCAACTCATCGGTCATCGGATTGGGTTTGAAATTCTCCACCATCCGGTACATGCTGTTGAAATATGGCGAGGCTTTTGAACTTTTCAATTCAATCGTTGCCGGAATATCTGCATTTTCAAATATGATCTCAACTTCAAGTTCATCGTAGATCCGTAGTTTGTTTTCCACAGGGTTGTATTGAACCGGTGAAATATCAATCCTGGCCAGGTTAATCGCACGCATCGTTCCGATAAAACTCACGGTGGCCAGGTCGTCCGCAATCCAACCATCGGTGAAATATACATCCTTGGAATAAATAAATGGGACTTTTATTGGGTCGTCACCTTTTGACAGGGGCGGTTGTGCGGGAAAAACAGGCGTTTTGACGCCAACTTCATTAAGAACGATCTCCTGGTAATGCTGCCTGATAATCTTCACTTTGAAAGTGGCGTTTACCGGTACCTCGATAAGTTTTCTGTAAACAGGCAAAGAGGGTTCCCCTTCAATATTCCTTTTACCAAAACCATCGATCGACAGCATTGAAAACATTCCGGCCGGGGCGTTGACTTCGGCAAAGGAAAAACCCGCGATTGAGCTTGAAAACACTATTTTCTGATAGTCTTTCTCTTTGAATGAAACGGCGGTTTTTCCGTTATTCAATTGAACATTTCCGGTAAATACCAAGACCGGCAGAAGGAGCATTGCCAGCAGGAAAGTAATGCTTCGGGATAGAGTGTAGATAGTTTTCATAGTCACTAATTTTTAATAAAATGCAGCTCAAAATGAACAGCCATTCCAAAATTAGTGAAATAATTAACAATTGATGGGGGGAAGAAATTATTTCTCCATCTGTATTTCTGATAGCTCGCAATTATACAAGAGGAACTGATTTGGGGATACCCGGCCAGGAAAACATAAATAATCTTGTTTCATATGATCTCTGTGGCCCTCCGTGTCTCCTCCGTGGTTCTCTGTGTAATTATTTGTTACACAGAGGTTCACAGAGTAGTCACAGAGGTTCACAGAGAAAAATCTGATCGTTTGACATTCCACTTAACAGTCTCATAATAATGAGGATTTTGTTTTGTAAAATGACGTAAGCGCTTTAACATACCTACTGGTAAGATGGTGATCAATCAGAATCGATTTATTCACCCTTGATAATTCTGGATGAACCATGCTGGTTTCCGGAAATGACCCTGATCAGGTAAAGACCGGCCGGTTTGCCGGAGAGTGAGAATACATGTTTCATCTCATCGGTAATCTCCCCGGAGAGAACGATTCCGCCGTTCATGTCATAAACTGCGACACTGATCTTCTCCGAAGGCACATACCCGTTCAAAGCCAGTGTGAATTCCCCGGTTGTCGGATTTGGATAAATACGGAAAAAATCTTTTTCAAGCCTTGCACTCTTTTCATTGTTCCCTGTAAGAACTGCCGGTTTTGTCGGCGGATTGCAAAATGGACCTCCGGGGGCAATATAGCCGTAAAGATACCCGCCGGGTTCAACAGTTGTTCCCGGATAGTAAAGGATATTTTGTCCCGCGATCATGGTTGCATTGCCGCCGTTCACAACACTGAAGTTATTCCCGCTTCCTGCCACAAAGATGGTCTGAACGGCATTAAAACACTGGGTACCTGTAACCGTGATGTTGTTAACGGTCAGGTTGACCGGCACGCTGTTCACCGTCATCGTCACCACATTCGAAGTGGCTGGATTACCGGAAACACATGCGGCATTCGATGTCAAAACACACGAAACCAGATCACCATCGGAAGGTATATACTGATATGAACCAGCGTTTGTTCCGACATTGATATTGTTGATTTTCCATTGATAAACCGGGGATGTTCCCCCATTTACAACGATTGCGTTGAATGTTACCGGCACTCCCTGATCAACCGGGTTGGCTGAAGCCGAAATCGAAACACTTACCGGAAGTGTTGAAATACAGGTTCCGGTGACCTGGATATTGTCTATTCCCCAGTACCAACCCCATGAGCCTGTATAATTCCATTTGAATTTTACCTGAGGCTGCCCTGCAAGTGCTGGCAGAACCTGGTTGAATGTAACTGGGTTTGATGCAGAGGTGGTTGTAAACTGCTGGATTTGGGCCCAGGTCGAACCGTTATTAATGCTGTATGACAGGGTTCCCGATGAGCCGGAATAACTCTTAAAATAATGGCTGAACTGCAATGTGATGCCTGTATAAGCGGATAAATTGAGGGTAGGTGATATGAGATCTGCATTTTGTGAATTACCGTTGCCATAAGTATCGCTGTCCAAATAGGCATAGTTCCCTGTTAGTGCCGGGTTGGGGCTCTGGCCGGTGATCACGCCGAATTCCCAGACCTGCCCGTTGCCCTGGTTGTCAACTTGTGACCAGCAATTGGGTATGGTCGTTCCCGGGAAATTTTCGGTGAATGGCAGTGTGGTATATGTACAATTCGTCACATTGATATAATTCGTTTTTATCTCGGCATCAGAACCATATGCATTGGTGGCAGTTAAAGTAACTGTATACATGCCGAGAGCAGAAAATTGTACCTGGGGATTCTTTGAGGAAGCGGTTGTACCTCCAACATAGGTCACCGTTGGCGGGTTGAAAGACCAGGCCCATGAAGTCGGTGCGTTTGACGACAGGTCGGTGAACGTCACAGTTTGTCCGACAACAGGTGTTGTGGTCGAGGCAGAAAAATCAGCCACCGGAGGATCCGTGATGCTGTAACAGCTTATGGATGCAGCCCATCCCGCCGCGGTAACGTATGCATCGGAATAGAACCGGAATGTAAGAGCGCCGGATGGATTTGATGCAGTGACCGTCCCGGGACCTGTGGTACCGTGATATTTACCAATGATTGGCGCTGAGGTGTTGATCCCGTTATAGATTGTCAATGTGTCGTAATCCAGTTCCGTACTGAACGATGTAAAGGTAAACCGCATCATGGCGCCGGGAGTGGATGGATAAAAGGTTTCCGTGAAAGTTTCATTGTTCTGATAAGCGTCTGCAGGGCCTCCTGAGTCATAGAAATCGCCGGTACAGGTGGTCACGGTACCATTGGCTATGTTGAATATTGGCGGCACAACGGAGATATACCCTGTCCGGGTCTTCGTATCTGATCCGCCCGGCTTGGTAACGGTCAGGGAAACATCATAAGTTCCAAGGGTATTGTATAAAATCGCAGGGGGAGTTTGCCCGGTAAACGAAGCGGGAGAACCTCCGGGAAACGACCATGTCCATGTTGCCGGGCCACACAACGAATTATCGGTGAAGGTTACTGTATTTCCTACAACGACGGTCGTTGGCGCCCCTGTAAAACCTGCAATCACATTCTTAACCGTGATGAAACCGGTTTTAGTCTCCGTATCAAATGTCACCCCATCAGATACGGTCAGGGAGACATCATAGGAACCTGGTGCACTGTAGGTGATGGCAGGAGGCGTTTGTCCGATATAACTTGAAGGTGTTCCGCCCGGAAAACTCCATGTCCAGGATATTGGCGGACCGGTGGATACATCGGTGAATGTCACACCCGAACCTGTGCAAATGGTTGTGCTGTTCGTAAAAAAGTCGGCGTTCAGTCCCAGTTCAAATGGCGAGACGTAGGTCATGAAGATGCCACCCCGGTTATCTGTCCAGCATGGATATACTTTTCCACCTTTTGATGTTATGCCCAGGTAATCACCCATGTATGAGCTGGCGAGGCCCGGAATTGCAGTTGGCGTAAAAGCCACATCACTGACCTGGAAATCAGTCCAGGTGGTGCCTGCATCAGTTGAATAAGCAGTAAAAACCTCGCACTGGGTGCTCGAGACATTCCGGTCATCATAAAACACAACAGTCAGCACACCTGTAACAGGGTCACAGCTGATCCACGGAAAGTAGGCTTCCTTGCCATCTGCATAGGTTCCCTGGTTTACCCGAACGGGAGTTGACCATGACGTTCCTCCGTTGACTGACCGAATGATGTAGACACTTTTATTGGTGCCTGTGTTTATTCCGGGAATGCCAATATTGGTCCAGACAACATAAATATTTCCGTTATTGGGACCTCCGCTGATGTCCGCAGCCATTACAGGAAAGGAGTTAACGCGCATGTTTTTCTGCACGCCTGTTTCACGTATTCCCCTGATGTTTGAAATAATTTTTGTGGCGGTCGAAAAGGTTACACCGCCATCTAATGATTTGGTGAAGCCAATACCTTCCTCCGTAAGGCCTGAACTCGGATAGGTCGCCCATATGGCATATACCTCTCCGCCAGGTCCTGTCTGAAGGTTAACCCCATGGTTAAAGGTGGAAATACTGCCCGAGACGGGCAATTTTGCCGACCATGTCGCCCCATCATCTATTGACCGGGACAACAAAACCTGGTAATTGTAGGTTCCACCAAAATCAGTCCACGCCACATAAAGATTCCCTTCATACGGACTGGTAATTTTGTTATCGATCCACATGTGATTTTTATCGGCCAGTGTGCCGGGATTTGGCGCTATGGATGCCGTTGACCAGGAAGTTCCGTTATCAGAATATGCAATCCCCTGTCCGGAACCGCTGCTAATAAAGTTTACATATTCCCGGCCATTCAATCCGATGGCTGTTGTGGGGTCGCCGCGGTTTGTACCCCCTGCCCCATTCGGGGTTCCAACCCAGCCTATTCCGGCATTGGATGACTGGAAATAGTTTGCTCCGTAAACTGACCCAACAGTACTGCCGCTCCATGAAGTTGAATTGTTGGAGTTCAGTATGTAATTGGCATTATTCGGGTCGATAAAAACGGAGTTTTCACTTTCAGTGACATTGGTCAGGTTGGTAACAGGGACATCCGGCGAATTTGTCGTTCTTACCCCATGCGCCCTGATCTGACTGCCTTTAAATATGGCAGGAGGCAATGGGATGTCCGGATTATATGGTGTAAGCCCCTTTTCAGCCATGGTCATCCAGTAACTCATATTGTCCACGCGGGGATCCAACTGGTCGTAGATCCATTTTCGGGCAGGCACATTTTTATTATTTTGACCAAAAACAGTCGAAAAAGTAAAGAGCAAACATGTCAGGCAAAAAAGGTTCAGTAGTCTTTTCATCAGGTTGGGGTCAGTTTGTTTAACTATTTTTGTTTTATGATTCTTGTGGTTCCCGATCTCCTGTCGCTGATCACACGAAGAAGGTATATCCCGGCAGGCTTGCCGGACAATGAAAACTCATGCTTCCTTTCGGTTGAAAATGCACTGGAAATTATCCTTTGTCCATTCATGTCATAGATTTCAACAAACCATTTTCCGGTATTATCAGATGCATTCAACTCAAGGGTGAATGTGCCGTCAGTCGGGTTGGGATAGATCCGGTAAAACTGCTTTTCCAATTCCGGTTGAAACTCATTTGTACCGGTCAGCACAACAGGCATTGTCGGAGCGGCGCACCATGGACCACCAGGAGCGATATAGCCATACATATACCCTCCCGGGTTAACGACAGTTCCCGGATAATAAAGGATATTTTGTCCTGCGATCATGGTGACGTAACCACCGTTCATTACGTTAAATTCGTTCCCGCTTCCGGCCACCATGATGGTTTGAACGGCATTAAAACACTGGGTCCCTGTAACCATTATGTTGTTGAGGTTCAGGTTGACCGGAACACTGTTCACCGTCATCGTCACCAGGTTCGAAGTAGCAGGGTTGCCTGAAACACACAGTGAATTTGAGGTCAAAACACAGGAAACCTGATCTCCGTCAACAGGAATATACTGGTATGAATCGACGTTTGTTCCGACATTGATGTTGTTTATTTTCCATTGATAAACAGGGGATGTTCCCCCGTTTACAGGGTTTGCCGTGAAAGTTACCGGAACTCCGGCATCAACCGGGTTTGCCGATGGCACAATGGTAATTCCAACAGGGGGTGTTGTCGCGCATGTGTAGGAAACGGATACATCATCCACATACCAGTAGTCATATTGGTAAAGATTCCCTTCGATTGTAAATGCAATCATGGTATTTGGAGAATTCAGGTTGTTTAATACCGTCGTATTTACCGTTGCCGGGCCAATATTGGTTGCTGTTGATGCAACAGACCAGGCTTCATTTGTCCAGGCGCTTCCGTTCGTACTTGATTGTATGCGAAGCGTGCAGCCGGTTCCGTACCCGTCGAGCATGTGTTTGAAGCTTAAATTCACTTGCGAAACTCCGGTTGTATTAAAAGGAGGTGTGACAAGTCGCGTGATACCCGGATTTACCGACTGCCAAGTCGTCCTCATTTCATACGCCGTTCCTCCTGCATTGGCTGTATTTGAAACCGTCCATTTGTCAACTCCTCCGGTACCTGAGATTTGCTTTGTCCAGCAATTCGGCAGGGTAGCGAGCGGGAAATTTTCTGATAATGGCAGGTTGTAAACACCACATAATGTTGTTGCGTTGGCTGTTAACCCCGGTGAATAGGCATCGCTGCCATCATAGGAATATGCTTTGTAATAGTAGGTTGTATTCTGACTGAGGGTGGTATGATTGAACGAAGTCAGGCTTCCCCTGTAAAGAACGGTCCCTCCGCCGGCGATCGTTCCTCCAGGGGTATAAATGGTTCCGTTAACCGGGGTTCCGAAAGTACTGGTCGGCGACCATGCGATCATGACGTTATTATTTCCGGGATTCTTTGTCCATGCCAGATCAATCTGCGATGTTGAAGCGGCGGATGCAGTAAATGTCGTAGGGTCGGACACAAAACCGGTGACACAACTGATTGTTGCTGTCCATCCAGCGGCGGTAACGCTGACATCGGAACGGAACCGGAATGTAAGGGCGCCGTACCCATTTGTTGCCATGACGATTCCGGGGCCGGCAGTCCCGTGATATTTGCCGATGAGCGGAGCAGATGAGTTAATCCCATTGTAAATCGTCAACGTATCATACCCCGATTCCGTGGCGAACGAAGTAAAGTTAAACCGTATCATCGCACCCGTGGTGGAGGGATAAAATGTCTCTGTAATTGTTTCATTGTTTTGATAATCGCCCGTAGGGCCTCCCGTATCATAGAAATCACCGGTACAAGTAGTCACCGTTCCACTGGCAATGTTGAATATTGGCGGGCTCACCGTGATATAGCCCGTTCTCGTCTTGGTATCGGAACCGGCCGGTTTTGTAACGATTAGGGAAACATCATAGGTTCCTGTTGAACTGTAAACTATGGGCGGCGGGGTTTGCCCGCTGAATGTTGAGGGTGTACCGCCGGGAAATGACCATTCCCATGTTGTGGGACTGCATGACGAATTATCGGTGAATATCACTGAATTTCCAACGACAACGTTGACCGGAGTTCCCGTAAAATTGGCAATTACGCTCTTGACCGTGATATATCCGGTCTTAACCTCCGGATCGGATGATGCCCCATCGGAAACCGTAAGGGTAACATCGTAAATTCCGGGGGTATTATAGGTGATGGCCGGTGGGGTTTGTCCAATATAACTTGATGGTGTCCCGCCCGGGAAACTCCATGTCCAGGAGGTGGGTGAGGCGAGTGACTGGTCGGTGAAGACGACAGAACCGCCTGCACACACTGTTGTCGGCGTTCCCGTAAATTGAGCCGTGAGTGTCGGCGGTGCAATGTTGAAGACCCCGACGCGGTTTTTTCTGCCGCTTGAAAAATATTCCCCGATCGACCAGAACGTTCTTCCGTCAACTGGGTCAATGGTCATTTGGGAATAGTCTCCATATCTCGAAGATGGATCAACCGATGTTCCGTTGATGATAACGTCTTCGGCAATGGGCATGGTTCCAAGGGGGTCGGATGCCAATCTTCCGGTGAAGCGTAAGGAAGGGTTTTGCGTAGTACTGACTACGGTATATGCCAGGCCGATGTTTCCGTATATATCCATGCACATGTTCCCTGAAAATGCGCTGTGTCCGTTGGGTTGTGCATAGGTGCCTTCCTGATAAATGGTCCATGGCGCGCCGTCGGTTGTCTGACGCAATTCATACCAGCGTATTCCGGCATAATTATCTGCTCCGTTCAGGTCAACAACAAAATTAAACACAACAGTATTGTAGGTTGGAAATCTCCGGTATTGGGCCATATACATGATGGTTGCCTGCAGCGCATCAATATCGCTGCCTGAGGGTTGCGGGAGGTTAACGAATGATCCGCCATCGAACAGTCCGTCGAATGGTGCGGTGTTGATGATCTGGGGACTGGAAATGGTAGAACTGGCGGGGGTCGTCCAATTGACATTGACCGACCATATCTTTAAATGATCGACGGAAACACCCGACCAGGCATCATCCTGCATGTAAACGATGGGGGCATTTCCTATGGCCGGCATGGTTGGTCCGTTGGCATTAAAGCCAAGCGGGCTGTAAAACCCGCTGGTGACTATTCCGGTCAGCGGAAACCCGATCATCTGCGCGGTTGTGTTGCCCGCGATCATTTTGTCCCGTTCGAGTGCAAACACAACCTGGCTTGTACTTGCTGAGGTCTGGTCTTTGTTGGCCGTGATATAGTAGCCATCAGACCATACCGAAAATTTGGGATAATCGGGGAAAGTATTCGTTGGAAAACGATAAACATACCAGCCGCTGGTTACGGGATTTGGCCCCTTGCTGATCGCGACATCAAAACCATTGGAATAAAATTCAGTGATCAGAAAACGGTCGGCAAACGGATCATAGATAACGATCGGATCTCCCAAAGTTCCGGGCAGGATTGTTCCCAGCGATGCGGCTGCCGTGAGTGGATTGCCTGTTTTATCCCAGATCCGGAAGGATGAGTTCCAGGAATTTACAAAATGATTCGGGCCCACAGCCCCGGTCGGATCGGTGGGGGTGGCTGAAGCGCTGGCAGCTTCAAAACTGAGGATCGGGGCTTTGCCAGGGGTTTTATTCACCTGGACTTGTTTGTGCCATAACGGGTCATTGCCTTTGGGCAAGCCTTTTCCGGGCACGGATGTATTTGAACCCCAGCGTTTTGGATTGAATTCTTTAACCCGGTCTTCGGCTGGGATGAAAGTACCTGAAGCGATCTGAGATTCGATCGAAGGCGCTTCAATCATGTTTTCGGAGTGGGTGATCAGGGTTGGATGCTGCACATCCTTTGAATCCTGTGCATACAGGAGTGATCCTGACAGACTTAAGAATGCTGCCAAGATCGTGTAATTGATCTTTTTCATGTGTAAAGTGTAAAGAATAACGAGGTTTTAAGTGAACATAACATCACAAAAATAGGTAAAAATCTGTTATGGAAAAAAGGTCTTGTTGAATTAGTGACCAGAGAAGACCATTTTATACAATGTTACCGCGTACTCTTCTCCGGTCAAACGGAGGTAGAAAATTCCCTACTGCAACTCATTATCTCTCAATATTTCCGCGAGATGAAGCCGGTGGTTCCCTGCATCCATGTGCTTTGTCCATCCGGTAAGGATGGCACCCCGGATATCGATCAGTTCCAGTGTCCACCTGCCTGAAGAAGGCAAGGTAAAACATAACAGGCTGTTAGAATTGGCCTGATTTGGAATAATCTGCATGGTACAGGCGTTCTTTTTCGTTGGAAGCCCTGTAATATAAAAATCAAACTACAGATGGTGGTTTCCTGCTCCTATAACGGTATCGGAAGTTGTCGTGTAAAGTCCCAGAAAAGTTGTTCAGCACACCCAACATGCCATACATGGCCTTACATATCATATCAGCCCGGTTAACGGTGGAGACCGGGCCGAGACTGCCATCAAGCTGTATATTCTGGGCAAAGTTAATCATTTGTCCGCGGAAACTATAATGAAACTAAACTTCCTCATAAAAAGAGGAGTCTCAAAAGGTAACTTTTAAAGATTAACCGCAGACGCGGAGACGCAGAGGATTAACAATCAATGCTTTATTTCTCTGCGCCTTTGCGTCTACTATATAACTTGTTTTTAACTGGTTGATTATATTGTGTTTGCAAAAGCTCATTACGCAACCTTTTTTAATTGTTGCAGCAGTTTTTCAAGGTGCTTGATCTTCCTTTCACGATATTTTTGGTCGGCATCT